>UQNE01000037.1 GCA_900542355.1 uncultured Bacteroidales bacterium | reverse complement strand
AATGCTACTTGACTTACAAAAAAGACTGCCTAACATACTTGTTAGACAGTCTCATATTATCCAAATTGTTTTCTTCTACAGAAGTCCAACGCTTAATTCCATAACTCCGCTGAGTATAGAAAGTTTTGGGCGAAATACTTTCTGTAGATAGGATATTATTGAAATTCAGAGTTGATGTTGGAATATAATAAGTCTTCATATTATTGACAATTAAAATGTTCTACATTTGAATAATTCTTCAGGCACATCAGATAACGGCTCCGGCAGATAGCCACTATACATTAGATACAAATAGCGATATGTACGCGTCATTGCTACATATAATGCTTTCTGATCTGACTCTGGGTGATTTGAATTGAGCGGCTGTATATCAGGAATAAACACCGTCTCAAATTGTAGTCCCTTTGCGCTATGATAAGTCATCACTTTAGGATTTGTAGTATTAAAATCTAGTGTATCAGTACTTTCTCTCCAGTTATCCTCATCTTCGTATTTGCATTCGTATTTAATATTATAATTTGTTAGTAATTTACAGATTGACTTTACCATAGCATTGCGTGGTACTAAAATTGCTACATCTGTTTTGCTGCTATCATTCTTCAGTATTTGGGCAATTTGAGATATTTGGCTGTCCAAATCCGAAAACTTCCACAAAAAAGGAACTGCTGTTTCTTTGCTCTTATAGATAGTTTCATCAAATGCGTCTTGGTCTTCCAAATTAATATAGTATGCTGCATGCGCTACAGGAAGCGGCAACCGATAATTCCTATACAATTCGAATGTTTTGAAATTTTTGTTTGCTATGCATGGGAGAGAGGTTATTCTTTCCACAGGTATGATATCTGTTTTTAGACCACTATATAGTGACTGCGCTGTATCTCCAAAGAAAAAGAAATTACCTTTTGTTGCTGAAACAAATTCTCGAATCTCGTCTTTGGAAAAATCTTGTATTTCATCCACAATAACATATTGGCTTTTGGGGCAACTAAGCCTATTTTTCCATCGCCAATAATGTGTAAAATCATTATTTAGACCCAATTCTTTCCGACCTGCATTCATGTATCTGCATAGTGCCTTCGTAAAGACAATAATTTGATAATCATTACCTTTTTCTTTTTGTACTCGTTGCGCTTTTATCAATGCAAGCACTGATTTTTCCGCTACCAGCACAACCGGTAACTATACAAGACTTATTCAATACGGCTTGTAGTACACGCAATTGGTCATCATCCAAATCGGCTTGGGAGACCATCCAATCTTTCTTTGCCATAGTATTATTTATTTTTTGATAATTCGATATGCTACTTTAGACATGTCATTTTGCCTACTAGAATGAGAGATTTTGAATACTTGATTATAACCTTCGTTTTGAATAATCGTCTGACCATTAGCGGCTTTTATGCCGGTATCTAACATCTTAGGTAGCCATTCTTCCGCCACAGAATTATAGGATGTTACATCAACTAACAAGGCTATTCCGTCATTGGTTAGTTTGGGGAGGAAAGTGTTCAATACAACAGCATACGCATTGTTCTGCTCGAATTGCTGCTTAGTAACAAACTCACAAACAGCCTTAAAAGAGAGGAATATATCAAAAGTGGTGTAGGCATAAATATCATCTATAATGGATAGATCGTACAAATCATCTATTCTAACGGGTGAAGTTTTGTTTGATACCTCAAATTGTAACTTCGGTTGTAATTCAGTCAAAACATTTTCATAGAAACGCAACGCATTGCAATTCCCATCTAACGCAACTATATCCACTTCTTGCACAGATAGATCTGTCTGTTCGTTCAGTGCCGTTAGGAAACCTATTATCTCACCTCCGGTACCACATCCAAAATCAAATATCTTGAGATTTGGCTTTGCGCACAAAGACGGATATAAAGAAAGATATTGAGAAAAGATACAATAAGATTCTGTATAACTGCGAGGAAAATAGGTTCCTAAGTAGTTTAGGACATCTTGTTTGCACTAATCAATAACTGTCATATCAGAATTGGAGCGGTAGTATTTTGCACCTAATTTCTTATATAGCAAATCATCTAACCATTGTGGCAAGGTAATGCTTGTTTTCATATCATTTTTGGTATTAGTCGTTTATAACTACCTATAAAAAACAAAGCGTGGACTTTTTCGCTTCATTCGATTGTTTGTGGTTTACACTCAATGGCGGAGGCTTTTGAATCCGCTGTCGATAGGGTGATTTTATAAGTTATTGAAATGTACTATTTCATTTCGGGTGCAAAGATAGTGCAAATTTTGGAGATATGCAAATTAAAATTTAGAGTTATCACAAACGCATTATTGTCTTGTATTGTTTGATCTTTCGCCTTCTACCTAAAATTGGTATTCCGCAGTGAGTTTCAGATATCTCATTGACTAACTGCAGTTGTTGTATTATTTTTATGATAGGGGCTGCGTGTTGCTGTTTTGCGGGGTGGGAGATTGCGGGGGGGAGGGGTGTTTCTTTTTGGGCTGGGTGATTTGGTGCCAGCGCTCTTTGAGGAAGTCTTTGGTGTCGTTGATGAGGCGGAAACCCCAGTGGTTATTCTCTTCCTGCTCTTCTGCCTCGCGGTACTGCGCTGCCAAGGCGGCATCGTTGTCGGTGATGACCAACAGTTGGTCCCCCACTTCCAATTCCGATTGACCCGTAGGCACAAAGAAGTCCTCACCACGGCGCACCATAATAACGAGTGTTCGGCTCGGTATGCTCAGGTCTTTGAGCATATTGCCCTTGGTGAGCATCGTTGCGTCCACCTCCATCTCGGTGGCAGACGACTCTATCTCTTCAGGCAGGTCGATATCGAAATGCACCAGTTTCTTCAGTTGTACGGGGGGCATAGCCAGTCCTAATTTACGAGCCATAGCCGAGAGCGAGGTGCCTTGCACAATCAGCGAGACGAGCGTGCAGAGGAACACGATATTGAATATCAAGTCGGCATGTGCCACATCGCCCGCCTTGCAGAGGATAGCAAAGATGATAGGTACTGCTCCCTTCAGTCCCACCCAACTGAGCATGGCTTTGTCGCGGCGTGTGTATTGGCGGAAAGGCAGCATACAGAGGAACACCGAGATAGGGCGTGAGATAAATATCATCACTACGCTGATAACCAAGCAGGGGATAAGCACTTCGCCCTTGATGAGTTCGGACGGGTGCACCATCAGACCGAGGACGAGGAACATAATCAACTGGCTGAGCCATGTCAGGCCGTCGAAGAAACTGCGGGTCTGGCGTTTGCGGGTGAACTTGCTATTGCCGATGACCAGTCCGCCGATATAGACTGCCAAATAGGTGTTGCCCTTGAGGTAGTAGGTGATAGAGAAGATAAAAATGCACGCCGTGAGCACCATAATAGGGTAGAGCGATTCGTTGCTCAACTGCACCTTGCGCATCAGTTCCACAATGCCTTTTCCGAACAAGAAGCCCATCACTGCGCCCATCACCAACTGCACTATAATCGTTTGCACAATCTCTAAAATAGATATGTCTGCCGCCGAGGCGGTAACAACGCCGATGAGCGTGGTAGTGAGCACATACGCCATAGGGTCGTTGGCTCCGCTCTCTAATTCGAGCAACGGACGCAGGCTGTGCTTCAGTCCCACTCCGTTGGTGCGGAGGATAGAGAAGACCGACGCCGAGTCGGTGGACGACATAGTGGATGCCATCAGCAGAGCCACCCATATACTGACGCTTGCCACGGCATTGAGCCAACCGAAGATATAGTAGATGATAACGCCCGTAATCAGCGCAGTGAGCAAGACACCTATCGTGGCGAGCGTCAGTCCGGGAGCCATCACGGGGCGTATCTCCGATAGTTTGGTATCCATACCGCCCGAGAAAAGGATGATACACAGTGCCACCGTGCCTATCGCTTGCGCTGAACCGACACTGAGCATATAGCCCATACCGTCTTCGTTGAACAAACGCCCGATACCATCGGGCCCGAACAGCATACCCACTGCCAAGAACAACAGCAGGGCGGGGACGCCGAACTTATAACCTATCTTGTCGGTGAAGATACTGGCGAAGAACAGCAACGACAGTACCAACAATACCAATTCTACTTGCATAATCCGTCTATTTTGATTTGCATCATTTGCCTATTCAGACCTTGTCGGTCTTGTGTCGGGCGGAGTAGGGGGAAAACACTGCTTGCAGAGCAGACCAATATGCTGCTCGCTATGCAGGCGTACGCCATAAACCGCGGTGCAAAGGTACGAAAAAAATATCAATTTTGCAAGTGGCGAGCGAAATTGGTAGGGCAGCCATACCAAAATTGTACATCGCGATTCCGTGCATGCTATGGTTCTCCGTTCATGCTCTATGTTTTCCATTAAAGACCATATAAAATGCCATATAAATATAGTCGGTTTTTGTTTCTCCGTTAACGGTTAATTGACGATTAAGACCTCCCCAAGCCCCTCCAGTTGCACACAGCGAGGACAAGCAGAGAACATTAATTGCCATGTAATTAGACATGTAATTATTCATTCATCATTATGTATTGCATGTATTCTCCATTGTATTCATCATTATGCATTGAATAAAGCATTCCTGATTTGATGCGGTTACCCCGAGGTTTTGCAGGACTATTGCGGTGTTTAGATAGGGCTTGGGTACTATCGGACTACGGTCAGCCTACGGTCGGATTTGCTTAATCACCGCATAATCACCGCATAATCACCCCTTAATCACCCCTTAATCACCCCTTAATCACCCCTTAATCACCGCATAATCACCG
>UQNE01000036.1 GCA_900542355.1 uncultured Bacteroidales bacterium | reverse complement strand
CGATGTACAACCCCCCCCTCTTCGTTGGGGGGGTTGCCTTTAGCCGTATCTACCGCCTGTCCGCATACTGCCAACACATCGTCTTGCGAGAAGACTGGCATAGCGAAGTGGTAAACGCTGAGTTGATAATGGTAGAGTGAATCGACATCGCCTACCACTGCATCGGTGATACGCACGCTATCCGTCCAAGCCGTATCGGCATAGATGATATGCGTACCCAGTCGGCTTATATACTCGCTTCCGGCACATACCTCGGCTTGTATCTCCTCCGACACCTTATATATATAGGCTTCGGGAGTGAACACAAAGTCTTGACTAAAGAGCGAATCGCCACACTCGGTCAGAACCATATAGCGCAATACCACTTGCTGCTCGTCTTTGCCAAGGCGATCGCCGGTCAAATCGGAATAGGTTCCGCTCAGCGTATCCTTGCGTTGCCATACGATAGAATCAACTACCACTGTCAATTCCTCTTTGTCGGCAGCAAACTGCCCCATTAGGCTGATTGTAGCACGATTGGTGTTGATAGCCTTACCGCACGCCACTACAGGTTGCTCGGTCAGAGCCGTGTATAGCACGGGTGTCGTGCGCACCTTAATAGTATAGACATATATCGAATCCATCGTGCGGTTGCGTCCGAGCGTATCGGCAAGTACTATCTGTACCGTATCACGAATAATCGTATCGCCACTAACCACCACGGCAGGTTTGAGCGCAGAAGCGGTATTCAGGCAAACCGTATCGGTCAGCACCACACTATCCTCACGCCACGGTGTTGCCATAAAGGTATATTGGAAGTTCTGCGCATTGCCGCAACTGTCCTCTATATGCAAGTAGAGTTGTTTGGTGTGCGTATTTCTGGCAATGATAGTCGTGGTATCTGCCCAAGTGCGTCCGCGGTTGTCCTCCGACCAATAGATGGTATCGGTCTTGGCTACGGTATCGATAGCATCGTAGTAGCGACGCAGAGCCGCAAGCGACGAATCGACATACAGGCTCATACCCTCTACGAGCAACGGCATAGCCCCTATTGTTTCTAATTGGGCAGCATCCAACTGCGTTGCACCAACCAGCGGAGTAATCTCGTAGGTAATCACCGAATCACGCATCGTCGTACCGTCGCGCCACGAGATAGTGGAATCCAACTTGCACGAAGCGGGGTCGCTGCTATCGATAAACATATTGATATAGTGCCACTTATCGCCCACAAAGATGGAGTCTTTGTACTCCGAACCATCGCACACGGTGTTGCGGATGGTGTCGAAGCCTTGTACTCGCTCCGATTCAGGCTCCAATCCGGCATAGATCTTCGTCGTCTTGTCGGAGCAATAGAGTATCTGCAGATTAGGCCAACCGGCTTGTGCAATCACATCGCGGTCGATATTCTGCGAGATCGTATCGCCGGCAGCCAAGGTGCGCTCCAGGCTCTTCACCTCGTCGTTGCACTCCCACATAATGCGTGCGCTCGTCTCGGTAGCGTGTTGCTTATCCAGGTTTACGATATACAAGCGCATATCGTAGCCGGCAGGAATACGGGTAGAATCGAGTTGCACTTGATACCATAGGCAGTTGGTCTTGCCGTTGGCATCGCTACCCGGGTGGATATTACCGTTCTCCCAATCGAAATCGATGGCATTGAGGCAGTCATCGCCCTTGCTCATCTCTATCTCGAAGCGGAAACTGATGTTGCGATCGGTGCTGACACGCACATAGACGCGTGCGCTGTCGAAAGCATTAAACTGGCTGCGCTCTACGGTATAGACGAGCGAGTCGTTGCCTGCAATCACTCGTGTGCGAGCGGTCATCTCATGCTCTACGGGGCATACCCAACTAATCTCGGCTTTGGCGGTAGCGGGCGTACCATCGAGGTTGCGCACCGTCAGTTTACCATTGCCCTTGGTGTTGTATTGCAAGTTGTGGATATCTACCACATACCATTGGTTCTCGCCTGCATTGACGGTATAGGTAGTGTTAATCAGCGCATCGATAGCCTCCTCGCAAGCCGTGATAGGCGTGATAGGCGCATAGTCGCGCACCTGAGAGGTCAAGCGTATCTGCTGCCCGACAGCCGAGGTGAGTTTCAGATAGAGATAGTCGGTGCTGAAGGCACTGAATACATCGCTGCTGACCTCTTTCTCGTGTTTCTGCCCGGCAGCGAGATTGAACACCTCTTGCATGATAGCCGCCGAATCGCAACTCGTGTACAACTCTGCTTGTACGCTGCCCGAGCGGCTGCCGAGGTTCTCTATACCGAAGATAATCTGTTTATCGAGTGCTACCACCGCATTCTTATCCAAACGATACCAGCGCACGATGCTCTCGTCTTGTATGGTAG
Source organism: uncultured Bacteroidales bacterium (assembly GCA_900542355.1). Lineage (GTDB taxonomy): Bacteria > Bacteroidota > Bacteroidia > Bacteroidales > Paludibacteraceae > Colicola. Next base: position 4,650 of record UQNE01000036.1, on the reverse strand, counting down.
TGTCGCCTATCGCATAGTTGATAGCGTGCAAGCAGTCCTCGCCCGTATTGGGGTCAACGAGATCCACTTGGAACTGCAATCCGTTGCCTACCAAGCGAACCATAATCGTATCATGCTTTGCTGCCAGTTGCTCAGCCGTGCTGCGCTCCACAAGTTTGTATCGCTCTTGCCCGGCACCCATGCTCACGCTCTTGCTCTGCATAGCCTCCGTGATAGGGCAGTGGTAAGCAATCTCTGCCGTAACCGTCTGACGACCGGCACTCTGCAAGTAGATACGCGGGGTCTTGGTTGTCTTATTCAGGCTGTCAAGCACCGCCTTGCTCACATAGTACCAAGTGGTGTCTTGCGTAGTGGTATAGCGTCTCCCCCACTCGAATACCACTGCATCGTCGGGGCAATCAATCGTCGTGAAAGGATTGGGATCAACCAACTCGGCCTCTACATGCACTGCCTGCGAACTGCTCAAGCGCACATATACCGTATCGCCCACCGTCTCTAATGTAGAGTGCGCCAGCGTAGTCGTCTTGGTCTGCAATGCCGCCAGCGTAGTAGTCTGCGTCTGCGGCACATCGCAAGGGCAGGTGAATGCCACTTGTGCCTCCACTTGCGCAGAAGCGTTATCCTTGTTGCGGATACTCAAGCGGATATCCTTGTTGCCCGCTTTCGCCTCACGCAAATCCACCATATACCACAGGTTGTCGCCGGCTTTCTGGTCGTTGCCGCTCACCCAGTTGAACAACACTGCCGAACTGCAACTTGCGCCCTCATCCTCTTTGGTCATATTCACACGGAACGCAATCGGTTGCGAACTGATCACACGGAAATAGAGGGTGTCTATCGATTTGTCGATACCGTTCACAAAATCGCGTCCGACCGTCTTCTCATACTTACCCCCTGCTACAATAGCCAAGGTGCGAACCGTATTCGCCACGCTGTCGGGGCATTCAAGGCTCATCTCGCCCTCTATCTGCGCCGTACCGCTGCCTAAGTTGTCTATCGTGAGCGTCGGCACAAGGTTGGTATTGCGCACCTGCGCCAGCCCCACTTTGTACCAAACGCTGTCCCCTGCTGCCTGCTTATGCCCGTAGGTCCAATCGAAAGCAATCGCCTGCAAGCAAGCGTCATCTTTCTCCTTGGTGGGCATATCGGCCAACTCGGCACTGAACACCACATTCTGATCGGTCTCTACACCTATATATATTGTGTCGCTCGCCATCATGCCAAACAGGTTCCAAGCGATGGTCTTGTCGATAGCGGCCTGTGCGGCAAGCGTGCGCACTATGGTCTGCACATTGCTGTAGGGGCACTCAAAAGCCACACTACCACGCAGGGTAGCAGTCTTGTTGCCCGCATTGCGCAGATGTAGCAGAATATCTTTCTGCTCGGCTTTTGCCTCACGAATATCTACCGCATACCATGCCGTTGTGTTAGCCGATTGGCGTTGCTCGCTATTCCATTGGAAGTCGATACTCGTCTTGCAAGCCTCGCCCTCGTGCTGATTGCGCAGACGCCCTGAGAAGAGGATGGGTTGGTCGGTGGTAACACGCACATAGACATACTCTGCGCTGATACCGTCGAGCATATTGGCTGCGAGCACACGCGTCTCCGATGCGTCTGCACCTACGCTCATCGCACGGGTGATCACGCTCATCGGTCTTGCTACAAAAGCCACTTCGGCTTTCACATTCGCCCTGCTCGCTCCGGTGTTCACCACCGTCAGTTCCGCTACCTTATGCGCATCACGCAGCGAAGCGACTTTAATCTTGTAAATAAACTCGCCCACGCCGACATTGTAGTTGGTATTGAGGAATGCCTCGGTAGCACCCGTGCCGTCGAAGATAACCGACGAAGCCGAGATGCTCACCATCTGTGCTTGAATATCTATTGCTTGTGAAGAAGCCAAACGCACATACACCTCATCGGCAGAGAGTGCATCGAGCAGCGAACGACTGATTGTCTTGGTATAAGTGCCACCCGCAGCGATACGCGTCGTGCGCTCAGTCAGACCCGTACTCGGGCAATCGAAACTGACGCCTCCGCTCACAACGGCTGCCTGCGTACCATGGTTGCGAATACTCACCAGTACCTCCTTGTCGGTAGCGGCTTTGGCGGCACGAAGGTCGATCTTGTACCACTCGGTGGTCGCCGATTGGCTTACTCCTGCCGTCCAACTGAAATCGAGTGCCTGCAAACAAGCGTCATCTACATCGGAGGTCTCATACACACGAGCCGAGATAGCAATGCGCTGACCCGCAGTTACATTCAGATACACTTCGGTCTGCTTCATCTGCACAAGCATGCCGCCCGCTACAGTCCACACACGCTGCTCCTTGCCCGCCAGCGTATAGTCGCGCTGCTCGGTCTGCCCCGCCAGCGTTCCCGAGATATGCACATTCGCGCTGTTGTCGGTCAGGTTGGTTAAGAAAATAGCCAAAGTAGGTGTCTCTTGATGATAGATGGTATCGAGCGGAACACGATACCACTTGGAGTTGGCACTTGCTTCCTGCACATTGCCGTTCTCCCAATCGAACTCAATGGCATTGGCTTTGGTCGAACCGTCGCCCCTGCCTATTGCCATTGTGGGGAATGTCAGCAGTGCTGCCACAATAAATAGTAAAACTCTCTTCATATATCGTTATGTTTATGTTTTTCTATGTTCTATTTCTCCCTAAATTTCCTTATTGCTCAGTCGAGTTTTCATCGAAACCTTGTCGAGACCTAATCGAAACCTAACATACAGGTTAAAAATATCAAAATGTTCTATTTCTCCTGTCCTAACAAAGTATATTTCTTTCCCTCGCGTAAAACAAATATCGTGCCATCCGGTGCGATAAACAGGCGCGAAATCGGTTTGTCAGTCGCTATTTCCGTCAAGTCGGATTCTATCTGCTCTCTTACTGCCAGTTCGATTACCCTTGTGCACTGATTTTTGCGCTGCACGGTGTAGGTATAGTCCCCCGGTGCCTCTATCCACGCATTGGCAGCCGCATAGTAGTAGCCGTCGCCCGACAGGTCTGCCAAACTGACATATACCGTATCATACTCCGTCTCGGGCGCGCTAAACTCGATGCGAATATCCATTCGTGCGTAGGTGTCTTCATCTATCCACCCCTCGCTCTGTATCGTGGTATCACGGCTGTAAGCCACGCCCCCCACCGTCAGCGTCTTGCCCTCGCAGAGCGTGGTATCGATCGCCACATCGGTGTACTCCACCCTATGCTCTACGCTCAGCAGGTATCGCTCGTCGCAAGCACCCGCGGTATGGATAGTCAGGTCGTAGTCGCCATACCCGCCCCGCGGGATGTACTCTTGGTTGCGATAGAGCATCGGCAACTCTTTGCTCTTCACGCGCAGCGTATCGCGCTGTGGCTGTGGCGCATCCACCGTCAGGTTGTACGCCCGCACCGCTATCGTATCACCTCGCAACCAAGTGGTATCATTGGTGTAGAGAGTGGTCTGCGTGAGCAATGTATCTGCCAACTGCAACCCCATACCTTGGCAGATAGTGGTGTCGGTTACTTGCGAAACGAACTTCGGGTTTATCCGAAAGCGAATACGCCCCACCTTATCGCTGCTATGAACGAAATGGAAGAACAGCGATTCGCCCGCTTTCTTAGCACTCTGTATCAACTGTTTGTCGGGGAAAAAGAGTTTGGTCGAGTCCGCCAGCGTAGTGCGTGCCACCTCCGTTCCGCTGCAACTGCCCCGCGTAACCCACATCTCGCAGGGGTTGTTCTTCTGCTCTTTCCACTGCACAAACACCGCCCCGCTGCTTGGCAAACGGTCCGCCTCCCACTCGTACACATCGTCCGCATGGTTGCTCACATAAGTCATACTCGTGCGCACGGGCAGCGTGGCTTCGCAGGTGGAGTGAGGACCCTCGTTGTAGGGAAACACATATACCTTACCGCTGCATTTGCCGTTGGGATAAACACGGATATGTGGCGTCAGCGTAGAGAGCAGTTCACCTGCTACCTCGCCCATCTCATCTATTTTCTGATTGATACCGGCGGCATCCATCTCACGCATCTGGTCTTTGCCCACGGTCATCGAGATAGTGGGTGTCTCGCTCGAGCAGAGCGCACGCACCTCGATAGTAACCGAACAATCGGCGAACCAGTAGGCAGTCAAGCCCTTGCGCAGGTCATCCACCGAGGCGGTGTACCACACCGTGTCGGCTATCTGGTCAGTCAGCGGAAAAGCAAAGGTAGAAGCACTCTCACGGCAATCGCAGAAGTAGTACGGCGCATTCAGGCTCGCTTGCAACTTCCGGCATATATAACTCGCCTTCTCCGCCTCACTCACAGCCTCATTCTCCGCGTCCATTGCCGCCAAACTCTGTGCGCCAACCGCTTGCACGCCCACGCCAAACACCGCTGCCACCGACAGCATCCACACCAACACGCTATGTCCAATTCGCTTCATATCCATATCTCATTATGTATTCTTCATTATGCATTGTCCTTGCCTCCATTAATTGCCATTAATTTACCATTAAAACTCCTACCAATAGCACTATTCTACTATAAGAGATGCAGTCTTAATGGTTCTTTTAATAGCGTTTAATGGAGAATCAAGAGCATCGCTTTAATGGTCAATTAACCGCCATTGTATATTCAAATAAAAGTATTTATCTTTGCAGTCGTTTAG
>UQNE01000035.1 GCA_900542355.1 uncultured Bacteroidales bacterium | reverse complement strand
CACCACAAACACTAATTTAGTTTTTGGAAATTAGCAGCCGTATAGTAGATGTTTTTGTCAAATTCTTGAATATATTACCGAAAGTTTTTGTAGAGAGATAAGTCTGGAAGTATCAATATGTATAATTATATGTCTAATTCATCTCACCACCACACGCTGCGTCTGTCTGCCCGCACGAACGATATATACGCCTTGTGCCAATGGCAGATACATATTGCCCTTTCCGGTCTGCGTCATAAGCAATCGTCCCATCACATCAAAGACACTCACTTGTGCCTGTTCCACTGCCTCACTCAGCATCACCACTATCCCGTTTTCTGTCGCAGTAATACGGCTGATAGGTTGCTCTTCCGCATGGGTAATGTTCGTGGCAACATACTGAATATCCACCGCCAGTGTCTTATCCACTATTTGTCCGTTAGAGTTGAAGCGCACTACCACCGAGACCTGCTTGTCTTCATTGGCAAGGGCTGTAACCCATAGTGTATCGCGCTGTACTACGGATTGCACCGCCATCGGATCCGATACCGAGATAACCCGCTTGGTGATGGCGGCTGCGATATGGTCTCGGTCGGAAGCCATGTCGCCCAACGGAATACCGATAGTCTGCCCTCCGTTGACAGTAGTATTGCTAAAGTTCTTCACCGTCGGTTTGGCCATATCGGGGAAGACAAAGAGTGCAGGGTACCAATAGTTCTTGATAGGCGTATAGGAGCCCACAAAAGTGCCGTCAGGTTTAATCTGAAAGAATACCCAACTATTGCTCGATACATTGTTCTTGAAACAAGCAATGTAGATGTTCCCTCCATGGGGTGATACGCGCACGGTACCGCTATTGTAGATGTAGTAGTCGCCTTTGGTGGTGGTGTCAAATATCTCGTTGATGCTATTGTTGTCGATGTCGTATTTATAGACATGGGTGCGCCCATTGTACCAATCGAATATGTTTTCGGTGAAACTAAAATAGAGTGCGTTCTCTTGTGTGGCAGCACTAAGTGAACCTGCCGTCCAAGCATACCATGTCTGCTCCACAATGAGGTCTTCATTACCCGATATGGCGGCTATGTCAAAGGGTGTTTGCTCCAATGTGCGCGGGTCAATGCGAAGCAATTCATTGCCTTGCCACTCCTCACCGCTGAAACCATAAGGAAAGGCCTGTTCATCTTTGTTGGTGTTGCGTGCTGCCCAGATGTATCCATCCTTCGATTGCACCATAGTGGAGAAACAGCCCGAGATGGTAGTGAGAACTTCATCGGTTTCTGGATTGATAACATGAATGCCCTTATCTTGCTGAATGGCAAAGACATAGTCATACGCACGAATCATTATACCTATTTGGTTACGATAGAGAGGTCCCGTGCCGTCGGTTTGCTGTTCACCGCCTGTGATGAGCGGGTTTTCTGTGCCTGCAATGCGTTTGCCGATAGTACCCGCTTGCAAGTTGAGTACAAAAATACCATTGCTTGTACCGACATAACCTTTGCTCTCATCTACTCCCACAAAACTGCGCCCGTCGGCAGCCGATTTACCATTGATAGTAAAGATATTCTCAATGGAGTATTGCACCTTCATCGTCTTGGCATCCACACAGACCACTCGTCCTCCGCGCCACTGACTGTGCTCTCCTTCACCCGGGTCCTGTGCCTGCTTGGAGATTATGTACATTTGTCCGCCATAGATAGCGGCATATTGTGCCGTGCATCCCAGTGAGTAGTGGGTGTCTTGATTCTCCGCTTGTATAATGCGATAAGAGAACTGCCCACTCAGACTAAGATGGTTGAGGGTGGAGTTATTGTGTCCGTACCAATCCTCGTTGAGAATAAAAACACCGCCTGAGTTGTATGGTGCTTCGGCATACACGCCAAGCAGGCAACTCAGAAACAAAGCAATGAAGAGGTTCTTTTTCATGTGATTGTGAGAGGGGTTAATTATCTTCTTCGATATGGAGGTCTTCGGCACGCGATAGTTCGGTAGAGGTTTCGCCTATCCATCCACAGTACTGGTTTTCTGCCGTATAGACACGCACAAAGTCGATACAAGGCAGGTGTACTGGGGTGCCGTCGGCATCTACTGCCCAATCGATATCGAAACTAATCTTGTTGATAGAATCGTTGGGGTGGTTGTCCACATAGCCCCAGTCGAAAGCATACAGCACCCAATAGTTGCCTTTTCCCGATTCGTCCACGGCGTTCTTGGGCAAGCAGGTGCCGGTGAAACTTATACTATCCTCCAACCAGCGCGGGAAATAGTCTTGCTTGTGGTAGATATTCTTCATCACATAGCCGGTGTTGTCGTAGTTGTCCCGCCACAAGATATAAGTGGTGTCGGTAATAGGAGACTTCTTTTGAGGTGTTGCCACATGGTCGGAGTCGGGGCGATAGTAAGTGATTTGATAGCGGTGTTTCGTATCGGGGTGGTGATATACACTGCCTGCCAATTCATACCATTCGTCATCAGGTATGCCGTTCTGATTGCGGTCGAACGATACCATCACTATGCCGGGTTCGCAACTGCCGCCTACACCCTTTTCGGGGTTTGGATTAGAGTCGGCATAGAAAGCATTACCGAGTATCTTAAAGTCGTATTCGCCGTGTTTGTTCACCACACTATGGTCAAAACCGAAGGTAACATAGCCGCCATACCCGCCGAGTGAGATCATCACATCGTTCTTGCCCGAGATACATTCTTGCGCTTTCTTCGCCATATCGGCTGCGGTGTTGCCTTCCTCATATTTCGGCATCTCGTTCACAAACTGCCCGGGTGCGGGGCGGTACTCATACACCGTCGATATATAGCGACTGTATGCCACTTGCTCCTCCCACACCACAATGCGTATCTGCTGCTCTACAGGGTTATGCTTGTCGATGATATTCAAGCGTAGCGAGTAGTCGCCCGTATCGGCTTGGCAGAAGATAAAGTCGCGCTCGGTGCCTACCACGGAGTCTGTGCCGTCAACAGCGGGCATAGTCCATTGGTAACTGTCGCCCGTGAACTCAGGGTGCAGAATCAGCGGTCGCATGCGTGTAACAGCATAGACATCATCAATCCCGAGGTTCACCATCGGAATCTCTGGCTTACAACCCGCTACCAATATCAGTACACACATACATATATGTAGGCGTACTCTTTTATAATTGTCTGTTTGTTTCATATTCCTTATTCCATTGTCCTTTAGCGCAAGCGGTCCATCGTCCTTTAGCGCAAGCGGTCCATCGTCCCTATTTATAGACGAAACACATATGTGCGGGGATGTCGCCTGTGCGCACACTCCATTTCTTTTTGCCGTCTTTGCCATAGCAATGCAGCACTCCGCTCGATACATAGTTCTTGGCATCGGTTACGAAGATGTCGCGGGTGTATGGATTGATGGCAATGCCGTAGGGAATCTTGATGTTGGCTTCCGTGCCGTCGGTGATAAATCGGTCGGTGAGCAACTCATGCGTGCGCACATCGATGATACCATAAGACACCGAATTCTCCTCCGTTTGGTTGTTCCATGATACGCTGTAGAAATAGAGCGAGTCGCCGAGTATGGTCATATCAGAGCAGGGTATATCTAATGTGTCGCCCACCACCATATCGGAGGTGAACTGCTCTTTCTTGCGCAGCACAAAAAGGCGTGAGGGTATATCCTCGTAGTTGCCGCGCGAGGATACCCACAGTTGGTCGTATTGGTCGCGACGGATACGGTGCAGGTTAATCCCCACGGGTATCTTTTCCACCTGTTTCATTCCATACATTTCCACCACGGACACAGTGTAATCATAGTTGGGCACACGGTAGCCGCCCGAGTTCGCTACATAGATATACTCGCCCATGATTTCGAGTTCATCGGGTTGATATCCCACCGTTACTTTGTTGGTGATAGAGAGGGTGGTGGTGTCGATTTCATAGACGGCTCCGAGTTGTGCATCGGGGTCAATCGCCACCGGTCCCACATAGGCGGAGACATACGCTTTTCCCCGACTGAAGCGGATATAGCGGCAGTTAGGGATGTCTATCTGCTTGATACGCTTGCAGGTCTTGGCATCCATCACCTCCACTTTGTGCGAGCAGTTAATCACCGCATACAGTTTGCTGCCATACACCTGTATGTCATTGCCCACATCGCCCAACTCTTTGACAATATTCGGGTTGCGCTCGGAGTAGATATTGCGGATATAGTAGCCGTTGACGAAGTCGAGGTAGTCGATGCTCGCTTTGTTGCTACCCATATTGCCTTCGTTGAGCAAGTACATACCGATAGGTTCATCGTTAGCAAATGTACTGATGTCGCGAATACCGATAGGCAGCAACTCATACTCCGACGGCACCACAATCTCATCGTGCCGACAACTCGCCATTGCCAACACTATCCCCAAAACATATATCCATCTATATTTCCTCATTATCCTTAAAATGCATTGTTGTTTACCCTACACATAGTTTTTTACAGAGAAGCAATATCTCCTTTTGATGAGTTCTTAGAGAAGTCATGTGGAGTAACATTGCCAATCTCTTGTTTTATATCATCTAATACAATATCGGGTGCTCCTAACACTTCACTATTGCTAAATCGTAGTACTTTATATCCTAATGCAACCAATCGTTCGTCTCGATTCTTATCTCGTTCTTGTTGCTCTTCGGTTAAGTGATAACCGCCATCAATTTCTATCACTATGTGCTTATCCAAGCATACAAAATCCACTATATACTCATCTATGATATATTGTCTCTTAAATACTACGCCTAATTGTTTTCGCCTTACCAATTCCCATACTACACTTTCTGCCTCGGTGGGGTATTGCTTCATATGTTTAGCATTTTCTTTAAGCAATGTGTATACCATAGGATTTGCCACCTTATATTCCGTACTCATCTTTTATCAATTTTCAGTGTAGTAATCATAAGCAAATTTGTTTTTACTCTGCAAGTCAATTGCAGAGGACATCCCCTCCTTTGGAGGGGCTTGGGGAGGTCGGACTTTGCGTTGCTCAATACTCCACCACAATGCTCCCCCTATAGTTTCGCTTGGGCATCGGGTAGTTGAGTATCACATCATAGTCTTGCGAAAGCAGGTTATTGATTTCAAAGGTGGCTTTCAGCACCACTTTCTTTATCCGCCACGCCCCCGAGAGCGACATATCGTGCGTGTACCACGGCTGCGTGTAGTTGTAGATGATGTTCTCCTGTTGGTTGTATCGCTCGCCCACATAGATAAAACTGTAGTTCAGCGAGTAGTTGCGCCACGAGAGCATACCTATCGCCGACCCGCTATGCCACGGTATATATGGTATCTGATGCCCGTAGTAAGTGTCCGCGGGGTCGGTTACATCGATAGCCCGCTGGTAAGTGTATTGCACCTTCGCCGTCAGAGCCCAGTCTTTGGGGAACTGCAAGGTCATCTGCATATTTGCGTCCACACCATGTATCTTCACCAACCCGAGGTTGAGCATCGTCCAGCGGAACTGCTGCCCCTTCGGGTAGGCGATAATCTTGTCTTTCACACGATTGTAGTAGGCGTCCACCGAGATATTGAAGTGGTTGAAAACATGCTTGGGTTTCAGATAGTCGTAGGCTATCCCCACATTGTGCTGCACCGCCAATTCGGGCTTCAGGTACGCATTGCCCATGTCCGTGTAGTATAGGTCGTTGAAGGTCGGGTAGCGATATGCCTGCTTGTAGAACGCATTGAGTTTCAGGTCGATACGCTTAAACGGCTTATACGACAAGAACACCCCGGGCGTTACCTTATACTTGTTCGGTGCCTCATCTCTTTCGCGGGCTTCTTCGTTCACAAAAGTGCCCAGTACACTCGCCTGAATACGCAGGTAGTCATACACATTCACCGCCGTTGCGGCTGCTAACCAATGCGTAAACCGCGACACATCCATATACTCGCTCAGCCCGTTCCATTGCAGGTCGTAACTTAGCGACACATCCCACCAGTTGAATATCGCCACTTTGTTTGCCCACGACAGGTATGCCTCCTGCTGCTTATAGATGTTGTCCACATGTATCAGTTTGTCGTCGTTGTTCACATAGCGCGTGTAGTCGAACGCATACTTCGCATTCACCTTCACCGACCAGCGGTTGAAGAACTCGTCCTGCCACGACGACTGCACAAAGGTGTTCCTGTCCCATAGGCGTTCCCCTCGCCGCCACACATTGTTCACTATCGCCCCTGGAACACCACGCTCCGAGTTGTAGTGGTAGGCTTGCATCTTCCAAAAACCGGTGTTCGAGTAGTAATAGTTCAGCCCCGCCTCCACACGCACGGCGTTCACATCGCCGTTCTGCCGCACCGCCGTCGTGTCGTATGCCAACTCGCCCGAGGGCGTTACACGGCGGTAGCGGAACTTGTATTTCCCGTTCGAGTGCACCACCTCCGCATTCATGCTTAGGCTCAATTGGTCGGTCAGTTTCACATCAAAGAGCATCGACGGATTGACCAACGCAAACGAACCCGCTTTCATACTAGCACGCAGGTGCACATTCTTACCCTCCTCAAATTTCGGACGGCGGGAGTTCAAGTAGATACTGCCGGCCGAACCGAACTCTCTCGCACTTTGGAAGATGTCGCTCTTCTGCCCGTTGTAGAGCGAGATTTCATCGATGTTCTCTAATGAGAACTTACCCAAGTCCACTTGCCCGTTCTGTGCGTTACCCAACTGAATACCATTGTAATACACGCCCATATGGTTCGTTCCCATGCTGCGGATATTCACCGTCTTGATACCGCCTACACCGCCGTAGTCTTTTATCTGCACGCCCGAGAAAAAGCGTATCGCGTCGGCCACACTCAGGCTGTTCAGCCGCTCCAACTCTTTGCCCTCCAGCCGCTGAGGCTTGATGATGTCTTTCTCCTTGTAGCGTGCCGTAACGGTTACTTCGTCTATGTCAAACTGCTTGGCTATGCTGTCCGCCTCAGCGTCCGTCAAAGTCTGAGCATAAGCCGCCGTACTCGCACACAAGGCCATACACCCCGCCAACAAACACCGTTTGAGGCAGGTCGCCAATGCTCCCCACCCTAATGCGGTTGCTCCCGATAGCCGTGTCCCTCGGTTCGTCAGATATGTCTGTGTTGTATATCTCATTTTATCGTATTGATACATAATGTACACAATAAAGCCGCTTGATAGTTTATCAAACGGCTCATCATCTAAGATAAAAGTAACAACACCCAAAGCCAAAAGCAAGCCCTAAACAACACAAAGCAACCCTTTAGTACATCTCTCAGCCCTTTGCGTACTCTCTACCATTCCCCTTGCACTGCAAAAGCGTCCAAATAACGGATACCTACTCACAGTCCATCTCCTATTCCTGCCTTTTGTCCATTTGCTTGCCAACACTCTTTTACCTCGAAAGCCTGTTTGACGCGCATATCGGCAGGTCTTCTGACTTGTTTCTCTCGTTGCGTCTTCCCACGAGAAACACTCTCATAGTGACTCATTGCAACGAAATCGAGGCTTTGCCCGAAGCCTCTAAAACATACAGCAGCGGGACTGTTCGGGACTCTCACCCGATTCCCTTTTAACCACAAGACAACCCCTCAACGAATAAACCCATAAACGGATACTCCCCATCATCCCATTCTACCACGCATAAACGAATCAACCCATCAACGAATCCCCCATCAACTCATCAACAAAAACGCATCAACCAAAAATCATCTTGTGCGACCGATATGTCTATGTTCTATTTAGCAGCACTCTGCCAAACACTCCGCAAAGTTACTGCTTTTTCTTCGTTTGCGCAAATCTCCTCGTATTTTTCTCTGCAACCGCCTCGAAATCGAATTCCACTACTCCTATTCACAATCGCCAAGCCCCGCATCACTCCCCCCAAAAAAATAGCACTACTCTCATCCCCAATAGCCGCCCTCCACGCCACTCACTCCTATGCACAACAGCCAACTCCCGCACCACCACGCCTATTCACGATAGCCGACCTCCACACCACCACTCGTATGCACAACAGCCATGTCCCGAACCTTCATATTCGTAATTTTTAACCTTTAATTAGCCCCTATCCACTTCCTGTTTACATGCAGACCATAGTATGCAATTAGTATGTGATTAGTATGTGATTAAGCGAATCCGACCATAGTCTGATAATACCCA
>UQNE01000034.1 GCA_900542355.1 uncultured Bacteroidales bacterium | reverse complement strand
GTATAGTAGATGTTTTTGTAAAATTCTTGAACACATTATTGAATGTTTTTGTGTAAAGAGAAATAGGAAAATATGCCTAATTATATGTTTAATTACATGATAAGTATATGTTGAAAAACCAAGGGTAATTACATGTTTAATCGTCCATTAACCGGTATTAACGGAGTCTATGTCCTCGCTGTGCTACATCCCCTCCCATGGAGGGGCTTGGGGAGGTCATTGTCCTGTAATCGCCTCCAAGCGGTTCTCCATAGCGAGCATCTCATCGCGTAGCCGTGCGGCGTTGTCGAAGTCCAACTCCTTGGCGGCAGCCAGCATCGCACGCCGTTTCTGTTCAATGGCTTTGCCCAACGCTTTCTTGTCCATTTTCTGCCAGTCCGCACTCTTCCACGACTCGCGTATCGCTTGCTCCACTTTCTCTTTCTCCTGCTCGGGGTCTTTGTAGAGCGAGGCAAGAGCCGAGGTGTTGATGTCTTTCTTTATCGCCGTTGGCGTGATGTGGTGTGCCTCGTTGTATGCCATCTGTATCTTGCGCCTGCGGTTAGTCTCGTCTATCGTCGCTTGCATGGCCGCAGTGATGGTGTCGCCGTACATAATCGCCTTGCCGTTCACATGCCTTGCCGCACGCCCTACCGTCTGTGTCAGACTTCGTTTATCGCGCAAGAAACCCTGCTTGTCGGCGTCTAATATCGCTACCAGGCTTACCTCCGGCAAGTCCAATCCCTCACGCAGCAGGTTCACACCCACCAGCACATCGTACAAGCCCTTGCGCAAGTCCTCCATGATCTTCACCCGCTCTATCGTGTCTATGTCCGAGTGGATATAAGCAGAGCGAATGCCGTATCGACGCAGATACTCGTCCAGTTCCTCTGCCATACGCTTCGTCAGTGTCGTTACCAGCACACGCTCATCTTTCTGAATGCGCTGCTGTATCTCCTCCATCAGGTCGTCCACTTGATGCTCCGTCGGGCGCACATCTATCTCGGGGTCAAGCAGACCTGTCGGACGGATGACCTGGTCTATCACCACACCTTCCGAACGCTGCAACTCATATTCATCGGGTGTCGCCGATACATAGATCGTCTGCCCCGTCTTCTGCTCAAACTCATCGAAGGTCAACGGGCGGTTATCGCGTGCCGCAGGCAGACGAAAACCGTAGTTGACGAGGTTATCTTTGCGCGACTTGTCCCCACCGTACATCCCTCGTATCTGAGGTACGGTTACATGGCTCTCGTCTATCACCAGCAGCATGTCTTTCGGGAAGTAATCCAGCAAACAATAGGGTGGACTGCCCGCCTCACGACCGTCGAAATATCGGCTGTAGTTCTCCACACCCGAGCAGTAACCGAGTTCCTGTATCATCTCCAGGTCGTATTTTACACGCTCCTCGATACGCTTCGCATAGAGCGGTTCGCCTATCTCCTGAAAATAGTTTACCTGATTGGCAAGATCCAATTTGATTTGCGACATCGCAGACGCTATATGCTCCTGACTGGTGCAGAAGATCGTCGCAGGCGAGATGTTGTATTTGTCAAACTCCTCTATCATGCTGCCGTCCACGGGGTCAACCGTCGAGATAGTATCTACCTCGTTCCCGAAAAACTCAATACGCACCACATAGTCGGCGTAGGCCAACGCAATATCCACCGTGTCGCCTTTCACGCGGAAACGCCCGCGAGCCAACTCGATGTCGTTGCGGATATACTGTGCGGCTACCAACTGTTTCAGAAACTCGTCCATCGGCAGGTATTCGCCACGCCTTAGCGAGATACAGTTCTGCGTGAAGTCTTGCGGAGAACCCAAACCATAGATACAACTCACCGACGACACCACAATCACATCCTTTCGCCCGCTCAGCAGGGCGGCTACGGCGGACAGACGCAGGCGGTCAATCTCCTCATTGATACTCAAGTCCTTATCTATATAGGTGTCGGTCGAGGGGATATACGCTTCGGGCTGGTAGTAGTCGTAGTACGATACAAAATACTCTACGGCATTGTGGGGAAAAAAGGCCTTCATCTCCGAGTACAACTGAGCCGCAAGTGTCTTGTTGTGGCTCATGATTAGGGTGGGGCGGTTTAGTTGGTTGATTACATTCGCCACCGTAAAAGTCTTTCCGCTTCCCGTTACGCCCAACAACACCTGTGCCGGCGCACCCGCACGCACACCGCTCACAAGCGACTCTATCGCCTGCGGTTGGTCGCCTGTCGGCTTATATGCACTCTCTAAACGAAATCCGGACATAGCCTAATCTGCTTTTTATCCTTGTTCTTTGTTCCTTGTTCTTTGTTCCTTGTTCTTTGTTCCTTGTTCTTTATTCTTTATTCCTTGTTCTCCCCTCCCCCGCACACACATCCCCTCCCTTGGAGGGGCTTGGGGAGGTCCTTCAGTATCCTCGAAAAAAAAAGAGCCTTGCGGCTCTTTCTTTTCCCTTTTGGTTTACTTAACTCGGCGTTCTTGAATACGAGCCTTCTTACCTGTGAGGTTGCGGAGGTAGTAAATCTTCGAGCGACGAACCTTACCGTACTTGTTAACGGTGATGCTCTCAATGAAGGGGCTGTCCATAGGGAAGATACGCTCTACACCTACATTGCCCGACATCTTGCGAACGGTGAAGCGTTTCTTGTCCTCGCTGCCGTGAATAGCGATTACATCGCCACGGAACTCCTGGATACGCTCCTTGTTACCCTCTTTAATACGATAAGCCACCGTGATCTGATCACCGGCTTTGAATGCCGGAAACTCTTTCTTTTCACCGGCGAATGCCTCTTCGGCAATCTTAATCAAATCCATTTCTGTTTGATAATTAAATGGTTACAGCGCAGAGTATTCACTACTATTCGGTGCTTGCTTCTCGCCGGACTGTCGCCCCGCTCGCCCGCTACCTACTTCAATCGCCAGAGACTCAGCGCAAATCGGCTGCAAAATTACTACAAAATTTCCGATTATCCAAATTCTATCGGCTTTTCTTTGCATTATCTCGCTAATTTTGCGCTTCTTGCGCATAGTTTCCGGTAGCGGCCCCTACATTCTGTCTATTTTTCCCAAAAGCAGATAATGCAATCTCTACATTCTCTGCATTCGGGACAAAATGACAGTTTTAATGGCTATTTAGTGGCGTTTAATGGAGTCCCGTAGAGCATAAGCGGAACAAAGGAATTAATGTCTAATTACATGGTAATTAATGTTCCCTTTTGTTCCTCTGTGTAACCGTCATTAGTGGAGCGGAGACGCACATCGAGATCAGATGGCGTTCACAAATTTCACTAGTGCGTCGCGGTCGGCTTTCGACAGGTTGTAGAAGGCTTTGGTTGTCTCAAAGGCGTCGCTCTCCTCGCTGTAGCCGTGCCACATGATAGCCTCCACCACATTGCGGGCATGTGTATCGTGCATACATGCTTCGTACGCATCGCCTGTGATTTTCTGGTGCAAACCGCGGCCCCATAGTGGAGTGGTGCGGCACCAACCGGTACGGATATCTTTCTCCATACAGAGTTTGTGCTGTACAAAGTCGGTGTAGGGCCAGATGGTCTGGTATGGATAACGCGGCATATCGTTGTTGCGGGTGAAGAACTTGTTCGGGTCTTGGATGTAGTCTGCGCCTGTGGTCCACGACGGACGGTGGCACTCGGCGCAACCGATCTGCGTGAAGAGTTCACGCCCGCGCAGCACATCTTTGTCCTTCACATCACGCGCCGCCGGTACTGCCAAACCGCGGTGCCAAACCATAAAATCGGAGTACTCGTCGTCCGACATCTCCACAGGCAGGTCGGTGCTGGTCAGATAGTTGTAGATATTCTGCTCTACATTGTCGGTGAACCACTCGGCGTGCTCGTGTTTCGGGTCAATTTTCTCAATGTAAGCGGGGAAACCGGCTTGTACATCCGGGTCTTTCGACGAGATGGTGGCGTAGTTTTTGCCTGCGAGGTCTAAGTAGTGGTAGCGGCGGTCGGAGCGCGTTACATTGGTGATGTTCCATATCGCATTCGCTCCGGCAGCGTCGAGCAACGGTCCGCGCGACATGGCATAGGTGTAGCGGCGCACATACTTCGTGCCGTCGCCCTGCTTCGAGTTAGCGTAGTAAGCACCGTTCTCGGCTTTCCAACTGCCGCCTTCAAACCACGCTGATTTCCAGTGCTTTAGATAGCCTGCAGCATAAGCCTTCTCCTCTTTCGCCCATTGAGCGGTAATCGAGTCGTCGGGGATAGCGTCGGTCAGACCCGTACCAAAGATACCTATCGTGTTCTCTAGTTTTACCTCGTATTGCCCGAGGTCCAACTGCTCGTGCCCATAGATAGCGTCTTCCGGCATGTTCACTTCTGGGTAACGCAACTCAAAGGTCTCGCCGTCGGCAAAAGCCATCTTGTTGCCGCTGGCAGCGCAGGTGCTGACGGTCTTCCAACTGACCGTGATCTTGCTCTCGTCTATTGGGGCTTTGAAGGGGGCAACGGCGTGCAACTGAGGCATACCGGCTACCCAAGTCTTGTAGGCTTCCGTTGCGGGGTCGTAGATCACAAGCAGCGTGCCGTTACCTATCTCCGACGAGTTGTAGGTGCCTTCTGCCACCGACTTGCCATGCCCGTAGCCGGGGTGGCAGTGGATACACGAGGAACGCACATATACCGGTCCTAAGCCGCCGCGTGTACCGCTCGTGTTGCTCATAAACTGCTTCTCAAACAATGCCTCTCCGGCCTTAAACGACTCCATCCAGTTGCCGTTCTCTACCGATGGTGTCGGCTGCTCGTATGCGTTGGCTGTGGATAGAAAAGATGTACCGAGTTGTCCGCCCGTGTAGTACCAATCCGGAAGTTCGGTGTCTTTGTTGGTGGGCTCGTTTTGACCACCCTGTTCAATATGGCAACTTGCCAGTGCAAAAACACTGACAAGCATACCCGTCATAAGATATGACTTTTTCATATTCTATTGATTTATTTGTGATTAGTCTTGTGCGCTCAGTTTGGCGTTCACTTTGTTCAGTACATTCACAAGGTCTGTTCCTACCACTTTCACTGCGTTGGTGGCAGCAGCACCCTTGGCATTAGCGTCCAATGCAAACGGCTCTGCAATCTGACCGATGGCGTTGATGGCGTCTTCGATAACCTTGCGGCACTCTGCATCGAGGTTTGCGTCCACCGATTTGATGTAGTCCGATACCGATGCATCGCCTGCTTGGCTGCCGCAGTATGCGTTCTGTATCGAGCGGATGTTGTCTTGGAAGTCCTCAATCGAGTTCAGCGCGTATGGGCTCTCGATGTAGTTGCGGTCTTCTTCCGAGGTAGCGGTGTTCGAGCGACCGATCTTGGTGTTACCTACCTCATCGGCAATGTCGATACAGCCCTGGATCAACTCTTCGGCTGCCTCCTGATAGGTGGCGTAAGTACCGCCGGTAGCCACTTTCATATACGAGCCGTAGCCCTTGCTGAACTCTACACCATAGTCAATCTCAGCCTCTTCCAAGATAGCCTGTTTCTCCTTGCTCACATTGCTGACGCTTGCCCACGAAGCCTCGAGAGCCACCGTCTGGTTGCGCAAATCTTCTGCCACAGCCACAAGGTAAACCAACTCCGCACGGGTGTAGGTCGAGATGTTATGTGTGCGCACATTGCTCTTGTCAGCATTGTCGTTGGCATAGAGCATATACTCGATAGGCATGGAAGCCGAGCAAACCATAGCCGAGTTTATCACCCACATAATCAGCACCTTGCTCCTCTATCAGTTTCATCTGTTCGGCGTTGCCGAGCATAGCATCCATACCGTCTTTGTCAAGTGGCCATGAGTCGATATGTGGGTCAATGTTGTGGTTGGCTGCGGGGCCGAACAGGAATGCCTCGCTCAACTCCCAGTAGCGTCGGGAATCGGTCCACGCTTTGGCGGCCGCCTGCACATCGGCATCGGTGAGCGTCTTTGCCTCAAACTTGCTGAAGATATTTTCGCAGTTGTTGTAGAGTGTGATGGTCGCATCGGAGAGGTTCTTGTAGGTGGCAATCACCGTGTTGTCCACATACGGAGTCATTGCTGCCTTCAAGGCTTGTTCTTTCTTTGACAATATGGTAGTGTCCTTTGGATTATCCTTAGGATTTTCTACGCCATTGCCATTTTGCTCACACGAGGTCATACTCGTTGCCGCTGCTACAAGCAGCATTCCGTAAAAGAAAATCTTTTTCATTATCGTTTATTTGTTAGTTATTTATTTGCTTATGCTTGTCTTTTTTGTCGGATAGGTCTTATCCGCCTGCTTTCCAAAATCTACATCGAGAACATTCCGCAGTAGTTGATACTCAGCGCGATATACGGCTCGTTGTTGTATCGGTTCTCCGAGTGCGGATTCTGGTTCAGTATGCCATAGCCAAACTCGCCTTTCACCACTATCTGCGGGATAGGGAAATAGTTGAAACCGCACGATAGTTTCTGGCGCCCTGCCCAATAGTTGCGACTGGCGTCTATCTTGGCTTGCGCATCGTAGATGTCGTAGCGTGCAAAGAGGAAGAACTGCTGCTTTTTTTCGCGTAAGGTCTTGTTCAGCGAGAAGAAATCGTAACCGATTTCCGCTCCCGCGCTGTATGCGTCGCTGGCGACATTCTGCCGTTTCGATACCGAGGTCTTAGGCATCGATTTCGCCCTTTCTGTCTCCCCCGCCCCCCTGTCCCTAGTTCTCCTAGTCTATATAGAGTTCCTAGTCTATCTATATCCTCTATTCCGTCTATCCCCCCGCCCGCGAAGCGTCCCCGTCGCGGGCTTGCCAAGCCCGCCCCTCCCCGCTAAACTTATCCATTTGTTTGCAAACATGCAAAAAATGTAGTATCTTTGCACTCGCAAAGTACAAAAGTATAAAGTATTATGAAAGAGAAGTTATTTACTTTTATCCTATTCCTATTTGTAGCAACCAATATGGCGCATGGCTTCCAATATGGTGATTTGTATTACGATTGTACGAGCGATAGCACCGTGGCAGTAGTATCCCATAAGGAGTTTGTTGGACTTTCTTCGGTCTGTATTCCTTCGTCTGTTACATATAATGGTAAAGATTATAGCGTAACAAAGATTGATGCCGGTGCATTTTATTATTGTGCTAATCTTGCCTCAGTTATCATTCCCAATAGTGTGATAAGTATTGGTGCCCGTGCATTTGAGGGATGTAGTAGTCTGACCGAAATCACTATTCCTAATAGTGTAATACTTATCGGTAACTATACATTTCGAGGATGCCGTGGGTTAAAATCCCTCACTATACCCAAGTCTGTAATCCGGATAGGATATCAAATGATTGCATGGTGTAGTAATATACAGTCAATTTCGGTAGAACAGGGCAACCCTAAATATGATAGCCGTGATAATTGCAATGCAATCATTGAAACTTCTACCAATGCTCTGATCGCCGGGTGCCAAAATACCATCATTCCAAACACGATTAACATCATAGGACCTGCCGCATTCTATTATTGCGAAGGCCTAAGAAGTGTCGTCTTACCTAAAAGTGTTAAAAGTATTGAGACGGAGGCTTTTGAAGGTTGTAGTAATCTTGCTACGATTAGTATCCCTAATAGTGTAAAGAATATAGGTTCTAGTGCTTTCGCATCCTGTCTGGTATTAGATTCTGTTACAATTCCGGGGAGTGTGATAGAACTTGGTGGCGGCATATTTTCGGGAGATTCGTCATTATCGTCTGTAGTCATTGGGCGAGGTGTGAAATCTGTGCAGGGGTGTATGTTTATGAGGTGCCCTAACCTAAGAACAGTAGCCCTTCCTACTACTGTTACTCTAATTGGTAATAATGCTTTTGATGGCTGTTCCGGCCTCTCAACTATTACTATCCCTCAGTATGTTACATCGGTGGAGATTAGTGCATTCCGTGATTGTTCTGCATTAACTTCAGTAACTTGCTATGCAATAGAGCCGCCTGAAATTTATGATGATGCCTTTTATGGTGTGCCAACCATACCCTTGTATGTCCCTGCCGAGTCGGTGGAGAAATACAGACAAACAGAGTGTTGGAAAGACTTTATCGTGTTGCCGCTATCTGCCAAACAGGTCGCTGTAGATGAGCCGATTCTTAATCCTTCTGACCACTATGTGGAGATTATTTGGCCTCAAGACCCGAGTGCTACTACCTATACCATAGATATTAGTAAAGGTAGCAGTTTGTTTTGTTTGCTCATATTTGATGCCAATGGCGTATTGCAAAACATTCGTTTTGATGCCCCCGCTCGCAGCCAAGAGCCGGCGACACCCCAGGTGGCGAACAATGGGTTCAATTTCGTAGTGGATGGTTTGGAAAGCGGTACAACCTACCATTATACTATCAATGCTAAGAATAGTGCAGGCAATATCGTGAAAGCCTATAGTGGTACTTTCAAAACCACGGGCGTAGATGTTGGCGTCGAGATGCCCGCAAAATTCATTCGTAATGGACTGCTTATGATACACCAAGGTGGTAAATACTACACCGCCACAGGTGCAGAGTTTGAGTAATGCTAATCCCCTAATTCACCACACAAAAAGAGGCTGCCCATCGGACAGTCTCTTTTTCTCTTAGTCTTGCGCCAACGCCTTGCGTCCTCGCAAATCCAAATCTCTCTGAGCAGAGAACTCCGCAGATTACTTACGGATACCCAACTCTTTGATGATAGCACGATAACGCTCGATGTCGCGATCCTTCAAGTAATCCAACATACGACGACGCTTACCTACAAGGTTCGTCAGCGCACGCTCCGTACCGAAGTCCTTGCGGTTTTGTTTCAAGTGCTCGGTAAGGTGGTTGATACGGAAAGTGAACAGAGCAATTTGGCTCTCTGCAGAACCGGTGTTCTTAGCGTCATTGCCATACTTAGCAAAGAGTTCTGCTTTTTTTTCTGATGTCAAGTACATGACTAAAAAGTTTTTTTAGTGAAACAATCATAACCTCGCCCGATGTCTGCCGCTATGCGCTTCTATCCAAACGATGTTACATCTATCGCCCCTGCATAGTGCAAAAACTGCACACTGCAAAAGCGATCGCAAAATTACTACAAATTTCTCATTCTCACAAGCCTTACCCGCTTTTTCTTGCCATTTTCTCTCATCCTCCGCCCAATTTCCGCCATTCGGGACAAAAGAAATAGTTTTTAATGTCCCTGTAATGGTATGCATAGAGACCCCATACAACGCAAACACTAATTTATTTTTTGGGAATTCATAGTATATGGTAATTATATGTTCCCTTAGTCCCTCTGCATTTTAATGGCAATGGTGTTGCATAGAGAGCAAAGAAATTAATGTCTAATTACATGGTAATTATATGTTCCCTTGTTCCCCGCTGTGCGACATCCCCTCCTATGGAGGGGCTTGGGGAGGTCTAACCGCAATTAGCGCAGTTTCCCAATATTTATGGAGCAAAAAGAAATTATATGTCTAATTATATGGTAATTATATGTTCCCTTGTTCCCCGCTGTGTGACATCCCCTCCTATGGAGGGGCTTGGGGAGGTCTTTTTCCTCTTAGTGTCGCTCGCTTGGCACGCCTTTTGCACACTACCTTGTAAGTATTAACCCTTTAACTGAAAGAACTATGGCAAATTTAGGAAAAGTATTGGCTGCCTTTGCCGGTGGAGCAGTGCTCGGAGCCGCTGCAGCCTTGTTGTTTGCCCCGAAGAGTGGGGAAGAAATCCGTCGTCAGATTGCTGACTTGGCACGCGAGAAAGGGCTGCCCCTTAGCAAAGACGAGTTAGAATCCTTTGTCGGCAAAGTGCTTGCCAAGGTGAAAGGTTGTTTCACTGATGACGAACTGAAAGCCGCTGTAGATGAGGCGATTGCAGACTCCAAAGCCTAATGAGTATGGACGAGTCGCAATACGATAAGTTGTTGGCGGATTGCAAGTCGTATCTCCGTTCGAGGTACGACTTGCTTCGCCTCTCCCTCTTGGACAAACTGAGCCGCATCCTCGGCTTGGTGCTATTGGCATTGGTGGTGGTTCTGCTTCTCTTTGCCTTCTTGGCATTCGCTGCCTTGGCGTTGGTTTTTGTCCTCGCTCAATGGGTCCCGATGTGGGGCGCATGCTTGATCATCGGTGGTGTCTATCTGCTCTTGCTCGTCTTGGCGATAGCCTTCCGCAAGCAGTGGTTCGTCAATCCCCTCATCGGTACGCTCAGTGCTATCCTCTTTGCTGATGACAATGGAAAGGAGGCGGACCATGACTGACCTCAGCCGATTGCGTTCTGTCGGGCAGTTGCAGGCAGAGCGTATGCGCTTGGAGCAACAGGCGCAGCAGCAACGACACAGCATCGAGCAAGAGACCCGCACTATCCGCCGGACTTGGCGCACCCGCCTTCAGCGTGTGGATCGTTTCGCCGATACTATGAGCCTCCTCCTTCCTAAGGTGGGGCATGGGACACTGCTCATCGCCTTGCTCTCCAAACTGCGTAGCCGTTTCCGCAAACAATCCCAATAGCGGTAGCCCCCGTCAAAAGGTACAACCTTAACGATGAACCAAAAGAGGTCGCCCGATGTAATATCAGGCGACCTCTTTTGATTAGATAACTGTATATCAGTCGTTTATAGCAAGATAAACAGCAGCGGAATCAAGATTCCTATGGCGAACTCTATGCCGCCTATGCCCCATAGCCCGTGCTTACCTTTCAGCATAAACAGACCCGTAATGATAATCAGTATCAGCGAACCGGCAAAGATATCCGAGAAACATGTCCATGCTTTTCCGGGATTGTAGTGCAGTTTGCTTAGGCTGCCTAAGAAAGGGCGTTTCTTCACCTGTTCCAATACCGCCTTACCGCTCTGCAAGTCCACTACAAGGTTGCTGTTTCCCTTCAGAAAAACCTTTAGGGTGTTGTTATCGGGGAAGTAATGCTGTATCTCTTGCCCCTCTACACCGCATTCCGTAAGCCACTCATTGATAGTCTTTTGCGACACCTCTGCTTGCGGTGTTGCCGTCAGCGCATAGTCGGTACGCACGATCGAGTACTGACTGTTAAAACTGTCTTTGTGGTTCAGTGCAATACCCGAGATAGCATATACCAACAGCATCCCGGCGAATACATAACTTAAGTCGCGATGGATGATACGCAACCATTTGCGCACCTTCGCGCCTTTGTTTATTTTTGTTTGTTGTTCCATACTATGTTTAATGGCTCTTTAATGGCCTTTAATGGAGCCCCATCAGAGCAATTAATGGTTACCGCTATTAATGGAGAAAAAAGCGCATACGGAGAAAGAAATTAATGTCTAATTACATGGTAATTAATGTTTCCCTGTCCCGCTTAGTACATCCCCTCCTTTGGAGGGGCTTGGGGAGGTCATTCTTCAGCCCCAACGATCGTGTAACTGATAGCGGTGGCGTAGTACTCTTTGATGGCCTGTTTCTCGGTCTCGCACCCTTGTCCGGTCGTACCGTGTTTCTCTGCGGGGTCGTTCGTCGGCTCGGGTTGGTACTCAAAACTGTGCAGTACGCCTTTTACGCGCACAAGGTTGTTGATACAAGCCGCATCAAAATTACCCATCTCAGCCCCTTCTACACGCAGTATTCTCGGCTTTACAATCGTGTCGTTCTCCGTGTAGATCGTGTCGCTCTCTGTGCCCATCAAAAAGGCTTTGCGTCCCCCGTGTTTGCAGAGGTGTGCACATACGCCTTGGAAGGTGATCGTATCGCCTACCAACTCTTCTGCTTGTGTATACACCTCGTCTATCGAATAGACAGTCTCTTGATTCTCAGTGGGTTTGGAGCAAGATGCCAACCCGATTACAGCCACCATGGCTGCCATAAATAGTGTTTTTTTCATATTGTGTAAGTTGTTTGTTTCCACATATAATACAGCAATGTGGCAGTCCTACCACCCGATAGAACTGCTACAATTACTATGCCAACACTTAGAGTTGTTGTCCCAAAGCGTTAAAAATATGTTCTCCGCGGCGGATATAGAGTTGTCCGTTTTGGATATACTTCACGGCTTTCTCGGTCGGCAATACAGTATTGTCTATTGCTGTTTCCGGCTCTTTGAATAGATACTGTTGTGCCAATATGGCGCGGAAACCATCGACTGCGGTGTAGGTCTCCTTTTCGTCGGCTGCAAAAGTGATGGTGTTGTCGGTGCGGAATGAGTATGCCAAGATACCCTTCTCTGTCCATACTGCACTGTTGCTAACCTCTTTTCCTGTGGCTTCTACCAACGCAATTGTGTCGCCTGCATTCAGTTCTTTGTCATAGCCGTAGAGTGCGATACGGTTCTCGGTTGCCCAGTCGTAGGCGTACATATAGATACTGTCCCCGTGTGCAATCAGGCTCGAAGCACCGGTGATAGCCGTTGATTCCAAATGCGTGGCTTGGGCTATCTTGCCTTTGCTCAAGTCGTATTTGATTAGCACTGCCGTGGCGTTGGCTGCACTCATCGTGTCGCCCCCTGCTACCACAATACCGCCCATAAAGAAACCGGTCAAGTATGCATTAGCACCATCAATCACCTCATCATAAATGGTGAGGGCGCCGCTTTTCTTACCGGCTGCAGCGCAGGTTTCGATTAGGTTCAGCGATTCGCACTTTAGGTCGGTGTCCAGCGTAGCCAATACAATGCCGTTCCCGGCATTAGCGGTCTCTATCGTCTTGCCGCCCATGCCAAACAACCCGCCTTTCGTGGCGGTGAGGTTACCGCTGTAGTACAGTTTGCCGCCCGCATATCGTAGGTTACCTATGTTCTTGCCCGCAGTACCCTCACTGACGCAGTAACCGGCTAATTTCCACTCTTTGTTGAGTTTCAGTACGGCTATACTACCGCTCTTGTGAGCCGCTCTGATAGTGTCGCTTTCCAGTACCAATCCCGGGTTGAGCAATGTCAGCACATAGTAGTTCGTCCCGTCGGTGGCTACATCTACAAACTTAAATCCGTCGGCTTGCCCATCTATCTGGCGGAATACTTGGGCGTTGTTCAGCCATGCGTCTTGGGTCGCTACCACCAATGCGCCATAGTTCTCGATTTTGTTGTTTACCACGCTATACGCTCCCTCTAATTTGTTCTGTGAGTGAATACCTGTATTCGTCAGCATGTTCATTTGCAATGCTTTGTTGTCTGCCAAGTAGTTGCTGTCCGAGTGGCAGAAAGTTACAGCCATCACCAAGTCGCCGTTGTCAGTTGCGGTCGCAGCCAAACTGCTGAAGTTACCGCGGTTGCTCGCACCGAACCAACTGGGTGTCTCTGCCTTGGCTGCCTGCTTGCCAAAAATCAAGTTACTGTTTGTCTTTTTTGCATTTACGCGGAAAGGCGCAGTCTCTACGGTGTCCACTTTGTACCATACTGCGGGGTTATCGCCGTTCGATGCTGCTGTGCCGATAAAGAAGATGTCGCCTTGCGCATTCGAGTAAACATGGTTGATGGTCGATGTACCCGCATCAGTTGCGTTGCGCAACTCTACTGCCGAATACTCCTGTAGTTGTGCCTGCATCGCACTGCTTGCGAGCAGTGCAAAAGCAAATAAGAAAATCTTTTTCATACGCTTATATGTTTTGTTTATTTACACAATGATATGCCCATATATCCCCACCATATCATCCTCTGCAAAATTATATGTTCTATTCCCCTACATCCTCCTTGAGAAATAATTATATGGTCAATTACATGTTAATTATATGTTCTATCCTCCTCTACATCCTCCTTGGAAAATTATATGTTTAATTACATGTTAATTATATGTTCTTCCATCCCAAAATCTATCCACGCTGCAAAAGTACTACAAATATATCAATCCTACAATACCTAATTTTGGGTATAATCATGCGCACTTGCGAAACTTCGGTAAATAGATTAAGTTAGGTAGGGTAGGATGGGTAGGTAGGGTAGGATGGGTAGGTAGGGTAGGTAAAATCCCTACATATACCCGTGTGCGCGTGCGGGTGTG
>UQNE01000033.1 GCA_900542355.1 uncultured Bacteroidales bacterium | reverse complement strand
TCGATGTTTTTTGTATTTTTTGTTGTGTACTCCATATAATTTGATTACCTTTGCGTATCAAATGTTTTACTAAGTGTTTTGCAATGAATTAAGTGTCTTGCGATGAATATTGAAGAGTTTAGAGAACAGTGTTTGGCATTACCGTATGTAACAGAGGATATGCCATTCGATGAAACCACAGTGGTCTATCGGCTAAAAGGTAAGATATTTGCGTGTATATCAACCGATAGGTCTAAATGTATTGCAGTGGACAAGCCTGATGTGGTAGTGCTGAAATGCGCTCCCGAGAAGGCACTCGAACTGCGGGCAGACTATTATGCTATCGAGGGTGCTTGGCATTGGAACAAGAAATACTGGAACCAAATCACATTGGATGGATCTGTCCCCGACGAACTGATACACGACCTTATTCATCATGCCTACGAGGAGGTTAATAAGAATCTGCCGAAGAAAGAGCGAGTGTAAAAACGGCAAAAAGTTTGTGTATGTCGCAGAAAAGCAGTAACTTTGCACGGATTTGCACATCGCAAATCACAGTTGGTTTCTCGTAGGGATAATCAAATAGTTGGTTCTTCGTGAGGATGATCAAACGGTTGGTTTCTCGTGAGGATAATCAAATAGTTGGTTCTTCGTAGGGATAATCAAATAGTTGGTTTTTCGTGAGGACAATCAAATAGAAATAGAAAGAGAGATTTGAAGAAGTCTGAAATAATTGCTTTTGTAGGTCTGTTGCTGTTTCTGCTTTTGCCATCGTTGATGGGAGTGGTGATGGCGCAGGACTTGCTTACTATAGGGCAGCGGTTTGTTTATCTGATCAGTGCACTGTCGCTATGCGGTGCAGGGTTGTGCGTGTTTCGGCGCAGAACCTTTTTCTATGTGGCATCGGCTACTTTTCTATTCTCGGCTATCGAGATTATTCACTTGATTATCAACCACGCCACCACTTCGCTGCTGTTTGTGTTTACAGTCATCAAATCGGAGAAGGGCGAGTTCTTGGAACTATGCAGCACCTATTGGTTTGTGGCAATCATCTTCTTTGCGCTATGGGGTGTGTATTTCTACTTGGTACATCGATTTATCGAGCAGGAGTATTTGGCTCCGCGCAAATGGCGTATGGTGGTATTAGGCGTGATAGTCGCTTTCTTTGCAACGGATATAGTGGCTCTCAAACTGCGTCCGAAACTGCGTAACGAATTCAGTATTCGCAATATCGATTTGCGCACGGCTGCATGGGTGGGAGCGGAGAAAGTATGCCCTGTGAATATGGTATTGGCACTGTATCACATTGGCGATATGGCTTATGACATCCATGAGCAGAGTGAGCAGTTGGAGAACTTCTCGTTTGGTATTCCGCGTGTGGCGGACAACGACTCGACGATTGTGCTATTCTTGATAGGGGAAACTTCACGCTACGACCATTGGCAGATCAACGGCTATGAGCGAGAGACCTCACCGCGGTTGCGAATGCGGCAGGGGCAGATAGTGTCGTTCGACAGTTGTTTCTCGGTGGCTAATCTGACGACGGTGTCGGTACCGTTGATGCTCTCGCGTGCCACCCCGCAGACGCAGGAGGTGTATGCCAAAGAGAAATCGGTGGTGGACGCTTTTCGAGAAGCCGGTTATACCACGGCATGGATAGCCGACCAGAGTTTTAACAACCATTTCTTGCAGCGCATTGCAGCGTATTGCACCTACACCGATTATGTTACGCCCCATAGCGAGAGCGAGGTGTTTGTGGATACAGTGCTGCTGGAGCCGCTGCGCAGTGTGTTGGGAGAGAAAGACGGGCATCAAATGATTGTATTGCACTCGTTGGGGTGCCATTTTAAGTACTCCTCACGCTATCCCGATGACTTCCAGGTATTTACGCCCGATATGAAAGGGATGAGTGTGCGCGACATATTCTCCAATATAGATGTAGATGACCAAGGAGGGGTGTCGTGGAGCAATCTCAGCGGGGAGAACATAGCCGCTTTTCGTAACCTAAAAGCCATTGCAGTCAACTCGTACGATAATGCCATTCGCTTTACCGACTATTTCATCGACAGAGTGATTAGCGAACTGGAGCAGACGGGCAGACCTGCCGTGCTGGTGTATGTGGGCGACCATGGGGAGAACTTGCTCGATGATGAGCGCAATATGTTTATGCATGGCACTTTCTCTGGTTCGTTCTACGAGTACCATGTGCCACTATTTGTGTGGACATCAGAGCGTTACCGCCGCCTTCACCCCGAGACCGTTTGCGCGTTGGAGGGCAACAAGCGCAAGAAACTATCGACGATGTACCTATTTCACAGTCTGTTGGATTTGGGTGGGGTGGACTATGCGAATATCGATTCTACGCGGTGTATCGGAAGGCAGAGCATGCATGCCGCACCGGTAGTGTATGGATTGGACGCCAATATGCACCCATTTGAGATACCTACGCAACCATAGGAGTATTGTAATGGCTTGTCGTTTATCTGTAAGACAAAGTAAATCAGACTATTAACGATTATTCTATATCGACTATAGCAACTTATCAAACGACTTATCAACATAGTATGGGCATTGTGCTTGGCGGTGGCGGTGAATGCTGCCGGTACGACTAAGGTAACGGGTTCGGTGGTGGATGTAAACACCGGCGAGACGCTGCCTTTTGTGCAGATACTTTTTACCGGTTCGTCTATTGGTACGACTACCGATTTAGACGGTCTGTTCTCGTTGGAAAACAACCAAAACCTGATTACGCTTACTTTTCAGATGGTGGGGTACAAGACGAAGG
Source organism: uncultured Bacteroidales bacterium (assembly GCA_900542355.1). Classification (GTDB taxonomy): domain Bacteria; phylum Bacteroidota; class Bacteroidia; order Bacteroidales; family Paludibacteraceae; genus Colicola. The sequence goes on along the minus strand of UQNE01000033.1, from coordinate 11,519 downwards.
TGCTGACGGTGAAACCCGGGCAAAGCACCGAGTTGTTTGTGCCGATGGAGCCGGAGGTGTACGCGCTGGAAGATGTGGTGGTGAAGCCCAAACGCCGGCGGGAGCACTATCGCCGCAAGGGCAATCCCGCCGTGGAACTGATAAAGAATGTGATTGCCAACAAGGATAAGAACCGTGCGGGGCGGTCGGAGTCATATAAAGTGGAGTCGTATGAGAAACTGGTGATGGCATTGGAGCCGTTCGACTACAACCTCAATAAGAATGCTTTTTGGCGTGATTTCTTGTTTCTCTACAACTATCTCGATACGATGATGCTGGAAGACGGCGTGCTGGTGATAGACAGCGGGCGTGTGAACATCGACAGTGTCAGCATAGGGCAGGATAGTACGCTGGTGCGTGTAGATAGCGTGGTGATAACCAAAAACCGTGCTATCGAGCAAGCCAATCAGACTCAGATACTGACGATGTCGTTGCGCGAGACGCTGGCAGACGAGTATGTGCAAGTGTCGCCTCGCAAGGAACGCAAGGTAATCAAAGCCAAACGCTGGGAGGGGTTGGACGAACTGTTGGACAACGGCGGTATGTCGAATAACCTGCAGGCGATGTTCCAACCGATGAATATCTTTTCGGACAACATCAACTTGATGCTCAATCGGTTTGTGAGTCCGCTGTCGTCGTCGCTTGCCGTAAGTTTCTACCATTACTACATCATGGATACGGTGATGGTGGACGATGTGGCGTGTGTGGATTTGGCGTTTGTGCCCGTCAATAGCGAGAGTTTTGGCTTTACGGGGCATTTGTATATCGTGGCAGACTCGACCTACGCACTGAAGCGCTACAAGATCAATGTGCCGCCGCATATCAACCTCAACTGGCTCAGCCACATGAGTATATCGGAGACATTCAGCCAATTAGATAATGGTTTGTGGGCATCGGAGGAGGTGAATACGCATGTGCGTTTTGCCATCACCAAGAAATCGAAACACAATATCTATGCGCGTCAGACGCGTCGTTTCTGCGATTATTCCTTTGGTGTAGGCATTCCCGACAGCCTATTCTATATGGCGGGAAACGAGATCACACTGCCCGATGCGGACAAGGTGCCGCTCTCGGTGTGGGACAGCCTGCGCCCGATGGCTCTGACCGGTAAAGAAACGGTGGTGGACAGTCTGCAAGTGGAGTTGATGCGCGTGCCGAAGTTCCGATTTGTGGTCAATATGGTGCAAGACCTGATACAGGAGTTTATCCCTACGAGCCGTGAGCGAGGCGCAAGCAAATGGGATTTCGGGCCGATATTCAATACTTTCAGTTACAACGAGCAGGAGGGGTGTCGTTTGCGTATCGGCGGTATGACGACCGCCAACCAAAACAAACGGTGGTTTACGAGCGGGTATGTGGCATACGGTTTTCACGATCACCGCGTAAAAGGCGGACTGACAGCCCTGTATTCGTTCCATGACAAGGAGTATCACCCCTACGAGTCGCTAAGGCATAACCTCTCGTTTACAGCGAGTTACGACCTGGAGGAACTCGGACAGAGTTACCGTGTGTTGGATAGGGATCATATCTTTATGTCGATCAAATTCAACTACGAGCCGAAGCCGATGCAGTATGTGGCCAAACTTAGGTTGAAATATGAGAAGGAGTGGGCTAATCAGTTGTCGGTGATCACCTGGTTCGACTTTATGAACAACCAGCCCAACGGCTCTACTTGGGCAGTGCGGCCGTTTAATCCGCTGCCTTACCCGGAGCATTCGTTGCGTTTGCGCTATATGAAACGCAATGCGGATGGCACGACCTTTGAGCGGCCGTTCTACCACGATGCACAATGGACCTTCCAACTGCGCTACTCACCGGGCGGGTTTATCTATAACGACCGACAGGGTATCGAGTCGCCTTTCAACCTCTGGAAAGATGCGCCGGTGTTCCGACTGACCAACGAGATGGGCTATATATTGGAGGATAAGTACTTCTACAACCGTATTCAACTGACGGCAGAGAACCGCTTTTGGCTGTCGGCTTTCGGGCACTTGGATGTGAGTGCGGATGTGGGATATATTGCGACGGATAGCAAGGTGCCGTTTACCAAACTTTTCGCCCCGATGTCCAACCAGTCGATCTTGCTTGACCCCAAGGCATTCAATCTGATGCAGCCGATGGAGTTTATGATGGATCGGTATGCGTCGCTGCATGTAACCTACTATCTGAAGGGGTGGATATTCAACCGTATTCCGGGGCTGAAACTGCTGAAACTGCGGGAGGTGGCGTCGTTCCATATCCTGGCGGGCTACTTGGGCGACCGGAATAACCCGAAGGTAACGAGCGGACTGTATGAAATGCCCAATTCGTACACCGTGGACGGGCATGTGATACCCGTGCGAACCGATTTCTCCGACGGCAAGTATCGCTATATGCCGTATATGGAGATGACGGTGGGTATAGAGAATATCTTTAAGTTGATTCGTATCGATTATGTGCGGCGTCTGACGCACCTGAATGCCGTGAATGAACAGGGAATACCCGTGAAACTCGGTCCGTGGCAGCGCAATGGTATCCGTATCACACTGCGTGTGGCGATGTAGCCCCCCAAAAAAGGAAGGGCTGTAGGTCGCTTGGTGTGTTGCCATTGCTTGATGAAAGGCTGCGAAGGCGAGAGGCAAGGGACTTTCCCGACTTTTTTGTGAGAAAAACAGGGCGTTTTTTATAAGAAAAATGGTGTGGGGCTTGCAGCAATCGGAAATCTGTCGTAGATTGGCGCATTACTAAACTAAAAAGGATAGAATATGAGAGGATTTTCTTTTTCTTGGAAACGCGCAGTAGGAATCACGCAACTAAAAACTAAAATTGCGCGTGCGACGGGTATTCCTACTACGAAACAAGGTCTGGAGCGCAAGATAGGTCAAACCGTGCTGAAAGTCACCGGTAAACGGAAATAGACCGCATAAGAGGCAATGCGGGCGGGATACTGAGGTTGTAAAGATAGCATATTGTTGCGTTTTGCCGATTTTTGCTTACATTTTGGTATTATTAAAATTGTTTTTAGAACGGCTTTAGATCTCGACAAGCATTCGACGAAGTCGGCTCAAAGGCAAAGTGGCAAATGGATAGGTGTTTGAGTGTTTTACTGACAAAATGTATTAGAAAATTTTGAAGTCTGCCCTTGCTTATTGAGCCTGCCGCGCAGAGAAAATGCAGCGGAAATTTGCATATATGGAAAAAAAGTAGTAATTTTGCACGCTTTTTCGGGTATGGGCTCAGAAAGTAGCCGTAGGCAGCGCATGAAATACTTGTTTTTACATAAGTAGTTTGCTTATAGAGAAGGTATTAGCAGCGTCGAAAGACCTACCCAGCCGCCCAACACGATGTAACTTATAAAAATTGTGATAATGTACGCAATTGTAGAAATGAAAGGCCAACAATTCAAAGTAGAGGCCGGCAAAAAGTTGTTCATCAACCGTATGGACACCGAGAAAGGTGCTGAGGTTGTGTTCGACAAAGTGTTGCTCGTAGATAACGAAGGCAACATTACAGTAGGTGCTCCTTATGTAGATGGGGCAAAAGTAGTATGCGAAGTGCTTGATAACGAGTGCCGTGGAGAGAAAATCTTGGTATTCCACAAGAAGCGTCGCAAAGGCTATCGTAAACTGAACGGTCATCGTCAGGATTTGACGAATATCGTAGTAAAAGAAATCGTTATTGCTTAAAAGAAAGGAACAGAAGTTATGGCACATAAGAAAGGTGTCGGTAGTTCTAAGAACGGCCGTGAATCAGAAAGCAAACGACTTGGCGTAAAGATCTGGGGTGGTCAATTTGCGAAAGCAGGTAACATCATCGTACGCCAACGCGGAACAGTACACAACCCGGGTGAGAACATGGGTATGGGTAGCGACCACACTCTCTACGCATTGGTAGATGGTATCGTTACATTCCGTCGCAAGAAGAACAACAAATCTTATGTCTCTATCGAGCCGATAGCAGAGGCTTAATCGGCAAGAGAATCAGATGGTATAAAGTTTCTCCTACCGATTGCTTCGGCAATTCGGGAGGAGAAATTTTGTTTTATACGGGCGGTTGCTCCCGCCATTGCAGACCGGAGAATAACACCTTATAGGGCTATATGATTGACTTATAGGGTATTACAGCCGATGGAAACAAAATAGAAAACAATAAACTATAGATATTATGCTAACACTCAAACAAATCTACGACGACAAAGAGAAAGTTGTTGCCGGATTGGAAAAGAAACATTTTAGCGGTGCTCGTGAGGCGATAGAGCAGGTCTTGGCTCTCGATGCAGAGCGCAAGCAGGCTCAGCAGAAGAAAGATGCAGCCTCGGCGGAGATGAACAAGATATCGAAATCGATAGGTATGCTGATGGGGCAAGGTAAGAAAGAAGAAGCCGAGCAAGCCAAAGCGCAGACGGGTACGCTCAAGCAGGACATCGCCGCTTATGATGAGCAGATGGCTAAGGCTGAGCAGGCGCAGCGCGACTTGCTGCTGACCATACCGAATGTGCCGTACGACATCGTGCCGGAGGGCAGTTGCGCGGAGGATAACTTGGCAGTAAAGATGGGCAATTGGCCTAACAAAGCCGTAATGGACAGTTTGGCAGCAGGTAAGCCCGTGGCATTGCGTGATTGGCCGACCGAGGCCGATGAGGCGATTGCCGCTGAGCGTATTGCCGACAGCGAGAAACTGCCGCATTGGGAGTTGGCTAAGAAATACAACCTGATTGATTTTGATCTGGGTGTAAAGATCTCGGGTGCCGGTTTCCCGGTGTATATCGGTCAGGGAGCGCGTTTGCAGCGTGCGCTGATCAACTTCTTCTTGGCAGAGGCCAACAAAGCCGGTTACACGGAGATAATGCCGCCGACGGTAGTGAACCAAGCGAGCGGTTACGGCACGGGGCAACTGCCTGATAAAGAGGGACAGATGTACCACTGCGAGGTAGATGACCTCTACTTGATACCTACAGCCGAGGTGCCTGTAACCAACCTGTATCGTGATGTCATCATCGATGAGGATAAGTTGCCGATTAAGAACTGCGCCTATACCGAGTGTTTCCGCCGTGAGGCCGGGTCGTATGGTAAGGATGTGCGTGGCTTGAACCGCCTGCACGAGTTCAGCAAGATAGAGATTGTGCGTATCGATACGCCCGAGCATTCTGACGCATCGCACAAAGAGATGTTGGAGCATGTAGAGGGACTGCTTAAGAAACTGGAACTGCCGTATCGTGTATTGCGTTTGAGCGGTGGTGATATGTCATTCACGGCGGCTTTGTGCTACGACTTTGAGGTCTATTCGGAGGCTCAACATCGTTGGTTGGAAGTGTCGTCCACCTCTAATTTCGATACCTATCAGGCTAATCGTCTGCACTGCCGCTATCGTCGCAACGAGGATAAGAAAGTAATGCTCTGCCACACGCTAAACGGCTCTGCATTGGCTCTGCCGCGTATCGTAGCCGCCTTGCTGGAGAACAACCAGACCGAGGAAGGTATCCGTATTCCTGCTGCTTTGCAACCCTATATGGGCTGCGATATGATTCGCTGATAGCGGATGCGATAGGAGGCGGCACGCCTCTTGCAAGCAGAGGTGTCGCGATGCCCGCTTGGCAATAAACAGCGGCGCATAACACAAAATAAAGAGAGGTCATCCATTGGTTTGGGTGGCCTCTCTTCGTAAGAATTAGTTAGTAAAAGGTATTTATCGCACCAGCAGTTTGGCTTGTGCGGTGTAGTGGCCGGCTTGTAGGACGACGGTGTGCATACCTGCGGGCAGAGCGGCGAGCGAGATAGGTTGATAGTAGTCCACGCCGTAGGTGGCTACGCCTGCTTGTATGGCGGTGATACACTGTCCGTTGAGCGAATAGACGGCGAGCGTTACGGTAGCGTCTTGCGGGATGCTGTATCGCAGGATAGCCTCGTCGGCAGTGTTGCCGCTCAGCACTTGCAGTCCGCCTTTGCTGTCGGGTGCAATCACTTGCTGTACGCTACTGCCGATCTCTTCGCCTATAGGCAGTTCGTAGGGCCCGAGGTCGCGACCATTGCCATAGGCAGATTGCTGCAAGAGAGGATAATCGGCATAGACAGCGTTGAGCGGCATCAGATAAGCGGGGTCGGGCGTGCAGCCTGCGTCGATCAGTTTGCTGCCCGGGTTGAGGCGTGCAAAGCGGGTGGGCATAGAGCCGTCGCCTCGGCGGGGTGCGATGGCATCCTCTTCGCTAAGGCTCTGATAATCATCGCATGAGAAATCACGCACGAGGTGGTTGGTCCACGCATTCTTGTTGGGCAGGTTGATGATAGCGTTGTGGTCGTCAGAACCTATGCATATCTCTTGTCGGCCGAAGCATACATTGTTGACAAAGTGGGTGTTGGCATCGCTACCGCCCGACTCGAACATAAAGTCGTATCCGTTGTCGAACGCCAGGCAGTTGACCAGCACATGCCCGCCCTTGTGGCTGTTGCAGTCGAAGCCTTTGACCGACCCCGATTTGTTGCAACCGAAAGCGACGCAGTTGTAGGCATAGTGAATACCTTTGCTGCTACCGCCCGCACCGTTACCGCCGAGTTTGATACCATTGCCATTGCCCGAGAACGAGGCGTTGCCGTCGAGATACTCTTTTACCCAGGTGTGGTCAGGTGCGAAGCCGGATGACCAAGCCCAGCACTCTACGAGAACCACATCGTAGTCGGTCTCATAGAGATCCCACGCATCGTCGGAGTTGCGCCAAGCGCGGCAGCGGATAAAGCGGTTGCCCTTGCCATTGTGCATCTTGCAGGCAAAGCCGTCGGCGTCGGAACCGTAGTTCATATCGAAATCGCAGTTGTGGTGCGAATCGCAGTCGATGATGTCGTTGTACGCGCAGTGGGTACCGTCGTTCTCGCTGCCGAAGCCGGAATCGGAGAACTTATGCCCGAAACCCAACTGAATACCGGTATCGAGGTTGTAACTAAATTCGCAACGCTCAATACGGTTGTATGAGCCTTCCAGTTTGATAGCGTTGTCGGCGGCATGCATGATGTGCAAGCCAAAGAGAATCCAATGGTCGCCCGTCAGGTGAATACCGCGGTCGCCTACATTCTTATTGCTGCGGTTGCAGTCGAGCAGTTGCTGCTCAAAGTCGAAGATAGGGGCTTCCGCCTCGTAGGAGGAGATGACGATAGGTTGCTCGGCAGTACCCGATTGCTTCATACGGATAGTCAGTTTGGAGTCGGTGCCTCGCCACGACATCTTGTATCGCCCGCCACGGCAGAAGATAACATCGCCTGCTTGGGCAACGCTGACCGCCTTACCGAGGTTATACCACGGCTTTTCAAACGAACCGTCGCCGGTCTCATCGTTACCTGCGGGGGAGATATAATAGGTGTTGTGTGTGGCTACGAAGATAGGCCGTGTGAAGTCGGGCGCAGGGTCTTCGGGGACAACCGTGCCGCCGCCCATGTTTCCGCCCGCTGAGGCTTTGACGAGTTTGAAATCATCAATATAGGTGTTGCTTTGCAGCCCTGTCAGGCGAATGCGCACTTGCAGAGTACTATCCAAACCGAGCGATTTGGAGTAGGACGCAAAAGCCGATGACGAACTCTTGATGAGCAGGGTGTCCAGTGCCCTCCAATCCCCGCCTGCCACTTGGTAGGCAACGGCGATGCGCTTGTTGCTTCCGCCGGCACGATAAGCAAAGGAGAGCGACTTGGCACTATCCATAGCCGGCGAAATCATGTACCCGTTGTCGGCGGAGAATTTGATAGAACTGATGCTGCTGCTCGTGTTGGCTTGTGCACCACTGAAAGTCCATTCGCCGCTGGGTAGCGTAACTTGGGTTTCGCTCGACCATGTTCCCTTGGTGGAATTGAAGTCTTCTGTCAGGTCGGCATGTGCGGGCAGTGCCCACAGACAGGCCAATGACAGAGCAAAAAAGTAAACTTTTTTCATGTAGATTAGTTTGATATGATTGTGTTAGTTAGTAAGCCTTTGATATGATTGTGTTAGTTAGTAAGCCAACTGCATAGCCGCTTGTGAAAATCTGCGGCAAAAGTACTGCAAAAGACACAAACGGTTGGCGACAATCTGACAGAAAAAGGAAAAGGCGCAAAAGTAGAAAAATTGGTGCTACTTTTGCATAAATTTACCTACACGGCAAGTGTAGGCATTGGATTTTAGACACAGAAAGTGTTGATTTTTATCGGAGGTAACAGCGTTAGAACAGAAAATTTCTTTGTTGCGTAGTTTTAATGGCTCTTTATATGGCTTTTAATGGAGAATATATACAATGCATAATGATGAATGCATAATGCATATATGTCTAATTACATGGTAATTATATGTTTAATCGTTAATTAACCGGTATTAACGGAGAACTTTCCCGCCATTAACGGAGAACAATGGTGTCTTCAACGCGACCATTAACGGAGAACCGTTTTTATCGGAGTGCGCGTATGTATAGCACGATGCCGATAGCCAAGAATACGAAGTTAGGCAGCCATGCGCTCATAAACGGCGACATCACGCCATTGACGGAGAAGGTGGTGCTGACCGTCGAGAACAGGATATAGGCGGCAGTGAGGACAATACCGATACCCAGGTTCTTACCCATCCCCCCGCGCACTTTCTTGCTGCTCATCGTTACGCCCAAGAGCGTCATGATGAATGCGCCGATAGGCGATGCCCATCGTTTGTGGTATTCGGTCTCGAAGGCTTGTATGTTGCCCGCTCCTCGTGTGGCTTGTTTCTCCATGTAGTCGCGCAGTTCGGTATTGGTCATCTCTTGCGCCTGCTCAGCGGTGATAAACAACTCATAAGGTTGCACGGGGATAATCGTATCGAGGCGTGTACCGCGCGTCATCTGCTCACGCATACCCTCAAAATCGCGGCGAATATAGTTCTCCAGGTGCCAATAGTTGAGCGAATCGTATAGAATACGGTCGGCAGTGATACGCGAGGCAAGCGTCTTGCCGTCGAAATGCTCCAAGGAGGTGCGATAGCCGGTATTGCTGCGTTTCTGAAACGACTCGATATAGAGGATAGTGCCCGGTTCTACCTCCATCTGCACATTGCGGGCGTTCTCTGAGGTAAAATGCTCGATGTACTTGTCGGTAAAATTGAGCATCTTGCCTGTAGCAGGCGGGATGACATAGCCGCCGAGGTAGAACGAGAAAAGAAATAGGAAAGTGGCGGAAACGAAATAGGGTAGCATTAGGCGGTGATAACTGACGCCGGCTGCCATCATAGCGATGATCTCACTGTTGCCTGCCAGTTTGGATGTAAAGAAGATGACGGAGATGAATATGAACAGCGAACTGAACATATTGGTATAGTAGGGGATAAAAGGCAAGTAGTAGTCGAGTATGATTTCCCTAAGCGGCACTTGGTTCTCAAAGAAATCGTCCATCTTCTCCGTTAGGTCGAAGACAATGGCTATACTGAGAATCAGCACGATAGAGAAAAAGAAGGTGCCGAGAAACTTGCGGATAATATACCAATCGAGTCGCTTCACTCAGGTCTGTCAATCAAAGGTTATAGTCTGACCATAATCCGTCGCAGTGTATCCTCTTTCCACGAGCGGAAATCGCCTGCAATGATATGTTGGCGTGCTTCGCCTACCAGCCATAGATAGAACGCCAGGTTGTGGATAGATAGGATTTCGAGCCCGAGCATCTCATCAGAGTGGATGAGGTGGCGCACATAAGCGCGAGTATATTGCGTATCCACATACGAGGTGCCTTCGGGATCAAGCGGCGTAAAATCGTTTTCCCACTTCTTGTTGCGCATGTTCATCACGCCGTTGCGAGTGAAAATCATACCGTTGCGCCCGTTGCGGGTTGGCATTACGCAGTCGAACATATCTACTCCGCGCTCAATGCCTTCCAGTATGTTCCATGGCGTGCCTACGCCCATTAGGTAGCGCGGTTTATTCTGCGGCAGAATGTCGTTTACCACCTCAATCATCTCATACATCTTCTCTGCGGGCTCTCCTACAGCCAGTCCGCCGATGGCATATCCGTCTCGGTCGAGGTCGCGCAGGCGTTTTGCCGCCTCCTGTCTGAGGTCGGTATAGACGCAGCCTTGTACGATTGGGAAGAGGTGCTGATGATAGTCGTATAGGTCGGTGGTCGAGTCAAACCGTGCGATGCAGCGGTCTAACCAACGGTGGGTACGGTTCATCGATTCGGTGGCGTAGGTGCGGTCGGCTGTCCCGGGGCAGCACTCGTCAAACGCCATCATAATGTCTGCACCGATGAGCCGCTCTATATCCATTACCGACTCGGGGGTGAACATCAGTTTGCGCCCGTCGATATGGCTCGAGAAACGCACGCCCTCCTCCGTCATCTTGCGTATCTGCGTGAGTGAGAACACTTGGTAGCCGCCGCTATCGGTTAGGATAGGGCGTGTCCAACCCTCAAAACGATGCAACCCGCCCGCTTGGTGCAGGATGTCGGTACCCGGGCGCAGATAGAGATGATAGGTGTTGCCCAAGATAATCTGCGCATGGATATCGTCCTCCAGGTCGCGGCGGTGTACACCTTTCACGGTGCCTACGGTGCCTACGGGCATGAAGATAGGAGTGAGTATATCGCCGTGGTTGGTATGTACAATGCCGGCGCGGGCGGCCGACTGCGGGTCGGTATGTATGAGATCGAAGAATGCCATATCGGGATTAAGCCAAATGGTTGTTTACGGGGAAAACGACGCTCGGGCGGAAGGTCTTTTGCTCCTCGGGTGTCATCAGGGCGTATGCCATGATGATGACCGTGTCGCCCACATGGATCAGATGAGCCGCCGCACCATTCATACAGATGCATCCGCTGCCCCTTTTGCCGGGGATGACATAGGTCTCCAGGCGTGCGCCGTTGGTGTTGTCCACCACCTGTACTCGTTCGCCCGAAACGATAGCGGCTGCGTCCATCAGGTCCTCATCAATCGTGATACTGCCGATATACTCCAAGTTGGCTTCGGTAACTTGTACACGGTGGATTTTTGATTTGAGTATCTGCAAAAGCATTGTAGTTGAGATAAATTGAGTGTGCAAAGGTACTGCTTTTCTGCGAATTATGCAAAAGATTACATAAAAAAGTCGGTCCGCCCGCTCCATTCGGTACAAAAGAAAGTTTTAACGGGAGTTTAATGGCCTGCTTAGAGAACCAAAAACAATGCATAGTGCATAATTATGAATGCATAATTACATGTTTAATCGTCGTCTTTAATGGCTATGCATGGTCTGCATAGAGAACTTGTACCATGCAAACACTAATTTAGTTTTTGGAAATTAGCCGCCGTATAGTAGATGTTTTTGTAAGGTTCTTGAATGCATTATTGGGAGTTTTTGTATAGAGAGAAGTTGGAACCATATCAATGCGTAATTACATGTCTAATTACATAGTAATTATATGTTTAATCCCCAATTAACCGTTTATAAAAAAGAGGCTGTCTAACAAGTATGTTAGGCAGTCTTTTTTGTAAGTCAAGTAGTATTGACCATTGCTGTGCAAAAATGATAGGCAAAAATAGCAGATTAATATGCGAAA
>UQNE01000032.1 GCA_900542355.1 uncultured Bacteroidales bacterium | reverse complement strand
TCAATGCTACTTGACTTACAAAAAAGACTGCCTAACATACTTGTTAGACAGCCTCCCTTTTTCGTGGAATCTTTTGCATCCGTTAATTGTACTCTGATTGTGTTCTCCATTAAAGACCATTGACCTCCCCAAGCCCCTCCAAAGGAAGGGATGTGCACAGTGGCGACAGTGGCGGTTAATTGACGATTAAACATATAATTATCATGTAATTAGACATTAATTTATTTCTCCACAGAATGGTGTTTTTAAGGCTCCATTAAAGCCATATAAAGAACCATTCAAAATGCGTGGGGACAAGAGAACATATAATTACCATTAATTAGACATTAATATTCTCCGTGTAATGGTCTTAGGGCTCCGTTAACGGTTAATTGACCATTAATTGCTTTGGTTTTCCTCCATTAAAGACCATCGACCTCCCCAAGCCCCTCCATAGGAGGGGATGTTGCACAGCGGAAATATAGGGCTCCGTTAACGGTTAATTGACTGTTAATTGCTCTGGTTTCGCCTCCATTAAAGACCATATAGTTCGTTAAAACTTCCTTTTGTCCCGAATGGAGAGAAATGGAGAACTTGCAGTATCGTGGCGGTAGGAACAGTTAGAATGTAGAGATGGGACAAAGAGGTTTTTAGGCGTTGTAAGATGGGGAGAGATTGTTTGTAAGATAGAGAGAGATTATTTTAGGCGTTATAGGAAGGGGAGCGTAACTTATTGATAAAGAGTACCCAAAGGAGGAACATCATACCATAGAAAAGGTACTTGAATATATAGGTGTGCAAGAGTTCGAACCACTCGGGGTGAAACTCGGTGAGCAACGAAATAGATACGATACGGATGAGATTGAAGATATAGACGCAAACCAAACCTAATGGGATAAACCAAAGTTTGTTTTTCCACCCACCTCGCGTAGTGAGCAGCAGGCAGAGCCAAATAAACGACTGTTTCAGCGGGGTGCAACTCCAAACAATTCGCGTGCCGACACCGGACAGAAAATGGTAGGATGTAGGTGAATCTAAGACACAAGTATCCCGAAAGAGAGAGATGAGCCAATAGACCTCGGAAGTGATGTGGCGTGCCAAGAAAGCAAAAGGGGCAGTGATGTCCAATCCAAGCCAAGTAACCGCAGTATCTGCCTCATCGCCAGCCACGGTAAACTTCCATAAGCAGTTAGCAATCAGCAATGTAGCGATAAATATCGCCACATCGATCGTTTGACACGGGAGGTGTATGTCAGATTTGTGTTTTGGCATAGGGCACTCGGTCGATGGGGCAGAAATCGGCATCGAGGTACTTGAAATAGCCTGCTTGGCAGACCATGGCAGCGTTGTCGGTAGTGAAAGAGAACGGCGGGATAAAGACTTGCCACCCATAGCGTTTGCCATAATCGACGAAGGCTTGCCGCAGGCCGCTATTGGCACTGACGCCTCCAGCGACTGCCACTTGGCAGACACCGAGGTCGAAAGCGGCTTTCTTGAGTTTCTTCATAAGAATGTCGATGACCGTCTGTTGGAGTGCTGCGCATAGGTTCTCACGGAGCATCGGGATACGCTCTGCCAATGCATCGACCGAATCGACCTGCTCGGCACGCATCATATCGCGGAGAGTATAGAGGAAAGAGGTCTTAAGACCGGAGAAAGAATAGTCGTAGTCGGGGATGTTCGGTTTAGCAAAATGATAAACTGTAGGGTCGCCCTGCTTTGCCAACTTGTCGATCCACGGGCCTCCCGGGTAGGGCAATCCGAGCACCTTAGCGCACTTGTCGAAGGCCTCACCGGCAGCATCGTCGATAGTCTGCCCGATAATCTGCATATCGTTGTAGTGGCGCACGAGGACAATCTGACTGTTGCCCCCGCTGACGAGCAGGCAAAGGAAAGGGAAAGAGGGGTGTTTGATCTCGACGCCTGCCATACTCGGGGTAGCAGCTTTGAGTTCGGGCGAGGGTTCTACGAAATGTGCAAGGACATGCCCTTGGAGGTGGTTGACATCGATGAGCGGAATACTGAGAGAGAGTGCCAACCCTTTGGCGAAAGAGGTGCCGACGAGCAGGCTGCCGAGCAGACCGGGTCCGCGTGTGAAAGCGATGGCGGACAACTCAGACTTGTCCACTCCGGCACGCTTGAGCGCAGTGTCCACCACGGGGACGATATTGAGTTGGTGTGCACGGCTTGCCAACTCGGGTACGACACCGCCGTACTCCTCGTGGACTTTTTGCGAGGCGATAACATTGCTGAGCAAGATACCATCCTTGATTACTGCCGAGGAGGTGTCGTCGCAACTCGACTCGATTGCCAAAATAACTATGCTTTTTTCCATATATTTCTTGTGTTGTTCTGTTCTCCATTAAAGGCCATTAAAGAGCCATTAAAACTGACACCTGCGGGCAAGAAAAGGGAACATTAATTACCATATAATTATCCATTAATTCCCTTTTTCTCCACTATTGCCTATTACCGCAGTGCTCTGCGGGGGCTCCGTTAATGACGGTTACATCAGTGCTCTGCAGGGTTGCAATATTGGTTTGCAAGCGTTTTGGATTGCAAAATTACAAAAAAAAACTGAATAGGACACAAATAATTAGGATAATTCAAGAAAAAGTAGTACTTTTGTGCGTAAATTAGTTTGACTCACTATGTATATATACTTTCTAGTGCTACGCATTGCTGCGTTTTTCGGTCATCGAAAGGCGAAATTGTTGGTGCGCGGGCAAAAAGAAGCGATAGAACAAGTAAAGGCATACAAGCAGCAACACCGTTGGGATAAGGCAGTGTGGTTTCATGCCGCCTCGGTGGGCGAGTTTGAGCAGGCGCGGCCAATCATAGAGCGTTTGCGCAAGGAGCGACCGAACCGTACCATCTTGCTGACATTCTTCTCACCATCGGGGTATCAACTGCGCAAGGACTACAAAGAGGTGGATCTGGTAACCTATCTGCCTTTTGCAACGGTACACAATGCGAAAGCGTTTATCGAGGCGGTAGAGCCTGCGATGGCGATATTTGTGAAGTACGAGTTTTGGCCCGCCTACCTAAAAGAACTAAAGAAGCGCGGGATTGCGACCTACAGTATCTCTGCTATTTTCCGTCCGAAACAACTATTTTTCCTGCCGTGGGGCAAGCCGTATCTGCGATTGCTGAACTGCTTCAGCCATATCTATGTGCAGGACCAAGCCTCGATGGCGTTGCTTCAGGCACATGGTGTGGCGCACACCTCGGTGGCAGGCGATACGCGTTTTGACCGCGTGAATGCGATAGCGGCACACGCCAAGCAACTACCTATAGTAGAGCGATTTACGGAGGGTGCAGAGCGCGTTATCATAGCGGGTAGCACTTGGCCGCAAGACGAGATGCTATTGGCACAATATATTGATAATCACCCCAATACAAAATTGGTGCTGGTGCCACACGAGATACACGCTAAGCACCTACACGAGATTTTTCAGTTTTTCCACGGGCGATATGTGCGCTACACGGAGGCTACTCCGCTGAATATCACGCACTGTCAAACGCTGCTGATCGATACGATAGGCATGCTGTCGTCGATTTACCAATATGGGCAAGTGGCGTATATAGGCGGCGGTTTCGGAGCGGGCATACACAACACGATAGAAGCCGCCGTGTATGGTGTGCCTGTGCTATTCGGGCCTAAGTATCAGCATTTTAGGGAAGCCAAAGGGTTGATTAATGCCGGTGCGGGTTTCTCGGTGAAGGACTATGAGGCGTTTGAAAGGCAGATGGATAACGCCCTGGATAACCACGAGGAATTAGGCAAGAAAGCGCGGGCGTATGTGGAAACCGAACTGGGGGCGACCGACAAAATCTACAACGACCTGTTTGCACATTTGTAAACATAAAGTTTGTAAATGGTAGAACAGGGTTAGGTCTCGATTAGGTCTCGACAAATGTTCGACAAAGTGTTGGGGACAAGAAAGCAAAGTAATCATAAAAACCACCTATAACTGGCAAACAAATTTAATATATAACAATAAAAGATAGCGGAAAGAACCGCAACAAACAATATGGCACAGAAACCAAGCATACCGAAGGGTACACGCGACTTTTCTCCGATAGAGATGGCGCGTAGGAACTACATCTTTGATACGATTAAATCGGTCTTCGCCCTGTACGGCTTTCAGCAGATAGAGACTCCGGCGATGGAGAACCTAAGTACGCTGATGGGCAAGTACGGCGAGGAAGGCGATAAACTGCTCTTTAAGATACTGAACTCGGGCGATTGGATTACGCCTTTGCGCGAGCCGATGGCACAGAGCGATCTGACGATAGGCAAAGCAACCAACATAGTGAGCGAAAAGGGATTGCGCTATGATCTGACGGTTCCTTTTGCACGGTTTGTGGTGCAACACAGAGATGAGATACAGTTCCCCTTTAAGCGTTTTCAGATACAACCTGTATGGCGTGCAGACCGTCCGCAGAAAGGGCGTTACCGCGAGTTCTACCAATGCGATGTGGATGTGATCGGCACCAACTCGCTGGTGAGCGAAGTGGAGTTGATACAGATAGTAGAGGAAGTGTATCGCAAGTTGGGTATTCGTGTGGCGTTGCATATCAACAACCGTAAGATCCTTGCCGGTATAGCCGAGATCATCGGGCAACCGGATAAGATAGTAGATATAACGGTAGCGATAGACAAACTGGACAAGATAGGTATCGAGAATGTCAATAAGGAGTTGGAAGAGAAAGGTCTGCCCGCAGAGGCCGTGGAGGCACTGCAGCCGATACTGGACCTAAGCGGCAGCAATGTAGAGAAACTCGACCGCCTAGAGGAGATTCTTGCACCAACGGAGATAGGCAAAAAAGGTATAGAGGAACTACGCACTATCTTAGATATGTACGAGGCAGCCGACACCAACAAGGGGTTGGAGATAGTATTAGACCTGTGTCTAGCCCGCGGATTGAACTACTACACGGGGGCGATTTTTGAAGTAAAGGCCAAGGATGTGCAGATGGGCAGTATCACGGGCGGCGGCAGATATGACAACCTAACCGGTATCTTCGGTATGCCGGATGTAAGCGGCGTAGGTATCTCTTTCGGCGCAGACCGCATATACGATGTACTGACCGAGTTGAACCTCTATCCTGCTGATTTACAAAGCACTACACAACTGCTTTTTGCTACTTTCGGACAAGAGGAGATGCGCTATGCCATTCGTTTGGCAAGTCGATTACGTGAAGCCGGTCTGCGTGTAGAGGTGTATCCGGAGCCTACCAAGATGAAAAAACAGATGGGGTATGCTGACGCTAAGCACATCCCGTTTGTGGCAATCATCGGAGGGGACGAGATGGCAGCACAGAAGATGATGCTCAAGAACATGACGACTGGCGAGCAGCAGCAGGTGGACACAGAGGAGTGTATAAGACTGATACAATAGTCTTCGGCGGCGGCACATCGGGCAGATAGCGAGTCTTAACGACTGATAACCAATATATTAACTATCCAATTCAATAAGCCGATGAAGAGACGATTACTCACATTAGCGGGCTTTTGGCTACTCACGATAGCGTGTGTAGCATCGCCTCGCACTGCCCAAGAAGCCGCAGAGATAGCCGGCAGATTTGCCGCAAGCAAGAATCAGACAATAGTTCGCCGAATGCAGCGTGCGCGGACAGCCTCAGCCGCCAAGGAGGACATGCGCTTGGTCTATACCCAAACGCAGAATGCGACACCCGCACTCTATGTCTTCAACAGTACGGAGACAGACGGCGGGTTTGTAGTGGTGTCTGCAGATAACCAGGCACGCGACATCCTCGGATATGCCGACAGCGGGAGTTTCTCGGCGAAGGATATGCCGAGCAACCTGCGCTTTTGGCTACAGATGTATGCCGATGAGATAGCACAGACTGCTGGTGCAGGCAAGACTACTCAGCAAGATAGCGAGACGGAATACCCCATGATAGCCCCTCTGCTCGGCAATACAGCTTGGGGACAAGACGCACCTTATTATAATATGTGTCCGACCAAAGACGGGGTACACTGCGCAACAGGCTGCGCGGCCACGGCGATCGGGCAAATCATGTACTACCATAAGTACCCCACCAAGGGTACAGGTTCGCACTCGTACAGTTGGAACGGACAGACGCTGTCTGCCAACTTTGCAAATACCACTTATGATTGGGGCAATATGCTCCCCGATTACAGCGGGACTTACACCACGGCACAAGCCAATGCGGTGGCGCAACTGCTGTCGCATATAGGTATTGCGTGCGAGATGACTTATGGTTTGGCAGCAGCAGGCGGAAGTGCAGTGAATGGCAACATAGCACTGCAGGCTCTGATTACCCACTTTGATTACGATGCGGGAATCAACATGCTTCCAAAAGACTATATGCCCGAAAAGGAACTGCTCGAAGAAGTAAGCGAAGACTTACAAGCAGGGCACCCGATTTTCATTACCGGTTTTACTCCGCAACGGGAGGGGCATGCTTTTGTAGCCGACGGAATGCAGGCGAACGGCTACCTGCATATTAACTGGGGCTGGGACGGCTATTACAACGGATATTTTGCTATCTCAGCAATGAACCCTTATGGACAGGGGACAGGCGGTGCTGCCAGCGGATTGGGATACTCACAGCGAGTATGTGTTTTCACCGGCATTCAACCTAACCAAGGCGGAGTAGCCGTAGAACGCATGGTAGCAGATACTATAGAGTGTATCTCAAGTAGGCGTATAAAAAAGACTGATTATCTAAAATTTAGTATTTATCCACTGCAGAACATAGGGGTAGCAACCGCCAAGGGCACATTAGGCTATTTTATCTACAAAGATAACACGCCCTACACAGTGTTGCCTATCTCTTATCCATCGTACAACTTGAACCCTGGGCACTACTATCTGAGTGCTGTTACCGTAAGTCAGTCGGTGTCCTCCCTACCGGAGGGAGAGTACGAACTGACAATAGGTATCATCCCTGCATCGGGTGTTCATGCCACTCCTATTCTGACGACAATGGCTCGGGGAGAAAGGCGTTTTCCGATAACGGTAACCGCAGACTCGGTGTTTGTAGGCGAAGGAAACATTGATACCGAAGACATTGCCAACTTGGACTTTACGGATGCTTTTATCTTTGATGCCACCGACAAGTATAATTTGAATTACTTTGAGGTAGAGTTGCAAACATCTGATTATAAGACGAAAAACGGTGCAGTAACAGAAGGCACTTCGCTGTCGTTGGGACTGATACCTGAAGACAGAACCTCGATTGTGGGAACCTATATATTAAGGAACTCGCTCACAGCCGGGACACTCTATTCGGACAACGGAGAAACCAAGATACAATACGGCAATAATGGTACAAGTTATTCCGATATTCTGCAATCGGGTGCGGTAACTATTACCTTGGACTCGATGGGAAACTATGTATTTGATATTGCCTTAGTGGGACAGAAACGCACCTATACGGCTCATCGCGTCATGGGGGAAGACAACCTGCTGATTGCCAAATATGTAGGCGATAATCTGCACTACTCGACATTGGAGAACCGGGCCATCACAGCACTGACAACGAGCAAGGCATGGGAGATAATCCAAGCATTGCCCGACAAAGAGACAACCGAGATTCCTTACTTGGTGCATGGTGTGGTATCAAGACTGACAAGTACACCCGAAGAGATAGCCCTATTCGGTTCCGCGAGTTTCGATATTTCCGAATTTGGGTACAACACCAATGCACTCTATTGCATGGACAGTCGTTGGTTGGATGGTCGGGAATTTACGACCGGCAATGAGATAAACATAGCCGATACGGTGGTGATGTGTTCACTCTTGCAGAACTATGCGCCCTATATACCCGTACTGATAGGAGGATATGTGTATCATCACGCTCAAGCCGCCGAGGAACACACTTATACCATACGCGTACACATACACGATAGGAACGGATTTGACACATCTAACGGCCTGCAACTCGGTTATCTAGAAGGCAGTATGTTTAAGAGTACTACCCTGCAAGAAGAGGGAGATAATTGGTGGTCGGCAAACATACGATTGCGCTGCGACTCAATATGCTGCTATGTTACCAACCCGACCGGGCAACAGACTGTGTTTACACCTGTTTTTGCAGGCGGAAACGCTTGTCTGCTAATGGGCGAGACCGGAAAACCGCAAGACGACGGGACATACAACTATTGGCCACTGAATATAGGCGAATGCGATGCGTTTGCAGACCGATACCTGCCATATAATCTGCAATCCACAGTAACCACCACGGCGGTTGATTTTGCATGGGACTGCGAGGCAGACTGCCGATATGAGTTACGCCTAACCGAGATAGACGGAGACGACCAAAGCACTTATCAATGTGAAACCAAAGCAGCAGGAGTGGTGTTCGCAAGAGTAACGACCTACGAATGGAAAGTCCGTGCAGTGAATGCAGAGAATGTGCCATTATCCGAATGGGTCAGCGGCGGAACATTCACCACGCAGAAGAACCCCTACCTGCCGACACATCTCGCTGCGACAACAAGCGACAGCACCACCTACTATTTTACATGGGATGCAGAGACGAAAGCGTCATACTATATGCTGCGTATCTCGTTTGACGATATACCCTATTACTATTATGAGCGGGCAGATTCAATACCCATGTGCCTCGCCTTTGACATAGCCGGAACTTATAGTTGGCGAGTATATGCCTACGATACAGAGGGGTACTGCCTCGGGTTTAGCAACGGAGGCTATTTCAAAGTAGCACAAACACCGAAATACACAGTGGAGGAACTGAAAGTAGCCTGCGTAGGCAGCAAGGCTATTGCCAGTTGGGAAGGTAATGCGACCTGCTACTATGTATCGTGCAGCAACGGCGACGGGTGGATAACCAGCGAACACAGAATGACCATAGACAACTTAGCAGACGGGCAATACACGATAGTGGTTACACCCGTCGATTGGCGGAAACACTACTATATAGGTGCGGCACAGACCAAATCGTTTACCATTGATACGAGTGCACAACCAAAGACCTATACACTGACCTTGGCTGCTCTCTATGGGGGGACAGTGAACTATACAGAAGCCAACGGCAGTTATGCAGAAGGGACTGAGATACAGATAACAGCCACAGCAAACGATGGCTATCGCTTCAAGCGGTGGAGCAACAGTAACCCGAATGCAGTGCGCACTATCGTACTGAGCGAAGACACATGGCTGATTGCTTCGTTTGAGGAGATTGGAACCCATACGCTGACTATCGATGCAGGAATCGGCGGAACAACCCATGTGGCTGCGGGAACATATACTTACTACGAGGACGAGACCATTACACTCTTTGCTATAGCCGATGAGGGGTATGACTTTGCCTATTGGATAGCGGACGGCACACAAGAAACTGCCAACCCACTGCAAGTGGAGATGACCACAGATAGGCATATTACACCGGTTTTCACCCCAAAAAGCCAACCGACAACATACTACACAATAGAACTTATAGCAGGCGCAGGCGGTAGTGTGTCGGTGTATCCGCAGTTGGAAAAGTATATTGCGGGTATGAGCGTCAGTATAGAGGCTACGCCCGATATGGGGTATATGTTCACCCGCTGGAGCGATGGCGATACGCACAGCAAACGAACGGTGGTACTCTCGTCGGACAGTACGCTGACCGCCTCGTTCCGACAAACAGGAAGCGCGATGCATAATGCGCTCAGTAGCAACACGATACGCGTGATAGAACGCACTGTAGAGGTGCAAACAAGAGAGTATGGTACGATCTACTTGACCGACTTGACGGGACGGATAATAGGTATAGCACGCCACACACGCCTGGCACGATTTGTAGTGCCGGCCACAGGGGTGTATATCGTACACTGCGGAAACGAAGCAACTAAGATATTGATACAATAGATATGAATACAATAGAAGAATATGAGCAGGTGATAGCCCGCTGCCGAAACATTTTTGTACTTAAGATGAAGGATTACGGTCCGAGTTGGCGTATCATGCGCCCGCAGACCGTAAATGACCAACTCTTTATCAAAGCCAAGCGTGTGCGTGAGATAGAGACAACGGGGGTGAATATGGTGGGCGAATCGATAGAAGGCGAGATGATGGCGATAGTAAACTACTCGGTAATCGGACTGATTCAACTGCGAGAGAACTATGCGGATACGGTGGATATGACCGCTGAGCGTGCCACAGCACTCTATGACCAATACACCGACGAAGCGAAAGCATTGATGCTACGCAAGAACCACGACTATGGGGAGGCTTGGCGAGATATGTTTGCAACGAGCCTGACAGATATTATCCTAACGAAAATCAATCGCAACAAATCGATTACAGCCAATGATAACCACACTCTGATCTCGGAGGGTGCGGACGGCAACTATTTCGATATGCTGAACTATGCAGTGTTTTACCTAATCAAACTTGCTGACCAAAATGAAAAAAAGTAATGCATTACATTGGGTGGGGTCGATAGCCCGCACTCTGTTGGCTTTGACTTTCCTATTCTCCGGGTTTGTAAAAGCCGTAGATCCTCTGGGTACAACCTACAAGATAGAGGACTACCTGAAAGCCTTCGGCGGCTTTTTTACTGACCTTATCCCTTTGGCAGAGGCTGCCGCTGTATGCCTTATTGCGATTGAGTTCACATTGGGTTTTTGTATGTTGCTGAATGTGCGTACCCAATGGACGAGTTGGCTCTCGCTGGTCTTCTACACGGTAATGTTGCCGCTGACGCTATACATTGCGATTGCCAATCCGGTGAGCGACTGCGGGTGCTTTGGTGATGCGTTGGTAATCAGCAATTGGGCTACATTTTGGAAAAATGTGGTACTGATGACACTTGTTATCATACTGCTATGTACCAAACGCTATATCCCGCAGACCTTTGTTTGGGGAGTGGAATTGGGTATTGCCGTGATTGGTTTGGCGATAGCGGGAGGCATCATGCTCTACACCCGCACCCACCTGCCATTGTTGGATTTCCGTCCCTATAAGATTGGCAACAACATCCCCGAACTAATGGAGATACCCGATGATGCCGACCCCGACCAATACACCACTACTTTTATCTACGAAAAAGACGGCGTAGAGCAAGAGTTTACGCTTGACAACTACCCCAAAGGCGACAGCACTTGGACTTTTGTTGATCAGAAATCGACACTTATCAAAAAAGGTTATGAACCCAAGATCCACGATTTTGAGATACTCACGCTCGACTATGATGACATCACCTACGATGTATTGGAGTCGGAAGTACCTGTAACTCTGGTGATTATGTACGACCTTGCCAAGACCGACTTGCGACAGATAGACAAGGTAAATGCGCTCTACAACGAATGTATTGCGAAAGAAGAGCCATTCTATATCCTCACCGGTTCGGGCGAACAAGACATCGAACTATTCTGCTTTGGCATAGAGAGCGACAACAGAAGCAATATGCTCACACCATTTAACCACCCTGATATGGTGTTCTGCACTTGCGACCCCGTAACGCTCAAAACGATTGTTCGTGCCAATCCGGGCGTGATAGTTGTGGAAAACGGCACGATTATTGATAAATATAATATCCGAAACCGATAAGGTCTGCGTAAGATGACATATTCATCGGCAGACACTTTATAAATAACAACAATAGTAAGAACAACAACTAAAAACTAAAAATAAACCTTTATGAGAACAAAAATGGTTGCAGGCAACTGGAAGATGAACAAGACCCTGCAAGAAGGTGTAGCCTTGGCTACCGAACTGAAAGAAGCAGTAAAGAACCCATCGTGTGCAGTAGTGATCGGCACTCCGTTTATTCACTTGGCAAGCGTAGCAGAACTGCTCAAAGACAGTCCCATCAAAGTAGCAGCAGAGAACTGCGCAGATAAAGAGAAGGGTGCTTACACAGGCGAGGTAAGCGCAGCGATGGTAAAATCGACCGGTGCGGAGTACTGCATATTGGGACACTCGGAGCGTCGTGCATACTATCACGAGGACTACGATATTCTGCGCGAGAAAGTTCGCTTGGCTTTGGCAAATGATTTGAAAGTAATCTTCTGCATCGGTGAGGTAAAAGAAGAGCGTGAGTCGGGCAAACAGAACGAGGTAGTAAAGGCTCAGTTGGAAGGCTCGGTATTCAATCTGACCGCTGAGGAGTGGAAGAACATCACTTTGGCTTATGAGCCTGTTTGGGCTATCGGTACCGGTCTGACCGCAACTCCGGCACAAGCACAAGAGATGCACGCTTATCTGCGTTCGCTGGTAGCAGAGAAATATGGTCAGCAAGCAGCAGACGACACCACTATTCTCTATGGTGGCAGTTGCAACGACAAGAACGCAGCCGAGTTGTTTGCTAATCCGGATGTAGATGGCGGTTTGATTGGTGGTGCTGCACTGGTAGCAGAGAAATTCTTGGCTATCATCAACGCACGCTAACAAACTGATTAGTAATCTTGTAATTTTTCCCATTGCGTTATGTTCCTTCTCCCTGTTCGCGGTTTTACTCCGCAGATTGGTAAGGACTGCTTTGTGGCACCTAATGCAACCATCGTCGGTGATACTGTCATCGGCGACGGTTGCTCGATTTGGTTCAATGCAGTCTTGCGCGGTGATGTCAACTCTATCCGTTTGGGCAATCATGTGAATATCCAAGATGGTTCTGTGTTGCACACATTGTATCAAAAATCGACCATTGAGATTGGTGATTATGTGTCGGTAGGACACAATGTAACCATCCATGGCGCACATATCTGCGACTATGCTCTCATCGGTATGGGATCTACTCTGCTGGACGATGTAGAGGTAGGCGAAGGGGCTATTGTCGCCGCCGGGGCATTGGTGCTGAAAGGTACTAAGATTGGAGCATACGAGGTATGGGGCGGTGTACCTGCTAAGTTTATCAAGAAAGCCGAGGCGGCTCAAACCAACGAAATCAATCGTAAGATTGCGCATAACTATGCAATGTACGCCTCGTGGTATCAACAGCCGTCAGAAGAGGCGGTTCAGTTGGTCGCCCCGACAGAACCTGCAGCAATAGAATCAGGAGAGATGACAGCAACAACCACTCATACACCCCCTCAACCCGCTATGTATAAACGGATTCTTCTCAAACTCTCGGGCGAGAGCCTAATGGGGCAAAAAGGCTATGGCATTGATGAACAACGCCTTGCCGCTTATGCCCGACAAATCAAGCAAATAGCCGAGATGGGCGTACAGATAGGTATCGTGATAGGCGGAGGGAATATCTTCCGCGGCTTGAGCGGAAGTCAGAAAGGTTTTGACCGCGTAAAAGGCGATCAGATGGGTATGCTTGCGACCGTAATCAACTCGCTTGCGCTGCAATCTGCCTTGGAGTCAATCGGGCAGAAAGTACGCGTACTCACCTCTGTACGGATGGAGCCTGTAGGCGAGTACTACAGCAAGGCAAAGGCTCTGCGATTGTTAGACAAAGGCAATATCGTGATTGTAGCCGGCGGAACGGGCAATCCGTATTTCACTACCGACACGGCCTCTGCGCTGCGTGCCATCGAACTGGAGGCAGACATTATGTTCAAAGGAACGCGTGTGGACGGAATCTACACCGCTGACCCCGAGAAAGACCCGACTGCCACCAAATATGATGAAATCACCTACGATGCTATACTCGCTAAAGGACTGAAAATAATGGACTTAACTGCCATTACGATGTGCCGCGAGAACCAAATGCCAATCTATGTATTCGATATGGATACCGAAGGTAATCTGCTCAAAGTAGTAGAAGGTAAATCGATTGGCACATTGGTGAAGCCCTAAATAACCTTACTCTGCAACGGATAGATGCTCGGTATGGAAGACAGCCGACCAAGGGGCAAATTATCTGTTGCCATCAGACAAGAAAATAATAAAAAACTATCGATATGATTGAACCTACTAAAATTCAAGCAGATGCAGAAGAACTGATGCAGTCTGCCATTCTATTCTTGGACGACGCTTTGGCACATATCCGTGCGGGCAAAGCCAGTGCGCGTATTCTAGATCCGATACGCATCGACTACTATGGTGCTATGTCGCCCATTGCGAATGTAGCCACTATCACTACGCCCGACGCGCGTACTATTCAGATTCAACCATGGGAGAAAAAGATGCTGGGCGAGATAGAGCGTGCCATCATCAACTCGAATATCGGCTTGGCCCCCAATAACAACGGCGAGTGTATTCGTCTGATCCTGCCTCCTCTGACCGAGGAACGCCGCCTACAACTGGCAAAGCAATGCAAAGCCGAGGCTGAGAATGCAAAAGTATCGGTACGCAATGCTCGTCGCGATGCCTTTGAGACACTGAAGAAACAGATAAAAGAGGGATTGCCAGAAGATGCAGAGAAAGACGCAGAGGATAAAGTACAGAAACTGCACGATAAGTATATCCGTCAGATAGACGACCTCTACGCCAAGAAGGAAAAAGATATAATGACCGTCTAAATCTCCGCCATACACCTACCTGCACATAGGCACTCCCCACGGAGAAAATAGGAAGGGAATAGGAGAGCGGAAAATCTTTGGCGTTGCACGGCACACAGTATCTATGGCGCACGACAGCACATCGCATACGATGTATTGCGGTGTGTATGTTGTGTATAGGTATGAAAGGGATAGCGAAGACTCTTGACCTGCCCGCAATGGCAGTACCGGTAGTGAACTACTCACCAGAAACAAGTTGGGTGTTCGGTGGAGCCGCACAAGGTTATTTTCGTCTGCCGGAGCAAGGGCGCACCTCGATTGTACAAATAGACGGGGCGTACTCGCTCAAGAAACAATGGTATATCAATGGGCAGGGAACTATCTACTTTGGCGGCAAAACACCTTGGCAACTCACTTTTAGGGGAGGATATAGGGATTATCCCGACACCTACTACGGACGAGGCAACTGCCATACCGATTGGAACGATTTGGCGCGCCCTAAGATGGATTATTCCTCGCAGAGAGGGTATCTGTATATCCAACCGCTTCTCTCACTGCCAAGGCATTGGAGCATAGGACCATTGTTTGATTTTCGGCAAGAAAAGACCAGTCTTACGATGCCCGATATGTGTATGTGGGGCTTGGGATTGGCTGTGCAATACGACACACGCGATGTGGTGTTTTACCCGCATAGCGGTTTGTTCTTCAAATTCACCACTACTCACTACGACCGGGCATTGGGTAGCACAGCACGGCTGACACGCTTGCAAGCGGACTTGCGACAGTTCGTACCGATATGGAAGGACTTGATTTTTGCCTGGCAGATGTGTACCGAATGGGCGTTGGCAGCCAATGGCGCAGAGGAAGTTCCTTTTCAGATGCTACCGACCTTAGGCGGGCAAGACCTGCTACGAGGAATACCGCGCAATATGTTTCGCGACAATGCGATGGTGGCTCTACAAGGCGAGTTGCGCATCCCGATATGGCGTTGGATACACGCCACTGCATTTGCAGGGATAGGCGATGTGTACAATACGGCGCATTGGCAATGGGCAATGCCCAAAGTGGGGTACGGAATCGGACTGCGTGCCTCAATCAACCGAGCCAAAGTGAATATCCGTTTCGACCTTGCACGAAACAATATCTATAAGGAGTGGAACACGATGAGGAGTTACTCTTTTTATCTGACCGCCACCGAAGCATTCTAACGACAGACAAAATAGGAAACGACAGACAAAGAGAAATGGAAGGTTTAATCATCAAATCGACAGGTAGCAGTTACCTCGTTCATTTCGCCGACGGACAAGAAGCGGAGTGCCACATCAAAGGCAATTTTCGCATTCGCGGTATTCGCTCAACCAACCCAGTGGCTGTAGGCGACTATGTGGAGGTGAGCACCCTACCCGACGGCACTCATTGGATAACCGATGTATGTGAACGCCGCAACTATATCGTTCGCCGCTCGACTAACCTAAGCAAAGAATCGCATATCTTGGCTGCCAATATCGACCAAGTGGTCCTAATTGTAACTATCAACCACCCTGCTACCTCTACCACTTTTATTGACCGTTTTCTGGCTACATGCGAGGCATACCGTGTGCCTGCAGTGCTACTTTTTAACAAGACCGACTTGCTCAACGAAGAAGAAAGGCAGACACTAGCGGACTTACGAACACTTTATGAATCAATCGGTTACCCGACCTACGCTATCACAGCCAAGCATATCAGCGGAGAGGAGGTAGAGCAACTGAAAGAGGCGGTTTTCTACGGAAAAATCACACTACTGAGCGGTAACTCGGGTGTGGGCAAATCGACACTACTCAATGCTATCTTCGGAGAGGAATTGGCGCGAACAGGTGCTATCTCAAATGCACACAACAAAGGGACACATACTACAACCTTCTCGGAGATGTATAGGTTGAGGAACAATGGACAATGGACAATGGAAGATGGACACAAGTATGGTTCGTGGATCATTGATACACCGGGGATAAAGGGATTTGGGACGATAGATATGCAGAAAGAGGAGATTGGGCACTATTTCCGCGAGATATTTCGTATCAGTGCCGATTGTCGCTATTCTAACTGCACACACACGGGCGAACCCGGTTGCGCAGTGTATCAAGCAGCACTCGACGGGCGGATAGCACCCAGCAGATTTGAATCGTACCTCTCCTTGCTCGGCGATTGTACAGAAACAAAGTACCGATAGGAACATTTGCGCGTATTTGGCAAAAAAATATCTTTGCCGTTGGCGTAGCGGTTACAGAGGAGAAATACGACATTTTGTGTCTTTTGTACTAACTAAAGAAACAAAATAACTTGCACAAAATAAATGACTTACATTCGGCAGCAGTGCGAGAGAGTTACTCGGAAAAATTCATAATAATTGCGACAAAGTACATTTTATTTTTCCTATAAAATACAAGAAAATGCAGATTATTCTTATTTCTGAACATGCGTTCAAGAAAAAAAGACTATCTTTGCATCGAATTTAGCTTAACAATTGGATTTGGCTTGACTTTCGGAGTGTTTGAGTTGTCATATTTCTATGATATTCAGCATTTCATAGTCAAAAGAATAAGGCGCAGCCGCGATGGTGTCGCCTTATTTTTTTATATTGACAGCAATTTGACGGAAGTCCGATAACAGTTGGAATCGATTCTCCGTTAACGAACTATATCGAAAAAAGTGATTTTTCAATGTTTTCGTATTA
>UQNE01000031.1 GCA_900542355.1 uncultured Bacteroidales bacterium | reverse complement strand
CCACACTTCGACGCTAAACGACTGCAAAGATAAATACTTTTATTTGAATATACAATGGCGGTTAATTGGCCATTAAGGGCTCTGATAGTTATCCATTAAAGACAGAGAAATTAGGCACTTTATAAGGCTCTCGTTTTAATCCTTTTTCAGAATAAACTTTTGTAAGTAAAACAAGACTTTTAGTAGCAAAATGATAATTACAAAATCTGCGTTAGGTCTCGATAAGGTCTCGACAAGAACTCGATGAAGTCGGCTCAAAGGCAAAATAACATTTTGATAGCCATAATATAGAAAGCGAAGCAGATTGCAACATGGGAACCGCACAAAAATCGTACATTGCGGTTCCACATATGCCATGGTTCTCCGTTAATTGCCATTGAATACACCATTATTCTCCGTTAATTGCGGTTAATTAACCATTAAAGACCTCCCCAATCCCTCCAAAGAAGGGGCTTAGTTTCTGTCCCGAATGTAGCGAATGTAAAGATTGCATTATCGGCACTTTGAGCAATTAAGAATGAAAAAAAATAAGAATAAAGAATGGCAAGTATCGTCTATATGCGGGCTTGGCAAGCCCGCGACGAGAACGCTTCATTCAATGCATTATGCTCAATAACAAAGAAGTATTCCAAATTTGATGCGGTTGCCCCGGATTACGATAATAGCAGGGCAAGCACTATTGTGTATATCAAAAAAAAATCGTAACTTTGCAGGGTTTATTCAATGCATAATGAAGAATGGGACCTCCCCAAGCCCCTCCAAAGGAGGGGATGTGGCATAGTAACACCATCCACCTACCTGCCACAAGTATCTCCAAGCGGATAGGTGTACAGAGCGAGGCATTATTCAATGCATAATGATGAATGCATAATGCATAATTATATTGTGCATAGCGATTATATGTTTAATCTCCATTATGGAGACTTTGCAGGTATGACAATAGAAGAATTAGAGGAACTAATAGTCCAACACCCTGAGGTGGATATAGTGAGCCGTGAGTTGGGCAAGAGCAAAGGTAAGCACCTATTACTCAGCGGGTTGCATGCTTCGGCAAGAAGTATGCTGCTAGCAGCAATTAAGAATGATGAATTAAGAAGTAAGAGCGGCAAGGCGGGAAGGACCATACTCATCGTAATGGATAATGCGGATGAGGCACAATATATGTACAGCGACTTGCGCACACTAATGACCTCCCCAAGCCCCTCCAAAGGAGGGGATGTGCAGGTGTGTTTCTTCCCGGTATCACACAGGCGGAGGCAGGGAGTAGATGAGGCATTGGCGATACAAAGAACAGAGACGCTATCGCATTGCGCAATGGATAATGCGACCTCCCCAAGCCCCTCCAAAGGAGGGGATGTCCTGCGTAATGAGGGAGGCGGACTAATAATCGTATCTTACCCGGAAGCAATAATAGAGAGTGTGCCGGCACCTAAGGCGTTGGAAGACAAGACCTTATACCTTAGAACAGGGGAAGAGATACAGGTGAGCCGACTTGGTGAGATGCTGACAGAATTGGGGTTTGAGCGAGTGGATTTTGTGTATGAGCCGGGGCAGTATGCCATTCGCGGCGGGATAGTAGATGTCTATAGTTATTCGCACGATGACCCATACCGTATCGATTTCTTTGGCGATGAGATTGACTCGATACGCTATTTCGACATCGAGACACAGTTATCCAAAGACAAGACGGCAGAGATAGACATCGTGGGTCCGACCTCACAAGGGAGCGATGAGAAAGAATACACGATAGCCGATTATGTCGGGGAGGACACAATATGGGTGAGCAACGACTTTGGGTTGATACTCTATAAGATAAGCGGACAAGTAGGCAATAACACACTGAGGAACAGCGATTTAGGAGATACACTCAAACAGCGGTTGGCCGAAACCGACACTATCGAGATAGGCGAAAAGAGTTACTTTGGCAACTATTCGCGGATAGAGTTTGACACCCAGCCTCAGCCGGCTTTCAACAAGAACTTCGATTTGCTGACGGACGACTTGCGGGCAAAGATTCGGGAGGGCTATCGGCTCTATATCCTTGCTGACCAAAAGAAACAGACCGACCGTCTGGCATCTATCTTCGAGAGCGTAGAAGGCGAGCCGATACACTTTGTAGCAGTGGATAAGACGCTACACAGAGGCTTTGTGGACCGAGGGCTGAAGATATGCTGCTACACCGATCATGAGATATTTGAGCGTTTCCACCGTGTGTCGCTTACAAGCGAAAATGCACGAAGAGGCAAAGCCATCATCACACTGAAAGAAATCAACCAATTGCAAGTAGGCGATTATGTGGTACACAGCGACCACGGCATCGCCCGCTTTGGCGGGTTGGTAACGACGCCCGTAAACGGCAAGCCGCAAGAGATGATTAAGTTGGTTTTCCGCGACGGCGACTGCGTGTTTGTATCGATACACAACCTACACCGCATATCGAAATACAAAGGTCGCGAGGGCTCAGAACCGACTATCTCTAAGTTAGGTTCAGGCGCATGGGAACGACTGAAGGAGCGGACGAAAGACAAGGTAAAAGACATTGCTCGCGACCTAATCAAACTATATGCGACGCGCAAGCAGCAGAAAGGCTTTGCCTACACGCCCGACGGGTATATGCAGCACGAGTTGGAGGCATCGTTTCTCTATGAGGACACACCCGATCAAGCCAAGGCGACAGCCGACATCAAGCGGGATATGGAAAACCCGATGCCGATGGATAGGTTGGTGTGCGGAGATGTGGGGTTTGGTAAGACCGAAGTGGCTATGCGTGCGGCGTTTAAGGCTGCGACAGACGGCAAGCAAGTAGCGGTATTGGTGCCGACAACGGTATTGGCGCTGCAACACTACAACACCTTCAAAGAGCGAATGAAGAACTTCCCCGTGCGGATAGAATATCTGAGCAGGGGCAAGTCGGCCAAAGAGGTGCGCGAACTGCTGGCAGACTTGGAAACAGGTAAGATAGACATACTGATAGGTACGCATAAGTTGGTAGGCAAGAGCGTGAAATGGCACGACTTGGGACTGCTCATCATAGACGAGGAGCAGAAGTTCGGTGTAACGGTGAAAGACAAACTGAAATCGCTAAGAACGAATGTGGATGTACTGACCCTCACCGCCACGCCTATCCCGAGGACATTGCAGTTCTCGCTGCTCGGAGCACGCGACCTAAGCGTGATGACTACTCCGCCGCAGAACCGCTATCCCGTTCAGACAGAGGTGATTACGCCCGATGATGAAGACATCATCAAAGAGGCCATCGACCTGGAGATGCAGCGCAACGGGCAGATATTTATCGTGAACAACCGCATAGAGATGCTGTCGCGCATCGAGCGACGAATACATGCGCTATGTCCCGAGGCACGCATAGTGGTGGCACACGGGCAGATGCCTACGGAGGAGATGGAGCAGCGATTGGAGGACTTTATCAACTACGACTACGACATTCTGCTCTCGACGACCATCATCGAGTCGGGCGTAGATATACCCAATGTGAACACCATCATCATCTACTCCGCGCAGCACTATGGTTTGGCGGACTTGCACCAGTTGCGCGGGCGTGTAGGACGCAGCAACAAAAAAGCGTACTGCTACTTGGTGGCACCACCACGCGAGTTGCTGACCGACGATGCACGCCGACGATTGGATGCACTATCCACCTTTGCGGAGTTGGGCGCAGGCTTCAACCTCGCTATGCAAGACCTCGACATCCGCGGTGCGGGCAACCTATTGGGCGCAGAGCAGAGCGGTTTTATTGCCGACCTGGGCTATGAGACCTACCAACGCATACTGAATGAGGCGGTGCAAGAACTGAAGGACGAGTTGCTCAGTGGAGATGATGAGGACGAGAAGAACGCAGAGTTGTTGCTCGGCGGAAGGAGCGATGAAAAGAAACTATGGGTACAGGACAGCCAGTTGGAAAGCGACCTGCCCTTGGGTTTCCCGAGCGAGTATGTAGAGAACATATCGGAGCGCATATCGCTCTATCGCGAGTTGGACAGTCTGCGCAATGAAGACCAACTGGCCGAATATAAGAAGCGTATGATTGACCGTTTCGGTCCGCTGCCCGAGCAAGCAGACGAGTTGTTGAATGTGGTGCGGCTGCGCTGGATATGCTGCCGATTGGGTGTGGAAAAAGTGCTACTCAAGGGAGGCAGATTGGTGCTTTACTTCGTACAGAACGACAACCGATATTGGCACAGCGAGGCATTCGGCAAGATTATCACCTTTATCGTGAGCCGTGCACAGAGGTGCCAATTGGTAGAAGAAAAAGATAAAAAAGGTAAGCCTACAGGCAGACGATATGCGACGATAATGCAAGTGCAGACCGTAGCAGGCGCCATCAACCTGCTGAGCAAAGTTGAAAACGAACAATGAAAGAAAAATGGACAATAGACCGCTGCGCTAAAAGACGATGGACAATGGACAAAGGACGAAGGACAATGGACAAAAGACGAAGGACGATATTACTTTGCACTGCGCTGATGTTGAGCGTAGCGAACAAAGCGATGGCGATCAGTACGGAACGATTGGCAGACTCGCTGAACCTGCACTACAACACGATGTACTTCCACGATGTGTATGTAGGCGACAGCCTCGTACACTGCGTGAACCCATCTGCCAAGCAATGGGGAGCAAATAAAATAAGGGTGAAAAGTCTGCGCGTAAATGGCAACTCGGTGAGAGTAAACACCGATATGATATTGGGCTATATGGTCTTTAGCGAGAGTGAACTGAAGGCTATGCGGAGCGATGTAAGTCTCTGGGTATTAGGTCATAAGAAAGGGAATGTCAAGATATACAGCAAGACGGAATGTGGTACTTACGAACTGAGCGAGTTGGTTCCGGCACGGCTTCGGCAGCAGAAACGCAAAGAGAAATATCCCGATTATGAAAAGCCGAATATCCCATTGATAGTGGACGGGAGTGTGGTAGCACGCCCTGCTGAAACCTACAAGAACGGATTGAGCGGTCGATACATTGCGCTCTGGGCCAGCCACGGACTCTACTACAATCAGATAGAGACTAACTGGATATGGCAGCGGGCTACCATGTGGACAACCGTGGAGGACTTGTACACCTCTGAGTATACACGGCTCGTAAGCGAGATGCTGGAGAATGCGGGGGCAGTGGTAGTGCAACCACGCGCCCGAATAGAAGGAGCGAACCTGCGACTCAACAGCGATAACACTTGGTGTCTGATAGACGATGGAGCCGGTTGGGAGCAGGGCGAGAGCGGCCTGCCCCGATGGGCTGAAGCCTCACGCTACTGGCTGCAGACAGCCGGTTTCCCAGATACGATATGGGGAAACGATAAGGAGAAAAAAGGCAACTACGAATATGTAGAAGACATCCGTGCAAGAGGATTATGGGTGAACTACCTGACGGGCGGTAGCAAAGCCAACCCCGGGCAGAAAGGACTTGGGATACCCGTAGATGTGTGTCTTGCGCTACACACCGACGGACAAAAGGCTACCGACGACACCACTACCATCGGGACACTCGCTATCTACTGCGCCCAAGACAACGACGGCAGACAAGTATTTGGCAACGGCATTAGCCGCCAACTCAACCGCGACCTTGCCGACTATGTGCAGACACAGATAGTGGAGGACATCCGTCGGACGACCGAGCCCCGATGGACACGCCGACAGTTGCGAAACGCCAGCTACGGCGAGGCACGGTACCCCGTAGTGCCCACTGCACTGATAGAGATACTCAACCACAGCACTATGGGCGATATGCGCTACGGACTTGACCCGCAATTTAGAATGACTGTGGCACGGGCGATATACAAAGGACTGCTTCGTTTTCTGCACGAACAGGACGGGCGAGAGGTGATAGTAGAGCCGCTGCCCGTACAGAAAATGCAAATCAAGCGAGCCCAGACGAGCGGCAAAGAGGGGACAGAAAGTATTGTGCTTTCGTGGAAGCCCACGGCCGACCCGATAGAGCCGACTGCCCAACCGACACACTACTATATCTATATGCGCGAGGACACCGGGCAATGGGAAAGACAGCGCGTAGAGGGAACAAGCAAGACCTTCAGTTTGGTACGAGGCAAACGATACGATATGTATGTAGTAGCAGCCAACGGAGGCGGGAAAAGTATGAAAAGCGAGATGCTGAGCGCATATTTTGCACCCGACAAAGAGGCTAAGACGGTGCTGATTGTAAACAACTTCAATCAGACCTACGGACCGAGATGGTTTGCCGATTCGACCTACGCAGGTATTGTACCGAACAGTTATGCCGTGGAAGACGGATATGGCATTGCCTACATCGGTGCGCAGAACGATTGGACTCGCTCGCACGGCTGGAAGACCGATGACGACTGCGGTTGGGGTATGTGCTACCGCGATCGACAAGCCACTATCACCATAGGCAACACGCACGACTACCCCACCCTACACGGGCGCGTATTGCAAGAGATGGGCTATTCGTACATCTCCACCAATGTGGAGGCATTGACGGAAATAGACAGCACTATGGCCATAGTGGATGTGATTGCGGGGAAAGAGTGCGGCATAGACACCACGGCAGTACTGCCGGAGAACCTGCAAAAAGCCTTGGAGACCTACCTACAGCATGGCGGGAAAGCGATGATAAGCGGTAGTTACTTAGGGAGCGGAATGAGCAGAAAAGCCGATAAGACATGGGCAGAGAGCGTACTCCACTATCGCTTGAGAGCCATCAATGCGACACGAAACGGACGGATATATATACCTGATAACGAGTGTGTTATCCGTACAGAGCCTAATAGCGAAGGACTATTTGCCGAGGCACCCGAGGGCATAGACGCCATAGGTACAAGAGCGGTAAGCGTAGGCAGATACCAGGATATGCGAGTGGGTGCCGGGGTACTATGGACCGGTTGGAGCCTGCCCATTGTACAAAGCGGCAACTATCGAACCGCCAAGACCTTGGTGTGGGGATTCCCGCTTGAGGCAGCGAAAGACTTTGACACGATATACAAATACAGCATACAACTACTTATGTCTGAAACCGCTACCACGGCGCAAGCGAAATAACCCGAGCGGAAGACACAAAAACAAAAAACAATGAAAAAGAAAAACCTACCTCTAATAGAGAATGTAGAGATAACGGGTATTGCCGCTGAAGGCAAAGCCTTGACACGCGTGAACGATATGGTGGTATTTGTACCCTATTGCGTCCCCGGCGACATTGTAAATCTGCAAGTTACGAAGAAGAAACACAGTTTTATGGAAGCCCGCGTGGAGCAGATAGTGCGCCCTTCGGAGAAACGCTGCGAGGCAGTATGCAAACACTACGGCACCTGCGGAGGTTGCAAATGGCAGATACTGCCCTACGAAGAGCAACTGAAATACAAACAGCAGCAAGTAACTGATAATCTGACGCGTATCGGGAAAGTAGAACTCCCCGAAATAAGTCCGATATTAGGCAGCAAGCACATCTACGAATATAGAAACAAACTGGAGTTTACCTTTGCTGACCGCAAATGGCTTTCGTGGGACGAGATACGCGCCGCCGGGGGAATAGAGAATGTGGACAACAGTTACGGTGCGGGCTTTCATATCCCCAATTGCTTCGACAAGGTGCTAGACATCGAGGAGTGTCATCTGATGCCCGAAATCAACAACCGTCTGCGAAACGGTATTCGCGACTATGCCCGCAATCACGGACTGAGTTTTTACAACGAACATACGCACCAAGGTCAGTTGCGCACCTTGATTATTCGTGCGAACCACAAGGGTGAGATTATGCTGATTGTATGCTTCGGCGAAAAGATTGACGAGGGGTGCCGCGGGCTGCTGGAGTGGTTGCACAAGGAGTTCCCCGAGATAGTGAGCCTGCAATATGTAGAAAACGAAAAGATGAACGACACGATAGGCGACCAGGAGGTGAAAGTGTTTGCGGGACAGGACCACATCATGGAAGAGATGGAGGACTTGCAGTTTAAGGTAGGCCCAAAATCGTTCTACCAGACCAATACCGAACAAGCCTACGAACTATACAAAGTAGCGCGTGATTTTGCGGGGCTGACGGGCAAAGAGTTGGTCTTTGACCTCTATACGGGTACGGGTACGATAGCCAACTTCGTGGCGAAAGAAGCACGCCAAGTAATTGGTATTGAGTATGTTCCGGAGGCCATAGAGGACGCCAAAGCCAATGCGGC
Source organism: uncultured Bacteroidales bacterium (assembly GCA_900542355.1). Lineage (GTDB taxonomy): Bacteria > Bacteroidota > Bacteroidia > Bacteroidales > Paludibacteraceae > Colicola. The sequence goes on along the minus strand of UQNE01000031.1, from coordinate 9,340 downwards.
ATACAACCGATTGAAGAACACATTGTTCTTTGCCGGGGATATGAAAGATATTCTCAATCGCGAGTTTATCGAGCAATACGGGCGACCGGATGTCATCATCACCGACCCGCCTCGCGCCGGAATGCACGAGGATGTGGTGAACACGATACTCTTTGCCGAGCCGAAACGGATAGTGTATGTCAGTTGCAACCCCGCCACACAAGCACGCGATTTGAGTTTGCTTGATTCTAAATATCGTGTAGTTGCCGTGCAACCCGTGGATATGTTCCCCCACACACAACATGTGGAGAATGTGGTACTGTTAGAGAAACGATAGACCCCTCCAAGCCCCTCTGAGGACAAGGGGGATACAGGAAAACATATAATTATTATGCTGAAGTTTCGCAAGTGCATAAAGTCAACTTATTTGTGCATAAGGTTGCAACTTTATTAGCATTTGCCCGGTGTGGTTTCTGTTGATATAATCGGTGAGCAACACAACAGGGCTGAATCTGCAAAAGAATCAGCCCTGTTGATTTATCTATGTCTCATAATTCAATTCATTACTTCTACTCCTGTTGCGGTGTAGGTCTTGCCGGCACGGAGGATATAGAATAGTCCGTCGCGGAATAATTTATATGGAATAGTATCCGTTGCGACACCTGTTTTCGCCTTGAACATAGCGGATACTGCAACATTGCTTGCCGGCATAATAAACATATAGAGACCTTCCTGTGTTTTCAGCACATCTATTTCTGTTTTATCATCCGACACCGAGAGTTGGTCTAATTCATAATCCTTATCAGAGGTAACGGTCAGCGTTACGGTCTCGCCGTATTTAGCCGTTTCTTTGTCGGCGGTTACGGTGCCGTTCTCGGCAGGCGTGATGGTAACAGGGCGGGCTATATCCAATGCACGATAGCCGGTTACGGCGGCAGGTTGCGGACCGGCGTCTTCATCGAAATCCAACAACGGCATAATCGTGTACTCAAACTCGCCTATTACGGTCTCTTCCGACGTGTCCGCCCAACGGGTGGTATCGCTCACGTGAGCAACCTCTACAAACTCATCACCGGTATTGGCAATACGGCGACAAACAGAATAGGTATGTATGCCTTTGAGGCTGTTCCACTCCAAGATGATACTGTCTCTGTTGCCTTGTGTGGCGGTGAAAACAAAGTCGGGGTACTTAATCCGTGCCGTCTGCTCTATGCCATTGTCGGCTGTCAGTTTGAGCGTGTTGATGCCCCATATATTCAGTTGCCTTTTGCCGATGCTGAAAGAGTAGTAATCTTCGTGGGTGGTAGCAAATGCGGGCATACCATTGACGAAAACTTCTAATTCATTCGCACCTGCAAACCAACCGATGTCGGCATAGATTTCCATTCTTTCTCCAAGTACCACCCCATGTACGCTGCGTGTGTCGAGACGCGTGATTGTTGAGAACACTTTCCCGTCCTCAAATGCCAAATCGGTATTGTCGCCGGGCACTACACCTACACACTCCACCGAAACCGTTATGCCCTCTTTATAAAATACCTCACCGAGGTCTTCGCCTGCGTTCCAAACAAGGCGTTGGTTTCCTTTTCCGCTCAACATAAACGAATCGGGGTCAATCGGTGTCCCGTCCTCAAGCGCAATGGTTTGTATCGACAAGGTATCCTCTCCTTGCACTGCCACCAATCTGAAATGCGGTGTGCCATCGTTCTGCATCTCGCGTGCCGACTTATAGGAAACAAGCACGTCCACAAGTCCGTTCCACGGAAAGCGCGGTTGGATACGCTTGACAGTAAGTTTGTCTAACCGGCTATAAGCAACTACGGGGTTGCTTGTTTCTGTAGTGCTGTCCATCCAATTAAGTGCCTCCACCTTATAGGTATAGCGTATGCCGGATTCAGCATTGGTATCCGTAAAAGTTATTCCTTCCGTATAAGGGACATCGCCTATCTTTTGGTATTGCCCATCGCCGTTATCCCGATATACGTCGTAACGGTATGCGTCCGGAACATGCGTCCACGTGAGATGAATGCTGTCCTGCCCGACAGCCTGTGCGTCAAGCACAATACCAACAGGCATTCTGCCCATTGCCCAGACAACAGGCTTTGCTGTGATGTAAGTGCCGGCACCTTGTACAGCGTCGGGGTCGATATATTTCATAGGGTCGGCATACTTGGGACAGACAGCATATTCGTAGGTTGTTCCAGGTGCCACATGAATATCGGGGTATGCGCCCGAACTAGCAGAAGGCGATACCCCCGCCATATTTCCCCACGCGCCGCGTGTTCCGTCAGGTTTCAGCGTGCGACGAACAATCTGGTAGTAAGTGCATCCGGCAGCCACCGTCCACGTTACCTTAAGCGCCCCCGGTATATGTTCCACCGTGGGAGGTATCTCGGGCGAACGCAGCACCATACTTTAATAGGTTGTTTTCGCATGCGTTGCACGGTTGCTGAACAGACCTTGCAAGACGGTAACACCATAATCCGGTTTCCATATAAAAGTACCTTTCTCGTCGGCGAGCATTGTCTCCCTGTGAATCGTATCAATCACTGTGGCATACTTTGTATATGCAACCAGTTTGAAGTCCGAGCCGTCCTGCATGTTGAGGGACGTGCTTGCCTCGTCCGCCCAACGTGCCGCCCACGGGATAGGCATCAGCGTGTCATTCGTGCCTATCATAATAGTATAGGGCCTCGTGGTATTGATGTCAACGGTGTCGGAAACAGTCGTTTGCGCATATATATTGCCCTTATCAGCGACTGTAACCGTAATAATCGTATTCGGTGCCTTGACCTCAGCCGTGTCTGCGTCTGCGTCCCATACCAGCCGCTGCTGCCCCGATCCCGAGAATAGAGCCGTGCCGTTCTGTACCGTTTTACGATTGACCGTATAGGTGCCATAGTCAAGAGGTGATTCTTTCGTGAGCGACCTCACGGGGAGCAACTCGCCGTCCGCTGTCCGTGCGGTGATGCTAACGCTGTCCGGGTACGGCGGGTTTTCCAATCTGAATAGTTCGCGGAAACGGGAACGCATCGTCTTGTACTCGACATCGATATCCACTTTGCCGTTCCATGGTTGGCGCGTGGATACACCGAGTATCCGCATAGTTTCGAGTACCGCATATCCGATAGCCGCGTCGGATTCTGCACTCTTTGTGCCGTCCGCATAGACCGCTTTCACAGTGTAGCGGGCAAGGCTCGGCTTAGGCAGGTCATCTTTGTCGATGAATTGGCATACACCGACGGGTATAGTCCGGATAGTGCGATTGATGGCAACGTCCCAGGCTTCCGCCGTTATTTCGTAGCCGATTGCGTCAGGCACTGCGTCCCATGTAACGGTGATGCCCGTCGTGTCGCCCCGTGTCGCCTGCACATTCGTTGGCACTTGTGCGATTGCGCCCACGATTGCTATGATTGCAAATCCAATGGTAAGTAGCATTTTTTTCATAATGCGTTGAATTTAGTTTATGCGTGGTTGAATGAGTTAAAAAGGTTGCCGGGTTTACCGGTGCAGTATTCTGCCGTGGGCATCGTAGCAGACACCGTTGCGGAGGATGATGAGTTGACCACCGCGAATGTATTTGCCGACTTGCCGGACGGGGGAGTTGGTCTGCCCGTCTTGTCCGGTTTGCTCAATGTTGGTCGGGGTCTCCTGATATACACCATACATGATGACGAGATGTTTCTCGCCCAAGTCGAGACGCAGTTGCTCCGTGCCGTTGACAGAGAGAATGGCTTCGGTGCCTTCGTAAGTTACTTTGGGCATATCAGTCAGGCGGTAGCAGGTGCTTGTGCCGTCCACCCAAACGTATACGGCATCCGTCTCTCCGGCTGCCACGGTTTGCACTTGGAAAGAAAATATAGCCGCAAAGCAGAACAGGAATACGATTGCTTTTTTCATGTTGGTAGTTTTTAGTTTATTGGTTGATGAGTTTATCAGTTTATACATGGTTGAATAGGTTGAAAGGGTTGATGGTGCAAGGCGTTTACAGGTCCTGTACAAGGCGGACTGCTTGCCCGTAGTCGCGACTGTTGTAGAATGGGTACGCGTCCGCACCGAAGTCGAAGTATAGGCAGCCTGCTTCGTCCGAAAAATTAACCGTAGCAGACCAATAGACGGCGCATTCCTGCACGCGGTTCACATCCGACCCTCCACGGTAACCGGAAGCGGGAAGGAAAACAGCCCCTGCGGCTTCCAACTTCTGCCAATCGGAAAGAGTGAATATCTGATAATTGACATAATCGTATGAATAGCCCGATTTGAATGTTATGCCTGCCGGGCATATCCAGTAGTCGGGGAAGAAGACAATACCATTCGCATACCTGCTACCATCGGCATTGAGGTTGATACGTGCCACGCCGATGAGATTGTTTGCATTGGTACATCCTGAGAGAAGGTAACTCCACTCGTCATCCGTCAATGTACGCCATATATCGGGAGCGTCTGTCCCGATAGTATTCGTACCCCAATCCACAAAATCACCAGAGTAATCTTCAGCGTCTTGGGAGGTACTTATACCCCACTTGGCTGTGGCAGTACTTCCACTCCAACCGAACAGGTCTATCTTGTCTGCAAGCGTGCCATTACTGATATTGGCTTCGCCAATCATATCATACTGATTATCCGCAAACGACCATGTCTGTGTACTGCGCGTATACTGTAAGTTGCCCGGTGAGAAACGCACCTGTTTGGTTGCAGAGACAGAGAATGCATCTTTCGGCAAGGAACAGAATACTACACTGTCGGCATTTTCCATACAATAGACCATTGCACCGCCTTTATAGACTTTGAGCATTTGGGCATTGAGAGAGAGGGCAGATAGCAATGCTATCAATAAGAGACTCTCCCTAGCCCCCTCTTCGAAGAGGGGGAGTATTGAACGGAATGATTTCTGTTTCATTTGTTTGTAAGTTTATTCGTTTATGCGTGGTTGAATGGGTTGATGAGTTTATAGGATGTCCCCGATATGCCTACGGTATGGGCAGCATAATGTACCGTTTATCTACCATGTATCAACCGTGTATCAACCGTCTATGTACTGTAGTTGTTAGCGGGAGGGCAGAGGACTGTCTTGTCCTAAAACAGGTTGACTATTGCTCGTACAATATCTCCATTTTTGGCAATGTTCCTACTTTTACAGGTCGCGGACAAGACGGACGGAGTATCCGTATTTGCGACCTGCATGACCATTGACGGAAACAAGCGCTTTCGTGGAATTGAAAGACATATATCGTGCCGCGGCTTTTGAGGTCCCCGTTGTAGCCGTCCAATAGATACCCTTCTGACCACAGGCAGATAGGATCGTACCATAACGAGCACCTGCAGCAGGCAGGAATATGGCACCTGCGGACTCCAACAAAACAAATTCGTCCTAGTTGTAGATATTCGTGGAGTAGTCCGATTCCGAGTAATTTTTGGAAGCATCTGTCAGATTGCCGTCTCCCAAGATACTGACAGATAGTCCCACAGGCGTTTCAAAAAAGTCAGGCAACAGCATAAAACCCAATGTTCCATTGACTTTGGCTATCGTCCAGCGTGTGTGTTGGAACAGGTACAGCCACTCGTCGAGGGTCAGTGTGCGCCATGTGTTGGCAACATCCGTACCGATGGCATTAGTTCCCCAATCGATAAACTTTGAGTTCGCGTCCTCGACATTAGTCGGGTTATTGCCCGTCCCCCACCCGAAGAGGTCTATCCAGCCCGTGTAGGTGGTGTCCGTGATGTCGGCAGCGACATAGTCGTATTGATAGTCGGCAAAACGCCAAGTACCGGTGGCGATGTGATACTGCAGGTTGCCAGGGGAGAAACACACGTACGAGTTGTCAGAAATGGCAAAAGCACTCTCCGTGGCAGCATTGTGGATTGCGCGGGTAACCACTATGCTGTCGGTATAGGCAGTGCAGTAAAGCCTCTGCCTGATTTATAGACCGTTAACACTTGCGCGTTGAGACTGATGACCCATAAGAGAGCAAAGAGAATGGATAGTATCTTTTTCATTTTGTCAGGTGTTTATTGGTTGTTGAATGGAATGTCTCTGACCAAGCGTACAGACATACCGAAGCAGGGAGTAAGTTTATTGAAGTATGCAGTCTGTAAACGAAAACCCAGATATTGTGCCTTCGTTTCAGATAATAATGTAGTCGCCCAATAGTATCCCTGCACACCACATTCATATACGCGCAATCCGCTTCGTCCGCCCGCACAGGGCAGAAAAACAACGCCCATAGACTCCAACAAAGCAAAATCGCTTGCAGTATAGACATGGTCTTCTTTAAGTCCTTTGTATATTTCCAAATGGGCGGGCAGGAGCAAGAAACCTACAGTGCCATTGACCATTGCTATCGCCCAGCGGGTGTATTGGAACAAGTATTGCCATTCGTCGGCAGTAAGTGACCGCCACGTATTGGCAGTATCCGCACCGATGACATTGGTTCCCCAATCTACAAATACTGTCTTGTAGTTGTCAAAGTCTGCGACAAAAGTGGGGTCATCACCCGTCCCCCAACAAAAGAGGTCTATCCAACCCGTATAGGTGGTGTCGGAGATATTGGCGTTTCCGTCACCGACATAGTCGTATTGCCGGTCAGCAAAACGCCATGTGTCAGTAGAGGGTTGATATTGCAGATTACCTCTGGAGAAATGCACATAAGAGGTGTCCGAGACAGCAAAAACAGTGGAAGCGGCGAAGTCCGGGTATGTGTCGAAGAACATCATACTGTCGGAACTGGCGAAACAACCGATGGCTTTTCCTGCTTTATAGACCGTTACCACTTGGGCGTTGAGGGAGAGGGCAAAGAATAGAAAAAGCAATAAGAGACTCCCCCTAACCCCCTCTTCGAAGAGGGGGGATACAGATTTGTTTCGCGTTACGTTCATGTTGTTTATGAGTTGATTAGTTTATATGTGGTTGAAAGGGTTGATGAGTTTACGGGTTCAGTATTCTGCCGTGGAGGTCGTAGCAAACGCCGTTGCGGAGAATAAGTATTTGCCCGTTGCGGAGGACTTTGCGGACGATGGCGGTGTTGGCAGCAGAGGGGGTGGCCGCGTCTGTACTTACATTGGAATAGTCCTTCACAAGACGGACTGCGGACCCGTAGTTGCGATTGCTGCCGTAGTTGTGCGAGAAATATGAATCCGAGGTGAAGTACACATAGTACGCTTTGTCCGAGACATTCGGTGTAGCAGACCAATAGGTGCCGCAGTTCTGCACGCCGCCCACATACGCCCCGTCGCGGTCGCCCGAAGCAGGCAAGAAAACAGCCCCCGCGGCTTCCAACTGCTGCCAATCGGCAAGCGTGAAAGTCTGGTAATCGGCATACGCCTGAACACTATGGGTATTAGAGAAGCCCGACTTGAATGTTATGCCCGCAGGACACGTCCAATTGTTAGGGAGCAAAACAAGACCATTCGTATATTTGTTTTCGTCTAACTGAATACGTGCCACACCTACTAATTGGTCGGCATCGGAACGCTCATCGAGTAGGTACTCCCATTCATCCGCAGTCAAGGTGTACCAAGTGTTACCGTCATCCATATTCGTACCCCAATCCACAAAATCACCACTATAATCGCTGTTATCTGTGGATGTACTGATACCCCACTTGGCACTGCCTGTGCTACCGCTCCAACCGAACAAGTCTATCTTGTCTGCCAAAGCACTACCAGTCTTGTCGTATCCGTATGTAGCATCGTAAACCTTACCACCGCCATCCACATTATCCGTACCCAACATATCATATTGATGCTCCGCAAACGCCCATGTCTGTGTGCTTTGGGTGTATTGCAGATTGCCGCCGGAAAAGGTAACTTGTTTGCCTTCGGCTACCGTGAAAGGCTTGGGTTGATACGCCGGCTCTGCCTCTTCTTGTTTGTCCTGCACGGGGCGGACAGACAGACCCTTGTTGCGTTTGTCGTTTTGCCTTTCCACCTTCTCATGCTTAAAAGTTACTATCCAAACGTCATCCGAGGAGTTCTCGAGAAGCGACGAAGACCAATAGTAGCCGCGTCTTCCTGCGACATAGGGGGGCAGCATTACCGTCGCGAAACCCCACAGCGGGGAGGAAGATGGAGTTACCATTCGTCTTGCTTGCTACTTGGTAGCCGTTCATGCCGTTCTGTGCAGTCCACGTCCACGTACATTGTTCACGCAACTCCGTCCATTCGGCATCGGTGGGCATACGCCATACATCGCCCCAATTGGCAGTAGCGGCATCGTCTTCCGGCTCCAAGACTGTCTTATTGTCAATGAAGCCGTTGTCGCCACTACTTGCATCAGTGCAGTACTTGGTGAATTTATAGTGGTAAAATTCCCCCACATTGGCATATTTGTAGGTCGCCCACGAGTAGTCCTTTTTGCTATCCGTCTCGCCCCAAGCGAAATAGTAACCATAGCCTTCGGGCGTGGTGGCACCGATGTTGCATGATGCCCATCTGATGCCACTCGGCAGACCAAGGTCAACGGCTTGTACGTCTTCGGGGGCTTGTGCTATGGTAAGCGTCAGCGGCACCAATGCCGAAAACATAGTGAGTAAACGTTTGTTCATAATAATTTTGTTAAGTTATTTTATACTATTGGTTCGTTATCTATGGTACAACCTTTCGTTATAGGTTGCTTATCCCTTGCTTATCCCTTGCTGATTTGTTGCCATTAAGAAGAATTAAGAAACGAGACTCCCCCAACACCTCAAAAGAGCGGGCTTCATAGAATGGGTCTTTATTTCCGTTCTATCGAGCCCCTTCCTTAGAGGGGTTGGGGGAAGTCTGTTACTTCACTTCTATGCCTGTTGCGGTGTAGGTCTTGCCGGCACGGAGGATATAGACTTGTCCGTCGCGGAGGACTTTGCGGGGAAGAATATCCGTTGCCGTTGCATCATGGACACCGGTACCGCTTGTTTCCTTGAACAGAGCGGAAATGACCACATTGTTTGCCGGCATGACAAAGGTATGGTTGCCTTCGTCCTCCGAAACCGTTGTCAGGCGCGTTGTGCCATTCATCACATGGATTTCGTCCAACTCATAGCCCTTGTCCGGGGTTACGGTCAGCGTTACGGTCTCGCCGATGTTTGCCGTCTGTTTGTCGGCGGTTACGGTGCCGTTCTCGGCAGGCTCGATGGTAATGGTGTAGTCGATTGCCTTGAATGTCGCTTGCACTTTCAGATTGCCGGCGGGCATGACAAAGGTGTATTTGCCCTCGGTGGTTGTTGTTACATCCACTTGCGTCTCGCCGTCCAGCACACGGAGTTGGTCGAACTCGTAGCCCGTGGCGGGTGCAACGGTCAGCGTTACCGTCTCGCCATAGTGAGCAGTATTCTTGTCGGCGGTTACGGTGCCGTTCTCGGCAGGCGTGATGGTAACAGGGCGG
>UQNE01000030.1 GCA_900542355.1 uncultured Bacteroidales bacterium | reverse complement strand
TCACCCCTTAATCACCCCTTAATCACCGCATAATCACCGCATAACGACCCGATATAGACTCGGTATGGTCTCGGTATTGACTCGGCGTAGATAAATGCGTAATGCATAATGTATAATGCATAATGAAGGGCGTTGGGGAAACTTGTGGGTGGTGCATTTTGTATTGTTGGCTTGGTGGGTGTTGCTTAGCGGATGATGCTTAGCAGGTGATGCTTGGTGGGTGATGTAATGTAGGGCGGGGATTTTGTGGTTGCGGATTTTGATATTTTTGTAATTGTGCGGGGGTGTATTGTGAGTGTCAAAAAAAATGTGTACCTTTGTCGCTGATTTGTGCGAATATCTCGTACAAGCGATTTCAAATTGGTATTAGTCAAGGTATGTTAGACAAGGTAACACAAGCGTATGTCGATGGGTTTATGGCAACCCTCGTACAGAAGAACCCGGGTGAGAGTGAGTTTCACCAGGCGGTGAAAGAGGTGTTGGAGAGCGTTGCACCGATGGTGATGGCGTATCCCTATCTCCGTGAACAAAAAATATTGGAGCGTATGGTAGAACCCGAACGCGTGATTATGTTTCGCGTTCCGTGGGTAGATGACCGCGGTGAGGTGCAAATCAACCGCGGTTTTCGTGTGCAGATGAATAGTGCCATCGGTCCGTACAAGGGTGGTATTCGTTTCCACAGCAGTGTGAATCTGAGCATTATGAAGTTCCTCGCTTTTGAGCAAACTTTTAAGAATGCACTCACTACACTGCCGATGGGTGGTGCTAAGGGCGGTTCGGACTTCTCGCCTCGCGGTAAGTCGGACGCAGAAGTAATGCGTTTCTGCCAATCGTTTATGACCGAGTTGCAACGCCATATCGGTGCGGATACCGATGTGCCTGCGGGCGATATAGGTGTAGGCGGACGCGAGATCGGCTATATGTTCGGTCAGTATAAGCGTTTGCGTGATGAGTTTACGGGTACGCTCACGGGCAAAGGTCAGAACTGGGGCGGCAGCCTAATGCGCCCCGAGGCTACGGGCTACGGCGTGTGCTATTTTGCCCAGGCGATGTTGGCAACGCGCGGCGAGACCTTTGAGGGCAAGCGTGTATGTATCTCCGGTTCGGGCAATGTGGCTCAGTTTGCAGCGCAAAAAGCCATGCGACTTGGGGCAAAAGTGTTGACTTTGAGCGATTCCAACGGATTTATATATGACCCCGACGGACTGACGGAAGAGAAGATGGCTTATGTATTCCAACTGAAGAATATCCGCCGCGGGCGTATCAAAGAGTATGTGGCTCAGTATCCGTCGGCACAGTATTTCGACGGGCAGCGTCCGTGGAGTATCGCTTGCGACATCGCTATGCCTTGCGCAACTCAGAACGAGGTAGAGTTAGCCGATGCGCAACTGCTGCTTAAGAACGGTTGCACCTGCGTGGTAGAGGGCGCAAATATGCCTACTACTCCCGATGCCATTGCGGCTTTCCAACAGGCACGAATCCTCTATAGCCCGGGCAAAGCGAGCAACGCCGGTGGTGTGGCTACCTCGGGACTGGAGATGACGCAGAACTCGATGCGCCTAAAATGGACAGCCGAAGAAGTGGACGAGCGTTTGCGCACTATCATGGCAGATATTCACGCTGCGTGCTTGAAGTACGGCACAGAAGAAGACGGGTATATCAACTATGTGAAAGGTGCGAACATCGCAGGCTTTATGAAAGTGGCTAATGCTATGGTAGAGCAGGGTATAGTATAGTATAGTATAGTAAGCGAAAGGTATCGGGAGTTGATCCCGGTACCTTTTTTACACCTTGATATATATGGAGAACGGCGATTATACAACACTCATGGTTCGCAGGGTACGGCGTATCTTGCTCGTATGCAACAACTACGATAGTTTCGCCCTGGAGGAGGACGGACATATCGATGTGCAGATAGCGCAGGAATATGCCGAACTCAACCTAAGCAACCCGCCTGCTATCTTGCGTGCAGAGACGACGGCGCAGGCCTTCGAGAAGGCACAACAAGGCGAGCGTTTCGACCTCGTAATCACGATGAACAATGCCGGGAGCCTGGATGTATTCGATTTTGCCGAGAGCCTCAAGCAGATTGCGCCCGAGACGCCTATCGTGCTGCTATCCGCCTTCTCCAAGCAGACCTACCACCACATAGAAGACCTACGAAAACAATTTATCGATTATTTCTTCTGCTGGAACAACTCTGCCGACCTGATTATCGCCATCATCAAACTGCTGGAAGACCGAATGAACGCTGACCACGACATCTTGGAAGAGGGCGTGCGGGCGATTATCTTGGTAGAGGACTCGGTGCGATACTACTCCACCTATCTGCCGTTGCTATACAAACTGGTGCTGCAGCAGAATAGCATTGCCATTCGTGATGCACTCAATGAGAAACAACAACTCCTCCGCAAACGCGCCCGCCCGAAGGTGCTGATGGCTACTTGCTACGATGAGGCGTTGGCTCTCTACAATCGCTATCGCGACAACATCATCGGCGTTATCTCCGATATCGGTTTCGTGGTACACAAGGGCGATCCCTCTTCGTCGGAGAAATTGGATGCGGGTGTTGATTTATGTCGTATCATCCGTGCGGACAACCCTACGATGCCTTTCCTCTTGCAGTCGTCGCAAGAGTCGATGCGGTTGATTGCCAATCAGTTGCATGTAGGTTTTATTGTGAAGAAATCGAAGACGCTGACCCAAGAACTGAGCGAGTATATCGGGCGTGAGTTCGGCTTTGGCGATTTTGTAGCCATCGACCCCGACACGGGCGAGGAGATAGCGCGTGCCAACGATTTGGAGGGCTTTGAGCATATCATCTCGACTATTTCACCCAAGGCCTTTCGCCGCCTTTCGGATAATAACTATTTGAGCAAGTGGCTCTTTGCACGGGGGCTGTTTGCTGTGGGCAAGCAGGTATCGCCGCTCACTATCAAGGACGAAACGGACATCGAGAATATCCGCGCAATCAACATAAAGACCATTCATGACTATCGTATCAATCAGGCCTTGGGCGTGGTGGCGAAATATCATCCGGACACCTACAACGATACGATTTGGTTCGCTCGCTATGGTGCCGGGGCGTTGGGTGGAAAAGGGCGCGGACTGGCTTTCCTTAATCATATCTTGCAGAAGTATGACCTATACGACAATTGGGAGAATGTGCGTGTTTTAGTACCGCGTACACTGGTCATTACCACCGATTCTTTCGACCGTTTTATTCACGATAACGGGCTGCAGTATGTAATCAATTCGGAGATTTCTGACGATGAGATACTCTCCGAGTTTGTGGCATCCACTCTGCCGCAAGACCTTACGGAGGCGCTGCGCCGTTTTATCAGAGTGGCTCATCGGCCATTGGCTGTGCGCTCGTCGAGCAAGTTGGAAGACTCTTATTATCAGCCGTTTGCAGGCGTTTACTCGACCTACATGATTCCCCATACCGAGAACGAAGACCAAGAGTTGCGCCTGCTGAGCAAGGCTATCAAGTCGGTCTATGCCTCGGTTTATTTTGCCGCTTCGCGCGGATATATCGCCTCTACCGCCAATGTCCTCTCGGAGGAGAAAATGGCGATTGTGGTGCAAGAAGTATGCGGTGAAACCGAAGGAAATTACTATTTCCCCACAATCAGCGGTGTAGCACGGAGCATCAATTTCTACCCTGTCGGCTATGAGAAGCCCGAAGACGGGATTGTGAAGGTGGCATACGGTTTGGGCAAAGCGGTGGTAGATGGCGAGCAAGTGTTGCGTTTCTCGCCGCGCTACCCCAAGCATGTGATGCAGACTTCGACGCCTGATTTGGCGATGCGTGAGACGCAGCAGACGATGTTGGCACTCAGCCTTGCGCCGGAGCGATTTAAGACTTCTATCGACGATGCAATCAACCTGCAGCGGTTCTCTGTGGCAGACGCCGAGCAGTTTGCATCGCTCAAGAAAGTAGCCTCTACCTTCGACTACGAGAACTTTCGTATGGTCGATTCATGCTATGCTCAGGGACCTCGTTGCATCACCTTTGCGCCTATCCTCAAATTCAATACTTTTCCGTTGGCCGACATCGTTTCGCGCCTGTTGAGTATCGCAGAGGCGGAAATCAAATGCCCGGTTGAGATAGAGTTCGCAGCCAACTTGATGCACGAACCTGCGGTCTTCAATGTGTTGCAGATTCGCCCTATCTCCGCAGACGGACTGACAGCCAAAGTAGATTGGAAAAATATCGATGAATCCGAGCCGATTATCCGTTCAGACTCGGCTCTCGGCGTAGGCGAAGTGGACGGAATAACCGATGTGGTTTACCTTCGTCGCGATACCTTCAATATACTGCGCACGCATGAGATGGCGGATACCTTGCGCGAGTGGAACACTCGAATGCGTCAAGAGGGGCGCAACTATGTATTGATCGGCTATGGCAGGTGGGGTTCGCAGATTCCGACGCTGGGTGTGCCCGTACAGTGGAGCGACATCAGCGAGGCAAAAGCATTAGTGGAATGCAGTCTACCCGACTTTAGGGTTGATCCGAGCCAAGGGTCGCATTTCTTCCAGAATATGACCTCGTTTAATGTCGGTTACATCAATGTGGACTCGTTTGCTCGGCCGGAAGATGCGTTCAATGCGGAGCAACTGGATGTTTTGCCGGCTATTGAGGAGACTGAACTGGTACGCCATGTCCGCTTCAGCCGGCCGTTGCAAATTTATATTGACGGCTTCTGCAACCATGCGCTTATCAAAAAGAATAAACCTAACAACGAATAAAACCATAAACGAATAACTTTATGATAGTAACAGCAATAACGGCTATTTTGATGCTCATTGCGGGTATCGGTATATTCTTGGTGGCATGCCAGATGATGTCCAGCAACCTCGAATCGGCGAGTAGTGAGCATCTGAAAGCACTGTTTTCAAAGGTAGGCAACAACAAACTGATTGGCGTAGGTATCGGTGCGCTCAGTACGGCGGCTATCCAGTCGTCGGGAGCCACTACGGTGATGGTGATCGGCTTTGTGAATGTAGGTATCATGTCTCTCAGTCAGGCGGCAACGATCATCTATGGTGCGAATATCGGTACTACTATCACCGCCCAAATTGTAGCCTTGGGACTTTCTTCGGAGGGGGGGCTTTCTACCACTTCTATCTTTGCCGCATTCGCAGGTATCGGCGCATTCATCGCACTTTTTAGTCGCAAGGAGAGTTGGAAGACCATCGGTGGTATCCTCACGGGCTTCGGTATGCTCTTTGTGGGACTGAGTATGATGTCGGGGTCGATGGAAGACTTTGCGCAGATGGATGCAGTGAAGGTCTTTCTTTCCTCGATTAGCAACCCGATCTTGCTGGTGCTGATAGGTGCTATTTTTACCGCAATCATCCAGTCGTCGTCGGTGATGACCTCGGTGGCAATCACGATGGTGGTAACGGGGCTTATCTCGCTCAACCAAGGTATCTATCTGACCCTCGGTTCTAATATCGGTTCGTGCGTGGTGGCTATCATTGCGGGTATGACCAGCGGCAAAAACGCTAAGCGAACGGCATTGATGCACTTGATTTTCAACTGCTTTGGTGTGATTGTCTTTATGATAGCCGCTCTGATAATGTATCTTGTTACCAAAGGGGAGGTTAGTTTCGGCTCTATCTTCGAGGATATGTTCCCCAATGCACCGCAGGTTCAGTTGGCTATGTTCCATACGATATTCAACTGCCTCACGGTGGTTATCATCCTGCCGCTTACCAACTTGCTTGTGAAGACCGTTTGCGCCATTATCCCCGATAAACTCTCAGAGGGGGAAGGGCAGTCTGCCAAGCCGCACTTCTATTTTGTGGACGACAAGATGCTCCGTACACCTATCATTGCTGTACGCCAGGTGAAACTCGAGATTGAACACATGGCTGCCGTGGCTATGCACAACTATGATATTGCGGTGTATATGATTTCGAGCCTCGACTTCCGGCAACTCAATGATTTCAACCGCAATGAAGCGCAACTCAACTATCTGAACAACTACCTTATTCAGTATGTAGTGCGCCTTAACTCGAAGCCATTGAACGAGGTGGACCACCGATACTTGTCGTCGATGATACGCTGTATCGGAGACCTGGAGCGTATCGGCGACTATGCCACCAATATCATTGAGTATGCGGAGGTGTTGCGCGATCACAACCTTGCTTTTTCTGAGCAAGTAAAGGAAGAAATAGAGCAGGTGCGCGAAGGGGTATTCTCGGTTTATCAGAATGTGATGAAAGCCTATATGGAGGTGAGTATGGATGCGCTCGGCGAGGCTAACAAGATGGAGGACCTGGTGGACGACATGACGGACAAGATGGCGGACAAGAATGTGGAGCGTCTCTCACGCAACGAGTACAACCCGACCGTCGGGGCGCAGTACTTGGAGTTTGCCAGCGACTCGGAGCGTATTGCCGACCACTTGATCAATGTAGGCAAGTCGATTCGTGTTATCTTACAGCCGGAAAGAACGATTAAGTAATCAATTATCAATCAATTCATTATGCGTTTAATTCATAATCCGTGGCTTGGTGTGGACGGCTACAACTGCTTCGGTTGTTGCCCGACCAATCCTATCGGTACACACATGCATTTCTATGATGATGGCGAAGATATAGTGTCTGTTTGGAAACCGACACAAGACCACCAATCGTGGATCAATACGCTCCACGGAGGTATCCAAGCCGTTCTACTCGATGAGGTCTGCGGATGGGTGGTTTTTCATAAGTTGCAGACGGCAGGTGTTACCGCTAAGATGGAGACACGCTACCACAAGCCTGTTTCCACTTTGCAACCCTACATCACGCTGCGCGGGCGGCTCAAGGAGCAGCACCGCAATGTGGCTTATGTAGTGGGGGAGATATGGAGCGCGGAGGGCGAATTGCTTTGCGAGTGTCTCTGCACCTACTTTACTTTCCCGCAAGACAAAGCCAAGGCAGAGATGGGGTACATCCCCTCGTCTGTGGAGGGCGATGACCTTACCTTTGAACAGGTTGTAGCCCTCTAAGTAGCCTAATATATTAGGATCTTTTCCTTCTCGGTATTTTGAGGCACTTTTGTATGTCTTTACCACGATATAAATGGCTCTCGTTGCCGTGTCGTTGCCGTCTTTTTGCCGTGCTTTTGCCGTAATTGGCTCGACGAAGGTTCGATGAGAACTTGATGTGGATAGGATGTAAATATAGAAAAAGCAGCGTCGGATTATTGTTTCCAACGTTGCTTTTGTATTCAGATTGGATAAATCGCTCGAATGCTTTTGGGTCTATGGTGTGCTTGAGCAGTTCTTCCCAATGGCGTTGGTGTTGTAGTTATCGGTCATCTTAAACCGATGAGAGAAGTCTTTGTTGGTGAAGATGTTGTTGAGTACGGTGCAGACCTCTGCTTTTACGGCCTCCCAATCTTGCTGAAAACGGTGCAACTCTGTCTCGGGGTCGTAGCCATCGTTGGTCAGTCCGCGCACACCATAGTAGATTCCCTCTGCCGACACCTTGGTGTTGCATTCTATGAGAAACTCGTAGGTGCGATGTCCGTCGGGGCTTAGTATCAGCTCCAAGCGATACATTAGGTGATTAGGCAGATCCTTACCGGGTACATATCCGCGCAGTTCGCCGAGGCGTGTGGGGTCGTTGTCGATCAACTCCATCATCTTGTCGCGATAGAAAGTGATGGATTCCGCCCCGAGCATTTCCCTGTATTTCTGCTCATCCGGATATTTCTCTGCGTAGGTCATATATATAATGAGGTGTATGCTGTTTGGCAGGTTGCTCTTATGGTGTGCAATCGTCACTTCTTTTTGTTGTTTCCGCCATTGTCGGGTCGGTTTGCCCAACGGGCAGGGATCATACGATAGGGGTAACGCTCGCGGATATTGTCGGCATTGGGGCAGTCGCAACGGTGGATACGGATACCTTTGGTTACGCTGATAAAACCGAATATAGGGTCGCCGGGCTGTGGGTTGCAGCATTTAGAAAGGTGGTAGTCCACATTTTTTACATTCATATCCACCTCAATGGCGAGCCCTGTCTGTTGCTCTCGCGGTACATACTCCAGCTTTGGCTCGATATGGTGCGGTATGGACGAATCGAGCGAAAGGAAGACATCTCTGAGTTGCAGAATATCCTCTTTTCCTTGGGCAATCGACTGATAGAGGTCGCTTACAGCCTTGTAGCCGAGTTTGTTTGCCAGGCGGGAGATGTCGCCCTCGGTGTACTCAATCTTCCAGTTGTGGAAACGCCTTTCGAGCATCTCCTTGCCCTCGGCAGCATCTTTGTATTCAATCTCTTTGAGCGATTGGCGTATCTTGTTTTTCGCTTTGGTAGAGGTAACAAAGTTGAGCCAATCGGCGTTGGGCTTTTGGTTGGGTGCGGTGATAATCTCTATCTGGTCGCCGTTTTGCAGTTTCTGCCGGATAGACACATTCTGATTGCGAATGCGCCCGCCTACGCAGTGGTCGCCCACATCGGAGTGGATGCTGTAGGCAAAGTCGAGCACCGTGGCATCGGCAGGCAGACGACGCAGATCGCCCGTCGGGGTGAATACATAGACATATTGTTTGTTGGTCAAGATATTGCCTTTTACGCCCTTGTATGCCCAATGGGCGGCTACACCTTTCTCTGCCACCTCGTCCATTCGCTTTGTGCGGATCTGCACTTCTACCCATCGGTCGTCAGGCCCCAATACCGTGGTATGCAGACTCTCGTAGCCATTCTCTTTAGGCACAGACAGCCAGTCGCGCAGACGCTTGGGGTTGGGTTGAAAGATGTCGGTGATGAGCGAATAGACCTGCCAACAGTCTTGTTTCTCGCGATTGGCAGGCGAGTCTAAGATAATACGAATGGCAAAGAGGTCGTATATCCTATCCACATCACAGTTCTGCGCCTGCATCTTATGGTAGATAGAGTGGATCGACTTGGGGCGGCCTTTGATGGTAAAGACAAAACCGGCGTCCTTTAGTTTTTGCTCCAAAGGGGCAATAAAGCGCGCAATATACGCATCACGCTCCGATTTCTTTGCATTCAGCGCGTGCGCAATATATTTATAGGTCTTGTAGTCGGTAAACTTCAGCGCGAGGTCTTCCATCTCGGTTTTGATTTGATACAGGCCCAATCGGTGTGCCAATGGTGCGTGGAGCATTTGGGTCTCTTTAGCCACATGCCTACGCCTGTCCGAATCGCCTTCTTTGTCCAACTCACGAAGCAACTCAAGACGCTCTGTGAGTATCTGATATAACACTTTATCGCTCTCTTCCATGATCAATAACCTCTTTTACTGCTGATTTTAGACTGCAAAAGTACACTTTTTTTTGCACATATAAAAAAAAAAGCGTAACTTTGCCGCAGTTTTGTGCAGATTGCACGCACTATGGTTTGAAACACAAAAACTATACCAAATAAGATGAAAGCAACAAAAGCAATTATGATTACTTTGCTCAGCGTCGCAGCGGTGGCTATGGCTTATTTCTGCGTCATGAGCGTTGTTACCCCGATTCAGTTTGACGAGACTCGTGCCTCACGCGAGACCGCAGTGGTAAAGAATCTGGTCAGTTTGCGTACTGCCGAGGTGGAGTATAACCGTCAGCATGGTCGCTATATGGCTGATGCCGATAGCCTGGTTCTTTTCCTAAAGACCGCTACCAAGAAAGAGGTGCTCAAAGAGGGTAGTCTGACCGATAAACAACTCGAAGCCGGTCTGACTGAGCCGAAGGCCGCTAAGATTATCGAGGCTGCTAAGAAGGCTGCGCTCAAGAAGCAGACTTTCGCTTCGGATGCTGATCTCTATGCCTATATCTGGGAAAACGATAAGGAGGTAAAGAGCAACGGTTTGAGCGGTTTCCGCCGTGATACGATTGAGAGCAACCTTATCCAAAGCCTCTACAAAGGTGAGTACAACGAGGAGAATATCGCCAACATTATCTATATCCCTTATACCGATAAGGTAAAGTATGAGATTGAGGTAAACAATGAGTACACCACCAGTCAAGGTATCCGTGTTCCTTTGTTTGAGGCACGCGCTCCGTTTGAGACCTATCTGGGCGACCTCAACCAACAAGAGTTGGTTAACTTGATTGATAAGGAGAATAAACTGGAGCATTATCCCGGATTGAAGGTAGGTAGCGTAGAAGCACCGAACAACAACGCCGGCAACTGGGAGTAATCTATTCTCTATTCTATTGTTCTATTGGGTACATAATTTATGCGAATTATATCCGGACAATTTAGGGGGCGTCGATTGGCGCCCCCTAAAAATATCACCGCACGACCTACTACCGACTTTGCTAAGGAGAGTCTTTTCAACCTGCTCAACAACCGTATCGACTTTGAGGACGCAGAGATGCTCGACCTCTTTGCCGGCACGGGGGGAATCGGGTTGGAGTTTGTTAGTCGTGGAGCCAAAGAGGTAACGGCGGTAGAGTTGGCGCACACGCAGCAGAACTTTATTATCTCTGCCTGCAAGCAATTAGGAATCAATAATCTGACAGTTGTTAGGGGTGATGTATTTAAGTATATCAATGCTTGCCATTTGCAGTTCGACTTTATCTTTGCCGACCCGCCATACGCATTGGAAAGCCTGCCTACTTTGCCCGATTTGATTTTTGAGCACCAACTGCTCAAACCCGACGGGTTGTTCGTCTTGGAGCATGGCAAAGACCACGATTTCTCTTTGCACCCGCATTTCGACTCTCATCGCACCTACGGTAGCGTCAATTTTACTTTCTTTGTGTAAAAACAATAAGAGGCTGTCCGACTAACTTACGGTTCGGCAGCCTCTTTTTTATGGCAGATAGATAGTGTGTATGCTGCAAAGTTAGTGTGCATACTGCAAGGATAGTGCGCATATCATGCAAATGCCGTGTTATGTCATACAAATATCGTGTTATATCATACAAATATCGTGTTCTATCATTTTGTTTCTATAACTCCCATTTTCCCATACATTCTGCTACTTTGTTCTTGAGCCGACTTCGTCGAAACCTTGTCGAGACCTAAAGCCGACCTAAAAACTATTTTAACATTACCAAAATGTAACTCCAAACCCACAATCTCTTACACTTGGTCATAATGCACCACTCCAATTTATAGGTATTTTATAGGTCTTTTTCCTTATAAATTGACCAATAGACCTTTTTTATTTGCAAATATCATTTTTTACCATTACCTTTGCAGTACGAAAGCATAATTTAATACCAAATGGCAAAACAAAGAAAACATCATCCGTATCGCTTTATTGTAGCATTGTGCTATTTCTGCTTGCTTTGTTCGCCTATTTTATCTTTTGCAAACACACGGCTGAACAAGCCGCAGCATCTCATCAATCGCAATGATACCACTATTCGATATGAGATACAAGGTGTGTCTGTTGCGGATTGCGGAGACGCATGCGTATGGGATTTTTCCGCTGCCACTATTTTGCCTAAAGAATACTCTTGTACTTACTATATTCCCGATGATTCTCTTTGTTTTAGCAGCCACTTTCTGCATACCCGCAATAAGTATCGTCTCGTAGGCGACACACTCTTTCGCATTGGGTATGAGACGGCTGCAATACAAGTAGATTTTGTTTATCTGGAAAAGGTAATGGTGTATCCGTTTGCTTATCAAGATACGCTATATAGTACCTTTAGCGGCTATGGCGAATATACCCACACCATACCGTTCTATATCCAAGGCATCTCCGTGACTGTTGCGGATGGACTAGGCACTTTGCGATTGTCTGATATGACGCTTGATAGTGTTTTGCGTGTCCATACGCAGCGGCAGTATAGGCAGATAGATACGGATACCACCCATGTGCAATACTGTATCTACCAATGGTATCACCCGGAATGTCGATACCCGATTATCGAACTAATTGACTGCCTGCATATACTTCGCGCTGACTCTACTCGATTATCATTTGGTTTGTATTATCCTTTCGATAAGGATACCACCTCTCAAAATACAAGCGATACTCCCCAAGCCCAAGAGATTATATCTGCAATCGACATAGTAACCGACATCGAGACTATGCCGAACCCCGTATCTGACCAATTACAAATCAGATACACTTTGGGTACGGCTGCGCAAGTAGGCTTTTCCCTGCATTATGAGGGCGGATTGTGCGCATATCGGTCAGATATAGAACCACAAGACGCAGGAACACACTTATACAATATAGATGTGCACAAGTTACCCAAAGGAATATATGTGCTATACATTTATGCCAACGAGCAGGTTTTGTCTAAAGATATTTTGAAACTATGAGAAATAGATTTAAGATATTGATTTGCAGCCTAATAGGTTGTTACACAATACTTGTGGCACAAGATGCACCCCTGCCGGTGTATCACAATCTGTCTGTAATGCCCCATACCGGGCAGTTGGCATATTCCGTCAATCTGTTTCAAATAAAAGATGTCGATTTTGATTGGCCTATAGGACTTACCTATACAAGCGATGGTTTTCGCCCGCTTACTTACTCCGGCATCGTGGGCGACGGATGGACACTGCAAGCAGGCGGCTCTATCACCCGCGAAATCATCGGTATTGCTGATGATATGGAATACGAAGAGCAGACTTGGGACTATGCCGGTAACCTCAGTACCAGATATCTGCAAAAGGGGATGTTGGCAGTACTGCGTGACTCAGCCTACTCAAAGCAAACAGCAGAAAATATATACAATGGCGATTTTAGCAACGACCGGTTGTGGGAAAATGCCAAGCACTACAACCGCAATGCGCATATCATCGATTTAGAGAGCGATATATATAGTTTTTCATTTGGTAAGTATAGTGGTAAATTTATCATCGATTTTTCAGGCAGGGCTGTTATTCTGTCGGGTGATTATGTAGAGATCGATCTATCCGGTATGCAGATACAAGAGAAACAACGAACTTATTGCAATGATTTTCACGATTCACCGCTCTACTTATTGCCTCAACCCTCTACTATCGTGATAACTACCTTAGACGGCTATCGTTACACTTTTGGCGGTAGCGATGAGGCATTGGAGTATATGCAATCTATACCGACCCAAATCAATGGCAACTACACTACGGAACCCGATATTGTCGGTTGGATGCTTGTAAGTATCGAAGCCCCCAATGGCAGAAAGATGCTGTTCCATTATGCTTCGACGAATCCGCAAGAACAGCCATGCCGATATACTTATGTTCCTACTGTGTCTATTGCCCATGAGGATGAATTGGTTAATGGTGAAGGCAAGAAAATGGATTTCTATCGGTCTGATACTTTGAATCTTAAGCCTTACCTTACCAATTTGGCACAACCTTATTGCCTTACCAACGGCGAAAAGCAACTCTTCAAGAACGCATTGTTGGATTCTATTACCACATCCGATCATTCGTTTGCCATCTATATGCAATACGAAAAGAAAAACAACCAGATATACGATGATGATATGTTCTGCAGTACATTTGCCAACGGAGGAACATCCTATCGCTCTTATTGGACTGCCCAAAAACATTTCCTGACAGATGTGCATATTCTTGCTGACCGAGATACTCTTAGTGCATGGCACCTTACCTACACATCTCCTAAAATAGCAGATATAGAATCGTATAGCAGGCAATACCTGCATAGTATAGAGCATAAAAATGCAAAAATAAGGTATTTGTTCGATTATAATTGGTCGGCAAGCCCCATCAGCAACAATGTAGATGTGTTGGATATGTACGGCTATTGGATAGACGAGCCTGCCTTTGGTACAATGATTGGCGCAAAAGACCCGTTAGGGAAACAACTGCGCTTTACCTATCAAGTATGCGCATACGATTCGATACGCATCATCAAACGAAATGGCAATCAGTATATATCAGCCGTAGAAAGTGTATCATCGGTAAGTAAGCGTGATGCCGAGCGTATACTGCATACCATATCGCCGGCTTCTATCGAGATGTATGACAAAGACAATACCCTGCTTCAGAAGAAAAGATACGAGTATGGTTGGTATGATGAAAATGCTTTCTCTCCACAATCTGCTATATCGGATAACAACTTGGTTAGAGATTCTGCGGCTATACTGCCCCGCAGGGGTACCAGTAGCGGCATTATCAATATCGATTTTGCTATCGATGTGGCAGCACAAGAGTCGAAACATTATATCATATACCCCTATTTTACACCTTTTGGCGCAAACATCATAGAATACTCCTATGTGAAGGAAATCATATACAATACGCAAACGCCAAATCGATTGTACTACAACCTCCTGTATTACGACCATTTGCCGGATCGCTTGGATATAAAAGGCAATGAACAGGTACTGTTTGCTTACGCCCACCTTACGCAGGCAAGCAGGCGGGCTAAACTTATCAAAAAAGAAGAGTACAACCAATCGAGCCGTTTGTGCAAAACTACCACTTACACCTATCCCACCTTAGACGATAGTACACTCGTGCGCCAAAGCGCAGGTCGATTGGGTAGTTTATCGTATAGGATATGGATACCCATAGATTATCCTCTATCCAAAAAACTTTCTCGGTATGAAACCAATGGCACTTATTCAGAGACTACCATTTTCCGAAGAGATCAGAAGAAGCGTATCAAAGAGCAATGTTTTCTACGGGGTGATAAGGATTATTTTACTCGATATACCTATCCGGATGATGTGGTGTCGTTGTCTGATATTTGTTCGGATGTATATGCACGAGGATTGCGCACCTTGGTAAAAGAGAATCGAATAGAAATGCCTATAGAAACGATAAAAGGAATACACACAGTAAACCAAGATTATATCACGGCAGGAGAAATTGCATTGTACAGGCTCTATCAACTTGACTTTTCCAACAAAGCAGATAGTATGATTATCGATACCACCATTGTTCGGAAACAGCAGTCTGAAGGTTTGTCATTCCCCCAATCTGCTCCATACGCGGCTCCGTGTGCCTCATTGCTACTTAGGCTGCAACAGCCTCTTTTAAGCACTGATTTTCATACTGTATCTGTTGAAGCCGGGCAACTCAGATGCGATTCCCGATACGATACAGTGGCTACCTATACCTACGACAAGATGCTGCGGCCTACATCCGTTACGCCTGTCGGGCAGCCTACCACACACTACAGTTGGGATGCTCGTCGGCTGTATATCACCACAGAAACTACCGGTGCATTCACTAAACGCTATACCTATTTGCCCTATATCGGGCTATCATCTGAAACCGACATACGGGGCATAACCACCTACTACCAATATGATCTGCTCGGAAACCTTGTAGAGGTATATCAATATGACGACAATGGCAAGAAGGTGGTACTCAAAGCCTATCAATACCACTACGCAACCCAAGACGAATAGTGAAAAACAAAGGATACATAGTCTGTTGGATATGGGCAATGGCCCTCATCCATAGCATAACGATTTCTGCTCAAGAAGTGGTTATCAGTCAGATTATGTATGATAGTCCGCTCAATGAGCAGATTACCCAACCTCCGTATAGCAATGGCGAGTTTGTCGAACTGTACAATATGAGTGGCAGTACCGTCGATCTGACTGATTGGGTATTGAGCGGAGAGGGCAAAAGCGAGCAGGTGCGCTTCAGTGCGGGTACACATATTGCCCCGCATAGCCATATCATTGTGGCGTATAAGCACACCAAGACACCCGATTTTGTACTGACTGATTTATTTAGCAATCCGCATAATGTTCCTATTGTGTATCAGCACAGTCTGATACTGAAGAATGCCGGTGAGAACCTGTGGCTTTACAACCGAGACCATATTGTGGTAGATAGTGTGTACTACGATGGCACCTCTCATAAGCGCAAACCGGATAGACTGTGTGCGGACAATGCGGACAGTATAGCAGGCAGTTTGTGTCGGAGCATTCAGCGGACAAAAGTGGTATATGATGCGTATGGGCGGGCAGTATGCAGCAATAGTCATTGGCAGACACGCTATGTAGGTATCGGGCAAAACACACCGCAACGCGAAGAGTATATATCCTCCGATTTCTATGGCGGCGAGCATACTGCACCTTTAGCCGGTGAGAACTACATGGTAGAGGTAACGCCCTTAGATGCCACATCGTCAGTCCAAATCAAAGACGGACAAGTAAGTATGGCGAATGGTACCCGAGCCGCTGTAGCATTATCGTATGTAGATGAGCAGAATAGGCTCTATCAGCAGACCATCAGAGCCGCAACGCCTACGGGCAAAGATATGGTGGTGCGTACCGAGTACGACGGAGATAGCCGGACGGTTCGTCAATGGTTGCCGCTTATCACCGAAGGTTCGCAGCCGATAGACGCATCAACTTATCATACTATGGCTATAGAGCAGTATGCCGACAACGCACCTTATACCACTACAACAAAAGAGGTGTGCGACCACGGGCGATTGGTTCGTACTACCACTGCCGGTGAGGCTTATCAAGCACATCCGACCACTATGCAGTATGAGGTCAATACCACGCCTATACAGCGATACCGTATTGCAGAAGACGGTTTGGAGCGCGACGGAGAGTATGCTGCAGGTACATTGCGTATTACTACCACCATCGACCCCGACGGAAAACCGATTACACATTGGGTAGATGCTATGGGCAGAGAGATAATGTTACGGCAAGGCACACAAACGGATACCTATTACTTGTACGACGACTTAGGTCGCCTGCGCTATACCTTGCCGCCCGCTATCACTCAACAACTATCCGCTCAGTCCGCCCTTGCGGACACAGCCGCACTGATGCGGCAATATGCGTATATCTACCGTTATGACAAGCGGGGTAATGTTGTCTGCAAGCATATCCCGGGTGCGGGGGAGATACGGTCGGTATATGACAAGACAGGCAGGATGGCTATGCAGCAGGATGCCAATCAGCATAAGCGGGGTAACTATTGGACAATTATGAAGTACGACACTTATGGCCGTGTGGCTTATACGGCGGAAGTGAATATAGGGGCGACTTCGCATGCTCGCTTAATAGAGCAGTTTGCACAGTGGGTGGTAATAGAGACTTTTGCTGTCGGGCAGCAAAAGTACCCGATGGAAGATACGGGGTATTCACGTTATTTCTATCATGTACAGAAGACCAAGTTGCTGACCGTTTGTTACTACGATACATACGATTTTCTGCAATGTCTGCCCGCTGATGTGGCAGCATTATTGCAGTACAGGGATAAAACGGAATATGGCAAGCGATATGACAATGCCTTAGGATTGCAGACGGGTAAGCGCATATACAACCTATCTGACAACGGCTATACCACTACGGCATACTATTACGACAGGCAAGGTCGTGTCATCCAGTCGCATAGTATAGACGCTGCCGGCAATGGCACACATACTTATACGGCGTATAACTTCGACGGTACGCCGCAGCGTGTCTATACAGAGTACGATTCGCCTATGGGGGTACAGACAGAGCGATATGCCTACTCGTATGACCACGCAGGGCGACTTGTGCAAACCAAGTATCAACTCAATGACACGCCCGAGGTACTTTTGTCTGAATGGTTCTACAACGAGCATGGGCAACTGACCACCCAAATGCGCCATAACCGCCGGGACACTACCCGCTATGCTTATGATATTCGCAACGCACAGACCCAATCGGTGAATCGTCATTTCTCGGAGTATCTGTTCTATGCGGACAGTCTGCCCAATGGTGCAACGGCGTACTACAACGGTAGTATCTCGGCAAGTAGGGTTCACGACGCAGACTCTGTACTGACTATGGGGTATCTGTACGATGTACAGAACCGACTGACGGAGAGCCTCTATCTGCGCAATGAGGCGCAACCCGCCACGGCAGAGTTCTTCGAGTATGATGCTATGGGCAACATTCGCCGGCTGCAACGCTATACACAAGAGCAACAAGTCATAGATGATTTGCAATATACCTATTATGGCAATCAGGTACAAAACATCACCGACTATGCCGGTTCTGCAGACCAATACGCCGTCAAGGAATACCAAGACCTCAATACCACCGATAGCGTGGAGCAGTTCTATGACCCCAATGGCAACCTTATCATCGATTTAGATAGAGGTATCACACACATTGCGTACAACCTGCTCAACCTGCCGGACACGATATGCTTTGCTAACGGCA
>UQNE01000029.1 GCA_900542355.1 uncultured Bacteroidales bacterium | reverse complement strand
TATCAACCTATTCCCGCACACAAACGGGCAAACCCCTCCCCCTGCCATAGTGGCGGTAGTGCCATCAACAACACCGATTAGATTGCTTTTTACATCACGGAGGAGGCTATCGGAATCGAACTTACCATTGACGACATAGTGGTCGTAGGTGAACTCCCCTACTCCGGTGAAGGTAGTATCTATCTCGCAGTTGTATCGGCGTCCTCCATTCCAATAGATGAAACCGAGGTCGTTGATTGCAGCCGTGATTTGGAGTTGTTCAATAGGTTTGTAGGTAAAACCGAGGTCGAAAGCGGCACCATATCCGGATGGTTTGAGGATAGACTTAACCAGTGCTTTGGTATCGTTTAAGTCAATCAGTTCGCTTGGGTCGATGTTAGGTGCAGTTTCCTTGTTGATTTCGCCGGGGAGAGCATCCCAGTTGATAGGAGCCGCCACAGCCAGTGTACCCGTACCATGCAGACGCCATTCGGAGGCAGAAGCATCGATACCGAGATTAGAAGTGGAAAGTCCGGCATAAGCAGTACCCAAGAGGAACTTAGCCTTACCACCGACAGTCCATTGGTCGTTGATACGATGCGAGTAGCCAAAACCAACTTCGGTATAGACGGAAGCATCGACACCTAATTGGCTCAAATCGATATAGTTGAAGCCTCCATTGAGGTCTTTCATGCCCCCGCCCAAGACAAAGCCGAACAAGTCGTAAGGCAAAGCCACTCCGGCATCGACACGCTCCATGATACTAAAATGGAAATAGCCATTCTCGTTCTTGGTGCGGAAACCGAAACTGAGCAGGTCTAAGGTCATATCGGCATCCACGAGTGTGGATTTGCGGAAAGCACGCAGGAGAGCCGCTTTGTCGCCATTGGGGTGCAAAGCCGTGATAGTCTGCCCCGTAAGCGGGTCGATATAAATCAAGTCGCTCATTGTGAGCGAGTTATTACCCGCCCATAGGCTTGTATAGCCAAGGGGTGTAAAATTGATATAGCCATTGCTGACCGGTTGGAAAGCCGGGTTGACGATATGCCTCATCGGCGCATTCTCTAAGAAATAGAGGGTAGTAACCTGTTGTGCGCTTGCTCCGACGGAAACGAGCAGGAGGACAGCGAGAGCGAATTGACGAAATAGTTTTTTCATTGTTCAGTCCTCCTTATTTTTTAATCTGACCTAAATCCAAGACCGCATCTACTTGCGCAGAGAGTCCGAACTGAATCTTGAGTTGGTTATCCTCGGCAATGCGGACATTGAAATTGCCTTGTCGATAGGTCTCTTGCAGCGACTCATCATCAATACTTGCCGTATAGACGATATTCTTTATTTGGCTGAAAGTATCGAAATGCTTCTTATCGATAGAGATAATCTGCACAGTCTCGGTAGGCGTAGGGATAGCCGTACCGCCCTCGAAACGGAAAGTAGGAGCCGCAATAAATACGGTATCAGTAGTAGTGAGTTGATACGGTTTGGTGGGGTCCTCCGGCTCCATAACAACATTGCCATCGGCATCCAAAGCACGAACAACTGCTTTGATTTGGAGAGGAATGGTGTTGGTAATCTTCATCAGGAGTTTTAAGTCGCTCGTCTTGACGGTATCGAGCATATTGGTAGAAGCCAAGAGCGAATCGAGCGTGTATCGGCTGATGTCGATATTCTTGAGTGTGTCGCTATATTCGATTGCCACACCTTCGTTGAAGATAAAAGGCAGTGTAGCAATGGCATCCACATAGATACCTGTATTGGGCGTAATACGGATTTGCGGTGTGCGCTGACGATTGAAATCGATAGAGAACTTGTAGCCGAACATATCGGGGCGGATAGCGAACAAACGGTCGATACGCCCAAATGCTTCTGTTTTATCGAAACGGACATGCATGATAGCCGAATCACCGATATTGCTAGTAAGTGGCAGATACTCATCGGGGTTGAAATCGCGATAGAGAGTGTGTTGCCCATTGAAAGTAGCGAACTCTTTTTGCGCTCCGTCAGCCGTTTCAACAAAGAGATAATCACCCTGCATCATCAAAGCACCTGCTATCTTGGTAGTAATCTGCATATCGATGACAGGTTCAGCAAACGGCAGTTTAGCCCGTTTGAGTTTTGCCCATCCGCTCCACGAGTCAGCAATAGAAACAGTGTCTTCATCGTGCATATCTTTAGAGGGCTTGAACATACCCCAAATAGCCTTATAATCAATGAATTGCACACCGAGATGATACTCGAAAGCAGCATCATCCGCAATGGTAACTTTGCCTGCGGAAGTGGGCACCGTAAAATTGAAATAGATGACAAAAGTGCAAGTATCAATCACATTGCCATAGTACGCCTCGGGAGTAGCAGGGGCTTTGTTCTTCATAAGATTGATAGTGAACTCACGGATATTGATAGGTATCTCTTGGTCGTATCCGTATCCGCTGCCCTTGGAATAGACTTCCACGCGTTTGCCTTGGGGACGAGAGAAAGCACTGCCCAACTCGATTTGCACACTATTAATCCATTCCCATTTGAGTGGGAGATTGTGCGTGCTGATGGTGCTGATAAAGCGTGCATTCTCAATCATAGCACTATCCAATCGCTCGTTGTCCTCGTCGGTATTGATACCTTTGAGTTTGAGTGTAAGCGGGAAAGCAAGCGTAATGGGTTGATTATCATCGCCTGTAATCTGATGGTTGACCAAAGCGGGTGTCCCCTTGAGTTTGTCGTACACATTCATCGAGAGTGTTTTCTCGGAGATGTATTGGCTCAGGTCCACATCGTGGAACTTCTTGTCGTTGCTAAAAGTGTCTTTGAAAGTAAGGATACCGCGATTGTTGAGAGAATCGACATAGATATTCGGCACCTGTCCGTCTGCCAAAAAATCGCCGATTGTAGCACTCATAGAGCCCACGGGGAAAGCAATACCAAGGTCTAATTCGGCATCGGTATTGATGTTTTTCAGGTCAACATCGGAACGACAGCCACTCAAAACGAGGGTTGCCACCAAACCGACTGCCACACAAAACAAATGACTTGTTTTCATTGTGAATTCAGTATTAGTATGTGATTAGTATATAATGAATTGTTCGTCTAAATAGTTGCCATTTGCATAGAGTACACAAAATAGCGTGCAAAGATACACATTTTTTTCGGATTATACAAACTATTTTATAGATTGGCTATATTTTCATCGTCAGAGGACTATGCGGAGGACTATGCAAGTAGAGAATGGCTTGCTACTACTCTATTACATTTAATTGTTCGCGCACGCGCGAGAAGATATGGACAACAGGCTGTAGATAGGGGCAGATTGGGAGTATCGGGAGCAGTTGAAGTACTGTGATTGATAATACCAAAGCCTTACAGTTACGGAAACACATAGTAGCATTTTGACATATAATTTGCCAAAATGCTACCATTTTGCTATTTATCATTTTCTTCTTAGGTCTCGGTAAGGTCTCGACAAGGTTTCGATAAAGTATCGGCAAAGTCGATTTGACATTTTGAAAGCAAACAAGGCTAATCGATGACGAGATGATGGAGCAAAGACGATGGAACAAGGACAATGGACGATGGACTATCGGAGAGTACGCATCGAATTAAGAACGGCAATAACCGTAACGCCCACATCGGCAAGGACCGCCATCCACATATTTGCCCAGCCGAGCGAAGCCAAAGCCAAGACCAGCACTTTGACTCCGATAGAGAAATAGACATTCTCGTTGGCAATACGATGCGTTTTTTTAGCCACAGCAATGGCGGTTGTAATCTTGCTCGGGCAATCATCCATCAGCACCACATCGGCCGCTTCGATAGCCGCATCCGAACCGAGTGCGCCCATAGCAATACCGATGTCGGCGCGTGCCAAGACGGGGGCGTCATTGATACCATCCCCCACAAAAGCGAGCGTTTTGCCCTGCGGTTTCTGCGATAAGAGTTGTTCCACTTGCGCCACTTTGTCCTGCGGGAGTAGGTCGGCATGAAACTCATCCAGCCCAACCCGGTCGGCAACATACTGAGCCACTGCGGTATGGTCTCCGGTGAGCATAACCGTTTTGTGTATTCCCGCTGCTTTCAGGCCTTTTATGGCATCTATGCTATCGGGTTTGATTTGGTCGGAGATGACGATATGACCTGCATAGTCGCCATCGATAGCCACATGAATGACCGTCCCTTGCGCCTGCTGCGAACACTCGTGCCACTGTGCACCGATGGCCTCCATCATCTTGCTATTGCCCACGCAGACTATCTTTCCATTGACCACAGCCTGCACACCCTTGCCGGCAATCTCCTCGACCTGCTCGACAGTGCAATCGTCTGATTCGTTGGGATAAGCCTGACGCAGAGAGACGGCAATGGGATGATTGCTATAGCGTTCGACATGGGCAGCGAGGTGCAAAAGTTCGTTCTCGGAGATGTCGTGCGGATGGACAAGGCTGACTTGGAAAACACCGCGAGTGAGCGTACCGGTCTTATCAAAAACAACGGTATCTAACTGACTGAGTGCATCCAAATAATTGGAGCCTTTGACCAAGATACCCTTGCGTGATGCGCCTCCGATACCCCCGAAAAACGCCAACGGAACAGAGATAACCAACGCACACGGGCAGGAAACGACCAGGAACATCAGTCCGCGATAGAGCCAATCGGGCAACACCTCAATATAAGACGCATTGCCGAAGAAAGGCGGCACGAAAGCCAACAGCAGAGCCAAGATGACCACCACAGGAGTATAGACCCGCGCAAAACGCGTAACGAAATTCTCGCTGCGGGACTTGTTCTCCGTGGCATTCTCCACCAAAGCCAAGACTTTAGCGGCTGTAGATTCGGCGGCAGGTTTAGCGGCTCGCACACGCAATACACCGGATAGATTGACGCAACCGGAGATGACGGAATCTGCCTCTCGGACAGTACGAGGCACACTCTCCCCCGTGAGTGCAACCATATCGAGATGAGACTCACCCTCTATCACCTCGCCATCGACAGGCACACGCTCGCCGGGCTTAATCACCACAATATCACCCACTTGCACATCATTCGGATTGATGGTGAGCAACTCGCCATTGCGCTCTACATGGGCAGTATCGGGACGGATATTCATCAACGAAGAAATCGATTTGCGACTTTTTCCCTCGGCAATAGTTTCAAATAGTTCGCCCACTTGAAAAAACAACATCACGAAGACAGCCTCAGGGAACTGGCTCTCAGCACCGGGCAAGAAACCGATACACAGGGCACCCAAAGTGGCGATTGACATAAGAAAATCTTCGTCGAAGACCTCTCCGTGGATAATGTTTTCAGCCGCTTCGCGCAGTGTGTCGAAGCCTACAACAAGGTAAGGAACAAGATAAATAAGGAGCAACTGCCACATTGGCAATGCGCAGAAATGTTCCACCAACACGCAGACTATCAACAGGATAGCAGCGACAACTATTTTAATGAGTATCGAACGAGTTTCTTTTTCCATAGGGATATAGTTTTGTTGTCTATTGATTTTTGTTCGTTTTGTTGTTTTTGGTTGCAAAGATACGGAAAAATAGTTGCAACTCGGTTGCAAACTGCTTCTTTGAGGACAAACTACGCGAAATAGAACATATATTTGCATATATCAAAAAAAAGCCGTAACTTTGCGAACTGATTGCATGGAATAGTTTTGTCCTTTATAGACCATATATTAGTTCGTCTGAACCTATCGGAAACCAAGAAAAAGGTTGTCCGCAACTTGTTGTGGGCAGTAACGGGAAAGGTGGTAACACTGCTTGGC
The DNA here is from genome assembly GCA_900542355.1 of uncultured Bacteroidales bacterium. Classification (GTDB taxonomy): domain Bacteria; phylum Bacteroidota; class Bacteroidia; order Bacteroidales; family Paludibacteraceae; genus Colicola. Next base: position 14,736 of record UQNE01000029.1, on the reverse strand, counting down.
AGCCTGTTGGTAGGTATATTTGTTGCACGCTATTTAGGACCGGAGCAATACGGACTGATGAACTATGTGATTAGTTATGTGGCTCTATTTCAAGTATTTGCATCGTTTGGATTGGACAACATCGAAATATGCGAAGAGGCCAAACAACAAGGAAGCGAACAAGGACATACACCAACCAAGGAAAGCAATAAGATACTGGGCACCGCATTCGGGCTGAAATGTATATTTGCGCTCATCACTATGGCGTTGGTGATTGGCACGGTGTGGATGTTTGAAGCCGATACTTTCACGCGGTGGATGATAAGTCTCTACTCGGTAAGTGTGATAATGCAGACCTTCGGCGTAATACGCAACTATTTTACCTCGATAGTTTGGAATGAGTATATCGTAAAAACGGAGATTAGTCGCACACTGATTGGAGCAGGCATAAAAGTAGTTTTGCTCTTGCTGCATGCGCCATTGGCATGGTTTATAGCCGCAGCACTGTTTGACACGGTGCTGATTGCGGGCGGATACCTACTCTCTTACCGTAAGAAGATAGCCACACCTCGGCTGTGGAGTTTTGACAGGCAGACTGCGAAATACTTACTCAAGGAGGCTTTTCCCTTGCTTTTGAGCGGTGCGGCAGTGGTGATATACCAAAAGATAGACCAAGTGATGATTGGAAATATGATAGACAAAGAGGCTGTTGGATTTTTCTCGGTGGCTACCGCATTTGTAGGGGTATTGATGTTCGTACCCATCACCATTACAGACACTTATATGCCTATCATATCAAACTTGTGGCATACCGATAAAGAGGAGTATAACAAGCAAAATCAACAATTTATGAACATTACCGTTTGGGGTACGCTGCTGTGTGCGATTATGGTATGTTTGCTTTCTTATCCACTCGTTCGGTACACTTTTGGGGTACAATATATCCCTGCCGTATCGATACTACAAGTGCTTTCGTTTAAGGCTGTAAGCGTGGCACTGAGCAGCGTAGCCGGGAAGATGATTGTGGTAGAAGGCCTGCAAAAATGGGCTATTTTGCGCGATACGACGGGTTGTATCGTGTGCGTGTTGCTCAACTACCTGCTTTTGCCACGATTAGGAGTAATAGCCGCCGCATGGATAGCCATCATCAGCAACCTTGCAGCCGGTTATTTGTCATCGCTTTTTATCCCCGCCTACCGCCATACCTTTGTATGCCAAACAAAGTGTATACTCACCGGGTGGAAAGATTTAGGGAAAATTCGTATAGTAGCAAAGAGCAGATAGAATATGTTGATATATATTCCATTTATATGGTTTTTAGGACTGACTCTTTTCCTATGGAAAAAGCAAGGTTGTATAGATGTGAGTGTATTTCTTGCAGCAGAATATACACTAACCACCTTTTGTTCGATACTATGCGTAAAATTAGGGTATTTAGGAGCGGGAGGAATTTTGTACACCAATGACAATATAGATTTACATTTAGTCCCCACATTTCTCTTTTGTACTCTACACACTATTTTGATTTTACCATTTAGCAGATTAAATACACACAAAATTCAAGACATCGCAATTACCAACGAAAAATTATTCGACTTATTTGCATATTTTCTGATTGCAGTTGCAATTCTAAATATATACATTGTTGCCGATAACATTATTCAAGTTCTATCCGAAAAGGATTTTGCTGCTGTACGGTCTGCACATTATGCGGGAGATGAAACCTTAGCAGATGCGAAAGCCAAGACACTACCACGCATCCTTGGTTATTTCTACTACTTTAACAGGACTTCTATTTTGGCGTTACCCTGTTTTTTCTCCAGCATCTGCTTCTTAAATAAGAAATGGTGGTTCAATATCGGTTTGTTGATTTCTGCATTGTCATTGCCAACAGCGGGTATTGTAAGTGCTGACAGAACAGAAATCATATTTTTTACACAGACTATTTGTTTGTGTTTAGCACTATTCTTCCCTTTTATAAAGAAGCCACAATGGCAATTTCTGAAAAAGATTTTTATCCCATTAGGTATTGTAACAATACTATATCTTGGCGGAATCACTATTGCGCGGTTCGGAAACAGAGACCAAGGGATCAGTGGCGGAGCATTGCAATACGGAGGACAGGGTTATTTGAATTTTTGCTATTTTTTCGACAATTGCCATAGCCAACACATACACACCGAGCGTATGCTCCCACTATATAATAAAATTACTCAAGACGATATAAATTACCTAGAACTTCGAGATACAATAAGCAAGGAACAAGGATTTTTTATAAGCGTTTTTCCTACATATTTGGGAGATTTTCTCTGCGATACAGGCATTATTGGAATGCTGCTGTGGGCAGGAGTTTTTTTTATCTTATTATTATCCACGATTACTAAAGCAAGTAGTAAAATCTATTTTGGACAGATATTGTGGTATTATATATTGGCAACAATACCTATGTTTGGAATTTTTTATTACCCCTATTTCACATGGCTACAAGTAGTGTGTATCATTATCTGTGCCATTATGTCAATATTGTTTCATTATAACCTCAAGTTAACGAGATGATTATCTACACAATCATAGTAACATACAACGGACGCAAATGGGTAGATTTCTGTTTAGGAAGTTTGCGTTGCTCATCCGTGGAAACGACTCCTATCATCATAGATAACTGCTCAACAGATGATACATTAGCATATATCCAAGAGCAATACCCAGAAACTATCATCTTTCCACAGAGACAGAACTTAGGATTTGGACAAGCCAACAATGTAGGGTTACGATATGCGTTGGCACATAACGCCGATTATGTCCTATTGCTCAATCAAGATGCAGCCATTGCGCCGGATGCCATCGAACTCATGTTGGCACAAAGCGATGGTGAGTCTCTTTTGTCGCCTATTCATATGAATGGCGATGGCAGTCGTTTGGATAATCATTTTCGTGAAGGAACGCTCACCAAGTGCAATGCGCTTTTAAATGATATATTTGCGGGTACAATGCAGGACTCTTATGAATGTGGGGAAGTTTGTGCTGCATGTTGGCTTATTCCACGCAAGATTATTGAAGAAATAGGAGGATTCAATCCTTTATTTTTTCACTACTCAGAAGACAACAACTATTATCAAAGATTAGTATATCACCACATTAAAGTATTTTTGGTTCCTAAAGCACGAATGTACCACGACCGCACAGAATTTGGCAACAAGCAAGTATGGGATGCACAGTGGCTTCGCAATACACTTACACTTGCATATACCAACATCAATCTGACATCGTGGCAACGCCGTTATACTATACTCCGCACACTTTGGACATGCTATGCTTATCATCTGTGCAGAAGACAATATCGCATAGGATCATTCTTTGTATCGTTATGCCATCTGATTATGAAACTGCCTATCATACGCAAAAGCAGAAATGCAGAAAAACAAATAACATCTAATTGGCTATAAATGAAAGTAGTATATATAACATCATCCACCACTATGTCCGGGGGAGGATCTAAATCTTTTCTCAATATAGTGTACGGTGTAATACAATATGGTGTAAAGCCCATTATTATTTGTCCGGACAAGGGTGCTATGTATCAAGCACTAATAGAAAAAGGTATATCTGTATATGCTTGTTTCTATAGAACCGGGACCTATCCACCATTTGACAAGAATTGGAAAGACATTTTACTTTTCATCCCTCGATTATTCGGAAGACTTCTGGCAAATGCAATTGGTGTCCTTCAATTATGCAAGATTTGCAAAAAAGAAAAACCAAACATTATTCACACCAATGTATCTGTAACCAACATTGGCTACTATGCTTCACAAATCCTGCACATACCACATATATGGCATATCCGTGAATATGGAGATTTGGATTTCAAGGTCCACTACTTTAGAGAACACAAAGGACAAGTGAGAAAATATAAGCATTCTAACTCTTATACAATTTGCATCACCAAAGACCTGCAAAAGCATAACGACTTAGCCAAAGAAAAAAAATCTAAAGTCATATACAATGGTGTCTTATCATTGCAAAACCTTTTATACACAGCAAACAAACAACCTTATTTTCTTTTTGTAGGACGAGTGGAAGAGGCGAAAGGCGTTTTACCTCTATTAGAAGCATATATATCCTACTGTAATAAGGTAGAACATCCTATACCTCTAAGAATTGCCGGTCAACTTAAAGGCGATAAGTATGAACAACATTGTAAAGAACTAGTGTATACTCAAAATCTACAAAGTTATGTATCTTTTTTAGGAGAGATATCAGACATTCTGCCATTATATCAAAATGCACAAGCAATGGTTATCCCATCTATATCAGAAGGTTTTGGAAGAATTACCACTGAGGCAATGTTCTCTGGTTGTTTAACAATCGGGAACGATGTAGCAGGAACAAAAGAACAATTCGACAACGGCAAACAACTCACGGGCGAAGAAATAGGTTTACGCTATACGACACAAGAACAATTGGTACAACACATGTCAAATATTACAGAGGCTGCACAGAATGGTACATTCACACAAACATACGAACCAATGATACTCCGTGCACAGAAAGTGGTTGCACAACTCTACACCACGGAGCAGAATGCCCAACAAGTTTATCAATTCTACCAAGAGATATGTTCAAGAAACTCCTAATACTCATTGGTCGGATATATTCGTATATCTGCTCGCCATACTTGCGTGACCTAATCCATACATGCCCAACCTATATATATACAGGGTATCATTCTCGTTTTTTCAAGCATATAGGCACGCATACACTGATAGGCAGGCATACTCATATCCACGGGCATGCTTATATCCAATTAGGTAACGATACGGCGATTGGTGATTATGGTTACCTGACGGCATGGGCAGACTATCCAAGAGCCGAACAAACAATGCCTACTCCACCCGTTCTTGTAATTGGAGACCGCTGTAGCATAGGTCTGCGCCCACATATCACATGTATGAATCGAATCGAAATCGGCAATGATGTACTGACCGGTCCGGATGTACTTATTACCGACAACGCTCATGGTGCCGCAACAAAACAAATGATGGAAATAGCACCACTGCAACGACCATTGGTTAGCACAGGAGCAGTCATCATAGAAGACAATGTGTGGATAGGTCAAGGAGCAATGATTATGCCTAATGTACATATTGGCAAAGGGGCTATTATTGCTGCTAATAGCGTTGTAACACACGATGTACCGGCTTATTCGGTGGTTGCGGGAATACCTGCAAAAGTAGTCAAGATGCTCAATGAATAATAGATATACTAATGCGAATTCCCCAAATATGGCAATATTTTCGGAATACAATCCACAAATATGGCAATAATTTTGGAATAACTATAAGATATGAAACAATTATCGGTTATTATACTTACTTACAATTCAGAAAAAGACATCTATGATTGTCTCTGTTCCGTGTATCAATATAACGATATTGGGGATGACTTAGAGGTGATTGTTGTGGACAATCAAAGCCATGGATATAAGGCAATGTACGAACGATTGGCAAAGGAGTATCCACAAGTACATACTATACAAAACACCCATAACGGAGGATACGGACAAGGCAATAATGTAGGCATCCGCGTAGCACAAGCACCCATAGTGGCTATTATGAATCCGGATGTACGATTGGTGATGCCTTGTTTCAAGATGATGTTGCAGCAATTCGACAATCCCCAAGTAGTGATGTGCGGAGGAAAACAGATGTATCCTAACGGCAAACCCGGCTGGAGTTTTGCTTGCGACTACAATATATGGGGGCCAATACGCATCATTGCACGCAATATCTTCAAACGCTTTGACCACTACAATTATAAATATATGCACTTATCCGGTGCTTTTTTCTTAATACGAAAGGACAAATTTACACAAATAGGACTATTCGACGAAGGTTTGTTTATGTATGGTGAAGAAGCAGATATACACATGCGTTTAAGAAAGACTTTTCCTACTAACTATATGCTGTTTCTACCTACAATCACATATCTACACTTATCATCCGAAAGAATTTTCTCCGAAAAGCAAATCAAAAATACTATACATGGAGATACCTATGTCTTTCACAAACATCATCTACCTATTAATTCCTACTTCCGCACAATGTTATGGACAACTTCTGTGTTACAAATAAGAGCGTTACTACAAGGTCAACTCAAAACATTCAATGATATTGCAGAACAAAAAAAGATTCTGCGACACGAATGGAAAATTTATAACCAAGATACCAAGATAGTTAGATATAAATGAAAGAAATTGCAATAATAGGACATTTTGGAGACGGGCATGTTTGCTTAAACGGACAAACTATAAAAACGCAAAATGTATATGATGCTATAGGCAACGAAATTGGTGCTGAGAACATATTGCGAATTGATAGTTCAAGTGGCATTCGCTTCCTTTTGCAACTACCTATAATACTGGTTGATACTCTCCACAAAGCACAACGGATAGTTATCTTGCCGGCTCAAAATGGTGTGCGGATTATCCCTATATTGTTGGTACTGCTTAATCATTTATTCAATAGAGAATTGTACTACATTGTAATAGGCGGTTGGTTGCCTGCAATGTGCAAAAAACGCCGAATACTGTGCTATTTCCTAAAAAGGCTCAACCACATATTTGTAGAAACTGGTATGATGCAAAAAGAGTTGGCTCAAATAGGAATTAGCAATGTGTCTGTAATGCCCAATTTCAAGTGCATACCTATCCGAGACGAAAAGGAAATCGCAACTCAAGAATTTAATGCTCCATATCCACTATGTACTTTCTCACGAGTTTCTCAAACCAAAGGGATAGAAGAGGCTATCGAGGCTGTAAAACAAGCAAATAATCGTTGTGGGAAGATAATGTTTAGTTTGGATATTTATGGTGAAATAGAGGACAATGCGTGGTTCAGTCAGTTGCTGGAAAAACAACCTGACTTTATACAGTACAAAGGTATGGTTTCACCTAACGAATCAAGCAAGACACTCAGCAAGTATTACCTATTATTGTTTCCCACCTACTATCCGGGAGAAGGATTTGCCGGAACGATTATAGATGCATTAGCAGCCGGAACACCTATCATTGCAACCGATTGGCACAACAATAGCGAAATTGTACATGACGGAGAAAACGGATACCTTGTTCCGATAAAGGATGCAAAAAGCATATCTGATATTTTGTGCCACTTAGCAACATCCGATACCGACTTAAAAGTACTTAGACAGAATTGTTTAAATATAGCCAAACAATACACACCGCATAGAGTTATCAGTGAATTTCTCACCACTATTAATTATATCGCCAAATAATGCTATGCGGAATTTTTCAAGTTAGTATCACATAATCGCATACTTATCTATAAAAATATAATTAAACACACAAGAACAATGAGAATTGCAGTTTTAACGCAATACTACAAACCGGAAATGGGGGCTCCACAAAATCGTTTATACGAGATGGTAAAGGGGTTGCAAAGTTTAGGAAACCAACTGTGGGTCGTTTCTGCTATGCCCAATTACCCTACCGGTAAAATTTTTGATGCGTATAAAGGGAAAATATCCTGCCAAGAGATGGTTGATGGCGTAGAAGTAAAACGCTATTGGTTGTATGCGTCCAACACAAGAAAAGTCATACCACGCATTTGGAATATGATTTCTTTTTCGTTTATGGCACTCTTTTCGGCACGATACTTACGGAAAAAGAATTTAGACTACCTCATTGTTGAAAGTCCACCACTCACATTAGGTTTGTCGGGAATACTATTGGCAAAAATTGCCCATTGCAAACTAATTGCCAATATCTCAGATATATGGCCATTATCAGCAAAAGAATTAGGAGCTATATCTGATGGCTTACTATATCATAACCTTGAAAGAATAGAACATCATATATACCATTCGGCATATATTTCGTTAGGTCAATCACAAGAGATATGTGAGCATATAGCCCATAATGGTGGTAAAAACACCTACCTATTCCGCAACGGAGTAGATCCAAACCGCTTCGATATGTCATATACTCCGATGCAAAATAGAGATACGGATAATATCAAATTGGTGTATGCCGGTCTATTGGGTTTTGCACAAGGTGTAGCAGACATTTGTCGTTCTATCAACTTTGCAGAATTACACATGGAGTTTCATATATATGGAGCAGGTGGAGAACAAGCACAAATAGAACAATTCATCAAGCAGCATCCCAAGAACGGCATTTACTATCATGGAGTTGTATCACGCCAAGAACTTCCTCACCTTTTGCAGGAGGCTGATTTGACATTAATACCCTTAGTAAAACGCATATATGGGGCAGTGCCATCTAAGATATATGAATCTATGGCGGCAGGAGTGCCTATTATGTTTATGGGTGAAGGCGAAGGTGCTAAGATTGTGGAAGAAAACAAGATTGGGCTGGTGGCTAATACGAAAGACTATCGGCAATTAGAAGAAAACATCAGATATATTATTTCACATCCTAATGAGAAAGAAATGATGCGGCAAAATTGCCTAAAGTGCGCCCTAACGAAATTCAATCGTCCACAACAAATAGGAGAACTAAACGACTATTTGAGCCGACATCTAAACTCCTAAATTATTCAGACAGCCAGAATAAAACGCGCCGATTCCCAATAATGGCGTAAATTTTGGAATAACACTCCCTATAATGGCGTAAATTTTGGAATAACAATACAAATTAGTTGCGTATTCCAAATAAAAAGTGTAATTTTGCAAAACTAATAGTTGCCGATTAGGAAACCAATAGTTTGAAGAATAGATAGTTTCAAGAACAGATATGGAGAAACGCCGACAGATAGAAAATAATATCTTAGCACTCAAAGAGAAGCAATATGCACGCATATTGGTATTCACGGGTGCACGCCAAGTGGGCAAAACCACATTGGTGAAACAACTACTGCCTGACTATACCTATCTGAGTATTGAAGACCCTATCAAGCGCAAATCGTACCTCAATATGACTGCACAGCAATGGGAGGCACTCTACCCTAAAGCCATTTTAGACGAGGTGCAGAAAGAACCGCAGTTGATTGAAAGCATAAAAGCAACATACGATACTTATGACAATGTACGATATGTGCTATTAGGTTCGAGCCAACTGCTACTATTAGAGAAAGTAAAAGAATCATTAGCCGGGCGATGCTTAATTTATGAACTATACCCGCTCACTATCCCGGAAATAGAAACGAATAGTTGGGAGGATGATATACACCCTTCTATATGGCAAAGACTGCTAACCAATACCACCGAACACATTGCATTGCTCCCCTCTTTCTTATTAGACGAACGGATGTCGCAGAAGGTAGCAGCATGGCAGCACTATGCACAATATGGAGGATACCCCACCCTAGTGGCTGATGAGATGAACATGGAAGACAAGTATGTATGGCTAACCAACTATGTACACACATACTTAGAGAGAGATGTGCGTGATTTGGCTTCATTCCGAGATTTAGACCCGTTTATCAAACTGCAAAGAGCCACAGCTATTTATACCGGATGCGTACTCAATGCCTCTAATCTCGCCAGAGATTTGGGAGTTACTTCCAAAACTGTACAACGCTATTTGGAATACTTGCGTCTGAGTTACCAAGTTTTGATATTGCCAGCATGGGAACGCAATAGTGCCAAACGCCTTGTAAAAGCACCCAAAATCCATTTTATGGACAATGGAGTGCTGCAAGCCGTCTTGCAGAAAAGAGGAGGAACGACAGGTGCGGAATTTGAGAGTTTAGTGGTATCCGAAATCTACAAACAAGCCAAAAATATCTTTGCCAATGTTTCGTTTTATCACCTGCGAACACAAGACGGCAAAGAGGTTGACCTGCTAGTAGAAACGCAAGATGGTTATTTTGCCTTTGAAATCAAAATGGCAGAGCATGTAACTATTGCTGACGCACGCCATCTGATGAGCATAGATTCTATTTTAGACAAACCACTCTTGCAAGGCTTCGTACTATCTAATGATGTAGAAACGCATCAGTTTACCAACAACATTCAAGCCGTCAATGTGGCAATGTTCTTAGGATAAGCAACACACATACATAATACTACGATTATGAATATGAAATTACGCAATATACCTTTTTCCCCGCCTGATATGACGGAAGCAGAGGTAAAAGAAGTGGCAGAGGCTATACTTAGCGGTTGGATTACGACCGGTCCGCGAACCAAAGAGTTTGAACACCAAATAGCCGAGTATATCGGTGTGCCCAAAGCCGTATGCCTTAATTCGCAAACAGCATGTGCAGAAATGGCTCTGCGTCTGTTGGGTATCGGCAAAGGCGATGAAGTGATTGTACCCGCATACACCTACACGGCATCCGCATCGGTAGTTTGCCATGTAGGGGCTAAATTGTTGCTCATCGACAGCCAAAAAGACAGCCTTGAGATGGACTATGATGCGGTAGAAGCCGCCATCACAGAACATACCAAAGCCATCATCCCCGTGGACTTAGGGGGTATCCCATGCGATTACGACCGACTGTTTCAAATAGTAGAACGCAAAAGACATCTTTTCCAACCTGCCAACGACTTGCAAAAAGCCATCGGGCGAATTGCTATTTGTGCCGACGGAGCCCACGCCTTCGGGGCACAATGGAAAGGACATAAAGTAGGCACTGTGGCCGATTTTACAGCCTTCTCATTCCATGCCGTCAAGAACTTAACCACTGCCGAGGGAGGTGCTCTGACTTGGCGCCCCATCGATGGCATAGACAATGACCAACTCTACCACCAAGCACAACTCTATTCGCTGCACGGACAGTCCAAAGACGCATTGGCAAAGACCCAATTAGGAGCATGGGAATACGATATTGTCGGTCCGTGGTACAAATGTAACATGACGGATATTATGGCAGCCATCGGATTGGTGCAGATGAAACGCTACCCTGCCCTATTAGCACGACGCAAGGAGATAATCCAACGCTATGATACCGCTTTCAAACCTATAGGGATAGAAGTGCTTAACCATTATAATGCTATTCATCAATCGTCCGGGCATCTATACATCACACGCATTCCCGATGCCACGCCGGAGCAACGACAAGAGATTATCGTAAAAATGGCTCAACGAGGAATTGCCACCAATGTGCATTACAAGCCTTTGCCTATGATGACCGCATACAAGAGTCTCGGATTTGATATTGCCAACTATCCCAATGCATACGCACACTTTGCCAACGAGATAACCTTACCCCTGCACACTCGCCTATCCGACGAGGATGTAGCCTATATCATTGATAATTACACAGATATAGTGCAATTGCTATGAAACGAACATGCGACATAATACTATCTGCCATAGGTCTGTTGTGCCTAAGTCCGTTGCTGCTGTTGGTGGCATTATGGGTCAAACTAGACTCACCGGGACCGGTATTCTATCGCCAGGTGCGTGTAGGGCGTAACAACCAAGACTTCCGCATCTACAAGTTCCGCTCGATGTACACCGATAGCGATAAGCGAGGACTTATCACCATCGGAGGACGAGACCCTCGTGTTACCCATGCAGGATACTACATCCGCAAGTTCAAACTAGACGAACTGCCGCAACTACTCAATGTGCTGGTAGGAGATATGTCATTTGTAGGCCCACGCCCCGAAGTGAGGAAGTATGTAAATCTCTATACGCCGGAGCAAATGCATGTATTAGATGTCCGCCCCGGCATCACCGATGCTGCCTCTATCAAATATCGAAACGAAAACGATATACTGGCTACACAACCCGAACCTGAACGCTACTACATTGAGGTCATCATGCAAGACAAACTGCGTATCAACCTCGACTATGTAGCCAACCATACTATCCGGGGAGATTTACGATTGATACTCAACACTTTCTTAGCGATAATAATTAAATAACCACCCACAAACTTGCATATATCGCGTAAAAGATGTACCTTTGTGGGACTTTATGTTAGGAACTGCGTGTTAGGAATTTCATGTTAGTTACTTCGTGTTGGGCAGTTCTCTCAGCAGACAATGGTAAACATACAAAAACATCATAGTAAATAATAAAACACCATACAATAATGGCATTTTTTGGACTATTTGGGAAAGAGAAAAAAGAGACCTTAGACAAAGGCTTGGAGAAGTCGAAAGAGTCGGTTCTGAGCAAGATAGGTCGCGCTATTGCGGGCAAGAGCACCATAGATGATGATGTGCTTGACCGCCTGGAAGAAGCCCTCATCACCAGCGATGTGGGTGTGGAAACCACTTTGCGCATCATCGACCGCATTCAGGCGCGTGTAAAAAGAGATAAGTACTTGGGTACCGGCGAACTGCATCAGATTCTCGTAAAAGAGATTGCGGCTCTGCTCGCTGAAAACAACACCGGTGATGTGTTCGATTTTGATGCTCCCCTACCCCATAAGCCGTATGTGATAATGGTGGTGGGCGTCAATGGTGTGGGCAAGACTACCACCATCGGCAAACTCGCCTATCAATACAAGCAAGCCGGCAAGAAAGTCTATCTCGGTGCAGCAGATACCTTCCGTGCAGCAGCCGTAGAACAACTCTGTATATGGGGTGAGCGTGTGGGTGTGCCTGTAATAAAACAGCAGCAGGGCAGCGACCCCGCCAGCGTGGCGTATGATACCTTGGCGAGTGCCAAAGCCAATGATGCCGATGTGGTGCTGATTGATACAGCAGGACGACTGCATAACAAAATCAATCTGATGAACGAACTGACGAAGATAAAGAATGTCATGCAAAAAGTAGTACCCGATGCACCCCACGATGTCATGCTCGTATTGGATGGCAGTACCGGTCAGAATGCCTTTGAGCAGGCTCGACAGTTCACAGCCGCCACACAAGTTACTTCATTGGCAATCACCAAATTAGACGGGACCGCCAAGGGGGGCGTGGTGATTGGCATCAGCGACCAATTTAAGATACCTGTTCGCTATATCGGCCTGGGAGAGAAAGCCGAAGACCTGCAACCCTTCAACAAGGAAGAGTTCGTCAAATCACTGCTTTAAACTATTGTTTTTCAACATATAATTATCATATAATTAGACATATAATTATGCATTATGAATTATGCATTCATCATTATACGCCACTTGACTACACAAAACTAATTTAGTTTTTGACTATTTACATAACCCTACATCAATGTTCTTGGAAAATTTTTGAATACATTATTGGGCGTTTTTGTATAGTTTGTATAACAGATAAAGCATTATGCATTGATAATATCCCAACTATGAGAAAGTATTTGTTTATTCTGATTGTGTTGCTCCCTTTGTGTGGTATGGCACGGGAGCAGAGTAACACTACTACCGAGCAAGAACTAATCCTACTCTACCCTTCCGGTAAGGAACTCTCGACCGATTTGGGTAGTATCGGTAGGTTGGCCTTTACTCCCGACTCCGTCTACCTTATCTCCCACCAAGGCGACACCATTGGCAAAGAGGCAAGGGGCAAAATACAGCATATCCGCTTTGCAGACCAAACTCATTCTGCACTGAGCGCAACACAAGGCACCGGCGATTTGGCTGTCTATCCCAACCCCGCTCATACTACGCTCACAATCGATGGGATTATGAGGGAAACTACCGTGCGCATCTACTCCACCAACGGTGCATTGCTGACCACTGCCAACCTATCCCCCTCCTGCAACACTCTATCAGTAGCCCACCTCACCAAAGGCATATACCTACTCCAGATAAACACGCAACTCCTTCGGCTCATAAAGCAATAACCTGCTAAGGAACATATAATTATCTTTGAATGATTAAACATATAATTATCATGTAATTAGCATATATAAGAAAAGGGGCAGCGTTGTACTGTCCCTTTTCTCTTTTTCGTGTTTCCGTATCCAATTGACTTTTTCTTCTATACAAAAACTGACAATAATGTTGTTCAATAATTTTCCAAAAACATCTACTATCCGGGCTGTAATCTCCAAAAACCAAATTAGTGTTTAGTATGGTCTTTATTATACTTGCCTCCGACACACAATACTAATCTGGTTTTTGGCTATTATACACTCCCCATATTACATCAATGTTTTTGTCGTATTTTTGGCTGACATTTTTGGTGATTGTTGTATAGAGCATTATTGGTGGTTTTTGTTTCTAAATTACTCCATACTATCCGATACCTGATGCCATACATACTGCCTTAGCGTCTTGTATGCAGATTGAGCCTTGTAGGCTGCTTGGTCTTTTGCCATCTCTGTCGGATTGACCAGACGCTTTGCTACAGCCTTGCAAATCTGACCAAATTTACTTCGATGTTGCAGTTCGCTCTCGCTTGGTTGAGTACTTCTCTTGCCCACCGAATGGGTAAAATTGGGTACATCCGTATTGCTCGTCGCGGCCTTGCGACGCATAAAAATTATGTTGCTTTTTCCAAACAATTTGCCCGATACACTCGCCACGGGCTCTATATATGTTATTCGTGCCATAGTTATAAAAATTATTTTTAATTACTTATCTGTCTGATTATCAATCAGTTATGTGCATTGTAAATTAGTTTAGTTGTCCCAGTTGGTAATCCCCTCATCGCTGGTATGCTGATATGCTATGCCTGTGAGGTAACCGAGAAGGGTTTTGTATGCTTTTTGGTTCTTAAATGCTTTCATATCATTAGCCATGTGCTGCGGGTCTTGGCTTCGCGCAATCGCAGCAGCCCTTGCTGCTTTGAATTTCTTTTGATTTTTCAATTCTTGCTCGCTGAATGGAGTAGAACGAGGGTTACATCTCTTTGCCGTATATACTACACCAAATCGAGTGACAAAGTGAGTATCAG
>UQNE01000028.1 GCA_900542355.1 uncultured Bacteroidales bacterium | reverse complement strand
TGGTCGGATTTGCTTAATCACCGCATAATCACCCCTTAATCACCGCATAATCACCGCATAACAACCCCATATCGAATCGAGAACGACGCGGCGAAGGTACGACGAATTTTTGAGATATACAAGGGAAATTTGAATTATGAGTGGGGCGGGCTTGGCAAGCCCGCGGCAGGAACGCTTCGTGGGTGGGGGCGAGGGAATATATGGGCAGGCGGAAGGGGATAGGGGGAAATATGGGCGAAGGGAAGGGGATAGATATGGGTATGAAGAAGGGGATAGTTGCAAAAACATACATAAAACTTGCGATTATGAAATGTTTTGTGTAACTTTGCGCACTAAAGTATGTAGAATAGTCGAACATCGCCGATGTCCGACCGTTTAATGGTATGGACAGATACCCATCCATGGCGACCTGCCTATCAACCCAAACGCTCATCCGCCCGTCGGATGATACATATACCTGCTGCCTGCACCATAAGCAGACACTAAGCACAGAAAAAACAACATAAACACAGAAATACATGCGATTGAAACGACTATGGTTAGCAATTGCTTTGCTAACGCTATGTGGGGGCATTTTTGCCGACAACACATGGTTTGAAAAAAGCCGAAACTTCTCTGCCTACTCTCTGGGGCAAGGCAAAGTGCACTTTAAGGTGCTGGTCTTTGCGCGCGGCGGTACGCACAACCACTGGGCAGCAATGAATACCAGCGATGGCTCAACCTACATCTATGCCGCAAGCACAGATGCAAATAATGTGATTGTGCGCTACCGAGGCGACAACTCCAACAACTGCAAAAACGACTACAAAGGTTGGGTCTATCTGGAGGTAAAAGACGGAACAGTAGTCATCACCAACACCTACGACAAAGTACCGGTTACGCTCTTTAGCGGGCAAACGGGCGAGTTTTGGTTATCCCGCACGGGAGAAAGCGATACACCTACCTACTTGGAGTTCGATTGGTACCCATCTACCTATCTCGATGGCAAGCAATACACCGCCAAAGCCCATATCGTGGACACCCGAAAGACGGGTGCTACTTGGGCGCGCGATTGGACACTGGGTACATACAGTGCTTTATCGCCACAATCACCTATCTTATTTGACCCCGTGTTCTACAGCGTGGGCGAGAATGGTGTAGCCGGCTTGGGATATGTGATGATACCCTATGTAGTGTACCAGGAGCCTATATCCTACTATACCAGTTTCACTGGCACCGCCGGGCGTACCAAAACCAACCAACGCTCCAGGTAGTTATTCGTAATGACCAATGATACAATACAATACGATTTCAAGGCTACCTTCACCGTAAAACGCGATGGTGAGCAGACCCAAGAGATAACCTCCAACACCATCAGCATACCTGCTTTTCACCGCATATACGATTTTCGGGCAGCCAATTTCCGGCGCGCCGACGGCACTATCGACGGACGCTACACCGCACTCACTTGGTCGATCCATACACCGAGTGCAACCGACATTGTCAGCAACGATATGTTTCAGGTTCAGCGAGCCTACGAGAGCGACTTCTCCGATGCCGAAACCTTAGGGTTGGTAGCCGCACGATTCGATGCGGCACACGCCGACTACTGCTATATCGACTCTACCGACAATGCACTATTCAACCGCAAGCACCCGGCGCAGCCAATCTACTACCGCGTCAATCGTGCCTCCACCACCAATTGGGGCTACGAAGATCACGCATGGGCGGCCAAAGACAGCATCATCAAAACCAACTCACTGCTAACCTTGCTTGCGGATAGTGTGTACTACACCAAAGCCTCTGACTTCGAACGCACCCGCAAGATTACAATGGTGATTGGTACGCAGCAGGAAAACAACTTTGTCTATTGGGACAACAATGCCGAAGTAGTCATCCGACGCCGAGTGGTTATGGGCAATGATACAGTCGTTTCAGAACGGCGAATAAGTGGCGCACAATTTAAGTGCCAGAACGACGGCAGTTATCGTGCAGAGATAGAGTTGGTGGCAGATGTGTCCTGCGCCAAATACACCTACTCGGTGTCGGTGGACGATAGCCGCTGCGACCTCAAATGTGGCGACCTGCCCGGCATCGTTGTCAACGGTCCTAACCTCTACTATACCGATGCGGCAAGTATAGCCTCCTTTGATGCCTCAAAAGGCTACTATGCCGACCATATATTCCTACAATGGAACCAAACGGAAGGCAATGCCGACTCGTTCCGCATTGAGCGTCGTCTACAGCATAGCGAAGGCACATGGACCGAGGTGGCTACCCTTACGGGCGAGCACTACTACAAAGACCTCACGGCAGTAGCAGGGACAGTGCTACGAGTACCGAATTATCTGCACCTACTCCTGCAATGGCACTACACTCCAAGACACCGCTTATGCCTACGGTTGGCTGTCTGCGGTAGGCAGTATCGCAGGGCGGATAAGTTACCCCCACAGAACAGGCAATGCCGGTGTGGAAGTAAGAGCCGTACCGCAGGGAAGCGCAATAGGCATTGTACGCGGTTGCCTCTATGCCGATAAAGCCGCTACTATCGCCACTACCGCACCCATTCGTTGGAGCGGCTCACATACCTATCAACTCTTAGTCAGGACAAGCGAAGCGAGTAACGCTGTCAGCAAGATATTCTCTTCGGAAACAGGCGTAGAGTTACGCTTAGAGGAGCAGAACCAAAAGTGGGTCTTCCAATACGGCGCACAGACCGCCGAAACACCCATACAGATGAGCCATAATACTTGGGCGGCACTGGCTGTTGTACTGGATACAGATAGTAATCGGTTGTGCTTGTACTTCGACGGCAAACCTGTCTATAGTGCGCCTCTACAACATACCGCTATCGACGATAGTCCGCTCTACCTGCTCCCCGATGCAAAAGGAGTACGCATCGACGAGGTGCGTATCTGGGATTGTGCGCTTACCTACCAAGAGATTGCCGACAATACCCGCTATTATTTGTCGGGCAAAGAAGACGGACTGCTGTGCTATTACACCTTCGATAATGTACAAAAATACACACAAAAAAGCACTACATTCTACCATATCAGCAATATGGCGTACAATGCGGCCAACTATGTGGAGCGCAACGACATCGTTCTTGACGCTGCGCAAGCCGATATTCGGATAGACGGCATACCAAGCGCACAGGTGCTCACCTACGCTGCCGTATCTGACCAAAGCGGCTACTATTGCATTGGCGGTATACCATTTAGCACGGGTGCTACCTACAACATCACGCCTACTGCCGAACACGGCACCTTCACCTACAACGGTACATCGGCGGGCTTCGCTGCCGTACCGCTCAGCCCTAACCGCCCTGAGGCAACAGATATCGATTTTGTGAATACCGACGCAGTGCGCTTCACAGGGCGTGTACTCTACCACCGTTCTACTATCCCCGTGCGGGGAGCGCATTTCTTGGTAAACGGCATACTCGCCACCGATGCGACAGGCAATGCCATTGAGACCAACGCAGCAGGCAACTTCGAGTTTGAAGTGCCCAAAGCACCTATTACCGTACAAGTCGTAATGGACGGACACCGCTTCGCACACAACGGATACTTTATCATCAATGGCGATAGCCTCTTCACCCCCACTGCCGACATGGACGGCTTGCGTATGTGGGACGAGACCAAAGTGCGCCTCATCGGGCGTGTTGCTGGCGGTAACGACCAAGGCGAACTGCCGATAGGTTTCTCGCTGAGCCACAACAACTTAGGTGATAGTATCACACTCGTTTTGGAATTGGAAGGCGACAACACGGCGCAGATAGTGTACGACCCGCAAGACAAAACACTCGACCGAATCGACACCACTATAGCACACGCCGTGGGCGAATACCACACTGATGTGGCATACACGCAAAAGCGTATTCTGATCTATCCCGACCAAACGACGGGCGAGTTCTTTGTGGACTTGTTTCCTGTCAAATACAAACTGACGCAGATTACCGCGCAAGGCTACAGCACGCTTACCAATGCCAACACGGGTATGCAAGTGCTGGATCTGACCAACCGCCTTACCACAGACACACTCCACCACGACAACATGGCCGTGGCCTGCAACGATACTTTCTTGCATATCTACCATAGTCCGATCAGTATCAGCCTCACGCAGTTGCAGTATGGTATCGAACTGGGATATTTAGGTATCGAAAAGACCTATATCACCGATATGGATTCGGTGCTGTACACCCAAGAGGTTGTGCGCAAAAACGCCGACGAGCAATACGAGTACCTGTTTGGTAAACCTATCTTCACCGAGGGCAAGTACTCCTTCCGTATCAGTGCGCACGAGGACTATTACTACAATGGCAATCGCACGCAAGGCAAACACGACCAGGTGATGATGAGAAACCATAAAGTGCAGATATACAACGGAATGCACTCCGAGACGCAGCACATCGACGGTATCTTGGATGCCAACGGACAGATAGAAACCGTCCTACAAGCCGATTATCCCACCTATACACGCTTGGGCGATGACGCCACACGCAAGATACTCATATCTGTGGAGCACCACGGCGAGTATGTGCAATCGGAGCCAATAGATGTGTATGTCTTTGCCGATCGACTGAGCGGTACAGAGTCGGTAGGTATCACGCCTATGGGTATTCGCCTGTTCGATATCCTGCGCGACCCGCCCGGAGCCAATAGTTACTCCTCGCTATCATCGGGTACTACCTACCAAAAGAGCAGCGACTATCACCTGAGCGTAGAGGCCGGTATCAACCTTAAGATGGCATTCGGCACCAACTACACAGGCGTGATAGGTGCCGTAGCCGCCCCCACGGGTGTAGGCTCTTTCAACGGAGTACAGATAGAAACAAGCAGTGCTACACCTGTAACCATACCTATCACTTTCAATGGCACTTTCGATTGGACAAACCAATATCAGTACACCACCTCAGAGGACATTCATACAGGCGACGATGCCTACCATGTAGGGGCGAATGCCGATGTCTATATCGGTACCACCGAGATCATGTACCATGGTATCGGGCACGGTATGGCTGTATTGGACTCTATCGCCTATGCGGCAATGTCATCACAAGTGGAAGACGGTACACTCAAACTGCTATCGTCGGCACGCAACGCCTAAGGGCAGATGCGATACTTGGTGGTAGCCCGCAAGTTGCTCTATGCCTTTGGCAATAGTAGCAACTTTGTCTATACCCAAGAGCATATCCTCACCACAGTCGTACCTACCCTGCTCCGCGAGCGAAACAGTCACTTACTGACCACCGATTCACTCACAGCGCAGCGACAAGCCAACACTACCAAGCAGCGTGTGTACTACACCACTTTATCACCCACAGACGATGCCTTCGGTGCCAAAGACTACCATTGGGCTGATCCGCAAAACGCTTCCACCACGGCTGGAGACACCATTGCTGCCTACAACCGAATGATCACACAGTGGCTGCAACTCATTGCTATGAACGAGCGAGAGAAAGTGCAGGTCATCAATAGCAATCAACTCTTCAAGACTTACTCCATCACGGGAGAGACACCTGTAACCTACTCTGAGACTGTCGAATACAGTAGTGGTTCGAGTGGACAATACAGCACCCCGGGCAATGCACTCAGCGCATTGAGTGCAGCAGATCTCGATTTGATTGGCTCCGGTGCAGAGCAAATCATCAACTTGATTCAAGCAGGTATCGGCGAAGACGAGAACGGCAATAAGAATGTAGATATCGAGGCCAACACTACCGGGAATAAGTTTAAATTGTCTATCGAAGCGGTTGCCAATATCGATTTCAACAACACAACCGGCAAGAGCCAATCTACATCACGCACTTACTCCTATACTCTCTCGCCCGATGCGTATGGATATATGGATGTGAATGTCTATCGCGTGAAGGACACCATCAACAGTTTTAATCAAGATGCCTCCTCAGCCCCTTCTACCGAGTACTGCTATAGCAGTTTCATATTCTATGGTGTGGCTGGTGCCAGCCGTTGCCCTTACGAAAGCGGTGATAGCACACGCATATACAATCCCGGTACACCGCTGAGCAATCCGACTATACCGATAGAGAACCCACATATCACGGTAGATAAGCGCGTGATCAGCGGGGTGCCTGCCGATCAAAAAGCAGTGTTCACCCTTGCTATGAGCAATGAGCAACCTACCGAAATCGGCAATGCAGCAGCCGACCTATCTTTCGAAGTATATATCGTCTCTGCTACCAATCCAAACGGACTGAAACTATCCATCGATGGTGTACCTTTGGGCTTCACCCCAACCACTATCTCCCTGCCGCACGGAAAGACCATACGCAAAATACTGGAAGTAGAACGAGGACAAGGCTACGACTTTGAGGATGTACGCCTGCGCCTGCGCTCCACTTGCAATATCGACGAGTACGACGAAGTGGCTATATCGGCTCATTTTGTACCTGCTGCCACAGCGGTCAACCTAAGCGCACCGCACGACCAATGGGTACTCAACACACGCTCTTCACGCGACAGCGCAGGCTATTATCTGCCTGTGGTAATCGACGGATTTGATATCCACTCCGATGGCTTCGACCATATCGAACTGCAATACAAGCAACTCAATCAGTCGGAAAACGATTGGGTCAACCTCCGTTCCTACTATGCCGACGACAGCCTGTATGCCATTGCGTCGGGCAACAAAGCCATGATTGAGAACGGCCAGATAGATAATATCCGCTTCTATGGCGAGCGCGACCCGATGTAGCAGAACTACGACCTCCGTGCCGTCAGTTTCGCACGCTATGGCAATGGTTTTGTTACTCGCTCGTCTGCCGTATTGCATAGTAAGAAAGATACCCGTTGCCCCGAAGTGTTTGGCTTGCCCACACCTGCCGATGGAGTACTGAGTATGAAAGATGTGCTATCGCTCCGATTTAGCGAACCCATCGCAGGCAACTATTTAGACGAAGACGCCAACTTTGAGATTGTGGGTGGCACCAACAACTTAGACATCACGCAGACCACATCCCTTTCATTCAGTGGCGAGAAAGACTGTGTAGCCAAGACGCAAGTACACCGCAATATGAACAATCGTCCTTTCACCATAGAGGCGCTTATT
Organism: uncultured Bacteroidales bacterium; assembly: GCA_900542355.1. Lineage (GTDB taxonomy): Bacteria > Bacteroidota > Bacteroidia > Bacteroidales > Paludibacteraceae > Colicola. The sequence goes on along the minus strand of UQNE01000028.1, from coordinate 13,690 downwards.
CGTCCCGCCGAACAAGGCAAAGCGATGACGATATTCTCGCTCGGTGATACCAAGCAGAAACTGCGTTTCTCGCTCACAACGGACAATCGCTTGCAAGCAGAGGTAGGCAAAGCCACAATCATCTCCGCTCCTTTAGAGCCGATACAAGACTTCACACGCTGTGCAATGACCTACGACACCGACGGACAAGTACATTTCTACGCCGGCACTAAGGATATGACCCTACCCGACCAACCGACGCTACCCGTCTATACAGGCAACGGCACACTGCTCTTCGGCAACACCTCCGATGGCGAAGAGCCGTTCTACGGCAATATGTTGGAAGCACGCCTTTGGACAAAAGCCCTTGCGCAAGACGAACTCTCACTCACCTACAAGAAGCACCTGACCGGCTACGAGCGTGAACTGATGGCATACTACCCCATGAACGAGGGATTGGGCAGTACCTGCACTGACCACGCCAATGGGGCGACTCTGCGTCTGCAAGGCACCTCATGGACAGTCTATGTGGACAAGAATCAACTGCGTTGGTCACAAAACGAGATAACAGTCAACACACAGCGCAACAGCAGCGAAAAATTTGACCTGACTATCAGCAACACAGGCGGCACTACTCGCCAATATCAACTCACCTCGCTCCCATCGTGGCTCACCGCCGTACCTGCTTCGGGTACGCTCTCACCGCAAGCCACGCAGACTATCCACTTCACCATAGCAGAGGGTATGAATATAGGTGAGCATACCGAGTATATCTACCTGCAAGACGACCAAGACTTGGTGGAGCGTCTGCTGCTGACCGTAAAAGTGGAGTCGGTCTGCCCATGGGAGGCTGATAGCAAAGACCTACCGATGTCGATGTCACTCATCGGACAAGTGCTGCTCACCAATGGTAATGACACTACCTACGACACCGATACCAATGACATCGTTGCGGCTTTTATAGGCAATCACTGTGTAGGTACGAGCCATATCACCTACGATGATGCCACACTCGACAACCATGTCTATATGACTATCTACGGCAATGCGGAGATGCAGCAGCAAGCCGTGCAACTGCGTCTATGGCAGGCAAGCACAGGAAATATCTACCTGCTCAACACCTCTATTCCCCTCACCTTTGAGCATAAACGCTGCTATGGCTGCGACGAAAACGGTCCGGTACTGCTCACCACCTCAGAGAGAAAGATACAGCAACTCTCGCTTGACGGCGGTTGGAACTGGACATCGCTACACCTCAAACCGACCTACGGCACCGACATCAACCGTATGCTCTCTACGCGAGCCGAATGGACTGCAGGCGATATGGTAAAAGACCCTATCGGACGCTCATACAGCCAGTATCAAGCCGCAGCAGGCGATCGACCCGCAGCATGGTACGGCACGCTCTGTAGGTTCAACTACCGCTGTATCTATATGTTCTATACCGATACGCAGGTATCGCCGGAGATAGAGGGAGAACCGCTCACGGAGCAAGACCGCACGCTGCGGCTCTTTGCGGGGTGGAATGTGTTGCCTTATCTGCTGGAGAAAAACCTGCCGCTATCGGAGGCTATGGCAGACTATCTGAGCAATGCCAAAGCTGGCGATGTGCTGAAGAGCAAAGATCGTTTTGCCGTGTTCTCTGCCTCGTCGAAGTGGGAAGGTAACCTCACCTATATGGAGCCCGGACAAGGCTACCTGCTCTATCGCAAAGGTGAACCATGCACCTTCACCTACTACAACTACAGCACCTCACTGCCACGCAACATCCGTGCAAAAGCCACCGAGCCGGCACTGCTCTTCACCAACCGTGCATCGAGCAATATGTCGCTCATCGCTACGCTTGCCGACTGGCAAGGCGAAACCGATAACCTGATACTGTCGGCTTATGCGGGCAGCCGATTGGTAGGGCGCGTAGATGTACATCCGACCGACAGCCTGCCTCTATTCTTCCTCACTATCGGTTCGGAGCAGCCCGCATCTATCCGCTTTGTCTTGGAGCAAGACGGCAAGACCGTTGCTCAATCGGCACCAATGCTGAACTACGAGGCAAAGGTATCGTTGGTTCGCTAGAGAACCCGTACCCTATCTCGTTCCGCCGACACAGCGTCATTGCTCTGCCTTCGCCCTTTGTTGACAAAGTGCAGATTATGGTGTCTGACGAGGAGAACCTGCCTGTAAGTGTAAACATCTATAGCGCAGGCGGGCAACTCTTGGCACACGCAGACGGACAGATAGAGAACGGCACTTACACCTATCTCTGGCAAGCGGGTGCCTCTGTTCCTGCAGGTATCTACTCAGCGGTCGTTCGTGTAAGCAACCGAACACAAACTGTCAAACTCATCAAACAATGATTATCCAATCTATCAAACAGCAATAAATATGAACACAACTTGCAAACATACACTCCAAACGCTTCGTCTGTGCATTGCAGCCGTAGCACTCGGTGCTATCTTCCACGCTTGCGAACCTATTGAAGAGCCCATTGCGCGACACGACCGCCCTACATGGGCAGTGGCAGACACTACCGATTTGGAAAGTACGATGACCATCACGGGCGTGCTTCCCGCCGCCTTGGCAGACAATGCAGACACCGCAGATATGGTGGCAGCCTTTGCCGGCAACGACTGTTGGGGACTGACCAATATACGCTATGTAAACGACCAAGCGTACTTCTTTCTGTTTGTCAATCGCCCACGCAGCAACGCCGACTCATTTCCGTTGCTCACGCTCCGCTACTACAGCACCAAGATGCGCTATATCTATGTTGAGAAAGAGGTCTGCACCTTCGCAGTGGACGCAATGATAGGCACTATCGATACGCCTTTTACCCCGAAGTTCACCACTACGGAATAAAAGCGACACCCACATAGAAAAGAGAAAAAGGGCTACCCACATAATGTCGGGCAGCCCTTTTTTGATTCATAAAGCCTTGTACTTATTTCTATTTCATAGCCTATTAGGTTTCCATTTAGTCATAGTAACATTTTTCTACCATATCAACCATTTTGCTACCATTATGCTATATAGAGCAACAGCCGTTTTTGTCGAGACCTTGTCGAAACCTAATCGAGACCTAAGAAAGTACTTACCGACAATCATTTTGTCAGTTCTATCATTGTTTTCCAAACAAAATGTCAATAAGTATGTACTTGTTCTGTGGTCAGTCGAACTCGCTTAGCGAACATCACTACATCAGCGAACTTTCTCCGCTAACTGCTACCTCATCGTGCATTCTCTGCCGACTGCCGGATCAGTTTGGAAACCAAGCGGTACAGCGTGCGCAGTTCATCGTTTGGCAACAGAGCGAGGTGGTGTTGCATCACATTCTCGTCCCCGCGCCGAGCAGGTCCTGTCTGTGCTTGTTGCGGAGTGAGGGTATGTATTTTCTCTGCTGTTTGGTCGATCAACGGCAGCAACGCATTGAAAGGGATATGCGTATCACGCAGCATATCCGCCGCAATGGCATACATCTCGTTGGCAAAGTTGTTCGCAAACACCCCTGCTATATGCAGTCGCTCTCGGTCGTGTTGGTTAGCCTCATAGATGCGCGGGGTAATCGTTTGTGCCAAAGTGTAGATAGCACTGATGTCATCGATATTGCGTCCCTCGATAAAGACGGGAATGGTCGTAAAGTCGTCTATCAGTCGGCTTTTGCTGAAACTCTGGAAGAAATACAAGATACCCGCATGCGGTTTGTCCTCGCCAAACACCGACAGCGGCATTGTCCCCGATGTATGCAGGTGTAATGCCCGCGGAGCAGACACTTGTGCCACCACCTCCGCCAACGCCTCATCGCGCACGGCGTAGATATACACATCGGCATTCTGCGAGATAGTGTCTAATCCCTCGCGACTGCTGACCATCGTACACTCCACGCCCTTGCAGCGAAAGGCATAATCCAAATTAGTGGCTACATTACCACGCCCTACAATAATGATTCGCATATCTGTCTTGTTTAGATGATTCCTCGTCTGCGCAACTCAAAATAGCAGTCCTTCGTAGCAGTGATGTCCGTAAGCGCATCATGTGCGCCGGAGAAGGCACGGCCAAAGAGTTTGGTGTATAGTTCGGTCAGTGTGGGGTACTTGTACCCCGAGTAGTAACTGTTGGTGCTTGGTATGGCGCAGAAATTCGTACTGCGCTGCATGGTGCAAACGGTAGGTTTGTTGAGCAATGCGCGATAATCCATGCCCTCGCGGTAGAATTCACAGCCCACGACATGCAAGTCGAAGTCGATGTTATGCCCCACTATGAGCGAAGCACCCGTGGCATCCTCTGCAAACTCCCGCAGTACTTGGGTTAAGTCCATGCCCTCTCGTTGCGCCTGTGCGGTAGTGATACCTGTGAGGCGAGTAACATCCGCGTCAATGATGAAATGCGGATAGATGAGTTGGCTCTTGCGCTTGAGTACATTGCCCGCCTCATCGGTGATGAGCCAGCCTATTTGTATCAGCCGTGGCCAGTTGGAGGTGTCGGGAACACCCGCTTTGTAGTTGCGAGGCAGTCCGTTGGTCTCGGTGTCGAAGAAGAGAATGGTCTTTTGTGATTGGGGTACAGCGGTGATACGAGCCAACTGCGCTTGTCGTTCCGCCTGCTGTTCTTGCTCGAAGGCGGCAAGGCGGGCAGCCTCTTCTTCGATAATGTGGAGGCATTCTTGTTGGCGAGCGGCACCATTGGGGTGATAGAGTGCAGCGGCTTTGCCAAACCAGTCGGCGGCTTGTTGGTAGTCTTGCGGCAGCCCTTTTCCCTCGGCATACAATTCACCGAGATGATAAGCGGCTTCGGCACAACCCTTGTCGGCAGCCTGCGCATAGCAAAGAACGGCTTGAGCCTGGTTGCGCGCCATGCCGATACCGAGTTCATAGCCCCGCGCGATATTGAGGAGGATGGTATATTCCTCTTGACGCGGTTCCACAATCTTGTCGCGCCATGATTCCAATCCCATTTGGCAGAACTTGTCCGTCATTCCTTGTGGCACACGAATGGTATGCAAGTTCTCACAGCCAAGGAACACATCTTTTCCAATTTCGGTAATGGACTTCGGCAGCGTAACAGCCGTCAGTTCATAGCAGTCTGCAAAGGCTCTCTCACATAACCGATTGACAATGTATGTCATTCCCTCCTGCTCCACCCGCATTGGCACAACTACTTCACCTGCATACTTCTTTGTCCCTGCACACACTATCGCCGTAAGGTCGCTATCCAATTCGTACTGCACACCATTTATCAGAGCGGGGGTATATTCGATGATTTTATCTTGCAAGGCTTTTAAGTCATCAGCATCAAAGATAGATTGTTTGCCCTTTGGAACACGAATTACAGATAGTGCCTTGCAGTCCTTGAATGCGACTTTTTTTATTGCATTTACGCTATTAGGGATAGTGATAGAGGTAAGGCCGGTGCAACCCTCGAAAGCCCAATCTCCCATACTCGTTACACTGTTTGGAATAGTGATAGAGGTAAGACCCGTGCAACCATAGAAAGCACCATCTCCAATACTCGTTACGCTATCGGGGATAATGGTATTTTGACAGCCTGCAATCAGCACGTTAGTGGCAGTTTCTATAATCGCATTACATTTATTATGGCTATCATATTTTGTATTGCCACTTTCTACAACGATAGATGTAAGCATCGTGCAACCATTGAAAGCAGATGGACATATCTCTGTTACACTATTTGGAATAGTGACAGAAGTAACCTTTGTACACCCCTTAAAAGCATTACTTCCAATGCTCGTTACGCTATTGGGGATGGTGATAGAGGTAAGACCCGTGCAACCATAGAAAGCCCAATCTCTAATACTCGTTACGCAATAAACAGTGTTGTTGTAAGTTTCAGTGGCAGGGATAACTATATCGCCACTATAGTTCCCGTTTCTAAACCTACAAACGGAGGCTGTGCGAGTGGTGGGGTCTAATTCGTAGTTGATATTGTCAATAAGTACTTGCATAGTTTGTACAAATAATTGATGTTATTGCTATATTTATATACTGGTTCTTGTGGAGCAAGGATAGGGATTATATGGGATATACATGAGGCGGAGGGGGGATGTTCCTATAGGATTGGTACGACAATCTATCGTTCATCTCATAGTAATCACCTATTAATCTCCTATCAATAACCTATCAATCTCCTATTCATTACTCGATGTTTATTCTCCATTGTGTATAGACCGCTGCGCTGTGAGAAGTTGGAACGCACCGTGTGCTATGAGAGGTTAGACAGCATGGTTAGTTACGCTCATCACTATTCATCACAGCAGGGCATTGCTTTGGTAGAGCAAGGTCTTCCTCGGAAGCGGCATCTACATCCATCTTCTCAGATAGCGGGGTGAAGTCTATCTTCGGCACATAGCCCAATCGTATGGCTATATCCACCAATTTGGATAGACTACAGTTGTAGTTTCCTGCCAGCATTTGTGAGATAGCCCCTTGGGTAACACCCAAATAGTCTGCCAACTGCGCCCGATTCATGTTGTGTGCTTTCATGAATGCGTCTGCGCAGCGGCATACCTCTATTTGGATGTGAGTAATCCAATACTCGGGACTGCTGAGTATCTCTGCTCGTGTCATTGCTGATGTTAGCGCACTAAGTTCTTGTAGAACTCGGTGACGGCGACGACGCCGTTCTCCCATACTTCGAGGTCCATCGACTCGTTGGGCGAGTGGATGGCGTTCTGCTCCAAGCCAAAGCCCATGAGAATAGTCTTGACCCCCAGTATCTGCTCGAACGAAGAGATGATAGGAATACTGCCTCCGCGTCGTGCTGCCAAGGGGCGTTTGCCAAAGGCTGTCTCAAAGCCCTTCTCGGCTGCTTTGTATGCCGGAATATCTATCGGGCAGACATAACCCTGTCCGCCATGCATAGGCGTAACTCGCACGCGTACCCCCACGGGAGCCAGCGACTGCATATAATCGGCAAAGGCTCGGCTAATACGCTCGTGGTCTTGGTTGGCTACCAAACGGCAACTGACCTTAGCAAATGCTTTGGAGGGCAAGACGGTCTTGCTGCCTTCACCCGTGTAGCCGCCCCATATACCGCAGATGTCGAAAGATGGACGGCAAGAATTGCGCTCCAAAGTGGAATAGCCCTCCTCACCAAAGGTGGCATCCACATCGATAGCACGGCAGTATGCCTCTTCGGAGAACGGTATCTTAGCAATCATCTCGCGTTCGGCAGCGGGGATCGGCAGTACATCGTCGTAGAAATGCGGGATAGTGATACGCCCGTGCTTATCCACCACTTGCGCCAACATCTCGCAAAGGGCATTGACGGGGTTCTTGACCGCTCCGCCGAAATGCCCGCTATGCAGGTCGCGGCAAGGTCCGTCCACCTCTATCTGCCAATACGCCAATCCGCGCAGACCGGTAGTGATAGAGGGCGTGTCTTTGCCAATCATCGAGGTATCGCTGACGAGGATGATGTCGCACGCCAGGAGTTGCTTATGCTTATGCAGAAACGCCTCCAGGCTCGGGCTGCCAATCTCTTCTTCGCCCTCGAAGATGAACTTCACACGGCAGCGCATCAGTCCTTCGCGCACCATATACTCGAAGGCTTTGGCTTGTATCATTGCCTGCCCTTTGTCGTCATCCGCCCCACGCGCATAGAAGCGGCCATCACGGATTTCGGGTTCCCAAGGATCAGATTTCCATTGCTCCAACGGTTCGGCGGGCATGACATCGTAGTGCGCATAGACCAGCACGGTAGGCACCGACTCTTGCTCTGCCTCGGGCGGAGTATATTCGGCATAGACGAAGGGATTGCCGTCGGAGGGCATCACTTCCGCCTGTTGGCACCCGGCAGCCAAGAGCAACTCGCGCCAACGCTCGGCACAACGCTGCATGTCGGCTTTATGTTCGGGCTGACAACTGACGCTAGGAATACGAATAAGACTTGCCCACTCCTCAAAGAAGCGGCTGCGTTTTTTTGCAATGTAAGAACGAATGTCCATGGCAATTAGGAACTAAGAATTATGAATTAAGAATTATGAGGTGGATCATCTGAACTTATGGGCAAAGCCAATCGATAGCAGTTCGCGGAACTGTATCTTGGCTTTCTCATCGCCCATGTAGATGACGGTATTATCATAGCGGGGGTGAAGCATCACACGCGCAGAGAAGAATCGATTGATGATAAAGTCGCAGTTGACCTCTAAGTCCAACTCGACCTTCTTATAGTTGGTGTACATATAGAATTTACTCTCGAGTGCGATCTCTCGTACCGGTTTCCACACATACTCCACACGCACGGAACTACCTACATCGTTGAGCGTTTTTTGCCCGACGGGAATACTATAGTCGGTCTGCTTCATATTGGTGGTATCGCTCACATGTACCAACTTATACGCCAGCGGTGAGAAAGATATACTCAGTCCCGGCACGGGCTTATAATCAAGACCTAACGCCAGGTTGAGGCGCAGCGGCGAGAACGGTGCTGATTTCTTCTCGCGTGTATTGGCTTTGTAGGTATTGAGCAAGCGTGTCTCAAACTCGGCAGAGAACGAGTAGAACAACTTATTTCCGATGGCTTTGTAGTTGGCTTTTGAGTAGAAGCGCAACAGGTCGTCGGTAGTATTGATTTTGCGTAGCGAGTCGCCGCTGACAGTAGAACCGCCGGCTCGCCATTCGCCGGTATTCTCCCAAGTGAACCGCTCGGAATAGTAGCCAATCGAACCTTTGAATATGCTCAATACCGCAAAACTGGACGACCCGCCCTGATACCAGTTTGGGGAGACATAGTTCTGAGTGAGTTGCACCATGATTTTTGCCTCTTTTCGCCAAGGTGTGCGCATGTCACGAATAGCACGCATTACGGCGTTGCGGTCTTCTTCGGTATCTTTGATGAGCGATTTTTCAGCAGTAGCCACCATCGGGATGTCGTGTATCTTTTCTTGCAGACGGGCATTGAGTTGCTTGAGCGAATCCAACTCTATCGAGTCTTGTCGTGCTTGTGCCAAGAGCGAATCGCGAATCAGCACCTCCTCGACGGTGAGTTGCTGCGAGAGGCTGTCGCCCTCGTACAACTCTCGGCTCTGCTTAGCCACCAAATCGAGCAAGAGCGCATCGAGGTTGGTAGTAGATGCCTCGTTCTGCAAACGGATAGTATCGGTAGCGATACCTGCATATCCGTCTGCTACAAAAAGTGTATCTTGTGCTGCCCAAAGCGAAACAGCACAAGATACCAAGAAAAAGATGACGCTTACTAATCGTCGCATTGTGGTTAGGTTTTATTAAAGACTGCAACCTATACCCAGTTTGAGCATAGCCTCGTAGCCGAGGTTCAGTTCCGCCAAGCCATACACTCGCTCGCTACCAAAGGAAACACCCAGTGCGGTAAGGTTGAATGCCGGCAAAAAAATATGTTGCAAATCGTGTGCATTACCATCGGAATCGGTATATCCGTCGTAGTACTGCTTATTAAGGAAATACACTCCAAGCCCCAAATCAATACCCGAATACAACTTGACATGCTCACGATTGAGGTAGGTGAATTGGCAACTCGCCATCAGCACGGTGCAATGACCTGTAGTATAACCGATAGGCGTTGTTTTGGCCTCGTCTTCCCTGCTATAGAAGTTGTAGCCGTCGCCTTCATAGGACAACTTTGCTCCCGCCCTGAGCCAACTCAGCGCTTGGTAGTGGTATTGCAATCCGTAACTGCCGTAGTACTGTACCTGCCCTCCATTATCGCCGATATTAGAAGCGATAGTGATAATAAGAGTCTTAAAAGGATAGATACCCGACATATAGCCTCCGCCTACACTCAGGTTGTGGCGCCGAGCCTGCCAATCGTAGTCGGTACTACTCTGTGCGTAGGTAGCCGTTGCGAGCAGCAACACCATACACATACTTAACAATCGTCTCATGATGATATTGGTTTTAGGTGAGTAATTATCAGATGTCTCGTCGTACTCTCGATAGCAGCAATAGCCTATCGCAATATAAATAGGTATCTCATCTATACGAGAGGGAATACGCAGAGCATCTATGGCATATATGTAAGCCTACCCCCCTCAGAGGCACCAAGGGTGATAGGCTGCATATTCATCAGAGCGCATTATCCATACGGCCGTGGCATTGCTTGTACTTCTTGCCACTACCACACGGACAGGGATCGTTCGGACGCGGTTTCTTCTCTACATGGATTGGTTCGGGTCGCTGCATCTCGCGTGTATCTCGTCCTGCAGCGGCTGCTTGACCGCTCTGTTGTGCAGCGCGAGCCACCGAATCCTTTTGTGTACGATACTTAGAGTAGTCTTGTCGGCGTTGCTCTTGTGCTTGGCGCACCTCTTGCGGGTCAGATGTCGGTATCTGCCCACGCAGCAAGATAGCAATAGCACGGCGGTTGAGGGTATCGAGCATATTGCGGAAGATACCAAACGACTCAATCTTATATATAAGGAGCGGGTCTTTCTGCTCGTAAGAGGCGTTTTGCACACTCTGTTTGAGGTCGTCCAACTGACGGAGGTGCTCTTTCCACTCGTCGTCGATCACATAGAGCAGCATTCGTTTCTCAAACTCACGAACTACCTCACGCGACTCCGTCTCGGCTGCTTTCTTGAGGTTAACGGCGATATTGTACACCTTCTTGCCATCGGTAATGGGGATAAGGATATTCTCGTACATCTGCCCTTTCTCCTCATACACTTTCTGTATGACGGGGTTAGCGACCGCCATGAGTTTATCCATACGGCGTTTGAACATATCGAGCGCACTCTCAGCCAGTTGCTCACTCAAGACAGCGGGTTTGGTAGCACGGAATGTAGCCTCATCAAAAGGCACCTCCATGGCAAAAGTCTGCATAACCTCCATTTTGAGTCCTTCGTAATCGCCTGCCTCACGCGCATCGGTAACGATAGCCTCAGCGGTGTCGTATATCATATTGGTGATATCCACTCCGATACGCTCCCCCATAAGGGCGTGGCGACGCTTAGCGTAAATCACATTACGCTGCTGGTTCATCACATCATCGTACTCGATCAAGCGTTTACGGATACCGAAGTTGTTCTCCTCCACTTTCTTCTGCGCACGCTCGATAGAACTGGAAATCATCGAGTGCTCAATCATCTCGCCTTCTTGAAAGCCCATCTTATCCATTACGGCTGCTATACGCTCGGAACCGAACATACGCATCAGGTCGTCTTCGAGGCTGACATAGAAGACACTGCTTCCCGGGTCTCCCTGACGACCGGCACGCCCACGCAACTGACGGTCCACACGACGGCTCTCGTGGCGCTCGGTACCGATGATAGCCAAACCACCGGCGGCTTTTACCTCGGGCGTCAGTTTGATATCCGTACCACGACCTGCCATGTTGGTAGCAATAGTAACTACCCCCGAGCGACCTGCTTCGGCAACGACATTCGCCTCTTGCTGGTGCAACTTAGCATTCAGCACATTGTGCTTTATCTTACGCAGGTTGAGCATTCGGCTCAGCAACTCACTAATCTCGACGCTCGTTGTACCCACCAGCACGGGGCGTCCCTGCCCTACCAAAGCCACGATCTCATCGATGACGGCATTGTACTTCTCGCGCTTGGTGCGATAGATACGGTCGTTCATATCGATACGGGCAATCGGTTTATTGGTAGGGATGACCACTACATCGAGTTTGTAGATATTCCAGAACTCGCCTGCCTCGGTTTCTGCCGTACCGGTCATACCGGCGAGTTTGTTGTACATACGGAAGTAGTTCTGCAAGGTGATTGTGGCGAAAGTCTGCGTTGCGCCCTCTACCTTCACATTCTCTTTTGCCTCTACGGCTTGGTGCAAACCGTCCGACCAGCGGCGGCCTTCCATGATACGACCTGTCTGCTCATCTACAATCTTGACCTCGTTGTTGTCGATGATATAATCTACATCTTTCTCAAACAAAGTGTATGCTTTGAGCAACTGGTTGACGGTATGTACACGCTCCGACTTGATACTATAGTTGGTCATAATATCGTCTTTGCGTTGCTGTTTCTCTTCGGCGGACAGGGCAGCATTGCTCTCTACCTCAGCCACCTCGCTACCTACATCGGGCAGGACGAAGAACTGCGGGTCTTCGGTGGTACCCGTAAGGGCATCGATACCCTTATCGGTGAGTTCGATAGTCTTGTTTTTCTCATCGATGACGAAATAGAGTTCGTCGGTAGCGATGTGCATATTCTTCTCATTCTCCTGGAGGTAGAACTCCTCAGTTTTTTGGAGGCGCACTTTCACACCCGGTTCGCTCAGATACTTGATGAGTGCTTTGTTTTTCGGCATACCTTTGTAGGCACGGAAGAGAGCCAACTCGCCTGCCTCACGCTCTTTCTCATCTGCGCTGCCCATCTTGGCTTTGGCCTCGGTCAGCAGTTTGGTAACGAGCGTGGTTTGGGTGCGCACGAGTTGCTCCACACGATGCTTATACTCGTCAAACATCTGGTCTTCGCCTTTGGGTACAGGACCGCTGATAATCAACGGTGTACGCGCATCATCAATCAAGACGGAGTCCACCTCATCGACGATGGCGTAGTTATGCCCGCGCTGCACGAGGTCGAGCGGCGAAGTAGCCATGTTATCACGCAAGTAGTCGAAACCGAACTCGTTGTTGGTACCGAAAGTAATATCGCAAGCATACGCCCGACGACGCTCGTCGCTGTTGGGGCGATACTTGTCGATACAATCTACCGTCAGTCCGTGGAACATATAGAGCGGTCCCATCCACTCGGAGTCACGCTTAGCCAAGTAGTCGTTCACCGTAACGATATGTACACCCTCGTGGGTCAAGGCATTCAAGAAGACCGGCAGAGTTGCTACCAGGGTCTTACCCTCACCCGTAGCCATCTCAGCAATCTTACCTTGGTGCAGGACAACGCCACCGATGAGTTGGACATCGTAGTGCACCATATCCCATTTCATATCGTTTCCCCCGGCAGTCCAGTGGTTGTGATAGATAGCCTTATCGCCGTCTATCTCCACAAAATCGAAGCGCGGGTCTGCTGCTAAGTTCTTATCCTGCTCGGTAGCCGTAACGACCACTGTCTCGTTCTCCGCAAAGCGGTGCGCCGTCGATTTGACGATAGCAAACGCCTCGGGCAGAATCTCCATAAGAACGGCTTTGTAGTCGTCTTTGATTTCTTTCTCCAGGCTGTCTATTTGGTTGTACACCTTCTCGCGTTGCTCAATCTCAAGCGACTCGATAGAGGCTTTTAAGTCATTGATTTTCTGCTTTTTATCAGCCACTCGTGCTTGTATCTTATCCATTAGGGCTTGCGAACGCACACGGAGTTCATCGTTGGAGAGCGCATCAATCTCGGTATAAGCCGCCTTGATTTTCTCCACATAAGGCATTATCTCGCGCATATCTTTCTGCGATTTATTGCCGAATAGTTTGGTAATGAGTTGAATAAAATTCATATCTTGTAGTTGTTTTTATGCATTGCTTATGGCGGTACACACCATATCCGCTGCAAAGTTACGCATTTTTTTCGGATTACGCAATAAAGATGCGCAATTAGCGCCATAAATTGTACATTGCGGCTCCGTGTATACCGCGGTTCTCAGTTAATCCGGTACTCCGTTAATTGCGACTAATTGACGATAAACACATAATTGCCATGTAATTAGACATACTGCTTCCATACATTTCTCTACACAAAAACATTCAATAATGTGTTCAAGAATTTTACAAAAACATCTACTATACGGCTGCTAATTTCCAAAAACTAAATTAGTGTTTG
>UQNE01000027.1 GCA_900542355.1 uncultured Bacteroidales bacterium | reverse complement strand
ACTCTCCAACTAAACAAAGAGACTGCCCAACATACTTGTTAGACAGCCTCTTCTTTTTTCAATACTATCAAATCTTGTCAACTATTTTTATAAGCACCAATGCAATGAACCAAATCAAAGGGTATGCAGGTGCAGAAATAGTCAGCGATTGATGTTTAGCAGTTGGTCTTCCATCATATAGACTTGCTCGATGGGTATGCCTGCCTCTACAAGGCGTTGTCTATCGGGGCGAAAAAGGGTAAAGAAAGCCTTAGCCGACTTGCACATACTGCGTGCCTCGCGGTAGTTCTCGTAAGCCATCAGTCGGTCACCACGCACAAAACAACAATGGGCATAGTTGATATAATCAATCGGTGCCGGTTTCTTCTCCATCAGTCGATTGGCAAGCCATTGCTCTGCCACATCAAGTTGGTCCCATAGCAAGTCCATCTTACCAATAGAGAGGTAAGCATATTGCAGCCTGCGCAAGTGTTGGTTGTTATCGCCCACGATGACATTGTACACCCAAGTATCGGGAAACATATCCACAATACCTGCCATGTACTCTTTTTCACTCTCGGGCATCCACGAGGTGATAGCCTCCAACTTATCCTCCGCAGCGGTCCCCTCATCTACGCCGAGCACTTCCTTGAGTGTATCGGGCATATCGTCGGCATTAATCTCGTTGGATGCCAACATGTCGCGCAAGTTCATCTTGGTAGAACGAATGAGTGCGCACATCGTTTCGGTAGCCACATCGCCATCTCCGATAGCCTCTGCAAAAGCATCTTGAATGGCCGTGAAGAAATCGATGCGTACATCGTAATGCGCTAAAAGCAGGATGACACTACCGAGTGCCTGCCCTGCAATCATATCGTCTTCTGCCTGAATAGTCTCAATCAGAAACAGCATTGCCTCCTCGGAAAAGCACTCGCGCAGATTACTGCTCATAGAGGCCACTGCCAACAGAGCCGATGAACGCTTAGAAGAATCGGTCATCGCCTCACGAATCCAATCGAAGTCTTCGGTTTGGAAGTGGACGCACGAGGCAAAATAGTGCATTACACTCCGAGGGTTATCTCCATTGAAGCCGTGCATCTCGGGCGACAAACCACGCTTGATGCGTATATCGGCATATATCTCATCCTCCAAGCGATAGGCCTCGGCCGTCATCTCGTCCAACAGCCGCTCACGATTGGCATCGTCCATCGTGAGATAATAGTTGAACAACTGATTATAGTTCTGCTCCAACTGGTCGATACGGTCGATATACACTGCCATGTCTAATTCAGCTGCCCATTTGCGCAGAATCACCATTCCGTGTGAAATCATACGCTCGCCCAAAGCACGCTCAATCGTATTGACTTGGTCTGTTAATGTAGAATCACTCATTGCTATTCCATTCAATTAGCTACACTATTCGTCCTGCAAAGAACGCAAAGCGCAACGAATTTCGGTTTGGATACTCTCTGAGTTGGGCACGAGGGGAAGGCGCAGATAGTTGCCAATAAGTCCCTGCTCTGCAAGAACCGTCTTGATACCTGCGGGATTACCCTCTGCAAAAAGCAAATGAATCATCTGTGCATATCGTGCCTGCAATGCAGAGTCTTTATCATAGATTATCTTGTGGAAATCAGTCGGAAAAGCATTGCTTGCCACCGATATGAGTCCGGCCGCCCCCGCCTCCATCAGCGGACAGGCTATACCGTCATCACCGGAGATAACCAAGAAATCGGATGGCGATTGGCGCAAAAGGTGCTCTATCTGCGGTATGTTTCCGCTGGCTTCCTTGACTCCGCACACACGGTCGGGATAGGCAGAATGGATACGCAAAACCGTCTCAGGTGTGATATTCACTCCCGTTCGCCCGGGTACATTATAGAGCAGAACCGGTATCGGCGAAGCCTCTGCAATAGCACAGAAATGCCGATAGATACCTTCTTGGGAAGGCTTGTTGTAGTATGGGCAGACCGACAGAATAGCCGTAAAATGCTCTGTGAGCAAAGGGGTAAGGCGTTGCAACTCTTCCACCACACGAGCAGTACAGTTGCCTCCCACGCCCAAAACCAACGGCAATCGTCCTCCTACCTTATGGATAATCGTCTCACGCACTCGGGCTTTCTCCTCCTCGGTGAGTGTGGCGGCTTCGCCCGTAGTCCCCAAGACAACGATATAGTCGGTGTCGCCCGCCAGTTGAACATCCAGCAAACGCTCTAGTGCCTCATAATCGACACTTAGGTCTTCCTTAAAAGGGGTAACAAGAGCGGTACCCAACCCGTACAACGAGGTCAATGCGTTGTCGTATAGATTACGAAAATCAGTCATTGCTATGAATAGTTGTCAGATAATGCATTATCTGTTGAAAAACAAAAAGTGTGCCGCAGTTATCGGTCTGTATCAGCAAGTGGTGTATGCCGTCTTCGTCGGACAAAGACAGTTTTCTCCCTGCCTTGAAATCGGCATTGATACAAAAAGCCATATAGCGCAGTGGTAACAATGGTTGCTCGCTTAGGTCTATCAGCAGGTCGGTTTGTCCGGGCAGAGAAGCCAAAAGCGACTTTCTCGACCTGCCAAAGCAATTAAAATCCTTTCGGCATACCGATATGCCTCGCTCTTGATTATCCGTTTGTTTAGCATC
This sequence comes from uncultured Bacteroidales bacterium, assembly GCA_900542355.1. GTDB lineage: Bacteria > Bacteroidota > Bacteroidia > Bacteroidales > Paludibacteraceae > Colicola. The sequence goes on along the minus strand of UQNE01000027.1, from coordinate 19,507 downwards.
TACAAAACGAACTATTTGCACTTGTTTACCCGCTTTTTTCAATAGGTCGCAGCAAGCCGAGATGTCTTGACTGTTACCGGCATTCGATTGATAAAGCAAGCATACCGACTTCACTTTCTCCCAATGCGGGAAATGCGATTGCCGTTGCGGGTGTTGGCGCATATAGCGTCGGAACAATCTCTCTTTTAGGCTCATAGTGCGTTTTCTCCTATCATTTGTAGAAATTCCTCTTCGCCTACCAAGCGTATTCCAAATGCCTCGGCTTTCTTCAGTTTCTCCGGTCCCATATTCTCGCCCGCAAGGATAAACGAGGTCTTTTTGCTCACGCTGCCCACATTCTTTCCCCCGTTGGCTTCGATAAGCGACTTATATTCATCGCGACTATGATGAGCAAAAGTGCCGGAGATAACCACCGATTGCCCTGCCAACTTATCGGATACGGGAGTCGTCTCTTCCGCTGCCTCCATCTGTAATCCGGCAGAGCGCAAACGACTGACAATCTCACGATTACGCGCATCGGCGAAATACGCAATCACATTATCGGCTATCTGTTCGCCCACATCCTCCACTGCCGTCAGTTGCTCTCGTGTAGCCGATTCCAGTAAATCGATAGTGGGAAATCGCTTAGCGATTTTCTTGGCTGTGGTCTCACCTACCATACGAATACCCAAAGCAAACAACACTCTTGCCCAAGGCACTTTCTTCGAGGCTTCGATACCCTCCAGGATGTTCTGCGCCGATTTCTGTCCGAGGCGTTCCTGTTTCGCCAAATCGGTCAGTGTCAGGCTATAGATGTCGGCAATGTTGTGGAGCAATCCCTGCTCATAGAGCAAGGCAATCGTCTCTTCGCCTAAGCCGTCGATGTTCATTGCACGGCGTGAAACAAAATGCTCCATCTTGCCTTTTATCTGCGGCGGACAAGTCATATCATTCGGGCAACGCCAAGCCGCTTCCCCCTCTACACGCACCAACGGCGTACCACATTCGGGACATACAGTAGGAAAAAACGACTGATTCTCAACACTTTTCGCATCAGCAGAACTATGTTCACTCTCTTTGGCAACTATCTTCGGAATAATCTCTCCACCCTTCTCTACCCACACATTATCCCCCTCGCGAATACCTAGAGAACGAATAAAATCTTCGTTATGTAGCGTAGCGCGTTGCACTACCGTGCCGGACAACTGCACGGGGTCTAAGTTTGCCACAGGTGTAACCACTCCCGTGCGCCCCACTTGATAGGTGATTTTGTTAAGGCGTGTAAGTTGTCGCTCGGCTTGGAACTTATAGGCAATTGCCCAACGGGGCGTCTTGGCGGTATAGCCCAACTCCTTCTGCTGAGCCAAACTATTCACTTTCAGCACGATACCATCGGTTGCCACGGGCAGGTTCTTTCGCTCGGTGTCCCAATGATTGATATACTGCATTACCTCTTCCAACGAATGGCAAACACGGATAGCATCACTTATCTTGAAGCCCCATCGGCGTGCAGTTTGCAGGCGGCCATAGTGGGTCGTATCGGGCAGGTCTTCGCCCAACATATAGTATAGGTAAGCATCCAATCCGCGGCGTGCCACTTCGCGCGGGTCTTGCAGTTTGAGTGTCCCGGACGCTGCATTTCGGGGGTTGGCAAATAAAGGCTCTTCTTGCTCTTCACGCTCCGCATTGAGCCGCTCAAAATTAGCCCACGGCAACAACACCTCACCACGCATCTCAAAGTAGGCCGGTATGTCTGCTCCTTCCACACGCCACGGAATAGACGGAATCGTCTTGATATTATCGATTACATTATCCCCTTTCTGACCATCGCCACGGGTTACGGCCTTCGTCAGTTGTCCATTCTCATACCAAAGGGATATACTCAATCCGTCGAATTTCAACTCACACACAATCTCCACATCCTTAGGCAGTTTGCGTATCCAATCCTCCACTTCCTCGCGAGAGTAAGTATTCGCCAACGAGAGCATCGGGTATTGGTGTACCACCTGCTCAAAACCTTTCTTACCGAGGTCGGAACCGACATGCTGCGTAGGCGATTTGGGGTCGAACATATCAGGGAAACGCACCTCCAAGTCCTGCAAGCGACGCATTTTCTGGTCAAACTCTTGGTCGGACATCGCAGGCTGATTAAGCACATAGTACTTGTAATTCTGCTCTTCCAACTCTTTGCGGAGCGCAAGCAACTCCTCACGCTCAGGCTCTTCTATTTGTGAAAACAGATCCATATACGATTCTATTAAAAATTAAGAATGGCCCGCACCACATAACACGCAGTTCCTAACACGCAGTTACCAACAGTGCGAAGCAGTTCCTAACACGCAGTCTTATCACGGCACAATGATTTTGCGTTGATAGGTCTGCCCTTGGCTATACACATACACTATATATACCCCCGAAGCGGATGGTACCGAGATAGTAAAGGGTGTCGTATCGATAGTGCCTTGCTCCACTTGCCAACCTTGGGCGGTATAAATAGCATAGTAACTCTTGTCGGCAGAGTGATAAGCATTGTAGATAGTCATATAGTCGCTGAAAATAAGCAGTCGAGTATCGCCGTTCTCTACCACGCCGAAATTATTTACTATCGGTTCGTCAGAAGCCGCAGTGAGTGTGCTGTCGAGTGCCAACCCCACCAACACGGGGTCGTGGTCGGAGTAGCGAAACATAGTAGCATCAGACGATTTATCGTAGGTATAGTCATCGCTTTCGTCAGAATTGATATGATAAGCGGCCATACCCGTTATCTGCGGGAAAAGCGTGGTATTGCTGATAGCGTGGTCTAAGTAACCTGCCTGCCCGTGGAAGGTATAACTATAACTGGAATCTGCGTGAAAAGCCCTATGCAAATCTATCATACCCGCCGTGGTAAAGACGATTATCGGGTCTTCTTTGGCATAAGCATTCAGGTCGCCCATCACCAGCAAATCGCTCTCGTGGAACTGCGGGCGAATACTGTTATATTGATTGATAACCGACTTTGCCTCTTGCGTTCGCGAATAGTTGAATATCCCCTGCCCGTCGCCTTGGTCAGCGTCTAAGCCTGTTCCGCTACCCGATTTGGCTTTGAAGTGGTTAAGCGAAAAGAAGAACACCTCGCCCGTACTCAACTCGCGAAAAGCCTGTATCTTTTTCCTATTCATCACACGCTCATTATTGCTATACAGCCGCCCGTCGGGAGCCACCTTGTCGCTTCTATACACATAGCCCGACTTGGTGTACGAACCGCTGGCAGAACCGCCATCATCGATATAAGTATAGGGGTATCCCGTGTTCTTGGTTAGGTCGTCTGCTATCTCTTTCAACGCGCTCTGCCCTTGCTCTACCTCCACCAAACCATAGATGTCTGCCCCTATCTTGGCTAAGGCTTTGCTCACCTTGGTACGCTGTTTTTGATGCTGACTGCTATTATCCGGCCCATAACCCGTGCCTAAGTTCTCCACCAAGTAGTACTCCAAGTTAGCCGCACACACTAGCAGACGATACTCGCCCAAATCGGGCAGCACGGCCTCGATGTCTGCACGCGTGTTTCCACGGAAGGTACCGCTCTGCCAACGGAGACTCGTTTGCGAACTGACACGCACCGTTAGGTTATATACCTGTTCGCCCATACGATGATACCCCGATACACCCGACAGGCTCATCGTTGCTCCTGCATTGAGCGACAATATGGAGTTGTATTCCGCACTACGGGGAATAGCCTGATTGGTAGGAGAAAAGACACGACGAGGGGCGATGGTCAAGTCGCCGAAATAGTTGTTGGTTACATACATCGGCTCATCGAACACCACCGTCTGCCCCACATAAGGGCTCAGTTGGCTCACTGTCCATGTCTCAGGGTCAGCAATATGTATATGTACTTGCGCTGTCGCTGCTACCGCAGTCCACGCCAAACATATAAGCCCAAATAAACGCACTCTAATTTGCATATTTTATTACTTCTCTATTTCACTATGCATTATACATTCTTCATTATGCATTGAATCACGCATTGAATACAGTCTGCAAAGGTACATATTTTTTGCGACACTTGCAAATCTCCTTGTTTTTTCACACCGCTATCACCGCAAAATAGTTGCAGAAATGAGACAACCTGGTAAAAACAACGGCATAACTGAGTAAAGCAACTGCATAAAACACCCGCATGAAACACTGGAATCAAACTAATGAAACCACTTCGTCATACCCCAACCATTTAGTTGCCACCCTATTTACACCGAGTCTTTCCCGTATCAGTATCGGGTCATTATGGGGTGATTATGCGGTGATTAAGGGGTGATTAAGGGGTGATTAAGCAAATCCGACCATAGTCCGGCTGTACTCAGACCATACTCATTACCATGTTTTTACTCTCATTGACTTTACAATGAAGAGCGCATTGTAGAGAAAATCTATGTTTCTAATGATACAGTTATGGAAAAAAAAGCATTGTGGAGAACAAGAAACATTGGGTATTAGAGAAAAAAGTTGTACCTTTGCAGACGATATACAAAAATAGCAACGGATCGATAAAACTAAATCAACTATGACAATTATTTTGGATATGGGCGGTGTGCTGATGCAGCACAATATGCAGGGCTGTAAGGCGCGTTTCCGCGAACTGCTCGGCGATGAAGCCATGGCGCGTGTGTTAGGATTGGCAGACAATGCAGAAGGTACAGCCGACAGCCTAATGGAGCGGTTTGAGGCTGGAAATATCTCCACCGAGGATTTTCTCTCCACCCTACTCTCGTATGCCCGCCCCGGCACCACCACCGAAGACCTCAAGCAGGCATGGAACACGATGCACGGAGGTATTCCCGCTGAACGATTGGCACTCATTCGCCAATGGCACAAGCAGGGGCATCGCCTCTTTTTGCTCAGCAACAACAACGCACTCCATTGGCAAGATGTGTTCAGCAAGTACGACTTATCGGTCTTTGAGCACTGCTTTGCCTCCCACTTGCTACATTGCTGCAAACCCGCACCGGAGATTTTCCGCATTGCAGACCACTATCTGCGCGAGCACCACCTGCCCGAACCATACTATTTTGTAGATGACCTCGAGGCTAATCGCTTAGCCGCACAAGCATTCGGTTGGCTTACTTTCCCCGACCTGCAAGCCCTGCAAGACGAGATGACCAATGCCAAACAACACTAATGGCTACACCCAAACCTGCGGCTTGTCATGCTTCATTTTTCATTAGGCAAAACATTATGCATTCATCATTATGCATTACACAAGGGTCTTGCATATATCGGAAATTTGTCGTACCTTTGCAGGGTATTTTATTCATAAACTAATTCGACAACAAATCGGCTCTATATGGCACGAACAGAGATTTCTACAATGGGTGAGTTTGGGCTTATCAAGCACCTCACGGAGAAAATAGCACTCAAGCAACCCTCCACACAGAAAGGTGTAGGCGATGATGCAGCGGTGATGAATTTTGGTAAGCAACGCGTACTGATGACTACCGATATGCTCCTCGAAGGGGTACATTTCAACCTCGAATATGTGCCGCTCAAACACCTTGGATACAAGGCCGCTGTGGTCAACTTCTCGGATATATATGCCATGAACGGTACCCCCACACAGATAACCGTTTCGCTCGGACTGAGCAAGCGTTTCTCAGTAGAGGATATGGAAGAACTATACTCCGGTATCCGTTTGGCTTGCGAGCGATATGGGGTGGATATTGTCGGAGGTGATACCTGTGCTTCGATGACGGGACTCACTATCTCTATCACCTGTTTGGGCACTGCCGACGAAAAAGATATTGTCTATCGCAACGGAGCCAAACTCAACGACCTTATTTGTGTATCCGGCAATCTCGGTACTGCCTATATGGGGTTGCAACTCCTTGAGCGTGAACGCATAGTAATGCAAGCCAACGACCAAGCCAAACCGGCCTTCGAGGGGCGTGAATATCTCTTGGAACGCCAACTCAAACCCGAAGCACGACGCGACATCATTCAAGCCCTCCACAAAGCAGGCGTGAAACCCACCGCAATGATGGATGTGTCTGACGGCTTGAGTAGCGAACTGATGCATATATGCCGCCAATCGGGCGTTGGTTGCGCTATTTATGAGGATAAACTACCTATCGATTACCAGGCAGCCGCATTGGCAGAGGAGATGAATCTCAACATCGTTACTTGCGCCTTAAACGGTGGTGAGGATTACGAACTGCTTTTCACTTGCGACATCAACGACTACGAGAAACTCATCCCCATCGACGACCTCTATATCATCGGACATGTCACCAAGCCCGAATACGGACTAAACCTCATCGGGCGCAACGGAGAGGAACTGGCTCTCAAAGCACAAGGCTGGAATGCCTTTTCTGACAATGCGTAATGCACAATGCGTAATGCACAATGCATAATTTCCAAGGTATTCTAGATTATCTAGAGTACTTAGATTCCCTAGAGCATCTAGAACATATAGAATACCTAGAATACATAGTGCATCTATATTCCCTATAATAGTACCTACTTTCCATAGCATAGATAGTCATTTTTTCGGAAATAATTAACGGTTTGGTATAGTTTTTGCAGGTTGCAAGGCGTAAGACAATGTCGCCTTACGCTAAATTCTACCATTATGAAAAACTGTTTATTTACCCTTCCGGAATTAGGTTTTGCGCCTACCGAACTCGCTCCGATGATGAGCGAACAGACCATCAACTGCCACTATGGCAAACACTTCCGCACTTATGTTGACACCCTCAACACACTCGTAAAAGACTCTGATTACGAGGGACTTACATTGGAGGAAATAATTTGCAAAACCCCCGAAGGTAAGTTGCTCAACAATGCAGGGCAGGTGCTGAATCACCAATACTTCTTCGAGCAGTTGCGCCCGGGAGAACACGCCAAAGAACCATCAGGCGAACTGCGTTTTCTCATCGAGCAATCGTTCGGCAGTTTTGAAGCCTTCCAAGACGAGATGACCCAAGCCGCATTGAGCCTGTTCGGATCGGGTTGGGTGTGGCTCGCTATGGATACCGAGGGCAAACTGACCATACTGTCTTTAGCCAATGCCGACACGCCTGTTCGACACGGGTTACAACCTATTATGACCATCGATGTATGGGAACATGCCTACTATCTCGACTACCAAAACCGACGCGCCGAATACATCAAAAACCTGTGGTTGCTGACCAACTGGCATGTCGTTTCCGCACGCCTTAATCTGGCATAGATTTTGATAATAGAATATAATAAACTATTTATTCAATAAATCACAACAATGAAACACCTAAAAGGAACAAAAACAGAGGCTAACCTATGGGAGGCTTTTGCGGGCGAGTCGCAAGCACGCAACAAATACACCTACTATGCCTCTAAGGCCAAGAAAGACGGCTACGAGCAGATTGCTGCTCTCTTCGAGGAAACGGCGGCGCAAGAGAAAGAGCATGCCAAACTATGGTTCAAACTGTTGCACAGTATAGGCACTACAGCGGAGAACCTAAAAGACGGTATCGAAGGGGAACACGAAGAATGGACCAATATGTACCCCCGTATGGCCGAAGAGGCCCGCGCAGAAGGCTTTGACGAGATTGCCGCTATGATGGAAGGAGTGGCTGCCATAGAGGAAGCACACGAGGAACGCTATCGCAAACTGCTCAAGAATATCGAAGACAAGGTGGTCTTCAGCCGCGATGAGGAGTGTATTTGGCAATGCCGCAACTGCGGACATATATGCGTAGGCAAACAAGCACCCGAAGTATGCCCCGTATGCAAACACCCGCAGAGTTATTTCCAACTGCAAGAAAATAATTTCTAAAGGTTTCATTCCCCATTAAAAGACCGAATAAGCAAGGTGTAAACAGGGCTCCATTTATTGCAATTAATGCGGAGGAGGCTTGTTCAGATAGAAAACACACTATGCCGTTTTATGGTCTTTTAATGGGGTTTTACGCAAAATCTACATCATTACACGGAGAACTAAGATGAAATGGAATTGGGATAAGAATGCGGTGGTGCGATACCTCCATAGTTTGGTGTCGCTCAGCGAGGACATCGATACCGAGGCTGCAAGCAATACCATACGGCAGAATGTGTATTTCCGGGGACCGAATGTGTTTATTCTGTTCTTCGCTATCATCATCGCTTCGGTGGGGTTGAATGTCAATTCGATACCCGTTATCATCGGTGCAATGCTTATCTCGCCGCTGATGGGACCTATTATGGGGTTCGGTATGGGATTGGGTACCAACGACACCGATTTGGTGCGCACCGCACTCAAGAACTTAGCCGTGATGGTGAGTATCAGTATCCTTGCTTCCACTCTCTATTTCCTTATCTCTCCGCTCTCGATGGAGAACCCCACCGAACTGTTGGCTCGCACCAAACCTACTATCTACGATGTGTTTATTGCCCTATTCGGCGGCTTTGCCGGTATCTTAGAGACCTCACGCAAGGAGCGAGGTACGGTGATGTCGGGCGTAGCCATCGCCACTGCCCTAATGCCCCCGCTCTGCACCGTCGGATTCGGTATCGCCACTTGGCATTGGCAGTATATCGTAGGCGCACTATACCTTTTCCTTATTAATAGTATTCTGATTGCCTTGGCTACTTTCTTGGCAGTTAAATACCTGCACTACCCCACTATACAGGAGCAGACATCCAACCGACGACGCCAAACAATCTCTATCACTTTGGCTGTGGTAGTACTGATTGTACCGAGCGTGATGTCGGCTATCTCGGTAGTGCGTGAGAATAATTTCAGCCGTCGTGCCAACGCTTTTATTGCGCAGCATAAGACTATCGGCACCAGTTATGTCTATCAGACCGAGGTGGATGCCACTGCTTCTACTATCGATTTCTTCCTTGCCGGAGAGACACTCACTGATGCCGACCGCAAACTATTTTTGGCAGATGCTATCCAAGCCGGTTTCGATTCCACCGCTATTGTCTTGCACGAAGATGCCCTCACGCCGGACGATACCGATATGCGCCAAGAGCAACTCATCAAAGACCTGTTCGCCACCAAAGATGAGCAGATACAAGCCTACCAACAGCAGATAAGCGAACTGCGTACACAACTGACGGCCGCCGAGAAACTCAACACGCAACACACCTTTCCTACCGAGCAACTGACGCAGGAAATCAAAGCGCAATATCCCGCCGTGGAGAGCGTAACATTTGCCTTGGGAGAACATATCGTCAGTGCAAATCATAGCGGAAACACAAACAATGATAAACAAGTCAGCGGCACAAACGGCAGCGAGCAGACTGAGTCTATTACGCTCGTTTCTATCCATTTAGCACACAAGCGGACACTGTCTGCCACCGACAAAAAGCATCTTTCCGAATGGCTCAAGATACGCCTCAACGCCGACCAAATAGAGGTTATCATTCAATAGGACCTTCACTGATAATAAGATACTCCCTCAGTAAATAGAGTTCCTCATTGTATGTGTCATTATGTATCATAAAAAATAGGTTGTCCACAAATCGGACAACCTATTTTTATTAGAAGTATCTATCGTACACCTCAATTTGAGAACCGAACACCCTAATCTTACAAGCACTAAACACCCCCTATACCCGATAGGGTTGGAAAGTACTATGAGAGTGTAGTATCTCTTATGCCAAACTGATTATTCCAAACTGATGTCTTGTTGGCGACGGAGACGGTTGGGAGTCATACCCGTGTGCTTCTTGACATACTGGCAGAAGAAACTGCTATTGGGGAAGCCTAATTGGAATGCCACCTCTTTCACGCTATCACCCGAATGTGCCAAACGACGCTTGATGTCGTTCATCGTAACTTCTGTAATCCATTCCGAAGCCGATTTGCTGCTACGCTGCTTGCATACTTCGCTCAGATACTTTGGCGTGATATTGAGTTTCTCGGCATACCACTGCACCTCTCTCTGCTGCGGATTAGCCTGCAAGAGTTGCAAGAAATTGCGGAAAGGATAGTCGCTCTGAGTGATGGCCTTCTGCTTTTCCTCTTCCGAAAGCGGTTCGAGCACCGTATCCAAATAGTTGAACATCTCCAAGACCAATGCACGCACGGCACTATGCATAATGTTCTTGCGATAGGTGGACTGAATGGGGTCTTGCAGATAGAGTTGGAGCAGATGGAAGTAGGAGCAGAGCAGTTCCTCATGGATAGGCTCCAAGTGAATGCACGGGCACATCTTCAAGAAACGCTGCTTCTCCCACCAACGGGGCTCTATGCGGAAATTATCCAATAGAATCTGCTGGAAAAGCACGGCTTTGACGCGCAAGAGTGTGAATCGAAAATCCCACGAAGTAGTAAACTCTCCAATGTATGTATTGGGCAAAACGACAAACAGATCTTTCGGTCGTACAGTCATCTTCTTACCATTGCAAATGATGTCCATACTACCCGTATGGCAGAGCATAAGCGTCATACTGTCGCCCAACTGATAGTGGGTGCGTTTTGGCAGTTCTGCCGACGAAGTGGTCAAAAATACATATTCTTCTGACAATGTCATAGAGCAAATAATATATGAGTGGTTGTTTATGTTTCTATTTTCTGCAAAGATACAAAAATAATTTGAATGTGCCTAATTTTTTGCATAAAAAACGATTTTAGAGATACGATTTTTCAAAATGGACTATTCTATAAGCGAAACGGACAATTCGAAAAGTGTGTTTTGGCAAATATTTTGTAGAAAACTGTTTGCAATTAGGATTACTAAGTGCAAATACCGACAACTGAAAATAATACTCAATTTAAGATATGAAAAAGCAATTTGTTTATCTTGCCGCGCTCTGCCTGCTATTGGCATCGTGTGCTGACACTGCCGATGTGCGTGATGCCAAAGGCGGTTACCGTTTCAAAACTACCGGCAAAGTAACCCTTGAGATGCCCGATGAGAGCAATCCGAGAGCCACCGTATCGCAGGTAGTCAATCTGAGCAACGAATCCGGTTCATTCGAGTTGGTGAGCCTTAAAGACAACGACAAAGTTCTTCTCACTTTCGACCAACTCAATGGCGATGTCTATCATACCAAAGGTACTCTGTCGGGCGATGAACTGACATTCGATGCCTTCACTCGCACCTTGGATTTGCCTATCACCACCGAGTATTCCGATACCATCCACATCCACTCTGTTTTAGGTACAGTGCGTGATTCAATTATTACTTTCACCAAGACTACCACCGAGGTATTCGACATCACGGTATCGGGCAATGCTAAGACCTACGAGAACAACATCATATTCTCATTGCAATACAAAGGTCAGTCGCAAGAAGACAAACAGCGCACTATAGAAGGCTCTGATATACAGATGCTTTGCAAGAAAAACTAATTATGAAACGAGTCCTTATATATATAGGAGTGTTGCTTTTGGCGCTGCCTCTCAATGCGCAGATGCTCACCTTAGACGATTGTCGAGGTTTTGCGCTCAAAGCGGCATCCACCCAAGCAAGCGACGAGGCACGCAAGGCGGCTGACTATAATCGCCAAGCCGCTTTGGCTGCGATGTTCCCCAAGATAACGGCCAATGCAGCCTATACTTGGAACTCGCAACACGCCGTCTTGCTGCCCAACCAAATGGATTTCTCGTTCGGAACGGCTACCGTGGGCAAAGACGGGTCTGCCTCTTTCCAATGGAGCGAGACCTCGGCGATGAACCAACTCGCACAACAAGCACAACAGATGCCCGAAGTGAGCAAACAGGTACTGGCATTGCAAAACGAGAGCGGACAGATGTTAGCCGATGCGTATCAGCAACTCTATCAAGCACTTGACATCGATATGACTCACCTCTTTGTTGGGCAAGTAGGTATCACGCAGCCTATCTATGTAGGCGGTCGCTTGCGAGAGATGTATCGCATTGCCAAGGCTACCGAAGAGGCGGTGAACATACAAGCCGACAGCAAACGCGACGACATCATCGTATCGGTAGATGAAGCCTACTGGCGAGTACTTTCCGTAGAAAAGAAACTCGAACTTGCCACCAAGTACTACAATCTGCTCGTTACCCTGGAGGATAATGTAACCACCCTCGTACAAGAGGGTATGGCTACACAGTCCGACCTGCTGAAAGTAAAGCAGAAACGAGGCGAGGCTGAGTTGAAAAAACTGCAAGCCGAGAACGGACTGGTACTGAGCAAGATGGCTCTTTGTCAGATTTGCGGATTCCCGCTCAACCAAGATATTGTGTTGGATGATTCCCATGTGGGCGAAGTGGTGTTGCATGATTCCATATCCGACTATTCATCGATTGTCGAGTCGCGCTCAGAAATCAAACTTCTGGAGCAAGCACAGAAGATTGCCGAATCGAATGCCAAGATAATGGCAGCCGGTTTGCAACCAAACATTGTAGCGTCTGCCAACTATATCTACACCAATCCCAATGTGGAGAACGGATTTAGCACCGATTGGAAAGGACACGGGTTCTTCTCGGCGGGTGTGGTAGTGAATGTGCCGATTGCGCATGCCGATGATATTCTGCGCCTTAAGGCAGCCAAACACGAGGCGCGTGCCGTGGCGCTCAAGACACAAGATGCACGCGAGATGCTCGAACTGCAAATCACGCAAGCCAATCAGAAAGTATTGGAAGCCAACCAAAAAGTGGTGATGACGGAGTTGGGCGTAAAGAACGCAGAGGAAGTACTGCGCTTTGCCGACGAGTCGTTCAAAGCAGGTATGGCTACTGCTACCGACCTGATGCAGGCACAAACGGCTTGGCTCTCTGCTTCAAGCGACAAGATCGACGCCGACATCGAAGCACAAGTCTGCGAAACCTATTTCAAAAAATATACTTCAACACTCAGATATTAAGACAATGAAAAAAGAAAAGAAAGGCAGTTTGCTGCTCGGATTGGCAGCGATGCTGATAGTGGTAATCATTGTGGCATTGGTGGGCGTGTTTGCTCTCCAACCCGAAGAGATACTCATCACCGGTGAGGCAGAAGCCACCGAATATCGCGTATCGGGCAAAGTACCCGGCCGCATAGAGATGTATCTTGCCGAAGAAGGCGACAAAGTGAAAAAAGGGGATACCTTGGTGGTCATCAATTCGCCGGAGGTAGAGGCCAAGATGGCACAAGCGGTGGCTGCGCGTGCTGCTGCGGAAGCCATCAACGAGAAAGCACAAAACGGTGCACAACGCGAACAGATAGTAGGTGCTTACGAACTATGGCAAAAAGCCAAAGCAGGCGAGGAAATCTACCGCAAGAGTTATGAGCGTGTACAACGCCTATACGAGAAGGGGGTTGTATCGGAGCAAAAACGCGATGAGGTAGAAGCCCAATACAAAGCCGCAGTGGCTACAGTGAAAGCCGCTAAGAGCCAATACGATATGGCTACAGCCGGCGCACGCTCGGAGGACAAAGCGGCAGCAGCGGCTCAAGTGGCTCGCGTGGACGGAATCATCCAAGAGGTAGAGGCGGCTCGTGCAGAGCGGTATCTGACTTCCCCTATCGACGGTGAGGTATCGGAGCGTTTCCCCAAGACCGGCGAATTAGTCGGACAGGGCAGCCCCGTGATGGCGATTGTCGATTTGAACGATATGTGGTTCACCTTTGCCGTGCGTGAGGATATGCTCCGCGGTATCACTCCGGGTACTCACCTGCAAGTGCGCATTCCGGCTCTGAGCGACGAGTTGCACGAAGTAACGGTAACTTATGTGAAGGCCATGGGTACTTATGCCACATGGCGTAGCACACAAGCCAACGGGCAGTACGATGTGCGCACCTTTGATGTGAAAGCCAAACCGCTTTCGCCCATCCCCAACCTCCGCCCGGGTATGACTGCTATCGTAGTGAAATAAGATACACTACCCTTACGCAGATTTTATCGAGTGATTTACAAGTAATTAGAGAGAGAACCACGCTATCGGATAATAGTTGTTTTTACCACACAGAATGGGTAAAAAAATACTCAGACCGTAGTTGGATAAGATAATGTTTTTCCCTGCAAATTACTGATTAACTATTATTTTTAGAACATAAATAGTGCGTATATTCTTTTCTTCAATATGGCGTGTGATGAAGCGCGAACTAAGCCGAATGTTCGTGCGTCCGCTCTACATATTCGCTTCGGTGGGAGTAATGCTACTTAGCACATTCTTCTTCCTGACGATTATGCAGAGAGGTGCAGCGGAGGAGATGCCTATTGCTGTAGTGGATGCCGACCAGACCAGTATCTCACGACGCTTATGCCACGAGATGCAAGCCACCTCAGCAGTGGACATCGTGCTTATCACACCCGATTATTCGGAGGCAAGGCGGGCCATGCAGCGAGGCGAGATATACGGAATCTTAGTTATTCCCGACCATTTCTATTCCGACTTGGTAGCCTTCAAACGCCCCGAACTGTCGTTCTACACCAACAATGCCTATACCGTAGGTGCCAGCACTGCCTACAAGCAGTTGCTCACAATGTGCAACCTCACTTCGGGTGCTTTTCAGCGAGAGGTATTGCGCAAGAAAGGTCTGCCCGATGACTTGATAATGAAACGCATACAGCCCGTTACCATCGAGGCGCACATGGTGGCCAACCCTTGGAGCAACTATGCCGTCTATTTGGTCTCAACCATCTTGCCGGGTATTCTGTCGCTTGTAGTGCTGATGCTGACTATCTTTGCTATCGGCTTTGAACTCAAATGCCACACTTGCCACGACTGGCTACGGGCTGCAGGAGGCAACTACACCATTGCTATGATGGGCAAACTAATTCCCTACACCATACTATATATTGTGTTGGGTATCGGTTGCGAAGTGATACTGTTTAAGTTTATGCACTTCCCCGTTAATGGCTCGCTCACCCGCCTAATGCTCTCTATGGTGTTGCTTATCTTTGCTATGGAATCGATGGCGATATGTATCATCGGGGCTTTGCCTACCCTGCGCGATGCGGTGTCGATAGGTGCATTGTATGGTATGTTGGGTTTCTCGCTGTCGGGATTTACCTATCCCGTGATGAATATGCTTCCTCCCATACAAGCATGGACTTATCTCGTGCCGCTACGCTACTACTATCGCATCTATGTAAACGAGGCACTGATGGGCGCACCGGTCATCAATTCGATACCGCTTTGCTTGGGATTGTGTGCATTCTTCATCATGCCGCTCATTGTCTCACCAAGGCTCTACAAGGCTATGCTTTATCAGAACTATCCGCTCAAATAGCAAAGGCTATCGGCGCAAATAGTAAGGACTGAACTCTGCCGAGAGCGACAAAATCGAAACAGAGCCTTCTGCGCAAATAGCGACGGACAAAGAGCAAAATAGTCAGAAACAACAATTAGTAAAACTACCATTTATGGGTGCTTTTCGATATTTATATACACAATGGCTGAAATTTAAGGAGGCAGGATTTGTCTTCGTAGAGGAATTGCGGCGTGTATTTCGCGACCCGGGAGTGCTGATTATCTTCATCGTGGCAGGGCTACTCTACCCTATCTTATACAACTGTATCTATTGGAAAGACAATGTAGAGAATGTGCCCGTGGCTGTAGTAGATTTGAGTTGCTCGCCCGAGAGCCGTGAGTTTCTCCACCGTTGGAACGCCTGCCCCGACATCACGATAGCCTATTCGTGTGCGTCGATGCAAGAGGCAGAGACCTTGATGCGCGACCAGAAAGTACACGGAATCATCTATTTTCCTACCGACTATGCCGCAGCCATCAACTCCGGTTTGGAGCAAGCACATATCTCGCTCTATTGCGATATGTCGTCGTTCCTCTATATGAAAGCCGTCTATCTGAGTTGCAACCAAGTAATGCTCGAATCGATGCGCAACATCCAGATAGACCGCTACGAGGCGATGGGCTACAACGAAGAGTTTGCGTGGTCGCTGGTGCAAGACGCCCCCTATACCGAGACGGCATTGTTCTGTCCGTCAGGCGGTTACGCATCGTTCTTGATACCGGCGGTGCTGATGCTGATATTGCACCAGACACTGTTCTTCGGTATCTGTATGTTGGGCGGAACGGCGCGTGAGGAGAACCGACAACTATTCCTATTGCCGGGGGCAAGACGCTCTGCCAGCGTGCTGCGTATCACCTTAGGGCGTTCGATGGCTTACTTCTTGATTTATATGGCATTAGGGGCTATCGACCTGCTGCTGATTCCACGCCTTTTCGGACTGCCCCATATAGGCAACCCGATAGATGTGATGAAGTTCTATGTGCCGTTCCTGCTGGCAACTATCTATTTCTCGATGTCGGTGTCGGTATTCATTCGCAACCGCGAGAGCGGAATGGTGTTGCTCATCTCATCTACACTGATATTCCTCTTCATCGCCGGTGTCAGTTGGCCGCAACAGATGTTGCCCAAGGCATGGCTGTATCTGAGTTACATTTTCCCCTACACATGGGGTGCACACGGGTTTATCCACATCAACTCGATGGGGGCAACCTTGGCACAAACAAGCCGCGAATATATTGCCTTGTGGATACTGGCAGGCGCGTACTTCTGCCTCAACTGCCTGTTGCTCTTTGTATTAGGTAAGATACACGACCGCAAAGCCGCTAAGGGCACATTGGAGATGGAGGAGGTGGACCCCGAATCGCAAGTATCAGAAACCGAGATACATATTGCTGACCCCGACCCCGAAGATGCTGCCGAATTGGCATATATGTAGGCAGAATTGACATCCTTGCTGAGATAGAAAAACGATTACCATCCGATAAAAGTTTTCGGACGGCAACAAAAAACGATTGCTCATTGATTTGGGCAATCGTTTTTTTTTGAGGAGTAGATTGAGTAGTGGAAACACACACCATAACTTAATCGCTACGCTTGATGTTACTAACTGACACTTTGCAAGTGATACACATAGCGCGAGTATCAAAATGCTATTTTGCGCCGTATAGGTTAGGTCTCGATTAGGTTTCGACAAGATCTCGACTAAAACGGCTCATGGTCTGTATGACAAAAAGATAGAAAAAAGGTCGTTACAATAGAAAATTGTCATTCCATTGTAACGACCTCGTGGTTACCCTTGCAATGCACTTGCAGATAGTTTAACCGAAAGGCAGGCGGTCAGGAAATGAGCCATACGGCTTATTCTGCGAGCGTCTGCCGATGTTTCGTTAGCGTCGAGTAGCGGCTGTTTGAGCATCAACGGGGGCTACTTTCTGCTCCTTTTGGGGCTTCTCGCACTCCTCTTTGATAGGTGCCGTAGTAGCCGGTTTGCCGATTTTGGCAAATGCTTTTTGCAGCGTAGGGATGTCGGTTTTGTTGGCATCATAGACCACAATGACGGTCTTCGTAGCCAAGTCGCAGCGGATGTCTTTTACTCCCTTCTCGTAGGCTATGTTGCTCATAATCTTGTCGATACAGCCTTGGCAGTGGATGTCCACATAGAAGGTAACTTGTTGCTTGTCCGCCTTGGCAGATGCATTGGTTGCGCACCACAACATCGGCAGCAGCGCAACGAGAATCATTAGAAATCGTTTCATATCGTTTATTTGTGTTTATTGAGTTTTTCCAAAAGTCTCTCCTCCCCTATCCTATCAAACAGAGGTTTCGCAGAGAGTAAGGTGGATGTTATTCTTCGTGTGGCTACTCCTTGCGGTCGAGAGAGTAGCGGAAGCCGGCGTATATCTTCCAACCCGTGGTAGGAGCCCATGCCATAGAGGCATCGAACCCTTGTGCGAAAGGATTGTCGGCTCCGATGACGGGCGATTGCTGACGAAAATTGGTCATGTTCTCTGCACCGAGGTAGATACTCCATGTACGGAAGTACTTGGTAATCTGCGCCATGAGTTGGGGATACCACTTATAGTAGAGGTCGCCGCCCCGTTCCTCGTACTGAGTTGAACCGAGGGTAGAGAGGAAATAGTCGTTGAACCCGTCGGGCATTCGTCCTCCGCCGTTGAACTGTGCAGTGAAGTCGAACTGCCAGGTCTTGAGCGGTGTTTGGTAACTGGTGGTGATGAGGCCTTTGAAGCGATTGGTGAGCGGCTTTTGACGCAGAGTCGCAGTGCCGTCAGCGCGTAGTGTGGTCTCTCGCACATCGGTGTAGCGGAAAGCCGCAGTGAGTGTCCAACCGCGTAGCACCTCCACCGACGCCTCTATCTGGGCGTTGTGGGCGTATGATTGCCCGCCGATGTCGGATAGGTTGTACAGGCTGACGGCTTGCGTAGATTGGTCGTAGTCGGCTATCAGAGAATTGAGGAAATAGGTATAGTAGTAGTCGGCAGTGAGCGTGAGTTGGCGGTCGGCAACAGGGATGTAGAAAGTGATGCTTATGCCCGTATTGACCGCCTGCTCTTGCGCTGCCTGCCACTGTGTCTGCGGGAGGAGTATGCGGCGGTGGGAAGGGAGCATAGCGGCATGGTCGGCAATGATATTCGGCGAGCGATAGCCCATACCTACAGAAGCGCGAATTGCCCACCACTGCCACGGCGAATAGCGGACATTGAGGCGCGGGGTAAAGAAGAAACCATACTGCGTAGAATAGTCGGCACGAATACCCGCCACAAGCGAGAGCCGCTCATCGGCTTTGAGAGAATACTCGGCAAAGATACCCGGCGTCAGTTCCCAACGGTCGAAATTCATACGATCGGGTGTGGTGATCGTATCGAGCAACGACTCGGTGTAGCGGTCGAAATTGACCGACAGACCGGCGGACAACTTATGCTCGAGAGGTGTCTGTTGCCAGTTCTTCTCAAAGATAGCGTTGAGGTAGGCATTGGTCTGCGCGGCATCCCAAAGGCGTGCGCCATAGAGGTTAGTCTGGTTGTGGTAGGAGGCAGCAGCAATGATACCGAGCGAGGTGCCGTGTATAGGGTCGAAGATGATACCGTTTTTCATCCACCCCTCTATGCGGTAAGCACTTAGGTCGATCAGATAGGGGTGCTCCACAGGCGTGTGCATAGCGGTTTGCCCGCCGAGCCGATGGTCGTATAGTCCGCGCACGAAGGCTTGCATGATGTAGCGGTCCTGCTTGTAGTACCAGCGATTGGCGATGTTCACATTTTGGCTCTTGGGCATATCGGCAAAGGCATCGTGGTTGTCGTCCATGGAGAGGAATCCCTGCTCGTAGTGCGCCATCAGCCCCGTAGCGAGAGTGCGCTCGGGGGCGTTGAGGGTAAGGGCATTGCCGCCTGCAGACTTCTGCTTGAGCGGTATCTCCCAACCGCCTTCTATGTTCACCTCGGGGTGGAGTTCGGTATTGAGCATCGCATTGACGGAGAGCGGTTTCTGCGTCTGCGGTTTGAGATACTCTACATTGATCTGCCCGGTAGTGGCTTCATAGCCGTTGATGACCGATGACGCCCCTTTACTGACCTGCACCGACTGCATCCAAGTGCCGGGAATGTAGGCGAGTCCGAACTGCTGCGCCAATCCACGCACGGCAGGTGCGTTCTCGGTGAGGAGTTGCACATAGGTGCCGTTCAGTCCGAGCAAGCGAATCTGCTTGGCTCCCGTGGCGGCATCCGCATAAGCGACATCCACCGACGGGTTGGTCTCGAAAGCCTCGCTGAGGTTGCAGCAAGCGGCTTTGAACAACTCGCCCGTGCCGAGCGATTGGGTATCGAAAGCCGCCATACGGCTAAGACAAACAGGCTGTTCAGGGCGAA
>UQNE01000026.1 GCA_900542355.1 uncultured Bacteroidales bacterium | reverse complement strand
TGAAACTCTCCAACTAAACAAAGAGACTGCCCAACATACTTGTTAGACAGCCTCTCTTTGGATGATGCCAACGAAAAGCCCCTCCGATTCTTGCGATATTTCATAGTGTCCAATTATCCCGGTTTAGATAATAGTACGGACAAACAGGAAAATGTTATGCGTGAGGATCTTATCTACAACTGGATGCATGATAATGCGGCTAAGTGTGGTTATGTCAGCGATCCTTTTGGCTTTGTTGCACGCCTGACAGAGAATGCAAAATGCTATGTGAATTTCGCTAAGGGAAAAGATGCTATAGGTAATGATAATGCCCACCTTAAGAACATTATCTACCTTGGGGGAAGTGCTTTTCGACAGCATCTGATTTTACTTCTTACCGCTCGAAACCTCCAAGCGGATATGTTTAATTTCTTGGCCAAGAACCTCGAAACATATCTGTTCTACTATTTTGTTCACGCGCGAGCAGGCAAAAATATACGAGAAGCAATTTGGCAAATGGAATCTTTCTCTACAGAAAGTGCAATCAATGACCGATCTTGTCAACTTTGTTCAAACAGAGATGAAACCTGAGATTACAAAGAAGAATGCAGAGTTCAAGGCGCGTTTTCTCTCATTTGCAGAAGGCGACCTTCAGCAATATCGTGTTCGCTACATTCTTGCGAAACTTTCAATGTACATCGACCAATCGCGAATCAATGCTTTGAAACCATGTTCTATTGAATCCTACATCAAGAATTACGAAATAGAACATATCTTACCGCAGACTCCTCATCCTGAATTGTTGGAATATTATAATCAGTTAGGTACAAATTACGAACAGTTACGGTCGATGTTGGGCGATCTCACCTTGTTAGAACAGCCTATCAATGGCTCGATACACAACGACAAATACAGCGATAAAGTTAAGGAATATGCCAAGAAACCTATCTTACTCGCTGTCTTAGTGATTTGGAGCAAGTCGGGGTGAATACCGCAATCAACAGAACCAACGCGTTGTTGAACTCATTCGATCATTGGGATCAAGATACCATCGCACAGCGCCAAAAAATGCTGTATGGTATTGCTTTGAAAGTATGGAATATGGACTAATAAAAAAAGGAACTATTACTTATTGGCAGTAAGTCCGACATTATACCTATACGACAACTAACAATTACAGGTTAAATTATCATTATTGAAACTAACCTATATAAGTATCTGATTTTGTTAGCATTGCAAGCAAATCACTGCCAACTGATATATAATTCCTTTGTTGTTTTTACGCATCTAGTCCGCGGTCGTGTGCTAAGCGGAGGAGGTAGGCTTTGGCGGCATCGTAATCGTTGGGAATGATGCCATCGAGGATAGCATCTTTGATAGCCGTCTTTAGTTCGCCCACCATAGCGCACGGCGGCAGGTGGAGCAGTTGCATAATCTCTTCCCCTCGCACGGGCGGTTGGAAATTGCGGATACGGTCTTTCTCTTCGAGTTCCACCATTTTCTGCCTTACCAATTCGTAGTTACGATGGAAACGCGCCACTTTGTCGGCATTGCGTGAGGTAATGTCGGCATCGCAGAGGAGCATCAGATCATCGATGTCATCGCCTGCCTCAAACAGGAGACGACGGACAGCCGAGTCGGTAACGGTATCCTCTATCAGGTTGATAGGCCGCATGTGGAGATCTACCATCTTGACTACATAGTCCATCTTCTCATTCTGCGGCAGTTTCATATGCCCGAAGATACGCGGAATCATACGCGCACCAAGATAGTTATGGTTGCGGAATGTCCATCCTGCCTGCGGATCCCATGCCTTGGAGCGAGGTTTGCCTATATCGTGCAAGAGAGCCGCCCAACGAAGCCATAGTTTGTCGGACTTTTCTGCTACATTATCTAGCACCTGCATAGTATGCAAGAAGACATCCTTGTGCCCTTTGCCTTCCTTGACCTCCACACCTTTGAGCGCAGCCAACTCGGGGAAGATTAGCGGGAGCAATCCTGTCTTATCGAGCAACATCCAGCCTACCGACGGACGGCGAGAAAGCATAATCTTGTTGAGTTCATCGGCGATACGCTCACGGGTGATAATACGGATACGCTCACGGTTACGCTCGATAGCCTCGAAGGTAGTGAGGTTGAGCGAGAAGCCGAGTTGAGTGGCAAATCGGATAGCCCGCATCATACGGAGCGGGTCATCAGAGAAAGTGATGTCCGGGTCAAGCGGGGTGCGGATGATACATTTTTCCATATCGGCTATGCCGCCAAAGGGGTCGAGCAACTCGCCATAGCGCGATTGGTTGAGGCAGATAGCCAAGGCATTGATTGTAAAATCACGCCTGTTCTGATCCTCTTGGAGTGTACCGTCCTCTACAATCGGATTGCGCGAATCGTGGTGATAACTCTCTCGGCGTGCACCTACAAACTCGAGTTCAAGATCGTGTTTCTTTACCTGCGCCGTACCATAAGTGCGAAATACACTCAAGTGCGCGCCTCTGCCTAAGCGTTTGGCTACCGCTTCTGCCAAGCGGATACCTATACTCACCTCTTTCTTGGCAGTATTCTTCGGCTCTGCGGGCATATTGGTGTTGTATTCTTGAGCGGCAGGCACAGTATCTTGTACGACTGAATGGGTGTCTTGCACAGAGGAGATAGTATCTTGCTGCATGGCAGGGACGGTATCTCGCCTAACCACCACGATATCGATGTCGGTACTCGGGCGATGAAGAAACAAATCGCGTACCCAACCGCCAATCACATAGCAGTCGAGCCCGAGACGGTCTGCCTCTTCGCCTACGAGATGCAGGATGGGAAGGTCTATTCTTGGGTCGCTAATCAACATAAGGACAAAATTTGTCGGCAAAATTACAGAAAAAAAACGAAAAGGCAAAATATATTTGCAAGTTTCAGATTTTTGGCGTAACTTTGCACGCTTTTTGGTGTAGGGACGCCCGTTGTCTTCTCGCCGAGGGGCAATAGAAACATAATTTATTAACTCGGGCAGGCGATTCGAGTAGTCGTAGCCCACAACACAACAGTCTAAATGGCAACAAAGATTCGTTTGGCTCGTCATGGTCATAAAGACTATGCTTTCTACCACATCGTAGTAGCAGACAGCCGCTCGCCACGCGATGGCAAAATTATCGAACGCATTGGTTCTTTCAACCCCAACACCAATCCGAGTGCAGTGGTTCTTGATTTCGACCGCGCTTTGTATTGGCTCAATGTAGGTGCAGAACCGACAGACACCGTACGCAACATCCTCTCGGGTGAGGGCGTATTGCTGATGAAGCACCTGAATGGCGGTGTAGCAAAAGGCGCATTTAGTCAAGAAGAGGCTCAGAAGCGTTTCGATGCTTGGAAGGCTCAGAAAGACGCAAAGAACGGCAAGATCAGCCAAGCAGAGGCTGATAAGAAAGTAGCCGCAGCCAAGGCTCTGCTCGCACAAGAGGTAGAGACCAACAAGGCTAAAGCCGCTGAGGTAGCCAAGAAACGCCAAGAGGCAGCCGATGCATTGGCAATACGCCGCCGCCCCAGTTGTAGAGGCAGCACAAGAAGCCGCTGCAGCAGAGGCTCCCGCAGAGAACGCAGCAGAATAATTTGCTCTGTATCCGACTGCAACCAATACGACAACGCTACATAGCGGTCATCGGTTGCGTAGGCAGCAGGCAATCTGCCGAACCACTTTGCATAGTGCAGACCCAAAAGAAAAAGTCCGAAACGAGAGTTTTGGGCTTTTTTTGTTGTGTATATTCTCTCAAATAGTTGTGTATATTCCAAAAAAGCAGTATCTTTGCAAACTTGATTTAGCAATCGGTTGAACTACATAACTCTGATATTGATAGTGGCAATGGTGTTTGGTTTGTCAGATTTTCTGACAGAGCGTGTGCCTGCATTGCAAAAGGCGGTGTATGTACTGGCCTTCACCACAATCTATGTGCTATTCACGATAAAGTACTATTACGGCGGGGATATTCTCAACTATCACAACCACTATGTTTGGATAGGTACTATAAGCGAGGTATGGCACAATCCAAGCGAATACACTTACGAGATAGGATACTCGCTGCTATGTGCCTTGCTCAATAGTTGGGGAGTGCCGCTATATGGCGTAACGGCGATTATATCTACCATATACTTTATTGCTATTTGGCTGTTATTCAAGCAGATACCACGCAAACGCAGTTTTGCTTTGATGTTGCTCGTTGTATTGGATTACAACCTGATCTTTGCTGCCTTTCGCCAGTGTTTGGCAGTGTCTTTCTTTATTTTTATGATACTATGCTTGCAGAAACGCAAGTACTTCTTGGCGGTAGTATGGGCGGTATTGTCGGCATCGATGCATAAGTCGGGCATCTTTGTGGTAACACTATGCCTATTGGCATATCCACTGCACAACCTACGGGTGCGTCCGATTGTATTTCAGATACTTATGTTTATATTGGGCGTGATGTTGCTATTGCCGGTATCGCATATCGCTACAGGTACACTCAATATCCTTACAACGGGAACAATGTCATCGCTGACGCACCACTTGCAGTTAGGCAAACAGATACAGAGTATTTGGGCTGTATATGCTATGCTGATTGTTTGTACAGAGTACTACCTACACTACCACGAATCGCGTTGGAATACGCTTGCCACTGCTGCCATAGCGGGTATTGCGTTGATTGCTGTCAGTTACCAATACTACTATTTGCTCAATCGTGTGCGCTCCTATTTTGTGCCGCTGATCATTGTATGGGTATTCCAACTGATACAAGAAGCGGAAGACCAAGGAACTACAATTCCTTATGCCGCACTGCTCAAACAGACCGGGTGTGTATTGCTATTCGCGTTTTGCATTCATACGACTATCGTTTTTACTCAAAAAGCCAAAGAACTGCACGCTCCCATATACGATGTTTGTACACTATTCGACTTGCGCGACGGGAATATCGAAGCGGTAAAAGAAAAGCAACTCAACAAAGCCCGACTATTTTGGAAGGAGGACTTTATGCAACACGAAAATAATATGTTGTAATAGAGATGATTACCATTCTGATGTCCACATATAATGGTGCCCGCTACATAGAAGCACAATTAGATTCTATCCTTGCGCAGGATATGCCCGATTGGCGATTGGTGGTGCGTGATGACGGTTCTACCGACGGGACGACGGATATACTGCAACGCTATACCAACCGAGATCCGCGCATACAATGGGTAAGCGATGGTAATAACAGAGGGGCTATGCGTTCGTTTGAATACCTGTTATCGGAGTGTGGAGGAAACGGGTATGTTGCCTTTGCGGACCAAGATGATGTATGGTTGAGCGATAAATTGCGCTTATTGCAAAACAAGATGCAAGAAAGTGAGGAACAATACGGAGCAGATACTCCCATTGTGGTGCATTCTGATTTGATAGTAACGGATGAGAACCTACACATAGTGTCGAAATCATTTTGGCAATACTCTTTTATCAAACCTGCCGTACTGAATGAGCGTGCAGAGTATTTGGCAATATGCAATAGTGTTACGGGGTGTACAATGCTGCTGAATCAATCCGCACGCAAGGCGGCTTTGCCATTCGGAGAGAAAGCACTGATGCACGATTCTGCCATTGCCGTCAATGTAAAAAGAAAGCAGGGTATGGTAGTATATATCAATCGGCCTACAATGTATTATCGCCAACACGGAGACAATACTTTGGGTGCTGTAAAATACCGCTTTTGGCGCAGTTGGAGCATACGACTAAAAGAGGCACGGATGCACTACCAAGCCTATCACCCCGATGTATTTTGCAATGTATGGGCGTTTATCTATTGGAAACTGCGCTGTTTTTGCGCTGAACATCTCTAAACAATGAACTCGGTTTGTATAGCGACATATAACGGCGAAACATACATTGAGGCACAACTGCGCTCAATCATTGAGCAGTTGGCGGCGGATGATGAGGTGATAGTGGCAGACGACGACAGCACAGATCGCACAATAGAAATAGTTGCTTCTATCAACGACAAGCGCATCAAACTCATTCATAGCCATTGCCATAGCGTAAAAAGCAATTTTGAGAACGCACTAAAGCACGCCATAGGGGATATTATTTTCTTAAGCGACCAGGACGATGTTTGGTTGCCCGGAAAATATCAACGCTGCATAGACGAATTGAGGTCAGTGGATTTGGTTTGCACCAATAGTATGCTCACCGATGAAAAACAGCACATCGTGAATCCGAACTTTTTCTCGCTATATCATTCGGGTGCGGGGATACTGAAAAACTCGCTAAACAATACTTACTATGGCTCGTGTATGGCGTTTCGTCGAAGTCTCTTAGACTATGCATTGCCTTTCCCTGCGACAAAAGAGATAGGGCACGATATATGGCTCGGATTGGTAGCAGAGATGACAGGCAAAGTGCGGTTTATCGACACTCCATATCTGCTCTATAGGCGGCATATTGGTACTTCTACCAATACAACAGGGTTGTGGAAACGGAGTAGTCGCCCGCTATGGAAGAAATTGTGGAGCAGAGTGGTCGTTTTATACTATGTATGTAAATTTAAGATACGATATGCAAGATAATTTGGTAAGTATTATCACACCGTTGTACAATGGTGAACGCTTTGTAGGACAGACTATCGAGAGTGTGCTGGCGCAAACATATCCCGATTGGGAGATGCTGATTGTCAATGACGGAAGCAAAGATAACAGTGAACAAATTGCTCTTGATTACGCAGCCAAAGACAATCGTATTCGGGTGTTCTCGCAGCCTAACGGTGGCAGTGCATCAGCCCGCAATCACGGTATCAGAGAAGCCCAAGGACGGTATATGGTATTTCTTGACTCGGACGACTATTGGGACAAGACATTCCTTGAAGATCAACTGCGCTTTATGGCTGAGAAAAAGGGCTCGATAGTAGCCGCATCGTGCCGGCGTGTAGATGAGCAAGGCAAGGAGGTTCTTCGCCCGCTGATTGTGCCGGCGAAAATGAATTACAAAGACCTGCTCAAGACCTGCAACCTCCCATGCCTCACAACGATGATAGACAGAAGCAAATTTCATGATGTCTATTTCCATGAGGAGTTGCGCAGTCTGCGTGATGATTATGTACTGTGGCTATCTTTGCTCAAACAAACCGATTACGCATACGGCAACAAAAAGATATTGGCCAACTACCGCCTAAATATAAATGGTGCCACCGCCAACAAACGAAAGATGATTAAGCCGCAATTCTTGGTCTATTATCGGGTAGAGCAACTAGGGTTGGTGCGCAGCGTGTACTACTTAGTGCATTGGGCAATCAACGGCTTCTTAAAATACCGCAAATAGCCGAGCCGTATGTTGAATGTGTCGATAGTGGTGTATCATCCGGATTGGGTGGGGGAGGTGATACCGTTGGTAAGCGAATTGCTCCGCATTCAATGGGTAAAAAAGGTTTATCTGATTGATAACTCGGAGACACAAGGCGCAAACAACCTACCTGCCGAATGGGGCTGTATCGTAGCAAGGCAGGAAGGTGGGATGGTTGTGGACGATGGAC
The DNA here is from genome assembly GCA_900542355.1 of uncultured Bacteroidales bacterium. Classification (GTDB taxonomy): domain Bacteria; phylum Bacteroidota; class Bacteroidia; order Bacteroidales; family Paludibacteraceae; genus Colicola. The sequence goes on along the minus strand of UQNE01000026.1, from coordinate 15,461 downwards.
AAGGAACGATGGAGCAAGGACGATGGAGCAAGGATGATGGAATAAGGACGAAGGACGAAGGACGAATGGCGAAGGACGGTAGCCGAGTGGAGTATGTGTTTATGGGCGAGAATGCAGGGTACGGAAAGGCGCATAATGTGGCATTGCGAGAGAGTGTGTACGACAAGGTGCCGTATCATCTGGTATTGAATGCAGATATATCGTTGAATGCGGAGGAAATTGATAGTCTGTGCCGTTTTATGGACGCACAACCGTCGGTAGGGCAACTGATGCCGAAGGTGGTATATCCCAATGGCGAAACGCAATATCTCTGCAAGTTGCTTCCCACTCCGATAGATGTATTCGGCAGGCGTTTCTTGCCCAAACGAATAATCGCTCGGCGCAATGCTCGATACGAGTTGCGTGCATCTGGGTACAATCGGCCGATGAATGTGCCGTATCTGAGCGGATGTTTTATGCTACTGCGTACAGAAGCCGCGTTGAAAGCGGGGCTTTTTGACGAACGATACTTTATGTACCCCGAGGATATAGACCTGACAAGGCGTATCCATCGCGATTATCTGACGCTCTATTATCCCGCTATACAGATAGTGCATAACCACAAAAAAGGCTCATACCATAGTATGCGACTTCTATGGATACATATCGTAAATATGTGCAAATACTTCAATAAATGGGGCTGGTGGTATGACCCCGAACGCAGGGCGTTTAACCGACAACTACTCGATGAATTGGGGATAAATTAAGTCTTTGTCGGTACGACAGAAACCGACCGAAACAGGCGAGCAATCACAAAGGGGAACACAAAATAAAAAGAGAGAGTCTGCCACTTGCAAGACCCCCTCTTTTGTTGCAATGATGTGCTAAAACTTACGCATTCATCAGTCGATAGCCCATATAGACGACATAGATGAGCAGCAAGATAGCCCCATGCCACCAGCGTATCTCGTGCTTTTTGTTGGTCATCACAAAGAGCCATACGAGCAAGCAGCCGAGTGCCGCCATAACGCTATCTAAGACAAAACCTTTGTAGGCGGGGAGCGGTGCGATAGTAGCACTGCAACCGAGAATCATAAAGACATTGAAGATATTGCTACCGATAACATTGCCGAGTGCGATGTCGCTGTTCTTTTTTGCTGCAGCCATTAGCGATGTAGCCAATTCGGGAAGGGAAGTACCGAGGGCAACGATGGTAAGTCCGATAATCGATTCGCTGACACCGGCAGCCGTAGCGATATGTACGGCACTCTTAACAATCATCTCGCCTCCGACGACCAAACCAACCAAACCGAGCAGAATCAGTGCGACGGCTTTGCCGATATTCATAGGCTGAATATCGTTGTTTTCATCGGTATAATCTTTGGCGTGCCGAAGCGTATAAGCCATATAGAGAACAAAGATAATGAGCAGGAGAATACCGCCCCAACGCATTATTCCGTCGCTGAAAATACCAAACAGCAACACCATAATGCCGGCAAGAGAAGCCAAGGGAATATCCACCTTGCGGCTGGTAGCCTGTGAGCAGATAGGGCAGAGCAGGGCAGTACTACCTAGGATAAGAAACACATTGAGGATATTGCTGCCGAGGATATTGGTGATAGCCAAATCGGTGGTGCCATCATTGACCGAGACCATATTGACTACAAACTCGGGCGTACTAGTACCCATAGCCACTACGGTGAGTCCGATGACGAGGTTGCTCACTTGAAAGCGTTTGGCAACCCCGCTTGCGCCTGCTACGAGCCAATCGGCACCATAGATAAGCAGCACAAAGCCCACTACGACCAATACACCTGCTACGAGCCATCCGCCCGCTTGCATCCATGAGTTGAGAAAATCGAACATAGTTGTATTATTTTAACGATTCGTCATCCTCCTTAGGTCCGCATTAGGTCTCGACAAGCATTCGACAAAGAGGCGTCGAGATAAAGGCCTTGGTTGGTTAAGAAAGATTAGAATCTTTTAGATTCCGATAGCGTATCAGACATTGAACAAGAAGTGCATAATGTCGCCGTCTTGCACGAGATAGTCTTTGCCTTCGATACCGAGTTTGCCCGCAGCACGGCATGCGGCTTCGCCTCCGAGAGCGATGAAATCGTCGTATTTGATTACTTCGGCACGGATGAACCCGCGCTCGAAGTCGGTATGGATGACGCCTGCACATTGAGGGGCTTTGCTGCCGGCTTTGAAGGTCCAAGCACGGACTTCATCGCTACCGGCGGTAAGGAAAGTGCGGAGGTCGAGGAGCGCATACGCCGCTTTGATGAGGCGGTTGACACCTGATTCTTTGAGACCGATTTCCTCGAGGAACATCTGTCGCTCCTCGTAGGTCTCGAGTTCGGCTATCTCGCTCTCTATCTTGGCTGCCAATACAAGTACTTGTGCGTTCTCGTCTTTGACTGCCTCTTTTACCTGCTCGACATACGCATTGCCCGTAACGGCTGAGGCTTCATCGACATTGCAGACATACATAACGGGTTTGTTGGTCAGGAGAAACATCTCTTTAGCCGCCTGCTCTTCCTCTTTGTTGCTCAATTCAACCGAGCGAGCATTCTTGCCGGAGGAAAGTGCTTCCTTGTATTTATATAGCACTTCAAGGGCTATTTTTGCCTGCTTATCGCCACCCGCTTTGGCTTGTTTCTCGGTTTTCTGAATGCGTGATTCTACAGTCTCGAGGTCTTTGAGTTGCAACTCGGTATCGATAATCTCCTTGTCGCGCACCGGATCGACAGAGCCATCTACATGCACTACATTTTCATCATCGAAACAACGAAGTACATGAATGATGGCATCGGTTTCGCGGATATTAGCGAGGAACTTATTGCCCAAGCCTTCGCCCTGACTGGCACCTTTGACTAACCCGGCAATATCGACGATTTCAACGGTGGTTGGGATGACACCACGCTCCGGTTTGCATAGTTCGCCGAGTTTGATCAGTCGCTCATCGGGGACGGTGATAACTCCTACATTGGGCTCTATGGTGCAGAAAGGGAAATTGGCAGATTGTGCTTTTGCGTTGCTCAAGCAGTTAAACAAGGTCGATTTGCCCACATTAGGCAGACCTACTATGCCACATTGTAAAGACATATTGATAGAAATTTATTGATTGCAAAATGAGCCGCAAAGTTACTATTTTTTTTTGACATATCCAAAAAGCGAGGTCGTATTCCTTATGAAACACGCCGAAACGACCATCTATCTAGGAAAATATGAATAACCATAAAGGAGGGTGCCTACAACTTATCAGACACCCTCCCTTGAAAATGAAGGCAAAGCCTTTTTTTATTGTTAGTAATCGTTGGTATTACTTGTTTTCCGTGCTCTCTACAACAGCAGTTTCTGCTGCAGACTCTGCCTCAGCAGGAAGTTGAGCAGTGCGAATCTTATTCCAACCGATAAGCATAAATATCATAGCAATAAAACTCAAAATGGGGTTTACGGCAGGAATAAAAGACAAGCAAGCCCCTACCAAACTCAAAACAGCCGCTACAAACAATTTTTGTGCGCCTTCCAAAGACGGGAAAGTAGCGGATTTGCGGAGGTTATTATAGGCTATCAGGAAAAGGATTTGTGCTGCCAGATTGAGTGCCCAAGCAATCAAAGCACCGAAAGCAGGAATCAGACCGCATGCTGTAGCGCAAAGGGCGCAAATAACGGCCTTCTTGATTTTGTTGATATAGGGTACATCCTTTTCCTCAACGACACCTGAGAATTTCATAATGCCAAGGAAGAAAAATACATAGCCGGCAATGACACCGACAGAGCAAAGAATAGAACCGATACTCGGAGTACCACCTCCACCACGCAAAAGACTCATAAAATTGGAAGCAGTCCCAATAGAACTGACAATACCGGATACGATGCCTAACACCGAATACATCAATACACCCCAAAAGATGTAACTTGTGGATTGTTTCCACAACTCTTGTTTGTTGTTCATAAAAACCCGTTGGCGGAATTATTTTTGTTGAAAAAAATGAAGAAAAAGTTGCATATATCATTGATTTTTAGTAACTTAGTTGTCTCAAAAACATTAAGTTCAAATCAAGATATGTGCAATCTGTATGCAAAGTTCGTCAAAATTCTCGAGATATGCAAGCAAGACTCGGAAAATCTCGTCAATGAATATGGAAATATGCCTCGTCGTCGTGGTCGGGTTCTAAAGTTTTCAGATTTAGAAGTTGTGGCTTTGTCCTTGGCAGCAGAATCTGAAAGTATAGACAGCGAAAAGTGGCTATTTGATTCTAAACTACAAGAGTGTAAGGAGCAATTTCCAAACCTTATTTCACGCAGACAATATAACGACCGTAGAAAGGCAACGGCAGGCTTATGCGAGAACATACGCAAACGATTGGCAATGAAAATGGATAGTGAAGAGACGCAGTTTTTTGTGGACTCAAAACCCATTGAAGTATGTCGCGTTGCTAGGGGAAGGCGTTGCAAAATGGGAAGAACAGGGGACTTTTCAAAGGCACCGGACTTTGGTTATTGCGCTTCTCAGAATACTTACTATTTTGGATATAAGTTACACGCTATCTGTGGATTAACCGGTGTTATACATTCCTACGATTTATCAAAAGCAAGCGCAGCAGACTTGAACTACATGAAAGATGTTAAGTTGACTTATCACGACTGTAGTATATACGGAGATAAGGGATACATTGGAGCGGATGTACAACTTGATTTGTTCAACACAGCGCACATTAGATTGGAATGTCCATATAGACTTAATCAGAAGAATTGGAAACCTACATTTGTTCCATTTGCCAAGGCGAGAAAAAGAATCGAGACGCTATCCTCACAACTAACAGGCCAGTTCTTAGTCATTAGAAACTACGCAACGATAACTAATGGTCTGTTTGCTAGAATCATTGGCAAAATCAGTGCGCTAACCATGCTACAGTATGTGAATTTTATCAATAATAGACCCATCGGGAGAATTAAATATGCACTGAATTAATTCCGCCAACGGGTATGTATATCTTTTGTATATCCTTTGTGTATGGTCTGTAACAGACGGTACTTTGACAATGCATAATAAAGGAATGAATAATGAAGAATGCACAATGTGTAGTGGTAATGTAATGAAAGGGCGATTATTTTCACTAACTATGCACTTGCTTGTAGAGCCTGCGGCACAGCTAAAATCACAATAAATTTGTGTAAGTCATTTTTTTGTCGTAATTTTGCATGCTAAAATGCTATGATAGACTTGTCTATTTTTGCGAGGTGAAACATAATCTTGCAGGTGTAGCATAGTCCGGCAACCATAACCTAATTTGACTAATCATAAATTCTGAACAACAGATATGGCTTTTCAACGAACTTTAGTTACTGCGGCACTCCCTTATGCCAACGGTCCCGTACATATCGGGCATTTGGCGGGTGTGTATGTGCCGGCTGATATTTATGTTCGCTACCTGCGTCTGCGTGGCGAGCAAGTGCTGTTTGTAGGCGGAAGCGATGAGCATGGTGTTCCCGTTACTATCCGTGCACGCAAAGAGGGTATCACCACACAAGAGGTAGTGGACAGATACCACAACCTAATCAAATCGTCGTTCGAGCAGTTTGGTATCTCCTACGATATCTATTCGCGTACCACCAGCCAGATTCACCATCAGTTTGCATCTGACTATTTCCGCAAACTATACGACGAGGGGAAATTCGTACAGCAGACCACGGAGCAGTTCTACGACCCTGAAACACAGGAGTTTCTGACCGACCGCAATATCCGCGGTGAGTGTCCGCGTTGTCATGCGCAGGGGGCTTATGGCGACCAATGCGAGAAATGTGGTGCTACCTTGTCGCCCGATGAGTTGATCAACCCATACAATGCGGTGAATGGTAATCCGCTGACCAAGAAAGCCACCACCCACTGGTATCTGCCGCTCGACCAATATCAGCAATGGCTCGAGAAGTGGATATTGGAGGACCACAAAGAGTGGCGTCCGAATGTATATGGGCAGTGCAAGTCGTGGCTTGACGGCGGACTGAAACCTCGTGCCGTAACGCGCGACTTGGATTGGGGTATTCCCGTGCCCGTAGAAGGCGCAGAAGGCAAGGTGTTGTATGTATGGTTCGACGCTCCTATCGGCTACATCTCCAACACCAAAGAACTATGCGATGCGCAACCGGAGAAATACGGCAAATGGGAGACTTGGTGGAAAGACGACTCTACCCGCTTGATTCATTTCATTGGTAAGGACAACATCGTATTCCACTGTATCGTATTCCCCTCGATGCTGAAAGCCGATGGCTCGTACATCTTGCCCGATAATGTACCTGCCAACGAGTTTTTGAACCTAGAGGGCGACAAGATCTCTACCTCGCGCAACTGGGCTGTTTGGCTCAACGAGTATTTGGTAGATTTCCCGGGTAAGCAAGATGTGCTACGCTATGTGCTGACCGCCAATGCGCCCGAGACTAAGGACAACGACTTTACTTGGTCGGATTTCCAGGCTCGCAACAACAATGAATTGGTGGCTATCTACGGCAACTTTGTGAACCGTGCACTGGTGCTGACCAATAAGTACTTCGGCGGCAAAGTGCCTGTTGCGGGTGCGCTCACCGAGTACGACCAAGCCACTATCCGCGATTTCTGCAACATCAAAGAGCAGTTGGAAGAGTTGCTCAACGGCTTCCGCTTCCGCGATGCACAGAAAGAAGCGATGAACTTAGCGCGTATCGGCAATAAGTATTTGGCAGATATGGAGCCGTGGAAACTGGCAAAGACCGACATGGAGCGTACTGCCACGGTGCTGAATGTGGCTTTGCAGATTGCGGCTAACCTAAGCATTGCTTTTGAGCCGTTCTTGCCGTTCTCATCGGAGAAACTGCGCAAGATGCTCAATATAGAACACACCGAGTGGTCGCAACTTGGGTCGATCGACCTGCTGCCTGCGGGGCACTCGTTAGGCGAGGTCTCGTTGCTCTTTGAGAAGATAGAGGATGAGGCTATCCAAGCACAGTTGGACCGCCTGGCTCGTATCAAAGCGGAGAACGAGGCGGCAGTACAGGCTGAGGCTCTGCGCAACTGGCGTCCCGCTGAGGTGAAAGCCGCCACTACGATTGACGACTTCGATAAGGCAGATATCCGTGTAGCCACCGTGCTGGACTGCCAACCTGTAAAGAAATCGGATCGCCTGTTGCAGTTCTGCCTCGATGATGGTATGGGCGGGCGCACTATCCTATCAGGTATTGCACAGAGTTACCCCGATCCGACGGTGCTGATCGGCAAGCAGGTGCTGTTTATCGCCAACTTCCCACCGCGTAAGATGATGGGTATCGAGTCGCAAGGTATGATTCTGTCAGCAGTAGATGCCGACGGCAAATTGGTGGTAACTACCGTTTCGGCACCTGTGAAAAACGGTGTGCAAGTAGGGTAAACGCCAATACGCTCTGTCTATGTCCTGTCTTCGGGTTATATTAGCCGTCATATTTCCACCCCTTGCGGTGGTGGATAAAGGGTGTGGTAGTTTTGTCATAGTCCTTATTCTTATGTGTCTCGGTTGGGTACCCGGTGTTATTGGGGCATTGATTATATTGAACAAAAATGACTGATTAAGATTTAGTAATATGAAAAAGTATATTTCTCTCGCACTATTGTGTTTTACGACCCTTTGCCTGTCGGCACAAAACTACAAACATAGTGTCGGAGGTATGGTAGGTAGTATGTATGGTGTGTCCTACAAAGGGTTTGTCTTTGGTGTGGACCACCTTGCTTTGGAAGCCGACTTGGGCGTGCGCTTGATGTCCACCGCTGCAGGGAATGGCAACTATACCGGCTCTATGAGTATGTACACCTTCGAACTCAACCCGAATGTGGTGTATCAGAACACCATCGCCGAGTTCGATGAAGGACGGGTAGATTGGTATGCAGGTGGTGGTCTGAGTCTGGGGTTATGCAGCGATCTGTATCCGACGCGTGTAGGCGATGTCTATTACAACTCGCCCATATTGGGCAAGTTCGGCTTGAATGCCATTGCGGGTACTGAGGTGGTGTTCGACGGTGCGCCCGTGAACCTGTCTTTGGACTTCCGCCCCGGATACGGTGTGGCATTCAACGACAACTATCACCTCTCGCTCTTCGATTGGGCATTGGTAGCGTCGGTTAGGTATCGTTTTTGATAGCAGACTATGTATCCTCAGCAGATAATAGACGCTTTGCGCCATGTGCGCTATCCTGGTACAGGGAAGGACTTGATAGAGAGCGGTATGCTCGAAGACGACATTCGTATCAGCGGATTGGAGGTAAGTTTTTCGCTCATCTTTGATAAGGATAACGACCCTTTTATGCGGTCGGTGGAGAAAGCCGCCGAGGTGGCGATACAGACCTACGCTGAGCCGAATGCCGCCGTACATATCCATACTAAGTTTCGCAAGCAAAACATACAGCAACAAGCAGCAGCTTCTCCGTTGAATGCGAAGAAAATCATCGCTATCCATAGCGGTAAAGGCGGTGTGGGCAAATCGACGGTAACTGCCAATCTGGCGATTGCTTTGGCTCGAATGGGCAAGCGTGTAGGCCTATTGGACGCGGATATTCACGGTCCGAGTATGCCTAAGATGTTCCACACCGAAGACTGCCGCCCCGTATCGGTAGAAGAGGGCGGGCGTACGCTGATAGAGCCGATAGAGCAGTATGGAGTAAAGATGCTGTCGATAGGGTTCTTTGTCGATCCTGAGCAGGCGGTGGTATGGCGCGGTGGTATGGCGAGCAATGCACTTAAACAGATGATAGAAGATGCGCACTGGGGCGAATTGGACTACTTCCTAATTGACTTGCCGCCCGGTACTTCGGATATACATCTGACCTTGGTATCGCTACTGCATCTGACGGGTGCTATTGTGGTTACGACACCGCAACCTGTGGCTCTGACCGACGCCCGCAAGGGTGTGGATATGTTCCGCAACGAGAAAATCGATGTACCTGTATTGGGATTGATAGAGAATATGGCATGGTTTACTCCCGCTGAGTTGCCCGACCATCGCTACTATATCTTTGGTCGCGACGGCGGTAAACGCTTGGCAGAGGAACTAGGTGTGCCGTTGCTCGGTCAGATTCCGCTGGTACAGAGCATCCGCGAAGCCGGCGATGAGGGTGAACCTATCACTATGCAAGACGGTCATCCTGCGGCTAAGATGTTCGATGAAATCGCAAGAAAGTTGTAATCTTGGATAGTTCTCTATACAAGGAAACTGAAAATTGGTAGAGTTTTCTGTATAAGGGAACTGTGAATAGGTATAGTCCTCTACATAAGGGATATATAAGGGATATATAAGGAAACTGTAGGTATCGTTCTCTACACAAGAAAGTAAGAATCTCGTATGGCTTCTCAGAATACAACTGCCTTAGGAACTGAACCTGTAGGCAAATTGTTGCTTAGGTTCGCTTTGCCCGCTATCATTGCGATGACGGCCAGTTCGCTATACAATATAGTGGACACTATCTATATCGGGCACGGGTGTGGGGCGTTGGCGTTGTCTGCGCTGACGGTGGCTAAGCCGTTTATGGATATATGTGCTGCTTTCGGTAGTTTGGTAGGTGTGGGAGCAAGTACGGTATTGGCTATCAAACTCGGAGAAAAAGACTACGAAGCCGCTAATAAGGTATTAGGTAATGTGCTGGTACTCAACCTGATACTGGGTACACTCGTGATGTTGGTCGGTCTGATTTGGTTAGGGCCTATTTTGTTGACTTTCGGCGCAAGCGAAGATACATTAGAGTATGCTCGGCAATATATGGAGATTATCCTGTGGGCTAATATATTGACGCATATCTACTATGGTTTGAACAGTATTTTGCGCTCGATGGGACACCCGAAGATGGCGATGACATCGACGATAGTGGCAGTGGTAGTGAATATCATCCTCGACCCTATTTTTATCTTCGTATTGGATATGGGTGTGTGCGGTGCTGCATTGGCGACGGTGATTTCGCAGGCTATTGCCGTGGCGTGGCAATTCACGATATTTTGCAATCCTAAGGAACTGATACACTTCCACCGACATATTTGGAAATTAGATAAACAAATCACGCTGCAGGCGTTGTCGGTAGGTCTGTCGCCGTTCTTGACGAACCTTGCCAGTTGCTTTGTAGTGATTATCATCAACAACCAATTGAAACGCTACGGAGGTGATTTGGCGATTGCCACTTACGGCGTTATCAACCGTTTGGTGTTTGTGTTTGCGATGATTGTGATGGGCTTGAACCAAGGCATGCAACCGATAGTGGGGTATAACTATGGTGCGAAGCAGTATCACCGTATGCTACATGCCTTCAAACTGACGGCTATCTGTGCCACTATCACTACGGGTATTGTGTTTGTATTGGGCGAATGCTGCCCCGAATGGGTGGTGCGGGTCTTCACGCACGATACCGAACTGATAGAGCAATCGGTAACGCCTATGCGTATTATCTGCTGCTCTATGCTGATCGTTGGTTTTCAGATGGTGGCGGGAAACCTATTTACCAGTATCGGTATGGCGGGGAAGGCTATCTTCTTGAGCCTGACGCGACAGGTGCTGTATCTGATTCCGCTGACTCTGTTGGTGCCGTTGCTCTTCACGGAGAACCCACTGATGGGCGTATGGTGGAGTCTGCCTATCAGCGATACGCTCGCCGCACTCACCGCCGTAAGTATGCTGCTGGTACAGATACGGAAATTCAAGGTATTGATAAAAGAGCAGGATGACTACCTCACAACTGTCCCGCCTCAACCAGATTGATGACTCGCTCTACGATCTTGTCTTTGTCTTGGGCGTCATATTCTTCCTTCAAGTCGTTTTTGAATAACTTAGCAACAAACTGCCAGAAGTTAGCACTGGCTTTGCCGCGATATTGGCGTATCAGTTCGTAACTGGTACGCTCGCTTTCTCTATCCATCAGTTTCATCAACATCTGCCCTTGGGAGGCGTACATTCCGCGAAAATCCTGCTCATATTTCTGGAACAGATACTTCTCGTATTTCTTCCACCAGCGTTTGCGCTCTTTGGGATCTTGTATTTTGGCGAGTTCTTCGTCGGCAAACGCCATATCCTTGCTAATCATCTTGGCGTAGGGGAGTGTTTTCTTTACATCTCGTACCGTGCGCCAATAGAAGCGTTCTTGTTTCTTATTCTTGAACTTAAGCGGTGGATAGACATACACATCGTGCAGATAGGCAAGGTAGAGCGTATCGCCTCCCTCGATGCGGAAAGCGAGCGAGTCTAAGCGTGCGGGGGCGGCGCAAGTATATTCGAGCGATGCCGGAAAGAGCATCACGCAGACCAAACATACTATGCCTCCGTAGTGTTTCATCGTTTCTCTAATCGGGCGTAGGTAAGCAAAAGGGTTTTCTGTCCTTTGGTATCGAAAGCAATATCTATCTTGTCGTTGTCGTTTTCTCGATAGACGCGCAACACGGTGCCTTCGCCGAATACGCGATGGAAGACACGGCTTCCCTCGGGATAGTCAGTATTGTCAGATTTGCCCGCATTCATCGATGCTGTTATCGGTCGGATGTTCTTTTGGAAGACTGGTGCAGGTTCGTCTTCGCTATGCGCGGAGCGGTATGGTAGGGAGAAATTGCTATCGTCGTCTTCCCAGGAAGAGCGGCTCCAGCGTGTGCGGTTGGTTCGTACCGGATCGGCCTCCGGTGCCATGAGTTGCAGATAACGGCGGTCGATGTCGTTGAGGAAGCGTGAAGGTGATGTAATGCACACTTGTCCGTTGCGAAAGCGTTGCTTGGCATACGATAGGTAGCAGGCGTCCATTGCTCGCGTGATAGCGACATAGAGGAGGCGTCTCTCTTCCTCTATCTCGCTCGGCTTGCTGCAGAACTGCGAGGGGAACAGGTTCTCCTCCAATCCGACGATATAGACCACCGGGAACTCAAGCCCTTTGGCGGCGTGGATAGTCATAAGCGTTACGCGAGGCGTTTGGTCGTTGAGTTTCTCGTCTTGGTCGGTAAGGAGCGATACCTCTGCGAGGAAGTCGGTAATGGGCGTAAAGGAAATACTTTCTTCTGTTCGATTATCGACGAACTCTCGAATACCGGAGAGCAGTTCTTGGATATTTTGCGCACGGTCGATGCCTTCGGGTGAGTGGTCGGCGAGTGCCGCAGTGCGGAGACCGGACTGCGCAAGCACCATTTCGGCGAACTCATAGGCGTCTTTGGTCTCTGCCGCTTCGCTAAGACGCCCGATGAAATCGGCAAAACTTAGCAGTTTTTTGGCAGTGGCGTTTTGCACGGACAGTCGGCATTCAAGGGGGTGAGCGACGACCTCCAGCATACTGACGGAGAAAGCCGCTGCCGCGTCTGCCACCTTACGGATAGTAGTATCGCCTATGCCGCGTGCAGGGACATTGATGACACGGGTGAGTGCCTCGTTATCGCGCGGATTGACTGCCAAGCGGAAGTAGGCAATGGCATCTTTGATCTCTTTGCGTTGGTAGAACGATGTACCGCCGTAGATGCGATAGGGTATGTTTCGTTTGCGCAACTCGTTCTCGAAGGCGCGCGATTGTGCGTTGGTGCGATAGAGTATGGCTATATCATCGTATGGGCGGTGATAGAGGTTGTGATCGGTAGAGACGGCTCGTGCAACGGCTTCGCCTTCTTCTCTGTCGGACTCGTAAGCGGTGAGGTCGAGGCGTTGCCCCTCTTCCTTCTCGGAATAGACCTCTTTAGGGATACGGTGTACATTATGCTCGATGAGCGAATTGGCGGCGTTGACGATGATCTGCGTGGAGCGATAGTTGCGCTCGAGTTTGTAGAGGCGTGCGTTAGAATAATCGCGTTGAAAGCCGAGGATATTGCGTATGTCTGCGCCACGAAAGGCGTAGATCGACTGTGCGTCGTCGCCGACAACGCAGATGCGGTTTTGTGGTTCTGCCAAGTGCTTGATGAGGCGGTATTGCACAAAGTTGGTATCCTGGTACTCGTCCACCAAGACATATTGGAACGCCTGTTGGTACTTTTGTCGCACCTCGACATTGAGTTCGAGCAGGCGGTTCATATTGACGAGCAAGTCGTCGAAGTCCATTGCGTTGGCTGCTTTGAGGCGTGCTTGGTAGGACTTGTACACCTCCGCCATTTGGTACATTCTCGCCTCGGTATCTGCTTGGGAAAAATCGCGATAATCGCCGTATTCATCGGCAGAAATAAGCATATTCTTTGCCGTAGAGATACGCCCGAGAACATTGCCGATTTTGTATATTTTCTCATCGAGCCGGAGGTCTTTGAGTATCTGCTTGATGAGCGATTTGGAGTCGGTGGTATCGTAGATAGAGAAGTCGCGCGTAAAGCCAATTCGTTCCGCTTCGGTGCGCAAGAGGCGTGCGCAGATAGAGTGGAAGGTACCCATCCAGAGGTAGCGCGCATCGGCGGCGGGGACAAGGCGCATGATACGCTCTTTCATCTCGCGTGCGGCTTTGTTGGTGAAGGTAAGTGCCAATATATTGTTTGCGCGTATGCCTGATTGCAAGAGATAGGCTATCTTGTAGGTCAAGACACGCGTTTTGCCGGAGCCTGCGCCTGCCACCACCAACTCGGGTCCGCTGATGTATTCTACCGCTGCTCGTTGCGATTCGTTTAATTCGTCTAAGAAATCCATTGCTAAATACACTGTCAAATGATACGGACTGCAAAAGTACGGAAAATTGTTGAATTGCGCAAGTGGCTTATTGTGTCTTTTCTCTAAATTTGCGTTTGGAGGCGTTCTGCCTGTGTTTTAGATGGGATATGAGTGCCATATCGCTCTATTGCGGGTCGGTTTTGCGCTTGTTTTTGTTTGGTCGTCGTTCGGTTATCTACCGTATATGTACCGTATATCTACCGTGTATCTTCTGTATATCCTCTGTAAGTAATTCGGCAGTGATGCGGAAATGGCTTTGCGATGCATAGTGCTGTGTCGTCCTGAAAAGGGTTGACCAAATTGTGCCTTAATACTGAGGTTGGTTGACCCAGTTATTTGTTAATCCGATATGAGGTTGACTACTACCTTCAGAGAGGTGGAAGTTAATCCGTTGATACTCATGTGAGGACGACGCTGATTGTAAAACTCTACCGCCTTACTCACATTTTCTCGTACCTCCTCTATCGACTCAAACGACAGTTTCGCAAAAAACTCGTTCTTTATAGTGTTGTTGATGCGCTCGGCTATGGCATTATGCTTCGGATTGCCATCCTCTGTCATACTGATAGTGATGTTGTGCTTTTTGAGCAACTGCACATACTGTGCGCTGGCATATTGCACGCCCCTGTCCGAATGGTGCGTCAGACCGCTAACATCAAAGTCTTGGGGCTGCGACGACAAGGCCATCTGCAAGGCAGATAAGGGGTGGATAGTTTCCAACGAACCGCCTACGGCATAATCCTTAACCATCTTGCTGTAAGCGTCGGTAATGAGCGCCAAATAGCAAAAATGGAATTGGTCGGTCGGCTTGTCATCCCACACTTTGATATAGGTGATGTCTGACACCCATATCTGATTAGCATGTATGGGAATGACATCCAATACTTTGTTGGGATATAGCGGCAGGTGGTGCCTTGAATCGGTCGTCTTTGGCACTTTGGAACGATGTACACGCAGCATCATCTGACGCTCTTTGAGCAGGCGGGAAAAGTGGTCTCGACTAAGCGGTTTACCCTCGCAAGCACTTTCTTTACAATACATTGCGTAGAGTTTCCTTGCGCCTATGCCGGGGTCTGATTGGCGAATGCTCAATGCATAATCAATCGCTATCTGTTCCTGCAACAAACGAGTTTGCAACTGCGACAAATCGCGCTTGTAGTACGCCTGTTTCGTTGCGCCAAATACCTTGCAAATATCTTTTACTGTCATCGTGTAAGAACCGGTTAAGAGGCGATTTACAGTTTGGTGCCAAGTTTTTTTTGATAGGTATCTGAAACATCTCTTCGGCTACATCGACCATTGTCTCCCACGCGTGGGCTCTATAAGCGGCCGTGTCGCGTTCTTTGGTCATTGCGGCCAACTCCTTACGCAATCGAGCATTCTCCTCCTCCAAGGCACGAGTCTGCTCATCTTTTGACACTTCTTTTGACGCCATAACAGGATACTTGTCTGTAAATTTTTCCACCCAATCCCGCACCGTGGTGTACGGTAGGTTGGATGTTTTACAAAACGCAGCAAGACTCGTGCCGGAACGATAGTAATCACATACCGTTTTTTGAATAAACTCGGCTGAGTACTCTTTCTTTGTGCGGACTTTTTTCTCCGGTGTACCCGCTACACCTACTTCTTTTTGACTCATAAGTTTGTCGTTTTAAGAGTCAACTTTTTTCGTACCAAGACAAACTACGATGCAGTCATCCACTTCTTCCACTTCTACGGTGCAACTGACTACACTGACTGCAATATGCGCATTTACGATGCCTACGAAGGCTTCCCGCGAAGATAGCAGAAAAGGGCATGTATGTGAACACCACCGACTCGGTAGAGACGATTGTGGTAGTAGC
>UQNE01000025.1 GCA_900542355.1 uncultured Bacteroidales bacterium | reverse complement strand
AAACTCTCCAACTAAACAAAGAGACTGCCCAACATACTTGTTAGACAGCCTCTTTCTCACGAAGTGATAGTGATGTGGAAGACCACCCTATGTTAATAGCCTTTATGACAGAAGAGCAATTTCCACAATATACACAAGGTATCTGCTACTCTGACCATACTCTATATTTAGATCCGTGGCATACCCAATTTATCTTTTTCTCTGAGAATGATCAGCGTATTGCGTTATCCCTATCGGATAGTGCTTTGGAAATGAAATTATTACCATTGTACAAAAATAGACTACTTGTACAATCATATTCCGAACAGTATAAACCGGTACAAGAAGAAAAAGATGTAGTACTACAAAATGAAGTGTCAAATGAAATCAACAAAGATACTCTGATTAATAAACTAAAAGGTCTGTTATATGGGTACTATGTAGGTGCCTATCTTTCTTGCACAAAAGATAGTATCGAAGACTTATGGGCATTTAATAGAGTGCATGCTTATCTTGCAAATTTTATATCCCAAGGAGAAAAGAGCCCTATAAAAATTGATGATGTCGCATTCTTTGAAAAATATATTGCAGATTCTAAACATCGGTATTTAGAGCCGGATGAGTCCGAAATTGTTTTGCAAGATGGAAGGATAACAAGTTTGAAAGTCCTCGACAAGCAAGATACGAAAAATCTATTCATAGAATGGATTAAAGTTTTTGCCAAACCCGAATATGGTAAAGATATCATCCCGCATCGTGAGGCTATCTTAGCAGACATATTAGTAGCAACTGAAAAATATGGGGATGAAAAATTAACAGATACAGCAAAGAAATATCTACAGATATTGCAAGACCAATTTGATGGCATATATAGTCAGAAGTTATCCTTCAACGGAGTTCTATTATCCGCAATTGCTTTCGTGTTGCTTGCCGGTGATAGTTGGGAGAAGTTATTACAGGTAATGCAACGAGAGAAAATATATGATTATCGTATTCCTTTCGCCATGTATGGTTGCATTTGTGGTTTCGCTGACCTATATCGTACATTTACGGACTATATTATCAACTGTCCGAATCGTTCCTATGTAGCAGAGGTCTATACCGAGTTCTGGGGACAACTGTTTGGCATACATTTGGATACTTCTAATACTTTCAATACCGATGATAGCAAGGTCAAGATTGAGCATAATAGATACGCTCCCATTTTTGCAGCATTGAACAAAATCTCTCCTGAACTCTCGGAAAAGTTCCGACCATATTTGGATCTGATTCCTAATGATTTATCTCACGAGGAGGAGTACAAACGCTTGGACAATGTATGGAAACAGGTGAAAGGGGACAAGACAAAATGTGATATTCTCCAAAAGAATTGGAGAAAGATTATATCCGACTATAAGCCTCAAAAGGCACAAAATACAGCATCGAAAGGAAACGAACAGGGTAAGACAAAACAAGATTCTATAACAACAGAAACAACCATACTATTTCCTCATAATGAAACCGATTCGAGTATAGGAAACAACTTTGTAGCGACTATCACACCTTTTTATTGTGATGCTAATGCTTTTGAATGCATAAAGGATATTATTCCCCAAAAGTGCCAAGATGTGATTAGAAAAGACCTAAAGTGGTTTCAAGATGATTATAATGAAAATCGCAAAGATACTAATAATGGAAGAAATCTACATGGACGCTATGCAGACCGAAAGAGATTTCCAATTGACAACAGGTCTGTGATTGAAAATTATAAAAGCGACATAGAGTGGCAGAAAAGAGATTCTAATCCTAAAACTCAATGGAAGAGAGAAATATATGCAAAATTGGATATTGATGCTATAATCAACCGATTGAAAGAAATCTACAAATAGTGGTACATATTTTGCACATAGTATAATATATGGCAGATAAAGTACAAATACGAAACCGACAAGGAATGTTAGTGGATGCAGTCGCACCGGTAATTATATCGGCAAGCCGATCTACTGACATTCCTGCGTTCTTTGCGAAATGGTTCATAAATCGTTTGATGGAGGGGTATTGTGTGTGGTATAATCCTTTTAATCAGCAACCTATGTATATATCTTTTCAAAATACAAAGGTGGTTGTTTTTTGGACAAAAAATCCCGCACCATTAGTGCCGTATCTTACGGAATTGGACAAAAGGGGTATTCACTACTATTTTCAAGTAACCCTAAATGATTACGAGAAAGAGCATTTAGAGCCCAATGTACCAACCGTTGAAGAGAGAGTAGCCACATTTAGGCGACTTTCCACTCTTGTTGGTACAGAACGAGTGATATGGCGTTTTGACCCACTTATAATTACGCCAACCACTCCGCCACGGGAGTTGCTTACAAGAATATGGCGTGTAGGAAACTTGTTAAAGGGATGCACCGATAAATTGGTGTTCAGTTTTGCGGATGTCAAAACCTATAAGAAAGTGCAGAACAACCTCATTAAAGATACGGCTTTCTTTACACGAGATACTGTTGAACTGGCAGAACCAACGGAGGGACAACGAATGGAAATCATTTCGGGACTATGCAAGATACGAGATGTATGGCACAGCCAAGGTTGGAATGTTCAGTTAGCCACTTGTGCAGAGCAATTTGATTACGAGCGATATGGCATAGAGCATAATCGCTGTATTGATGGGGAGTTAATGGAGCATTTGTGGCATGATGATAAAGAATTGGTGTACTTTTTGCATACAGGAGAACTACCTATTCCTGATCTATTTGGAAGCATTCCTCCAATCCCGATTACCCATAAAAATCTGAAAGACAAAGGGCAACGCAAAGTATGTGGATGTATGATAAGCAAAGATATTGGTATGTACAATACATGTCGTCATCTTTGTACTTATTGTTATGCAAATACAAGTAAAGAGTGTGTTCTACGCAATCAAATGGCTCATTCGGATGATGACGAAAGTCTTTTGAGCAAATAATCGGCAACCGTTTTTTAGTATAAACTTGGGGGATGTATCAAGAACCACTAAAAGGCTATTAATAAGTATGTTTAATCGTCCATTAATTGCAATTAGCGGAGGACAAAAAACTGTCCCACTATGTTTTAATGGTATTTTTATATGGCTTTAATGGAGACCAAATGGAGAAAGCCGTTAGAAGAGGGGTGCGAGGATGCGAGCGAAGGACTCGGCGGAGCGTTCGAAGAAGGAGCGTTGGCGCCAGTGTTCGAGGTTAAGAAGGTGTGCAGATTGGATATCTTGCTCAAAGAGCCGGCGTTGTTGGCAGGCAATGCGGGTATCATAGATAAAAGCATTAATCTCGAAGGAAAGACTAATACTGCGCGGGTCGATATTAACGCTGCCGATACTAGCGATATGGTCATCTACCACCACCGTCTTAGCATGCATATAGCCCGCATCGTAGAGATAGACTTTCACCCCTGCGGACAAGATACGGTCGAGATAAGAGAAAGTGGCTTTTGGAACTAATATACCTCGGTCGCTTTTGGCGGGAATCATCAAGCGGACATCCTTGCCGGCAAGAGCCATTGTACACATTGCATTGAGTATGGAATCGGTGGGAATAAAATAGGGTGATTGCAACCAAACATAGTGTTGCGCCTGCATGATAAGCAAAGGCAGTGCTTGATTCATCACCCGCCATGGGTCAGTAGGATTGGATGTAACAATCTGCACCTTAATGCCTTGCGTATCGTTCGGCGGTGTAGGTATGTCGGTATGAAGATTGTTCTCCTCGGCGAGGCTTTGCCTAATGAGAGGTGTTTCTACGGTATGTGATTCTGCGAGGGATAGGGAAAAATCCTTCGCATTCTTTTCTTCTTTTTTGGCACAGAAATAGCGGGGAGAATTGAGCAGGCGGTGAGTAGCGAAGTGCCAATCGGATAAGAAGGCAATCTGCAATTCGCCTACGGCAGCACCCGTAATGCGCAGATGTGTATCACGCCACACACCGGTGCGAATACCTGTCAGATAACGCTCAGCAATATTCATCCCACCCATATAACCTATTTGGGCATCGATGACGACCACTTTACGGTGGTTGCGATAATTAGAGAACGAAGAGAGGTATGGAAAAATCTTATTGAATGGCTCTACCTCTACCCCACCCTTGCGCAAGCGGCGATAGAAACTCAAGGGTACGCTCCAGTTGGCTGCTGCATCGTAGATGACGCGCACTTCTACCCCCGCTAATGCTTTCTGTATGAGCAAGTCGCTGATTTGCCGCCCGATGGCATCGTCTTCAAACTTAAAAAACTGAAAGTGTATATGGTGTTTAGCATTGGCAATATCCTGCATCAGTTGCTCTACCATTGCCTTGAAAGTGGTGTACAACTGCAACTGATTATTGTCGGTGAGCAAGGCACCATTGTTAGCCAACAAGAGCGATGCTAACGGTTCCTCATTAGGTGTAGGCATAACAGCGGCGGGAGCAATATATTCCTTAAGTTTCTGCAAATCAGTCTGCTGAATCAGCGTATGTTTTCCCGGGCGCGTACCCACCAAGAAATACAAAACCAAACCGAAGACAGGCACAAAGAGAAGGAGCAGCACCCATGCTAAAGTGTCAGTAGGGCGACGGTTCTCCATAACTATCACCACAATGGTATTGATAGCGAAGACACCTATCAGTATGTGTAACCAAAGAGGCACAGGGGTTATTTCTTTAGGTCTGGTTTATACTCCGGAAGCGGGTCACGGCGGGCATAATCACGCAAATCGCCCCATACAGTAACCAAATAAATAATCATCAACAGCCCCAAAATACACAATCCGATGATATCCAAGCCCCCCATTCTGAGCGAATAGGAATCGATATGCCATGTGGTAGAGAACTCACGCAGCGGGCGTATATATATAAGGAGTGTATTGACAATAATCATCAGCAAGCGGAACTCCGTGGGACCGAGTTTGGCATAAGTGAGGCGGAACTCACCCTTGAGATGGCTATTGATAGACACATTGAGGGTTAGCATTAAGTAAGCAATAAAAGCGAGCAAGGCTATATCCAGCCTCAGCAGTGCAGACAATCCGGCACCCATAAACATAATAAACTCAGTGATGACATCGAGGGTATGGTCGAGATAGAATCCATAGAGCGGTCGTTGTGTCTTGCGAACGCGTGCCAAGGAGCCGTCCATACTATCACCAAACCAATGCACCACAAAGCCGAAACTGCTGAGCCATAGATAGTTGATGTTGATGTCGGAGAGCATGTAGCCCGCCGCAATAATCAAGGCTCCCACGAAACCAACCAACGAAAGCATGTCTGAGGTAACCCACCGAGGCATACGCTCTGCCATCCAAACCAATGCTTTCCGCTCCACACCATTGAGCAACGAGGTCTGTATCCGTTTCGCCTGTTTCACTTGCGAAGTTTGCTTTTCTTCCATAGATGATAAGATTTAGAGATTTATTTATAGATTGTACTCCACAATAGATTGCTATCTATACAGAGAGTAGTCCCTATTGAGTTTGCCACAAAAATACTGCCAAACATACCATTTATAATTATCCAAAACACATAAAATATATTCTAATTATTACTACCTATTATTTTTACGAATAAAGAACAGTGTCAGTTGTCTGTTTGGAACATTTTTTGTTTGCTAATTGTCAGTAAATACGAAAAATAGAATAGTATGATTGGCAAAATTCCTTATGAGAACATACTCATATCCGATGATTTGGATGCTCTGGTGAACAACAATCAAGTACCGGTGGCATCTGCGTTGATTATCGTGTGCCGTGGTGGCAAACTGCGTGTAGAACTAAATCAGGACAGTTACGAATTGCAGCAGAACGACCTGCTGTTTTGCATGCCGGATTTCCTATTGGGGAACTATATGCACACTCCGGATTTCCAATGTCAGATATTCTCTTTTACCTCCGATTCGCTTAGCGATATAGCCTATTCATGCCTGCAACTGCAAGACAATTGGTACGACAAGTACAAGTTCTTGGCGAGCCACCCGATTATTCACCTCAACGAGCGGCGACTGCAACTGAGCGATGCTTATGGGAGATTGGTGGCACTGTATGCACAAGACTCTACTCCGTATCAAAAACGCATTGCCGATATGCTGGCGCAGGCGATTATCTTCGAGATGATTTCGTGGGTAGATGAGTCGATGCACGAGCAGCAAGACACTGATATTATGCAAGTTAGCAACGATACAGCCAACACGCATACCACGCAACTATTCTCGCAGTTTGTGCGTATATTGGAGAATAATCGCACCTCCCGCCACTCCGTATCGTGGTATGCCAACCAAATGGCTATTAGTGCCAAATACTTGACCTATATCTGCAATCAAGTGGCAAAAAAGACACCCTCGGACATCATCAACGAGATTGCCATTCGCGAGATTAAACAGCGTCTACTCTCCACCGACGAGAGCATCAAAGAGATTGCTTTCAGTATGGATTTTGCCACGGCAAGCAGTTTCTGCAAATATTTCCGTATCCACACGGGCGTCAGCGCACAAGCCTTCCGCAAACAAAACAGATAGACCTCCCCACTCCCCTCCAAAGGAGGGGAGTTTTTGCTTTTTTTCTATACAAAAACATTCAATAACATCATCCAAGAATTTTCCGAAAACATTGCTACCAAGGTAATTTCCAAAAACTAAATTAGTGTTCACATAGTCAGAGGGCAAACTCTAACAACAAAACTAATTTCATTTTTGGATATTGCACAACCGTATAGTAGATATTCTTGGTAATTTTTGGATAAGCATTATTGAGTGTTTTTGTGTAATTAGTGTTGTGTATGTCAAAAAAAATGCGTACCTTTGCAGACGAGAGTATGATGCTCTACACAAAAGCACTATGCTCACGCTATGCACAATTATCTATTGTGCATTATAACTATGCATTTTAATTATCAATTATGGCAGACGACAAGAAAATTATTTTCTCGATGGTGGGCGTGAGCAAGAGTTTCTCCCCACAAAAACGCGTACTCAACAACATCTATCTATCGTTCTACTATGGTGCCAAGATAGGTATCATCGGTCTGAATGGTACGGGTAAGTCCACACTGATGAAAATCATCGCCGGTGTGGATAAGAACTACGAAGGCGAGGTGGTATTCTCGCCCGGATATACGGTAGGCTACTTAGAGCAAGACCCGAAACTGGACCCCGAAAAGACCGTGCGCGAATGCGTGCAAGAGGGGGTGCAACCTATCATGGATATGCTCCGCGAGTATGATGAGATAAATGCGGCTTTTGCAGAACCTGATGCAGACTTCGACAAATTGCTGGCACGCCAAGCCGAGTTGCAAGACAAACTGGACAGCAGCGACGCATGGAACATCGACCAGAAACTCGACCGCGCTATGGACGCACTGCGTTGTCCGCCTGATGATGCCATAGTCAAGACCCTGTCGGGAGGCGAGCGCAGGCGTGTAGCGCTATGCCGACTACTGCTTCAACAACCTGATATTCTGCTGCTTGACGAACCGACCAACCACCTCGATGCAGAGTCTATCGACTGGCTCGAACAGCACCTGCAACAGTATGCAGGCACGGTAATCTGCATCACACACGACCGTTATTTCCTCGACCATGTAGCGGGGTGGATATTAGAACTCGACCGCGGTGAGGGTATTCCTTGGAAGGGTAATTACACCTCGTGGTTGGAGCAGAAGACTGCCCGCATGGCAATGGAAGAGAAACAAGCAAGCAAACGCCGTAAGACCCTTGAGCGCGAGTTGGAATGGGTACACATGGCACCCAAAGCACGACAAGCCAAAGGTAAAGCCCGTTTGGCTGCCTACGACAAGATGCTCAACGAGGAGCAAAAAGAGCGCGAGGAAAAACTGGAGATATTCATCCCTAACGGTCCCCGCTTGGGCAACAAGGTCATCAATGCCGAGGGAGTGGCTAAAGCCTTTGGCGACCGTGTACTCTTTGAAGACCTTAATTTTATGCTCCCGCCGAATGGTATCGTGGGCGTGATTGGGCCGAACGGAGCGGGTAAGACCACGCTCTTCCGTATGATTATGGGTATGGAGAAAGCAGACAAAGGTACTTTCTCGGTGGGCGAGACGGTGAAAGTGGGCTATGTGGACCAAGTGCACTCGAATATCGACCCGGAGAAGACCGTGTTTGAAACTATCTCCAACGGTACGGAATACATCCGTGTGGGTGGGCGTGAAATCAATGCACGCGCCTACTTGAGTCGTTTTAACTTCACAGGCTCGGACCAAGAAAAGAAATGCGGAGTGCTGTCAGGAGGTGAACGCAACCGTCTGCACCTGGCTCTGACGCTCAAAAGCGAAGCGAATGTGTTGCTGCTTGACGAGCCGACCAATGACATCGATGTAAACACCCTGCGAGCATTGGAAGAAGGCCTAGAGAACTTTGCGGGTTGCGCAGTAGTTATCTCTCACGACCGCTGGTTCCTCGACCGAATCTGCACGCATATCCTCGCCTACGAAGGCGACTCAAAGGTGTTCTGGTTCGAAGGAAGTTACTCCGACTACGAAGCCAATAAGCGTATGCGCCTCGGTGATGATGCCGTAGAACCCCACCGCATGCGATACAAGAAACTGATGGAATAGACATTGGATTATAGACCGCTTGCGCTAGCGGATATTAGACCGCTGCGCTGTTAGAAGTTAGAATGCTAACGCTGGCGGACAATAGACAATGGATAAAAGACCATATTGAAAACAACCTCTTGCATATCAACTATGCAGGAAGTTGCTTTTTTTAGCAAGAACGCTTGTACAACTGTCTGTGAAACAAGACTGCTTGCACAAAAACGGCTTGCGTAATTTGATTAGAAAAAAGTGCGCATATTTGCACATACGAAAATAATTGCGTATCTTTGCGGACGAAATGTTGCTTAGAGCAAGCGGCATTGAGTATTCAGTTCTGCCGATGAGCGGGGTGCAAGGCAGAGCGAAGAAACATACACCCCTATTTTAATAGCGTTTGCTATTTATTCGGTCTGTCGCGGAATGTAGGAAGTTCATAAAGACAATTGAAGTCGAATAAGTAATGAGCGTCTGCGTATGCAGATGTGTTGCTTATTCTCTTCAATTTGGCAATTCCTACAGCCTCGCGACGGGAGATAAGAATACATCTGCTTTTTGTGTGGATATAAGAATGTTGCACACAAAATAGAAGTTCTGCAAGTAGGAGTTGTTATAATTCTGAAATCGTACAATTCTCTCGTCAATAGGTTGTAGTGTTGCCATACCGCATAAAGGCTTTCGCCATAATGCAATATGGCAACAAAAAAAGAATCGGGGCAAGTGTTCACGCCCCCTTATTTGGTATGCGACATCCTGGATGTTGCTGGTTATTCGGGTAGTAGTATCGTTGGCAAGCACATCATCGACAACAGTTGCGGTGATGGTGTGTTTTTGCGAGAGGCAGTAGTGAGGTACTGCACGGCTTTTCTTAAGCAATCTGATGATTTACAAGTACTTAAACAACACCTATCCACTTACCTACATGGGATAGAATTAGACCCTATCGCATATCGGCAATGTATCTGCCACTTAAACGAAACGACACAGACATTCGGCGTGCGAGAGGTGGAATGGGACATCCTCAATCAAGACGCGCTGAGTGTTTCTTGTTTTGACGGCAAGATGGATTTTGTAGTAGGCAATCCGCCTTATGTACGGGTGCATAACTTAGCCGACAGATACCATAATGTAAAACATTTTCGGTTCACACAAAGTGGAATGACCGACCTATATCTTGCGTTCTACGAGATTGGTTTTCAAATGCTTAATACCACGGGAAGGCTATGCTATATCACTCCCGGTTCGTGGATTAACAGCGTAGCCGGCGGTGCTCTACGGGGATACATAAGGCAGCAAAAGAACTTAGTCAAACTGATTGACTTGGCACATTTTCAGCCTTTTGAAGCGACAACCTATACAATGATTGCCCTTTTTGAGAATGGCACAACGCACAATGATTTTACCTACTGCACCTACATAGGCGAGCAACATATCATTTTAGCATCGGAATGCCTATCCATAGAGGAGACAATGATTGGTAATTGTATGTATCTTGCCAACCATGACACACTCACAATGCTCCGCCGTGTTTTTGGTGCAACCACACGCAAGTATGTGTCAGTAAAGAACGGCTTTGCCACCTTGGCAGATACGGTGTTTATCCGTCCTTCCTTTCCTTTTTCCGAACTCACTATTCCCGTACTGAAAGCCTCTACAGGCCAGTGGTACACCGCTTTCTATCCTTACGACACACAGGGCAAACCGCTACCCAAAGATGCAATATTCTCCATTCCTGCGATAAAAGACTATTTACTCAGCCACCAAGATTTGTTGCTGAAAGGGCACAGCGAAGAGGATTGTCCGGAATGGTATCTATATGGGCGAACGCAAGCACTCAAAGATGTGTGGGCAGACAAATGGGCAATCAATAGTCTGATTATCAATAAAGAGTCAATAAAATTAGAGAAGGTTTCCAAGGGCGCAGGCGTGTATAGCGGACTGTACATCCTGAGTCAAACGGACGAAACAACACTGCGCAAGATACTGATTACGGATGAGTTTGTGCGCTTTGTTCGTACCTTACAGCACTATAAAAGTGGCGGATACTACACTTTCAGTTCCAAAGAATTGGAGCAATACATTAACTACCAATTAAGCCAATATGAAAACCAAAGCAATCTCTTTTCCGCTGAATAACAGCCGATTCCTGGATGTAATCTCCAACTCTTTCTGCCATTTCCTGCAAACAGGAACATCCCGTAGTACTGCTAAACTAAAACCGCTGCATGGTGCCATAGCCCAAGACTTGGCTCTAAAATTAGGCGAAGGATACAGCATAAAATCACAAGGTTGGTCAGACGACAAAGAAGGGGATATAGAAGGCAGATATATGGATAAGAAAGTAGACATCACCATCTATGATACCGCCACAAAAGGGCATAAGCCCAAGGCGATTGCAGGTATTGCGGTGAAGTTTGTAATGCAAAACTACTCACAAAACTCCAACAACTACTTTGAGAATATGCTTGGCGAAACGGCAAATATACGCGCTAACAACTGCCCATACTTTCAGATATTCATTATCTTAGACCGCCTGCCCTACTATCAGAAAGAGAGCAAACGAATTACCAAATGGGAAACATTTACGCAGCACAACGCCGGTAAATACCTTGCCCTATCTCGCGACAATGTAGATATGTATTTTCACACACCCAACAAGACGCTGCTCTATGTGGTGCATATCCCTGATAACGAGCAACTTTTGGGCAAAACAGCACAGGAATATATGACATTTTATAGTGCGTGCGAAGCCCCTCTATGCGTATCAAACGAGAGATATGAAGATTTCGGGAACTCTATCATTCTAAACGACTACGAGACCTTTATTGACAAAGTGTACCATTGTATCAAGGCACTGTGAATAGATGAAAGACCGCTAACGCTGGCGGATATTAGACCGCTGCGCTGTTGGAAGTTAGAACGCTAACACTGTTGGACAAAAGATTGCGCATGAAGGTTTGCTTATTTGATAAAAAAGCAGTACCTTTGTGCGTTTTTTCGGCACTAATGTCGAAAGACAAATAGTTTACAATAATCTAAACAAGGTTTTGCAGACGCGGTTTTCTAAAATCAAAGAACTATAGCAACCAAAGTTTCTAAAATCAAAGAACCAAGGTTTTGCAGGCCTGTTTACAAAAAATCAATGAACAAGGTTTATCAAACCAAGCGGACTATCCGTTTTCGTCGGTTCTGCCGTAAGGCCTACGCTGCTTTTACCTCTTTGCATAGAGAGGTGTCCGTAGGGCGTGTGGCAGGCTATATGACCGACCTTGAGATGCTCAAGCAAGGCAAAGCCATCGCCCTCGTGGCATTGGTTTTCTGCTCGCTGAATGTAGCAGCCGAGACGGACGAAGGAGCCGAAGACTCCACGCTGCAAACGGTTCTTGCCACCACGCAAGAGACCGGTATTGATACCCGACAACTTAGTCTTCAGGAGGTGTCGGTAGTATCTAACAAGGCTGAAGTAGAATCACAAGCCTACCGACTCATCACCCAAGTTTCGCGGGCGGAGATAGAGGCTCTGCCCATTCAGACGGTAGCGGATATTTTGCAGTATCTGCCGTCGTTGGATGTGCGCACAAGAGGTGCAAACGGTGCACAAGCTGACATCTCTATGCGTGGCGGTACTTTCGACCAAGTGCTGGTGCTGATTAACGGCGTGAGCCTCAACGACGCGCACACGGGGCACTACACGCTCAATCTGCCCCTGTCGGTCTCGCTAATAGAACGCATAGAAGTGCTGCAAGGTACGACACCTAATCTATATGGTGCTTTCTCGGGGGCTATCAACATCATCACCCGTCAGCCGGAGCAGAACCAATACACGCTGCGTCTGTCGGCCGGTATGAACGGATTGGTCAATCCGGAATTTGCCGCCTCGTGGGCAAAAGGCGATTTCTCTGCCAATGCCTCGGTGGAGTACAGTCGTGCGGAGGGCTACTATGCCCCCACCCCGTCAGACAAAGAGCAGACTGCCCTCAACAACTCCGATTATCAACTGGCCAACCTGTTTTTGCAAACACGCTACAAAGGATTGGATGTGCAACTCGGTGCACAATGGAAAGATGCAGGGGCGGGAATGTACTATGGTTTCGGTTCGCAGGACCAGTTCGACGCCACTCGCACCGCTTTCGGCAGTGCCAAGTACAGCCATCGTTGGGGGCAATGGAGTATCGATGTGCTGGCCTCATATAGGGCCAACTACGACCGCTACGAATGGCACCGCGGGCAACGATTGTATGGCAATTTTCACTTCTCACAAAACACCACCGCAGCAGTGGCAGCACACTATGCATCGGCCATTGGTACAACTACCGTGGGAGTGGAAGTGCGCAACGAGAATATCCATTCTACCAACCTCGGCGATACTATCAACGCAGGCGGACAAGTACCGAATGTGGCTGATTTTCCGCTAAGCGATGTGCGCGTACTCGACCTTGTAAAAGGCGGTAACCGACTGAATATCAACTACTACGCACAGCAGACCTTTAACTACAAGAACCTATCTGCCTCGTTGGGCGTAACGGGGATGTACAATACCCAATTTGGGCATAATGTATCGGGCGGTGCAAACATCGGCTACGAATACGCCAAGCAATCGTCGGTGTATGTGAATGCACAACGGTCGCTTCGTCTGCCTACTTTTACCGACCTCTACTACAACGCCGGCAACCAACTCGGCAACCGCGATTTGCATCCGGAAGAAGCATGGACTCTCTCGGTAGGAGCGACTTACAATCGCTCGTTCAGCCATGCAGGTTCGCTCCATATCGCCGGCGATTGGTACTACCGTTGGGGAAGAAACATCATCGATTGGGTCTATACCGCAGAGGATACCAAACGCCCGTATCACGCACAGAATCAGCAGAAAGTGAATGCCACAGGCGTGGAACTGACCGCCTCTTACTCGCTCAACCAATGGTTAAG
Organism: uncultured Bacteroidales bacterium; assembly: GCA_900542355.1. Taxonomy (GTDB): domain Bacteria; phylum Bacteroidota; class Bacteroidia; order Bacteroidales; family Paludibacteraceae; genus Colicola. Next base: position 12,657 of record UQNE01000025.1, on the reverse strand, counting down.
AAACTTGTCGGTTTCGTATGCTTACACCTACCTTGACTTAGACTTGAAAGAGGCCGGTTCGCGCTACCTTGACTATCTGAGCCATAAACTCACGCTCCGTTTGGAACATGGTATCTATCGTGGTTTCGGTGCTTCGTGGAGCCTTCGATACCAACAGCGCGAGGGGCAGTACAACGATGCGCAAGGCGAGGTACAAGACTACAAGCCCGTATGGTTGCTCGACGGCTCTATCTATTGGCAAAACCAATATGTGCGGGTAAGTGCAGACTGCACGAATATGACCAACCGCCACTACTACGACTACGGCGGACTGCTGCAACCGGGGGCATGGGCAAAAATCTCTATCCAAGCACACCTCTAATCGAGATTGAGTTCCTAATAGGTTACCTAGAATATATAGAAAATCTAGAAAATCTAGAATACCTAGAATACCTAGAATATCTAAGACAGAAAACAATCTGTAGCAATATGGCAGGAATTCTGCCATATTGCTTACATTTTGACAATGTTAAAATAATTGATAGAACCGCTTTAGGTCTCGATAAGAACTCGACGAAGTCCGCACAAGAACAAAATGACAAAATGTCAAATTAGCCTTGGAAAATGGGAATGCAAACTAATCGAAAGGGTGCGGAATAGAAAAAGAAATGATGGTTGTGCCGATATTTTATCCTATCAGTCAGGCAGTTAAGCCGACTTTTCTATCGGTAACGCCCTGCTTATTCTGACAAAAATAGGGTGTCGGCTTGGAAATTTCAGAGAAATCCACTAACTTTGCGGCAAGATAAACCTATTGCAATTAAACCTACCGCAATTATGAAAAACAATCTTTCTTCCCAGATATCGCTTTCGCGCGTATCGCCCAAGTTGTATCGGACTGATGATGTGCTGGAGATGAGCCGTATCAGCAGAATGGAGAAAATCCCCACCACCATCTACGAAACCGCCAAAGAAGGCTCTGTGGCAGTGGCTCGAACGATAGCCGCTCGCATTCGCCAACGCCAAGCAGAAGGCGAGAAATTTATATTCTCGGTGGTCTGCGGGCGGAGTATGACCGACATATTCGCCGAATTGGTGCGTCTGCACGACGAAGAGCAACTGAGTTTTCGCAATGTGGTGCTATTCAACCTCTTTGAGTACTACCCCCTGCAATCGCCTACCCAAGCCTGCTTTGGGCAGATCAAAGAGCAACTCATCGACCATGTGGATATTCGTCCGGAGAACATCTACACCTTTGACGGTACGATGGACCAGCGCGATTTGATACCGATGATGCGACGATGCGAACGCAAGATACAAGAGTACGGCGGCGTGGACCTGCAACTGCTCGGAATAGGCAGAAGCGGAAATATCGGATTCAACGAACCCGGGTCGTCGATGTCGAGCAACACCCGATTGGTAATCCTCGACAACATCTCGCGCGATGAGGCAAAGAATATGTTTGGTACGATAGAGCAAGTGCCTGCCTCGGCAATCACAATGGGTATAGGTACGATACTGCGTGCGAAAGAGATTATCCTGGTAGCATGGGGCGAACACAAGGCCGACCGTATCCTTGCTGCCGTAGAAGGCAATACCGACCCTGCCTGCCCCGCATCGGCTCTGCAACTGCATAGCAACGCACACATTATCTGCGACTTAAGTGCTGCCACACAACTGACGCGTATCCATCATCCGTGGCTTGTAACCTCCTGCGAGTGGGACAACCAACTGACGCGGCGTGCTATCGTTTGGCTATGTCGTCAAACCGGGAAACCTATCCTAAAACTGACTAATCGCGACTACAACGACCACGGACTGAGCGAACTGATTACCCTGCACGGCTCGGCATACAACTGCAACATACGCATCTTCAACGACCTGCAACACACCATCACCGGTTGGCCCGGAGGCAAACCTAATGCAGACGATACCGACCGCCCCGAGCGTGCTACTCCCTATCCGAAAGATGTGCTCATTTTCTCACCGCACCCCGATGATGATGTCATCTCGATGGGCGGTACTTTTGCCCGACTGATTAAGCAGGGACACAATGTACATATCGCCTACGAGACCAGCGGTTGTATAGCCGTATGCGACGATGAGGTCATCCGATTTATGGATTTTATTCGTGGTTTCAAGCAACTGCACCCGATGAAAGACGACCTGATAGAAAGCAAGTATCAAGAGTATATCCGCTTCCTATCGCAAGAGAAAACAGGCGACCAAGACACCCGCGAGATACTCGACCTAAAAGCACTGATACGGCGCGGGGAAGCCACTGCTGCCTGCCGACACATGGGTCTGCCCACCGACCATATCCACTTTCTGAACCTGCCATTCTATGAGACAGGAACTATCAAAAAAGGCGACCTGAGCGAACGAGATGTAGAGATAGTGAAACAAATAATCTTGGATGTTCACCCCAATGAGATGTTTGTGGCAGGCGACCTGGCTGACCCGCACGGAACGCACAAGGTGTGCCTCGATGCGGTGTTGGCAGCGATAGACGAACTGAAAGACAGCGAGCCATGGTTGCGCGATTGCCGAATATGGATGTACCGTGGTGCGTGGATGGAATGGGAAGTAGATTTGATAGAGATGGCTGTACCGATGTCGCCGGAAGAACTGCGCTTCAAGCGGAACACTATTCTCAAACACCAATCGCAGATGGAGTCAGCCCCCTTTATGGGCAACGACGAGCGACTATTCTGGCAGCGTGCAGAAGACCGCAACCACGCTACCGCCGAACTATATGCACAACTCGGATTGGCCAACTACGAAGCCATCGAGGCCTTTGTGCAGTACCACATAGACTAATATGAACCCACAAAAACAAACACCATGACAAACATCATTGCACAATTTGCCATTCCCAACGAGGTGGAGACCCCGCAACCGCTCAAAATCGGTTTTATCAACGATAGTTACATTGTGCGGGCAAAACACGCAGGCGAGACCTCCTATTTTCTGCAACACATCAACCACCATATCTTTGAGAATGTGGAGGGGTTGCAGCAAAACATACAGCGAGTAACCGACCATATCCGCGCCAAACTGATTGCGGCAGGCGAGAGCGATATCGACCGCAAAGTGCTACGCCTCATCCCTACGCGAGAGGGCAAACTCTACTATTGCACGCCCGAAGGCGAGTACTGGCGGGTATATGTACTGATAGAGAATGCCTCTTCGCAGGAGCGCGTTACTCCCCGTTCGGCAGAGTTGGCAGGCGAGGCATTCGGACGCTTTCAGAACCAGTTGTCCGACCTGCCTTTCTCGCAACTATGCGAATCTATTCCTAATTTCCACAATATGGAGTTTCGCTTGCAGCAGTTGGAAGAGGCGGTGAAAAATGATGCGGCCCACCGACTGCACGACACCTTAGATATTCGTCGTGCGCTGCTGGCTCGCCAAGAGGAGATGTGTCAGGCCGAGCGATTATTCCGCGAAGGCAAACTGCCCAAACGCATCAACCACTGCGATACCAAAGTGAACAATATGCTCTTCGACCAACAGGGCAAACCGCTCTGCATCGTCGATTTGGACACCGTGATGCCCGGGTATGTATTGAGCGACTTTGGTGATTTTATGCGCACGGCAGCCAATACCGGTGCGGAAGACGATGTCTGCTTAGACAATATAGGGGTAGATATGGCCATCTTCGAGGCCTACACACGCGGATACCTGCGTGAGGCAAAGTTCCTGACCGAGATTGAGAAACGGCTCTTGCCCTTTGGCTGCCGATTGCTCAGTTATATGCAGACCGTGCGGTTCTACACCGATTACCTCAACGGCGACACCTACTATAAGATTCAGTACCCAGAGCATAATCTCGTCCGCACCCGTGCGCAACTCAGGCTGCTGGTAGAGCAAGAGAAAGTGCAAAACGATATGGAACGCATCATCGATAAATACTAACCTCAATCAATAAGAATACAACCATGGTAACTCCTTTCAATCAAATCGTACAGGGCAAACCGGTACGCCTCTACACACTGATAGGCAAAGACGGTATGCAAGTAGAAATCACCAACTATGGCGCGAAAATCGTCAGTTGGACTGTAGCGGACAAGAGCGGTAAGAAACGCGATATAGTGCTGGGTTTCAATACATTAGACGAATGGCTGACGCAAGAAGTCTATTTCAATGGTATCAATGGGCGTTGCGCAGGGCGTATCTCCAATGCCGAGTTTGCTATCGACGGCACTACCTACCACCCCACTCGCAACAGTGGGCAACACACCCTGCATGGCGGAAATCACGGTTTCAACGACAAAGTATGGGATGTAGTGGGACAGAGCCTGCACAGCCTCAGCCTGCACTACCGCTCTGCTGACGGAGAAGAAGGTTTCCCCGGCAATGTAGATGTTACGGCAGAATACTCGCTCGGGCGAGATAATGCGCTGCATATCAAATACTTAGCCACTACCGACCGTCTCACTGTGCTGAATCTGACCAACCACGCCTATTTTAACCTAAAAGGAGAGGGCGAAGGTACGATACACGACCATACACTGCAAGTATTCGCCGACCAATATATCCCTTACGATAACGACACACTGCCTACGGGAGAAGTGATGTCAGTAGAGGGGACGCCTATGGATTTTAGGCAACCCACACGCATCAGCGAGCGTATCGACCTGCCTTTCTTTGCCTCGGGTAAGGGTATCGACAACGGGTGGGCACTCCCCGGATGGGACAAGCCCAATCGCTCTCGTATCGCCCCGCAGAAAGCCGCAGTGGTAGAAGGCGGAGGACTGACCATGGAGGTATGGACCAACTGCCCTTGTATGCAGGTGTACACGGGTAATTATGTGGAGCAACACCCCGGCAAATCGGGCAAGATGTACGATGTGCAAACCGCCATCTGCCTCGAAGCCGAAGAGTTTCCCGATGCGGTCAATCAGCCCGCTTTCCCCTCTACTATCCTGCGCCCGAACGAGAAGTTCCAACGCGAGACTATCTATCGATTTGTCTAAAAAATCTACTATACAACAACAGCCGAACTCCACCACAAGTTCGGCTGTTTTTTTGTATCCGCAGATGCTCTCACGCGGAGTGCATTCGCTTAAACAAGATAGAATGAATCGTCATAAAGAAATAGCGTATATCCGTCCAAACAGGGTGCTTGAAATACTCATCCAGATACTTATTCTCGCTGGCAAACAGTTCGTTGAAAGTCTTGGGGTGGTCTATGTAGAAAGGCGGTATCAACCCGGGCTTACAGCGTGTGCGTTTCTCTTGTAAATCAGCAGGATAGGTATCAAACATCGTCTTCGACAAGGGACGAACGCCCACCAATTTCACATCGCCTTTGAGCCAGTTAATCAGCATCGGCAACTCGTCCAACCAATACTTGCGCATAAAACGCCCCCAGTGGGTGATACGCCAATCATCGTTGCTCTTGTCGGCTATATCCATTCCGCCACGCCGGTCAAATACATACTTTTGGATATACTCGGCATACGGGTGCATCGTGCGGAACTTGTAGATATACACATACTTATGGTCTTTTCCCACGCGGCGCAACTTAATCAGCGGGCCATATACTTTGATTTGCTCTTGCGGATAAGGCTGCGAATGGCGATGCGCAAAGATATACTCGATATGCCCCATCGGCACCACCTCATCTACCACAAAACCGCAATAGTACAAACGCCCGAATACCTCCGTCTTGCTCAGCATACGCTTGCGACCTTTGGTAATATCGTAGTATAAACGCGACATCAGCAGCAAGCGCGGAACCACGCGTTTCCAAAAGAAATAAAGCGAATAGATAATCCAATTTATGCCTTTCGGATAGCGTTGGAGTATCTTCTGCTTAACATACTCTTGCGGCCGATAGCAACATACATAACGCCCATTGTCAGGCAGTTTTTGATTAACAATACAGAACCGCCGATTGATACCTTTTGCATCGTTCAGCAGAGTCAAATCGACCAGCGTACTATACTCATAATCAGGTATTTGCAAAAAACTAAATCGGTCTCTATTTGCCACCACCTTGGTTAGTCGACTATCCAATCGCGCTTTCTCAAGCAGCATTTGATAGTCTTCCTCCGTAGTAATAGAGAGTATAGATTGGTGGATAGTCTCTATCGATTCTGCCGAACGAGGAACATCCAAATGCCGTACCTCGGAATGCTCACGCTGCTCTATCTGCATCGCAGGCACCGTCATATTCTGTGCGTACTTCCAATAGTGTTCCCCCAGTATCACCACAAAATCAATCACCGCCACTATGCCTACCATCCACATCGCCACCATGGAGGACATCTGTACATCTAAGTACGGCATCCCGAAATACACCACCAAGACCATCACCGTAGCCGTAGCCAACAGCGAAAGCACCGATTGCCAAAACCACGCCTCTTTGTACGAGCGATAGAGTTGCAGCACCCAACCTACGGCAATCCACACAAACATCATTACGGCAAACAGCCCCAGATAACTCCAAATCTCTGCCTTATCAGCAGCCAAACGCCATAGAATACAAATTATTGCTGATATTACCCAAATAACTATATCAATTCCTACTTGTTTTCGCATAGAATCAACACGCGTTTCACTATATTTTTTATATTCTGTACTATCAATTCTCTTAACCATTGTCCTTTGCTCTGCGCCCAACGCTGCGGATGGGTGGTAATCATTATATGTGGCGGTAAAGTATTGGTTTTCAATGCATTGATTATATCATCCGTAGTATGATACACCCACCCTTTGTCAATCCATTCGTCTTGATGAACGGGTATCTTATCTCGCACCGACACCTTGTATCCGTCCCAACGCCTGCCCGTATCCGTCAGGTAGAACACCTGCGCAAAGTCCACATCGAAATAGGGTTCACCCACTATACCTAAGGTGCGATAGTCGTATCTCTGCCATAGGTCTCGCCCGTCATATCTGCTCATAGGAGCCCCATGCATACAGATAGTGCGTACCGGGTAGTATGTCCGAAAATACGCCAACGCCTCCTTAAAATGTCCCCACGCTTTATCTACATCACCATCGGCCAATGCCATATCCTCATAGTGGTAACCAATCTCATGCCCCAAGTGGGCTATATGCCGTATGGCTTCGGGATGGTTGCTTGCTTTTACGATGCGGAAATAGTAACTCGCTCTCAGTTGCAAAGCCTGCTCCAGTTCTGCTGTCGCCACACTGTTCTGAGGCTGTTTATCCACATCGTGTCGCAAGATAACAAACTTATCCGGCAGTGTTGTAGCAGTGCAATAGACCTCCATAGTGATAGGTGTATAGCCTGCTGCCAACAAGGTCTCTAGCAATTCACGATATTTGTACAGCGTAAAATCCGGCATTACACATTCATCATTATACACTATTCAAACCATCTTGGCGGAGGGGGTTGGGGGAGGTCGCGTTATGCATTCAATACAACTCCAACCACTCCACTCTATTGCCCACGCATTCCAAGTACTTACGAAACTCCGCTTGCGTAATCACCACGGTACCACGGCAATCATTGGGGTGAAAACTGAGTGTCTCCGCCTCTTGCAGGTTCTTATCCAAGAATAGAATCACATGGTGCTCCGTGTCGTTGATAAGTCCAAACGGACTGACACTCCCCGGCTCCAAACCCAAGTAGCGCATCATCCGTTCCGGACTGGCAAACGACAACTTCCCCGGCGCAGGTTGCCCTGCTGCCTGCAACGCAACTTTCAAGCGTTGCTCAAGGTCGTGTATTGCCAAATCGTGGTCGCAATCGAAACAAATCAAATAGTGCTGATTGCCCTTGTGATTACGCATAAAGAGGTTCTTGCAGTGTACGCTGCCATCGTTATGCCACCAGCGTTTCGCCTCCTCTATCGTCTTGCCTTCGGGGTGATTGTAGCAAGTATAGGCGATATTGTGTTCACACAAGTATTGCTCCACCTGCGCTTGTCGTTCACTCTCCATTTCTCCACATTTCTCCATTAAAAGCCACTATTCTCCATTAAAGATCGTATAAAAACCATTAAATGCATATCCGCTAATGGCTTTTGTTCTCCGTTAAGACCACCCCATTGCGTCCACGGACTTATGGGGACTCCGGAATGGCGGTTAATTAACGATTAAACATATAATTACCATATAATTAACCATATAATTATGCATTATGCATTCATCATTATGCATTATGCATTCTTAATTGAGCAAAGCGCATGCGCTTTTGATTCGCCGCATAGCCTTTTTGATGTTCTCCTCGCTCGTGGCATACGACAGGCGGATACAATTGTCCTCACCAAATGCCGAACCGGATACGCAAGCCACATGTGCGGCATTAAGCAGGTACTCCACCATATCATTCGCACTCGCAATCACCTGACCCTCAGGCGTTTTCTTACCAAAATAATACGACACATCCGGGAATAGATAGAACGCCCCTTGCGGCTCCACTATCTTCCAACCCTCTATCTCTTTGGCAAGCCCCAGTATCAGGTTGCGACGACGCTCAAAGGCTTGGCGCATCTCCTCTACACACTCCTGCGAACCTGTATAAGCAGCCTCGGCGGCTTTCTGAGCCACTGTCGTTGCACAAGTAATCATCTGACCTTGCAGCCTCTTGCAAGCACCGATAAAGCCTTTGTCGTGGCAGGCAAGCCAACCTATTCGGTAACCCGTCATCGCATAAGCCTTGCTCACACCATTCACTATCACCACTCTATCTTTTATCTCCGCAAACTGCCCCATACTCTCGTGGTGCCCTGTATAGAGAATATGCTCATATATCTCGTCCGATATAACCGATATATTCGGGTGTTTCACCAGCACACGCACTATGTCTTGCAGCATCTCATGCGTATAAACACTGCCGGTCGGGTTATTAGGTGAGCAGAGCATCAGCAGGCGTGTCTTGTCTGTGATAGCCGCCTCCAACTGTGCTCCCGTCAGGCAGAAATCGGTTTCCATACTCGTCTTCACCGGCACACTCTTGCCTTCCGCCAGTTTCACCATCTCCGAGTAACTCACCCAACACGGCGTTGGCATAATCACCTCATCTCCCGGGTCAATCAGTGTCTGTATTGCATTGCAGATACATTGCTTGGCCCCCACCGATACGATTATCTCATTCGCCGTAAACGCCTGCGGATTAGTATCGCCTAATTCGCTATTCAGCGTCTTGGCTATTGCCTCACGCAGAGAGGGGAACCCCGGTACGGGACCATAATGCGAATAGTTGTCATCCACAGCCTGCTTAGCAGCCGCTTTCACATGCTCCGGAGCCGCAAAATCAGGCTCACCAAGCGACAAACCTATCACATCTACACCCGCAGCACGCAGTTCTGCACAACGCGCTGCCATAGCCAAACTCTGCGACTCGCACAGAGAACCTATACGCCTTGAAATTTTCATATCTGTATGTTTTTCTTGTATGTTTCCGTTTTCGCCACAAAGTTACTACATTTTATCCACATACACAAATCATCTTTCAATTAAGAATGAATAATTAAGGATTTAGAGACACCCCACATAGAAAATCTAGAATACCTATAGCATCTAGATGGACATTGCAATCATCCCCCGCATAGTAGATGTTTTTGGAAAATTCTCGGATACATTTTTGAAGGTTTTTGTATAAAAAGCATTATGCATTGCACCGATTTGCGTATTTCGTTTTTTTGTTGTACCTTTGCAGGTCATAATGAGAAATTCTATCCATACATATCGCCTCCTGTTGCTCTTGCCGTTTATTGGCTTATTAGTCAGTTGCCAACCCGACACGGTCTGCCGCCAAGACAATACAGTCGCTCTCGGCATTAGTGTGCAATATCTCTTTACCGACTCCGCAGGCAACACCACTACGCTCAATACCTTAGACAGTATCTCCGTACAAGGCATAAACAATGATTCGGTCTTATACACCAACCAACACAACCTCGATGCTCTTTGGCTTCCGCTGCGACCCGATACTTCCATTACCGCCTACACGATGCTTTGGCACAATCAATACGACACCTTATATATAAGGCACGACAACACACTCCGTTTCATCTCTCACGCCTGTGGTTGCACTATCTATCATACTATCGACTCTGTTTGGCACCGTGGCAATGCTATCGACTCTATCGCAATCATCAATGCCACAGTCGAAACCACACAGCAAAACAATATACAACTCACAATGAGAACAGAATAATGCCCATAGAATGCATAGAATACCTAAATCAATGGTCAATTATATGGTAATTACATGTTTAATCGTTTAGTCACAATATTCCGCAGGTCATCATTATGCATTATGCATTATGTATTATGTATGGCATTCTTCATTATGTATTCTTCATTATGCATTGGTGCAACCACTCCCGATTCCACTATCTATCAGGGTATGTCCCTCAAACTCGACATCGGCAATACTATCATCTCGCTCGCCGTTTCCAAAGCCAAAGTACAAGAATACGAAATCGCTATGAACTGCCGGCTCATACAACGCCTATACCCTACTTTTGAACTTGGTTACGCCTACGCCAATGCCGATGCTGATGGTGCCACACACCACGGACAAGGAGGTTTTGCACGCCTCGGACTCGATATCAACGGTCTCAAAAAACACCCGGAGAACCCCAATGCTTTGCTGGTCGGACTGCGCATCGGTACTGCCCTCCAAGGCTACGACCTCACCAATGTCTCGCTCATTGCGCCCTATTGGGGAGATACACGAGCCGACTATCACAACCTCTTCCACGCCGATTGCTGGGGAGAAGTGGTAGCAGGTTGCCAAGTGCAGGTCTATAAAGGCTTCCAAATGGGATGGTATGTCCGGTTCAAAGTACTATTCACACGCACTGCTAAAGACTACGACATAACCAAACAACACGAAGTAACCAACCAAACAACACAAAGTGCACAATACGCAGTAAGCAACGCCCTTCTCCCCTACTATATCCCCGGCTTCGGCTACCGCAACGACACCAACTGGGGCTTCAACTACTACATCGCCTACTCCTTCTAACTTCATCATTATGCATAATGCATTCTTAGTTATGCATTATGCATTATGAATCAAGCATTGAGAGTTTCAAGTGCTTTATGCGATGCGCCATAGCGGTACTGATACATAGTGCATCTGCATTCTGCTGCCCTGTCAATGCTAAATCATACCGCTTAATTAGTTCTTCATTGCGTTCTTTTGCTGCTTTCTGCTTATCAGACTGCTTGCGTGGCACTTCTATACCATTATCATAGCACCATTTTTTGAGTCTGCGCTCTTTTACCTTCACTCCGCAGGCTGTCATATCTACCAAATTGTCAGTAAATGATTTACTTGTGTCATACATACTACCAATCGCCAGGTCATTGCGCTCCTTAGTCATCACAGGTACCATAGCCCTCTTGTTTGGCACATCATCATTTATCACCGACTTGGGTCTGTTTGCACTGCAGTAATCAACAGATGCCTGATACTTCTTGCGTATCTGCTCAAGGCTCATTTTAAAGGCATTCTTCGCATTTCTTATTAGGCAATCTATGCTCACTACACCATCCGAGTTATCGATAAACTGCTCCCTATCGATAATAGCGCAATAGAGTATCTCCTCTATCGTTGCCGTCGGTTTCGCCAACCGCCTTAGGCACATTCGCATAAATAGTTTCTTTCTCCTCTTATGCCCATCCGTAATCACTTCCCGGTTCGTAAACAACTTCACATATCCCTCGTCCGTATAGGTCCAAAACCTGCCTTCATCACTCGCATACTGCGATTGCCAGAAGTTACGATAACCTTTGTCCGCATAATAACTATAAATAAATTGCTTATAAGACATTCTTTTTACATCTTTGATAAATTGTTCATCTATGGTAGGAACAGGCTCTCTAATCGCTTGTTTTATGCCTTCCTGAGCCTCTTCGCAACCTATTAACTCTATATCTTCAGGAGAGTATATGTTATTAGCATCTTTCCATGTATCCCGATAGCAAGTGCCAAAGAAACATTGCTCGGGACTCCCGCCACAATTATCCTTGATTTTTTCATCCGTATCGTATTGTGCCTGCATTGCCAAACGAAGATAAACACTCCGTATGGTTGTCCAATCATACACCTTATCGAGCACATACACCAAACGAAAGCGTCTGCCTCCTGCTACATCCTTATCATTAAATGAATAATACCCGCAAGTGGGAGGGTACGAAAGAACATCTATATAGTCAACCATGGTCTCAAATCGCGTTTCATCTATATCGATAAACACCAACTGACTACCCTTGTAGTTTTTACTATTTTTCGTTCGAGCAGTAAAGTTACACCCCATCTTATGCTTAAATAATCCGCAGACGGTGTGTCCTGTTGTTACCGACTCCAGGAAGTCGTTCAAATCTAATTCTACCTCTCTAAACTTGGTCACTTCTCTTCTTTTCCCTCGGACGGCTTCGCCGTTACTCACACACTGCTGTGCCACATCCTTACTTTCATAGCCTTCCACACTTATACTAATCCTAAAAGTCATCTTCTTACTCATTCTAATAATATATTTAGTTTTTAAATTCAACATCTCATCCACACACACATCCTCATATATCCTCATACATCCTCATTTCCTACTCCTTGTTTCCATTCTATTTATTATCAAAAATTATGCCAGATTATAATTACATAACATATCACTAACTATTTTCATTCAATCAAAGTGTATTTCATCGATTTTCAATAAATTATTTTTCACTATTTTTACATTC
>UQNE01000024.1 GCA_900542355.1 uncultured Bacteroidales bacterium | reverse complement strand
TAGCGTGCCTGCGCATACATCCGCCCAAGCGGGAAGAGCGTATGCGTGAACGGACCGGCTATACTCTCCACCTCACCCCCGGAAAGTATTGCGCATCATACGCACAAATAAATTTGCATATATCGTTTTTTTGTAGTATCTTTGCAAGCGGGTAAAGATCACTCTTACAGAAAGAAATCTCTTGCATTAGAAAATATCTATAGGAATAAAATAGCGGGAGAAATCTTTTGTCAGGGAAATCTCTTACAAGAGAACAAGGAATCAGATAACAACAATCAGTAACACATAGCAGATAATTCTTTTATATGGAAGACTATATAGTTTCTGCGCGTAAGTATCGTCCGATGTCGTTTGAAACCGTGGTTGGGCAACAGACGCTTACCTCCACGCTGCAAAACGCCATTCGGCAGAACCATTTGGCGCATGCGTATCTGTTTTGCGGTCCGCGTGGTGTAGGTAAGACCACTTGTGCGCGTATCTTTGCTAAGACCATCAACTGTCTTCACCCCACGGCGGAGTATGATGCGTGCAACGAATGCGAGTCGTGCCGCGCTTTCAACGAGCAGCGTTCGTTCAACATCCACGAATTGGATGCAGCGAGCAACAACTCGGTGGAAGACATACGCGCCCTAATAGAGGAAGTGCGTATTCCGCCTCAGTTGGGCAAGTACTCGGTATATATCATCGATGAGGTACACATGCTCTCGTCGGCGGCTTTCAATGCCCTATTGAAGACGCTGGAGGAGCCGCCCGCACATGCTATTTTCATCCTTGCCACCACCGAGAAACATAAGATTCTACCTACTATCTTAAGCCGCTGCCAGGTGTATGACTTTGCACGAATCACCATCGACGGCATCATCGGCAACCTGCAACAGATTGCCATAAAAGAAGGCATTACGGTAAGCGAGGAGGCACTAAATGTAGTGGCGCAGAAAGCCGATGGCGGTATGCGCGATGCGCTGAGTATATTCGACCAACTGGTATCGTTCTGCGGCAAAGAGATAACCTACGAGCGGGCTATTGAGGTACTGAATGTATTAGATACCGAATACTATTTTCGCCTGACCGATTGTGCGCTACACAACGATGTCAGCGGTGCATTACTATTGCTCAACGAGGTATTGAAGAAAGGGTTTGACGCCGGCAATTTTATCAACGGTTTTGCTCAGCACCTGCGCAATATATTGGTGTCGAAAGACCCGCAGACCGTACAACTATTAGAGACCTCGGATGCTATCCGCCAACACTATGCGCAGCAAGCGCAACAATGTCCGCCGTTGTGGATATTCCGTGCTCTGGAGATACTCAACACTTGCGACATCAACTACCGCACGGCACGCAATAAGCGTCTGACGGTAGAGTTAGCATTGGTCAAACTGGTTGCTCCCGTTCAGCAGGTGTCTGCCCCGCAGCCTTTGCCTCAATCGGCTCCCCAAGCCGCAGCACAACCCGCACAGGCAGCGCAACCCGCACAGCAGCCTGTACGCACTACAGCGCAACCCACTCAGCAACCCATACACCCCGTAGCGACACCTCGCCCTACCCCTGCCCAACAGGCACCTAAAGCCGTACCGCAGATGCCGTCTATCCCGTCGATACCTACTATTCCGCAAGTGCCGACGGCCGGAAGTGTACCAACCAACACGCAACAGGCTTCTACCACCGCAACCACTCAACCGGCTGCACCTCAAGCGAACCGAACGACCCCTTTTACGGCTGACCAATTCAGAGACGCGTGGATTGGTCTGGCTACTCATTTCGCAGAGGAACCGCGTCTGCAAAGCCTGATAAAAGACTACGCACCAAGATATACCGGCTCAACGCATATCCAAGCCACGATGCCTAATCCGTGGCAGTTAGACCTGCTCAAACGCAGTCTGCCCACTATCTCACAGTTGCTGCACGACCAACTGCAGAACGATGAGATAGAGATTGAACTGACATTGGCGGAGTACACCCGCGAGCAAATGGCGTTTACGGATGAAGAGAAATACAAAGTAATGCTCACAGAGAACCCCGCCTTGGGCGTATTGAAAAGCAAGTTGGACTTGCAACTGGACTAATGCAATACGACCTAAAGAAATACTTACCTACCACCCGCAAAGAGATGGATTTGCGAGGTTGGGACGAAGCAGATGTGATACTATTCAGCGGCGATGCCTACATCGACCATCCGCAGTTCGGTGCCGCAGTGATAGGGCGTGTGCTGGAGGCAGCCGGCTATCGTGTAGCCATAGTGCCTCAGCCCGATTGGCGCGGAGACCATCGCGACTTCACCAAACTGGGACGCCCGCGTTTGTTCTTCGGAATCACGGCGGGGTCGATGGACTCGATGGTGAACCACTACACCGCTGCACGCAGACGACGCTCAGATGATGCTTATACCCCGGATGGCAGAGCAGGTATGCGTCCCGACTATTGCACCATCACCTACAGCCGTATTCTGAAGCAGCATTTCCCCGATGTACCCGTAGTGATAGGCGGCATAGAGGCTTCTATGCGGCGACTGACACACTACGACTATTGGTCCGACCGGTTGATGCCCTCTATATTGGTTGACTCGTGTGCCGACCTGCTCATCTACGGAATGGGGGAACAAGCGATAGTGGAGATTGCCCGACGAGGTGTCTGCCACGACATCCCGCAAACGGCTTATCTAACCGATACGCAACCTCAGACCGATACACCTGCTATTCTGCTCCACAGCCACGAGGAGGCCGTGCGCGACAAACGCTGCCACGCAGAGAACTTCCGCCTCATAGAGACCGAGAGCAACAAGATACGCCAACAGACCATCGTACAACCCGTAGGCAAGCGGTTTGTGGTAGTCAATCCGTCGTATATGCCGATGACTACAGAAGAACTGGACAGCATATACGACCTCCCCTTCCAATACCTGCCACACCCTAAGTATAAGGATAAGCGCATCCCTGCCTACGAGATGATTCGTTTCTCGGTGTGTATGCACAGGGGGTGTTTTGGCGGTTGCTCGTTCTGCACTATCTCGGCGCACCAAGGCAAACAAATCAGTTCCCGCTCGAAGGAGTCGATACTGCGCCAGATAGCCAAACTACAGGCTCTGCCCGATTGGAAAGGCGTGCTTAGCGACCTGGGAGGCCCGTCTGCCAATATGTATGGTATGCACGGCAAAGACAAGACGCTATGCGAGAAATGCGCTCGTGCCAGTTGCCTGCAACCGCAGATATGCAAGAACCTCAATCAAGACTTTCGTCCGCTATTGGACATCTATCGCACCGTAGATAAGTTGCCCTATATCCGCCACGCTTTTGTGGGTTCGGGCGTGCGGTACGACCTGATGTCGGAAGAATACGGGCGGCAACTGATTACTCGCCATGTAAGCGGACGACTGAAAGTGGCACCGGAGCATACCTCGCCTAATGTACTCAAACTAATGCGCAAGCCCTCGTGGGAACACTTCTTGCAGTTCCGCGATTTCTTCTTGCGTATCAACGAAGAGGCAGGTATGCGGCAACAACTCATACCCTATTTTATCTCTTCCCACCCCGGGTGTACCAATCGAGATATGGCAGACTTGGCAGAATGGACCAAGCGAATGCACTATCATCCGGAGCAGGTGCAGGACTTTACACCTACGCCGATGACACTCTCTACCACGATGTTCTATACCGGCATCAATCCCTACACTATGCAACCTGTATATGTAGCAAGGAGTAAACAAGAGAAACAACAACAAAATCAGTATTTCTTCTGGTGGAAAAATGAAAAAAAAGTATCACATAAATCCTGAGACCCTCGCTCTGGAGCGTATTGAGCATGGGTTTATCTACTGGTTGCGCCGTTCGGGATGGTACCTGATTGGCGGTATCTGCCTCGGAGTGGTGTTTTTCTTGGTATATTTCTATTTTTTTCCTTCGCCCCGTGAGGCGCAGTTGCAGCAGAAGAACAAGAACCTAGAGGCGCAAGTGGAATTGTTGGGCAAGCAGGTGAACCAAATGCAGGTGGTAATGCAAGACCTCGGGCAGCGGGATGAGAACCTATATCGTGTGCTGTTTGGTGCTGAACCTATTCCGCTCAATGTGCGTATGGGTGCGACCCACCGAATAGCCTACTACGACTCGATTGCCAAGATGACCAACTCGCAGTTGGTAAGCGACTTGACAATGAAAATAGACCAACTGGAACGCGAAATCTACACCCAGGCTCGCTCTTACGATGAGTTGCTCGAACTCGCCAAGACACAAGAGGTGCGTATGGAAAATATCCCCGCTATCCAACCGGTACTAAATAAGGACCTCAAGCGTGTGGCTTCGGGTTACGGAGTGCGTATCGACCCGGTTTACCATGTGCGCCGTTTCCATGCAGGTATGGACTTTACCGCACCTATCGGCACCGATGTGTATGCTACGGGCAACGGGCAAGTGGAGTTTGTTGGGTGGAAACAAGGGTATGGCAATACGGTGGTGGTAAACCACGGATTTGGTTATACTACAGTATATGCACACCTATACAAATCGCTGGTGCGCGTAGGGCAGAAAGTGAAGCGCAGCGATGTGATTGCGTTGGTGGGTAATACCGGTAAATCGACAGGGCCGCACCTCCATTATGAGGTGCGCTACCAAGACAAACCCGTTGACCCGCGTAACTTCTATTTCTACGACCTCTCGCCCGAAGAGTACGACCAAATGGTACAGTTGAGTAACAACTTCGGTGATATGCTCGACTAATCTGCTACCCGATCCTACCCTGCAATACTCACTATATTAGGGCAAATGGGCGCAAAATTGCTCAACACAACAGTATAAATTGCTCAAAGGTATTTATTTTTATCGTAAATAGTTTGCGTATCTCAAAAAAAAGCAGTACCTTTGCACCCGCTTTTGAGATACAGAGCATTCGGGATATAGTTCAGCCCGGTTAGAATGCCTGCTTTGGGAGCAGGAGGTCGTGAGTTCGAATCTCGCTATCCCGACTAACCACCAAACAAAGAGCAAGTTGCACAATATGCGATTTGCTCTTTTTCGTTATATACCAATAAACCTCTGTTACTCATCTACCTATAAACCCCATCACCAATCAACCATCAACCTATAAACTATTTCAACCACGGATAAACCTATCTACTTATCGACCAATCAACGGATAAACGGACCAACCGAAGTCTATAAATAAAACAACGCCCGCCCGACAAGATGTCGAGCGGGTGGTAGTGGAGCTAACGGGATTCGAACCCGTGTCCAAACAAGGAACGCATACGCTTTCTACACGCTTATCTTGGCCTTGATTTTCGTCCTGCAGCAAGACCCAAGCCACCAACTACAGGCTTATCTGCTAAAAATTCATCTCTGCGTCGCAGCCCACAAAGACTATTCTGTATATTTCCGCACCGCTTAATCCTATCAGCCTACAGACTCGGCTTGGAGCGATGTCTCGTTCAGGCACCTTGTGCCCGAATAAAGTAACCTACTATACTTCGGTTAGGCAGCGAGAGCTACAGTATTGTTGCCAGTTATACTTCGCAGACGATATTTACGAGCGTCTCTGCAGTGCTCGGCGTGCTTACATACTCATTCTACCTGCTGTCAAAACCAAATAGCCCCAATAGCGGCAGAAAGCCAAGAATAAAAGCGGTGCAAAAGTACGACAAATAATTGAGGTGTGCAACTTTTTGAGCAAATTATTGTAAGTTTGGTAGATTTTTCGTATCTTTGCAGCCAAATTAGTATGTGAATGAAGCGTAACTATTTACGGATATTAGGTATTGTTTTAGGGTTGTTGTCGGTATTGAATGGGCATGCCCTGACGCGCGAGCAACAACTCGCCACACGCAACGAACTGCGTATCGGTTGGGGCGATATGCTCTATGAGACGGCAATGTACCACAACTCCAACAGCACCAACCACTATCGCTATACGGGGCATGTCTTTGCCGAGTATCAGTACTATCTCCGTGCGTGGCTCTCTGTGGGCGTGCAAGCCGACTACGAGCAGGTATGGTGGGATGTAACACACAGCGGAATACAGCCGCTGCCTACACCGAGCCAAGACCACTGTTTCTACAACGCGAGCCTATTGCCCACACTGCGGTTCACCTATTGCCATAAGCCCCATATCAACCTCTACTCTTCGCTCTCGTTGGGTCTGACCGTCAATGGCGGCACCGAGACTGATATGTATGGGCGCAAGGTGGCGTGTGCTGCGGGATGGGGATTTACCCTGCTCGGTATCAAAGCAGGCGGAGAGCACCTTTTCGGCACCATTGAGATAGGCGGAATGAATGCTATTGCGGGGCGGAACTTCATCTATATGTTAGGCTCAAGGATGTTCACTGCCTCTGTCGGATGCCATTTCTAACCCCATACTTCAGTGCATAATGAATGCATAATAAATAATAAAGCGAACTAATTGCAAAACTATACGCTTAGACATACTCTATAGAGACAACGAATAACAAAAGAGATGAAACACAGACCTTATATATATATGCTTTTGGCGGTGGCAGCACTGGTGTCCTGCCGTCCTAACGAGCCCGAGTATGTGGACTTCACCCGGTACAAAGGTCAAGCCAATGCGTTTGTACCGATGCGAGAAGAGGTATCGGATGTACGCGACGCACAACCTTGGAACAACATCGACACAGCGCAGCCACAGTTGAGCGAAGATACATTGCAAGCGGAGTTGAATGAGGAGGGTGGCAGGCAGCCGATGCGTACCTCGCCACTCACGGTTACTGATGTAGCGAGAGGGTTCTTGGAGTCGATGCTCACCTACAAAGTGCACCAAGTGGCAGGCACCTACCGTAGCATAGATGTCAACGGAGATTCTATCGTGGTATCGGGCAAGTTCTTCTACCCCAACAACGGGATTATCAAAAATTTGATGATAGTGTCGCACTACACCATCGGTGCTAACTACGAGGCGCCGTCGGAGACCTTTAGTTTCGAGGGAATGTATGCGGGTATGGGGTACGGCGTAGTAATGGCAGACTATATCGGTTATGGTATCACGGTGGATAGCATTCACCCTTATTTGCAGGCGGAGACCACTGCGCACAATGTGATTGATATGGCTTTGGCAGTGCGTCCGTTCATAGCCGAGCGGGGCTTGACAGTGATGTCTGACTCGGTTATCCTAATGGGTTATTCCCAGGGGGGAGCCACGACGCTACATGTGCAGCGTGTGATGGAGTCGTTTCCGCTCTATATAGAGCAATTTAAGATAAAGAAAGTATATGCGGGTGCGGGTCCTTATGACATCGCCCGCACCTACGATTATAGTATCAAACTCGACAAGACGGGTATTCCTTGTGCGGTGCCGCTCATCATTCAAGGTATGAGTATCGGTATGGATAAACCGCTCGATATGGCATTTTTCTTCAAAGAGCCGCTGTTGTCTAACTACGACGAGTGGATTAACTCGAAGAAATATACGGTCAATCAGATGTCTTCGTTGATTGGTGTGAGTCGTCTGAGCGAGATACTTACCCCCAACGGTACCGACCGCACCAACCGCGAGACTGCACGATTCTACAACGAACTGACACGGAACAGTATCCCCGAGAACTTCGTGCCTAAAGCCCCGCTCTATATGTTCCATTCGGAGGACGACGAAACCGTGCCTTTTATCAACTCACAGTTGATGCAACGCCAGTTCCGCAACCAAAAAGCCGATGTGGTATATAACTTCGGACACTACGGCACACACATGCGAGGTGCCATCACCTTTATGCAAGCCGTTGCCACCGACCTTAAACGAATCAACCCCTAAACTATCCTAACTATCCCTAAAACTCAACTCTAAAACTGTCATCAAAAATGAAAAAGATACACTTTTTGATTATTCTAATGCTACCTCTGCTCATGGGAGCATGCTCGATGAAGGTGGACGACAGCACGCTCAATATGAGTATCTCTCGTGTGCGCTCGGAGAAAGCAGGCATCGAGATATTTCCGCAGTCAAACGATTTCTACTATACTTACGGAGCCGTAAAAGTAGAGGAATACAACAGTTACCGCAACGACCGTAAGTTCATCGAGGCGGACTATGAGGAAAACGAGCGTGTGTGCAAGGTGCTCAACGAAATGTTTGAGGAGTATGGGTATCCGACCAAGTCGATAGAAGAACTGCTTTACTTCAACGGTGCGATAGATGAGATGCTGATCAACTTGGAGCCGAACACCGACTATTATGCGTTTGCTTATTGCCTCAACTCGCGCAAGAAACCTATCCATACGCTCATCAAACAGCCTTTCACCACGCCTGCCAAGCCGCACTCGGATATTGCTTTCGATGTAGTGATGACCGACCGAGAGACTGTACGCATCACGCCTACCAACAACGATACCTACTACTGGGAAGCATCCACCAAAGAGGCGGTGTTCAACTATTACGAGATTGACCTCCAAGACACTACCTACAAGGCCTCGTTTATGATTCCGCTATGGTTCGGAGGTGTCATCTACACCAACTACAAATGGGACTTCGACATAGTGTCAAGAGGTGTGGAGTATGTGCGGCTATCTGATTTCACCGAGCATCTGCGCGACGGGGACATCTTCTACTTGGCTTGCGTGGGCTACACTACGGAGGAGACGAGCGAAGAATATCTGTATGAGATTACCTACCATACCTCTTCGCCGACCACTATCGAGCGTGTGGAAAACTCGCTTGATGACAACCTCGACGAGGCTCTCAACAGCGAGGGCGAAGACGACGGCGATACAGCAAGGAAGCAAGCAATACGGCTCATCAACAAAAGCCCGAAACGGCTGCGAGAACATTTAGTTGTTCACTAAATGAGAGATTGGTGATTAAACATATAATTACCATACAATTAGTTCGTTAATTATTTCTCTTTTTAAGAGCATTTGGGCTCCGTATTAATGTTTTGGTCTCCTTTAACGGTTAATTGGCGATTAAACATAGTAGGAAGAAACATATAATTACTATGTATTTCGAGGATGGGAGGATGTGCGTTGCGTAATGGTTAATTCGCAATGCGCCTAAATGTTTTGCCATTAGCGAGCGTAATAGGGGAGAGAGGAATTGCATAGGGCGGTGTATTCAGCCATCAACCGCCGATACTCCTCTGCGGAGATACGGCCTTGTTGGTATTCCTCCGTGAAAGAGGGCATTTGGTAGGCTTGTTTCATAACCTCCTTTTGGTGTTCCTGCCAACGCTGAGTGCATATTGTATTGCACAAATAACTGATGATAGCATCGGAGGCGGGATAGACACGATTGAGCGAGTCGGCAAGGACTTGGTAACGATTGTAGGTAATGAACTTAGCAGTGGCTAACTCACGGTATTTCTCGTGCCGAATTATCTTATTCAAGCGTTGTTCCTCTCGGTCGTAGATAGCATTGACATCAGCAATCACCGCCTGTTTCCTGCGCTCTTGCTCACACTGTATCTCCTCTTGTTTTTGGCGTTCCTGCTCGAAGATACTTCTTTCTTTTTGAGCGTCTTCCAATGCCTGCCGGGCTAACCGGTGCTCGTGGAATGCTTGCCACGACAAGCCCAAGCAAAGCAAGAGCATTGCAACCATCAGCACGACATACACTCCCCGAGCCACACGCTCACGGCGGGACAGGTCAGCCCGCAGTTCGGCAATGTTGCGATACCTTCCTCGCCTGCAACGACGGATGACGGTTGCCGTCGAGCGAAGGCGAAAGAGCGTCATCAGGTCAGCCAACGGAACAAGGTCGTCTTGCAGATTGTTGGGCGCAATGGTAGCCGCATCATCGGTATTGGAAAGTCCGAAATCGATGAGTTTGAGGTTCTCTCCATTGCGGGTGATGAGGATATTGCTTGGTTTGAGGTCGTGGTGCACCAACTGCCGAGCATGGAGATACTCCACGGCATCTAATAGTTGATACAACACTCGTGTGCGTTTTTGGCGATCGGGCTTGGTAGCGAGCCATCGGTCAAGGTTCTGCCCATCGACCGCTTCCATTACGATACACCGCCCACAATCGGGGACTGTCTCCAGAGAATAAGTTGCAACGATATTGGGGTGTACGAGCAACAGACCGAGACGAAACTCTTTGTCCTGCAAGATAAGGCTGTCGGTAAGGTGTTGCTGCGCCGGGGGCAGCCCTTTGAGAACAAACCACCGCCCATAGCGTTTGGCGCGATAGAGGATACTATGGCCACGAGCCTGCAAGAGCGTAATCTCCACCCATTGGGAGGAGACATCTTGAGGCGAAACGAATCCCGAATCAGATTGGTCGGTAGAAATCATACAGCGGACGAGTATCGGGTGAACGCAGGTCAGTGCATTATCTTGTAAATCAGTTCTTTCCAGAGGTCTTCCTCGTCGGCAGAGATATTGTTGATACCCTTGGAACGGGCGTCGATGTCCCGAATGTATCCGATGATACGAAACACTTTTCCGGGCAGATAACGGCGGGAAGCAGCATAATAATCTTTGACGAAAAAGGAATTGAGCCCCAAAGCCGCCGCCACACTTCGTTCGTCAGACTTGTTAGGGAAATAATGGTACATCAGCAGATTGACAAAGAATCCATACAGTACGGGCAGTTCTTTTTGCAAGGCATGGTCTTTGGAGGTAGCAAAATACTGCACTATTCGGTTGGCTTTTACGACATCGCCTTGGATGAGGGCTTTTTCTAACTCGAAGACATTGAAGTCTTTGCTGATACCTACATTGCGTTCGACCAATGCAGCATCAATCACTTTGACGCCTTGCGGGCGGCCGGCGATGAGTTTTTGCAAAGCACCGACAACCGCCGATAGGTCGTTGCCCAAGTTCTCCGCCAAGAGGTGAGCCACAAGCGGATCGATACTGACCTGCTCACCTTTCTGCTTGAGCAGTTGGTTCTGCTGTGCCACATAATCGGAAATCCATTTCTCTACCTGGTAGTCTCGGAGTTTGTCGCTCTGCATGACGACAGCGGACTTATTGAGTTTTTTCACCCACCCCACTCGCCCGTCCGGCACACCATATTTGTAGCAGATTACTAAGATCGTGTCAGGTTGCGGATTGTCGAGGTAGAAGCCCAGTGCCTCCCATTTCTTGACGAACTGCGCCTCTTTGAGGATGACTACTTTTTTGCCTCCCATCATAGCAAAACCTCTCGCCGCCGCCACCACGGGTGCGATGTCGGGCGAGTTGGCAGGCTGCAAGTCCTTGCCATACATCACTATTTGGTCGAACTCTCGCGCCGCAGCATCGAGCACATTGTCTTCGATCCAATCGCTCACCTTATCTATATAGTATGGTTCGGTACCGCACAACATATAGACTTGGGCATACTTGCCCTGTCTGAGCGATAACATCACCTCTTCGTATTTTGCCATTTTATCTGATAAAAAGATGTGTAAGTTTATGATTATCCGAGCAAGTCTATCGGTCCTTCCAATAGGCTATTTGGTTGGGGTCTTGCCTATCACGCTCGATATTGTCTTTGATACTCTTGCGCCCATACTTAAGCATTTTCCAACAAAAGATATAGAAAACGATGAGCAGTACGCCACTGAGAAAAGTATTGAGATTCACCATAAATAGGAGCGAGTCGTAGGTGCCGTGCAAGACGACAGGCACCCAAAAGACCCGATTGCGTTTGCGCCAACTGATGTCGCCGAAATAGACCATCGAGTAGAAATAGCCCATAGCAACGGCAAAAAGGAAATGCCCGGGAACGGCGAATACGGCACGGCTTACCGCCACGCTTTCCCATTCGGAGATATTACTAAAGAGATAAATCAAGTTCTCGGTAGCCGCAAAGCCCATACCCACACAACAAGCATAGACGATACCATCGAAACGCTCGTTGAAATGGCGGTTGTGGCGCACAAGAAGCAGGAGCATCAGCAGTTTGGCAAACTCTTCAGGAATGGCAGCACCGACAAAGGCTTTCCATGCGGCTTGGAGGAAAGTGTAGGGCTGCTCGGGCGCTAACCCGAAGACCTGCACACCCACCTCTAAGAAATAGGCAATACCGGCAGACAAAACGCCATAGAAGACCCCCTTAACAATCTGCGAGAACGGCTCACGCTCGTATTTGTCCTTCCACCAGATATACAACACCAACAGGAAAGCGGGCAGGACGGCGGCAAAGATAATGGTATAGACGCTATTCATCGTTACTTTTTCATATTGATAACGGGCATCATATTCTCCCCGCCTTGCACCGACGGGAGTTTGCCGTCCCATTTCTCAATCCAGTCCTCCTGGATGATTAGCGGTGAGAGGGAAGCCGAGATAGTACGGTTGTAGTACGCCTCGGCATCGGCCTTGATCTTGAGAGCGCGTGCATCGCCTTCGGCTTTGGCCACCGCAATCTTCGCATTTGCCTCTGCCTCTTTGACCTCATTCTCGGCTTTGAGGGCGGCCTGCACCGCTGCATTCTTGGCGTCGATCATCTGACGCAGGCTCTCGGGCGGAGTGATTTGGGAGGTAAACTCGGTAACGATAAAGCCTTCGGCGGTAAGTGTACTATCGAGCATCACGCGCACCTCGTTCTCAAACTTAGCACGGTTAGCCATCAGTTCGTCGCTCGAGTAGTTGTTTGCCGTGATACGATAGGCATCGTAGATGACGGTGCGCATATAGCCCGCCTCGATGTCTTGGAGGTCGCGGCGATACTTAAAGAATACATCTACCGCCATATCGCGATTGAGATAATATGCCATAGTAGGATCCATAGTGAAGATGGCGGCATCGCGTGTGGTAACCGTAAACGGTGCATAATCAACGCGTTGCACGAAAATAGGATACTTGAAGACATCGGTGGTGATAGGGCAATAGAAGACATAGCCCGTAACGGGCGAAGCATCCAGTTTGCCCTGGTCGGTAAGCGACAACTTGTTGAATTTCACGCCGACGGCACTACTATCCACCCGCGTACAGCGCACAAAAACCATAGGAACAACAGCCAAGATGATAACGCCGACAACGACATACTTTAACCACGACGGAGTTTGAAATTTTGTATTCATACTTTTAAGATTAAATGGTTATTCGTTCTTTTAAGACTAAAAGACTATTCGTTCAACAATATAGCCGTATGGCACGCCACTACGCCTGCGGTCTCGGTGCGCAAGCGCGAGTTGCCCAGACTGACGGGGCGAAAGCCCTCTCGGAGAGCAGTTTGCACCTCCTGCTCAGAGAAATCACCCTCGGGACCTATCAGCACCAACACATCACGCCCACGCACAATCAAGTCTTTGAGCAGGCGTTTATCCTCTTTGTAGCAATGGGCGATAAACTTATCGGTATCGGTGTGGCGATCGGAGGCATACTCACGCATAAATGCCTCATAATCAGTGAGCGGGTGCAGCGTAGGGAGATAAGGTGTGAGCGACTGCTTGGCAGCAGAAAGGATGATTTTCTCCAGTCGGTCGGTGCGCAGGGTCTTGCGCTCGGAGAATCGGCAAAGCAGGGGGGTTATCTCATCAATCCCTATCTCGGTGCACTTCTCTACCATCCACTCCAAACGCTCCACATTCTTGGTGGGTGCGATGGCGATATGGAGGTGAAAAGGATGCGAGGATTGCTGCTGCTCCGCGCTGAGAATCTCAAACTCGCAATGCTTGGGGTGCGGGTTGGTGATACGCGCAGTGTAGGTGGTACCACGACCGTCGGTGAGTAGAATCTCATCGCCACGATCGTAGCGCAAGACACGGACACAATGTGCCGATTCTTCCTCGGAAAGACAGTGAGAAACGGCTATATCCGGAGTATAAAAGAGATACATATCGGTAGTGTAAATGTTCTGATTATGTGCAAAGTTGCGCAAAGTTACAACTTTTGCACCAAATATGCAAGTTCTTGCCCATATTTCGTGCCGCAAAGTGTAGGCGTGGTACAATTATTGTGCGCTAAATATAAAAAAGGAGTGGTATGAAAATAGTTGTATTTACGGGTGCCGGAGTGAGCGCAGAGAGCGGTCTTGGCACATTCAGAGACAGCGACGGACTATGGGAGAAATATCGTATAGAGGATGTGTGTACCCACGATGCATGGTTGCGCAATCCTGAGTTGTGCGTAGAGTTTTACAACGCACGGCGTCGTGATACGCTGGCAGCGCAACCGAATGCCGCACACCTGGCTACCGCCCGCTTGCAGCAAGCGTTTCCCGACACTGAAATCATCACACAAAACATCGATGACCTGCACGAGCGTGCGGGTTCGACGCACATCACGCACCTGCACGGCGAGATAACCAAACTGCGCTCATCGATAGACGAAACTGCCACCGTACCCCTGCAAGGTTGGGAACAACACTACGGCGACCGTCATCCCGACGGCAGTCTGCTGCGCCCGTACATTGTGTTTTTCCAAGAGAATGTACCCTACTTTCCCGTGGCTTGCGGGATTGCCTCGCAAGCAGAGATAATGGTGGTAGTCGGCACCAGTCTGAATGTCTATCCCGCTGCTTCGCTATTGGAGTATGTGCCGACCACGACACCTATCTATTTCGTTGACCCGGGTATGCCCGAGTTGGGTATTTATCGCGACCGGGTGGAACATATCCGTGAGAAAGCCACCACCGGTGTTCCGAAACTGGTAGATAGACTGATTGAGCAATACCGTTGAGCGGGGCTCCAATTGTTCTCTTTTGTTCGTTAATTGACCATAAAAACTGCGTGGGTATCGAGCCCTACACAGGGTGTTGGCATTCTCCATAATTGACAGAATGCTATCGTTTGTCTATTTTTGCTACCGTTTTGACAAACGCTATTTCTTTCTTAGGTTTCGATGAGGTCTCGACAAGATTTCGACAAGAACGGCTCAAAGACGAAATGACATTTTGTAAGCAAAAGCAAGAAACAGATAGCAAAAGGCACTAAACGAATACCCCAAAGCCCCCGATCAACGAACAACATAACCGAGCATCCGGGGCTGTTGCGGAGAGAATTTAGTTAATGAATAAATATACAGCCAAATCGAATTTTAATAGATATTTTTGCAGTTTTTAACAAAAGCAATATAAATATCATTTTTTCGTAAGAATAGAGTAGATTTTTTCGATGCGCAAGAGAAGGCTGTAAATCGTACATGGTATGATTTATAGCGAGTTAGAGAGAAAAGAAAAACGGAGTGCATTTTCGTTTGTGTATGTGTGAAAAAAGCAGTACCTTTGCAAAGTCAATTTGCCAAATGTGGAGTCTGTTTGGCACAATAAACAATTCGTTCAAAGCGAAGTCTGTTTGGCACTGAAAACTTATCGCATAAAAGCATATCATCATAATGGAGACACGAATCATCAAGCGCGACGGGAAATCGGAGATTTTCTCGATCGACAAAATCAAGAATGCAATAAACAAAGCCTTTATTGCATCGGGGACATTTGCCACAGAAGAGACTATGGCAGCGATTATATCTCGCCTTCGTATTCACGACGGCATCAGTGTAGAGGAAATACAGAACCAAGTGGAGGTAGCACTGATGGCAGAGGGTTACTACCAGGTAGCCAAGAACTATATGATCTATCGTTATCGCCATACCAAAGACCGCGAAACGATGGATAAGTTGGATTTCCTAATGAACTACTGCAACGCCAGTAATGCAGCCACGGGCAGCAAGTATGACGCCAATGCGAATGTAGAGAAGAAAAACATCGCCACGCTGATTGGTGAGTTGCCCAAATCGAACTATATCCGCCTAAACAGACGCATGCTGACCGACCGAATCGAAAAGATGTTCGGCAAAGAGTTGGCAGACCGCTATATGGCATTGCTCAAACAGCACTTCATCTACAAAAACGATGAAACCAGCCTTGCTAACTACTGTGCGAGCATAACGATGTATCCGTGGTTGCTGGAAGGCACAAAAGCAATAGGCGGCAATGCAACCCCTCCGACCAACCTCAAATCGTTCTGCGGCGGTTTCATCAATATGGTATTTATGGTATCATCGATGCTAAGTGGTGCGTGTGCAACGCCGGAGTTCCTAATGTATATGAACTATTTTATCGGCAAAGAGTATGGCAACGATTATTACCTGCACGCCGACAAAGTAGTGGACTTGAGCAAACGCCAACGCACTATAGATAAGGTGATTACCGACTGCTTCGAGCAGGTGGTTTACTCAATCAACCAGCCGACGGGTGCACGCAACTTCCAGTCGGTATTCTGGAATATCAGTTACTACGACCGCTACTATTTTGAGAGTATCTTCGGTAATTTCCGTTTCCCCGACGGCGAGAAACCCGATTGGGATTCGCTGAGTTGGCTGCAGAAGCGTTTTATGAAATGGTTCAATGCAGAGCGTCTGCGCTCGGTGCTGACTTTCCCCGTGGAAACGATGGCATTGCTGAGCGAGAACGGCGATGTGAAGGACAAAGAGTATGCCGATTTCACCGCAGAGATGTATGCAGAAGGACACTCGTTCTTCACCTATCTGAGCGATAATGCTGACTCGCTGGCATCATGCTGCCGTCTGCGCAACGAGATTACCGATAACGGCTTCAGTTACACCTTGGGTGCAGGCGGTGTAAGCACCGGAAGCAAGAGCGTGCTGACCATCAACCTCAACCGCACCGTGCAATATGCCGTGCGCCAAGGGATGGCGTATCTCTCATATATAGAAGAGGTGGTGGACTTGATGCACAAGGTGCAACTAGCATACAACGAGAACCTGAAACGCCTGCAAGAACAAGGGATGTTGCCGCTGTTTGACTCCGGATTTATCAACATCAACCGTCAATACCTAACTATCGGTGTGAACGGATTGGTAGAGGCTGCCGAGTTCTTAGGCATACCTATCAACGACAACGAGCAATACACAAAGTTCGTACAAGATGTATTGGGCACGATAGAGCGTCTGAACAAGCAATATCGCACTAAAGAGGTGATGTTCAACTGCGAGATGATCCCCGCTGAGAATGTGGGCGTTAAGCATGCTAAATGGGATAGAGAGGACGGCTACAAAGTGCCTCGCGACTGCTACAACAGTTATTTCTATGTAGTAGAAGACCATTCTCTGAATGTATTGGATCGTTTCCGCCTGCACGGGCGTAAGTATGTAGAGCATCTGACCGGCGGTTCGGCTCTCCACTGCAACCTTGAGGAGCACCTGTCGAAAGCCCAGTATCGCAACCTGCTGCGTGTTGCCGCACAAGAAGGCACCAACTATTTCACCTTCAATATCCCCAACACCGTCTGCAACGACTGCGGACATATCGACAAGCGTTACCTGCACAAATGTCCCGTCTGCGGCAGTGAGAACCTCGACTACCTGACCCGTATCATCGGTTATCTGAAGCGCATCAGCAACTTCTCTGAGGCACGCCAGCAAGAGGCATCACGCCGCTACTACGCAACAATGAAGGACGAAGCGTAAGGGGGACTATGGACCGCTGCGCTGAAGGACAATGGACAATGGACCGCTGCGCTGAAGGATGAAAGATAATGGAGCAAGGACAAAAGATGACGGACGAAGGCACCCGAATACATGATGCGCTGAAGCAGTACACCAATTTTCTATCAGAATATGCGGTGTGCCTGCTTGCATCGGGCGTACATACGACCCGCATAGTGCGCAACACGACGCGTATCGCCGCATCGTTTGACACCAAAGTGGAGATGACCGTGCTGCATAAGACGCTCACTCTGACGCTCTCATCGCACGACGGGCAGCATGTGTACAGCAAAGTAACCACTATCAGTCCGCGCCCTATCAGTTTTCGGCTCAACACCGAATTGAGCAAACTCAGTTGGGAGGCCTACGATGAGCATCTGCCGATAGAGGAGATTTGGCGGCGATATAAGGCAATCTTAGCCGAACACAAAATCAACGATTGGGTGGTGTTGGTGCTGGTAGGATTTGCCAATGCTGCTTTCTGCGGACTGTTTGAAGGCGACATGTGGGCTTGCGGAATGGTGGCAATAGCCACATGGATTGGCTATGCTCTAAAAATCTTTATGACCCGCAAGCACCTAAACGGCTTTGGAATATGGTTTGCCTGCGCTTTCCTATCCTCTATGGTGGCTTCGCTATGCGGCTATTGGCACCTTGGGCATACGCCTGATATCGCCATCGCCACCAGCGCATTGTATCTGGTTCCCGGTGTACCGCTCATCAACAGCGTGATAGACATCGTAGAGGGACATGTATTGGCAGGTTTTGCACGATTGGTGGACGCCGTACTGCTTATCGGCAGTTTGGCAATAGGTCTGCTTGCCACCACATTAATTATCGGATAGACTATGGGTGATATTTTGCTTTCGTTGCTGCGCGACGGACTATTAGCAGCCATTGCAGCGATAGGGTTCTCGGTGATCTCCGACCCGCCCGGACGCACGATACCTTTCTGTGCGCTATTGGCAGCCATCGGACACGCCACACGCTACTTGCTCATTCACACACTTAATTGGGACATTATGACAGCCTCGTTCTTTGGGGCATTGGTCATCGGCTTGGTGTGCGTAGGTTTCTCCTATTGGCTCCACTGCCCCACCACTACGCTCTATATCCCTGCGTTGCTCCCGATGATACCGGGTATGTATGCCTATCGCACCATCATCGCCATCACCCAGTTTATGGGCTGTGCAGGCGATTCGGCGAATGCGATGCACTATATGCTGGAGGTTTTTACCAACGGAATGGTTACCGCCTCGGTGGTGTTTGCCCTCGCTGTAGGTGCTTCGCTGCCCACACTGATTTTGCGCAAGTGGTGTTTCCAAATGACACGCCATCGCAAATAACCATACCTGTATCCATTGTCTATTGTCCTTATTCCATTATCCTTCATCCATTATCCTTCATCCATTGTCCCACAAGAATGCTCAAATACGCTGACTACGATATCGTTTTTCAAGAGGTGCCCGACGAGACAACGCTGGCACTCAACCTAAGCAACTGCCCCCACAGGTGCGAGGGATGTCATAGCCCGCAACTGCGTGAAGACATAGGTAATCCGCTCACACACAAGGCATTAGATCAACTGCTTGTGCGCTACCCGTACATCACCTGCGTAGCCTTGATGGGCGGAGATGCTGACCACAATGCTGTGATTGAGATGGCACAATATATCCACACCATTGGTAAGAAAACGGCGTGGTACACCGGGAGCAGTACCCTACCCGATGATTTTCCGTTGGCTCATTTCGATTATATCAAGATAGGTCCGTATATGGCCGCGCTCGGCGGACTGAAATCGCCTACCACCAACCAGCGTTTCTACCGCATTGAGAACGGACAACTCATCGATGAGACCTACCGCTTTCAACGCAAATAAACAGCCATTAGTCTGTGGGCTATAAACGAAACAATCCGCTTGCCGTAGGGCAAGCGGATTGTTGTTTGTATAACAGACTGCGAACTAATGCGTTACATCGGCGCAAATGGGCAATCTGTAAGGGAAAGCATTAGAGTTGCATACCTTGTGCGTTGTAGCGAACACCGTTCTTGATGATTACCAACTGACCGTTGATGAGCATCTTTTGTACGGTCTCGGTAACAACGGCATTGTCGATAGCCGACTCTCCGGCAGGAACCAACTGAATAGCGATGAAACCACCATCACCCTTCGTTTGGTTCGATTCGATAGCCACAAAGTTGTTGTTCTTGCTATCCAAAGCAATCGTCATAGTAGCCCCTTTGTCTGCAGTAGATGTAATCTCTGTGTTCTCAACGCCGTTAACGAATACTTTGATTGCGCGTACACCACCGGTACCCGAGGTAAGAATAACTTCCTTAGCAGCAGGGAGAGCCATATACATACGAGTGCGACCTTCAGAGATACGACGGTTACCAGCATCTTCTACACTCTTTGCAAACTTCCAACCTTTGCTTGCGTCCCAACCATAAGGATCGAAGATGAAAGTCTCGGTGCTATCGAAAGTAACGACCTCTGTACCAAGCGATACGGGAGCCAATGCTACATATTCTATAGCGTACTCAAGCGTGGTGTTATCAACACCCGTAACGGTGATCTTCGTGCTGTCTGTGGATACAACTGCAGTGCCACCATTGTCAGCCGTTACCTTTACAATAGCAGGTACATCGGTACCCTCAAGATACGGAACGCGAACTACGCCATTAGCCGAAGCACCCTTGGCACCATTGCTAAACAATACTTCTGCAAGAATCTTCGGAGCAGCAGCCTTGGTGAAAGCGATGGTATAAGTGAGAGTGTTGCCTGCTTGTGCAGTAACCACGATGGTAGCCGTACCGGGGATCTCGGTGATTTGGGTATAAGCAATAGTAGCAGCCTCATCATTAGCGGTAGCAGCCACTACAGGGAATTTGTCTGCTGCGTAGTTATAAGCCACCTCGTAAGCATAGTTCATAGAATCTGCCTTGAAGCCTGCAATAGCCTTACCGTCCACAGTGATTGCGCTCAGCGTAGCATCATCGCTTTGGGTCTGTGCAACAGTGAAATTGATAGTGTAAGTCTTGGTGGTAGTGCGATCCTCAGCGGTAACCACGATAGTAGTTGCACCGGGCAGAGAAGCCGCAGGAGTAACCACTGCATTAGCCTTAGCCGAAGTGGTAGTAGCAACCACTACAGGCACATCCACAGTACCATAAGGCAACTCTACATTGTAAGTCTCGGTCTCTGCGCTAAACCCTTCCAATGCCTCACCACCAACAGTAATCGATTTGAGGGTAGCAATGTTAGTTGCAGCGGGAGTTGTCGTAATTTTGAAATTGTAGATATATACCGAACTTCCTTCACCATAACTTACTTTGTTATAGTTCACTTTTCGGTAAAGACGGGCAGACATAGTCCCCTCTGGTACTGTGAAAGTTTGAGAAGCATCTGCTGAATCTTTAGAGATAGATGTTTTCACTTCACCTCCAATTATATAATCCTTGTCGAATGGAGCAACTGAGCAATACAATATGCCATACTTTTTACCAGCACCTGTTGCATTAGTAGAAGCTGACAATTCCAAACCGCTAATCAATTCGTCTGCACTACTAATCTCTATATAAGCAGTATCAATTACATCATTTGCACTATTGGCTAATTTGATGCCATACGCTTTGGATGCATTCCACATTTGTTTCTGCTCAACTTTGAAACGCCCATCGGCTTTGATTGTTACGGAACTACCTTCAAAAGTATAAGGAATAGAATAAGATTTTGTTCCATCCTGTACATACTCTGCTGCCATTGCGTTGCCTGCAAAGAGAGCAGCAAAGGCGAGCGTAAGAAGTTTGATTTTTTTCATGATGTTTTGTTTTTAAGTTTATAGTAAAATTATTGAGTTGCTGTATCTGTGAGCGGCTTATCGTATTGCAGCGCAAGCCACTCTAAGAAACGGTGCAAAAGTACTGCTTTTCGCGCAATAGTGGTTGTTATTATTTGAGTAATTTTGTGGAAAAATTGATACACACCCATAATTTGCCACAAAAAATTCCCCATACCGCCTCAAATGATTGCCAAGAATACAAAGAATGTAGAGTCTGCCGTAAAGTAGAATGCATAGAGTGCATCTTTTACTTAAAAGATGTGTATTGTCAAAAGGAGTATCGGCGCAGGAAAGACAAAATTGGATAAAAAAACGCCTTACAGCAAATCCACCGAACACCGAAAGTATCATTTTGGCACAGGATTTGCAAAACTGAGAGCGATATGAAACATTTTTGGTCAATACTATTGTTTTTAGGTGCAAGTATAGGCATTGCACAAGCAGAAAATATCCGCTACGACATAGCGGGTAAGGTAGTGAGCAACACCGATGGCAGTCCGTTGGAGATGACCACGATACGCCTTTTCCGCTACTCGGGAGCAGACTCGGTATTGGTACAGGGTGCGCAAACCGACTACGACGGACAATATACGCTGCGAGGGATTGCCGCAGGCCAATACAAACTATTTGTATCGAATATCGGCTACAAAGAGCAGGTGCAGACTGTGCAGGTTTCCGCCAAGAATACGCAAGATAATCAACTGACACTCAAGACGATACGCATAAAAGAAGATGTAACGGCGTTGGCTGAAGTGGAGGTACAGGGCCACGCAGCGGAGATGACCGTCAAAGGCGATACCATCGAGTACAACACCTCCGCTTACCAGGTGGGCGAGAATGCGATGGTAGAAGACCTGCTCAAGAAAATGAACGGCGTAACCGTCGATCAGCAAGGTAATGTTACCGTCAACGGCGAGACCATCACGGCAGTGCGTATCGACGGAAAGAAATTCTTTGGCAGCGATGTGCAGTCCGCCACCAAGAATATCCCCGCAGACATGATTGAAAAGATACAAGTGATTGACGAGAAATCGGATGTTGCCAAGATGACCGGCTTTGAGGACGATAATACGGAACACATTATCAATCTGACACTTAAGCAAGACCGCAAGCGCGGTGTCTTTGGCAAATACACGGGGTCGCTCGGTGCGGATATGGTTACGGAGAACGGTGGTTGGTTCAACTATGGCGACCCTGCTTACGGAAGCACATCGAGTGCATTGGCAAAACATTTCTTTGAGGACGACTTCCGATACAACGCCAATCTATTCACCAACATCCTGCTTGGCGAGAGCCAAACAACAATCATCGGTAGTGCCAACAACACCAACGAGGTGCGTATGGGGCGCGGACGAGGCGGTTTTGGTATGAATGCCAACTCGGGTATCACGCAGAGCGAGAACTTAGGCGTAAACACCAATATCGATTTCAACGAGCGCATCAACAAAGCGGATAGTCAGACGAGCCTTCTGCTCGGTGGCGATGTAGCAATCAACCACTCGAACAACCACACCCTTGCGCAAACCGAGAAAGAGTCGTATGCAGGCAACAACACCTACACCAACACCGACTCGCTCAACAAACAATCGCGTGTATGGGATGTGAATGTGCGATTTGAGTTGCAGTACCAAATCGACTCGCTCAACAAACTGCTCATCCAACCTACTCTCTCCTACACAGGGCAAAGCAACCTAAGCAACGAGACATACACCTACCACCGCCAAGACAGCCTCATCAACGATGGTTACCAAACCCGGTTAGACTCAACGCGTGAGGTCAGCGGAGGCTTGAAACTGACCTACAACCACAAGTTTCTCCACCCCGGGCGTGCACTCACCCTTGTCGGCAATGTAGAATACGGAAACACGGCGGGCTACAACAATACTTATGCCTTTGATAATCTGCTTAATAGCGCAAGCGTGAACCAATATACCCACTCGCAAAACGACAACCTCAAATATAGTCTGCGAGCATCATGGGTGGAGCCGATCTACCAACGCAACCACCTATTAGAGATAGCGGCAGCGTTCTCCGGACGCAACCGCAACTCCACCAAGAACCAATACTCTTTTGATACGGAAACAGGCGACTATGCCTACGACTCGGTCTATAGCAACCAACTCGCCAACCGTTTCTACTCGGAGCAACTAGAACTCAACTACCGCTGGATCACCGAACGGAGCGACCTCACCGTGGGGGCACGCGTACTGGCATCACAGACCCATACAACCACCTACTATGGGCAGGTGCTGTATCAAGATACGCTCATCAATGTGTGGAACTGGTCGCCTACCGTCAACTTCAAGTACAAATTTGGCAAGAAAGAGTTTGCCCGAATACGATACCGCGGTACTGTCAGCCAACCGAGTATCACGCAGATGGAGCCCGTGCGCAACAACTCGGATGCAATGAACGAGACCGTAGGTAACCTCGGACTGCAACCCGCTTTCAGACACAACCTTATGGCGATGTACTCACGCTTCAACCAAGACCGTTTCTCGAGTATTATGACCGGCATTCGTGCTACGCTCACCAAAGATGCCTTGGTCAACAACTCAATCTACGACGAAGCAGGCAAACTCTACCAACAAACGGTGAACGCCGATGTGCTGCCGTGGAACATAGGGGCAGACTTTATGTACAACACCCCCTTTGCAAATAAGATGTTCCAATTCAACACACGCACCGCCATCAGTTACAACCGGCGTGTTGCCTACATCCTCAAAGAGCAGAAAGCAGAGGAGATAGCACAGATGATTAAGAACGGCACTATGCTGCTCGGCGACCGATCGCTGACGGGTAACCTGCAAGTGAACGAAGACTTGGGTCTGCGTTTCACCCACAGCATAGTCGATATAGGTCTCCGTGCCAACGCTACCTACAGCCGCACACAAAACAACTTGACGCTAAACAGCGTGAGCAATGTGTTCAACTGGGGCGTAACGGGCGACTTGGAGTTCCACCTGCCCAAATCGTGGAACATCTCAACCGATTGCGGCTACACCGCACGCTACGGCTACACGGGTCTGACTGATGTAAACGAGATAATCTGGAATGCTTCGATCGACAAGACATGGGCGAATGCTACCTTATCACTCGAAGTGTATGATATTCTGCATCAGAAAAAGAACATCGTGCAAGTGGTGGGCGAGAACTATGTCAGTTATGCCAAATACAACACCCTACCCACCTATTTTATGCTTACTTTCACCTACAAACTCAACAAAATGGGCAACCTAAAAGCCTCGGGCATGGGCGGACATATCCAAGAAATGATAGAGAACGACAAAGGCGGTTCACGCCCTACCCCACCCAAAGGCGGAATGCCTCCTATGGGACCGCCACCGGGAATGTAATGAGACCTACGGTCTCTAATGAAGAATTAAGGATGGCAAAATGATGTATTGTACAATGTGAGGGTGCTTTGTGTGATATGTTATGCGTTCCGCCATTGCTACACCACACAGGTAATAAGTAGCGCGTTGAACAATCCCATATAATGCTCTTTTGCAGTAGCAAACTATCTTGTTGTTTGTACATAAACTCTCGTTTTTTTACTTTCTTTCAATAACAAGATGTCAAGTATATTCTATTGAAGATGTTACATATAGTTTTAGCCATAAATTGTTTGTATAGTGTACCTTGATAATATACAAATTGATGACAAATAGAAATGCTCTACCGCATAACATAGCAGAGTATCTTTTTCTATAAGTGAAAGTTTATTCATAGTATTTATTCATTTCAATTGTATAGTATACACGATATCATTACCAACTACGGTATGGACTTATATAAATATAATCCTCCAAAGACCTTGCACATATCGGACATCTCTCTTGTACTTCTTCCACCTCCATAATTGACTTACAATGCGGACATTGCACTTTCACATCACTTGTCTCCTTACATTCCGCAATAACAATAATCTTTTTTATGCCAACTGTATACAAAAATACTTTGAACCAATCTATCCAAATATCATACAAATGTACTTGCGTCAATTGTCTATTTGCCATAGAAGCACGAATTCTTTTGTATCTATACCCGTGGTAAGTAAGAGTTTTAGGGAATTCTATATTGTAATAAAACAATAACTGAAACAATAATTGTAGAGGCAGGAAACTACCATAGACTATAAATCGATATACCGATGAATTGCGCACTTGTCCTGGTATAAATATGCATAGTATTGCAATAGTTAAAATATACACAACGCATAGAAATCTAAATAACACAATATGGTGGGTTACATAATATGTTCTGCTCAGTTTTTTTATTGAATTAATTTTGCTCATAGTATTTATTGAGTACAATAGTAATCGAAATGGTTATAAAGTTTCCAAAAGATGGAGAAAACACATATTGGTTATTATCAATAAGGGATACTGTAGTTTCGGTCGTGGCCGGTATGTAACTAAGTTCATCGTTGGCTCTTACCTTAAAAGTTTCTTCCACGCCAAATAATGAAAATGCGACACCATGGGATACTGTCGCTTTTCCATCTTTTCCGTAGTAGTCAACATTTTCTAAGTTTCCATTTTGCAAAGTAAAACTTAACAAATCGAATGAACATAAGTTGATACCTATCGTACTCAATTGCTTTGAAAATAAATTGCTACCAAATGATTTTTGCACTGATAGTCCAAAACGAATAGTAATGTAAATGCAATTCCGGGCGTAATAAACTCCGGAAGCCTGAACTTTACCATTGTTTTGAAGTAATTCGGCCATGTAATCGGCATAACTCTTATTCATAAGTCCCACTCGTTCCAACCCCTCTGTTCCATTCTCTTCCTGCCAATTGCCATCATCGCTCAAATAAATAGATCGATCACTATCATTTACGCCACCAATAAAATCGCCATTTTTGTCAATAACAATATAACCTCGTTTTTGTAAACCACTCAAGACATATTTTACTCCTGCCAAACCCAATATATCAATTTGGTTTATCCAGTTATTGTTGGCATAAGCGTATGGGCTTTGCCACGGGGGTGCGCTCACAGAGCGGGTCAATGCTCGTAAATCGCCCGATAGTAGCATAATAACCGCGGAAACCATAGTCGTACACATCGTACCCATGTGCCTCGATGTACTCGTGAGCGTTGTACTTCAGCGGTTGCACACTCTGCCCCGTGCTTTGTGCCATCGGCACGCCGCTCGGGTAATAGTTCGTGCGCTGTACCACCTCATCGGTCGTGGCATTCCATACGGCACACACATTACCAAGGTGATCCTTGTGAAAATAGTACTGCATTGGTTTAGGGCTATCGTTTGCGCCTTTGTAGGTATATTGCGTGTAGCCTTCGGTATTGCGAATGATACCCTTTTGCAAGAACAGACTATCTCGTTGCTTGTACATAAATTTAACTCCCTTGATTTTTCTATCCTTTGCTAAATTGTTTATTATCAGTTTTATTGAATCATACAAAAAAGCACAACTAAAACAAACACGACATACAAAATAATCATATATTTTCGTATACGTCGCTGTATAGGAGGTTCATTGCCCCACTTTTCTTGTAGTTTATCATACATATTACGACACTTAAGCCACTGAATAGTATGTAATATTGGACATATACACAAAATTATCATACCAAACCAAAGACTATCCCTTCCAACAATCTGAGGAAATATTTTCCGACAAGTCATTGCCAACAGAAAGATTGTTATTAATTGGATGGAACATAAAGCATTATGCGCCGAAAGATCTGGTGATGGAGTTCCACATCTACGATAAAAATGTGCAAAGCGATAAAATATATAGTAAAATAGATTCATTGTTGTACAAATTATTGTTTTATCAAATCATAGAAGTGTTGTCCTATGCCGGAACAAACTAAATGATATGATATTTTTTCAATAAGACATAGCACACAGGGAATAGTATCAGATTGGTAATACATAAGATGATAATCATACAACCTCGTCGCTTGTGTGTTTTTGCATCCTCTTGTTTCCACCTGTCAGCGAAAAGTTTGTAATTATTAGCAATCACCTTTTTATTCCACCAATATCGATACAGCAATGGGAGATATGTCGCAAAAAATACTCCTATGGGTATTAATTCACAACTAGTAACAGATGCTGTCAGTATGATAATAGGTATGCCAAATATAAGGTACAACAGAGAAACTGCTTTGCCTTCCTCGTTATCAGATAATATCCAATGAGTTGAATTGAATGAATATATCCTCCAAAATATGTAATCTAATATACGCATAATACTACTTCACTGCCATTGGTAACAACAACCATATTTTTTATCCAACATATCTCCAAATCCATACCCCATATATGAATAGACAGCAGCATCCAAAATATAGTACCCTGCAGCAACAAGGGAACCCCAACCAGACAGAGATAAACCTCCCATTACTAAATCCACTATATTGGACGGCATCAATTCTCCACTATTTACAATAGAAACTGCCTCACAGAATAGACTAGTTACTGTGAATACATTTCCCATTTTCTTCAAAATTTTCAATCGGCTTTTGGCCAATTCATAACTCCTATTATAAACATAACTACCTTTTGCACCTTTGAGCCGTTGATTGACAGTATATACCTTGCCTTTCTTGCCAAACCAATATAACTCATTGCAAGTAGCATTACCTGCCACTCCGGCTATAGCACTTCCCCAACCGACAATATCACTAGCAGTGCTCATCCAACCATTTCCCCTATATCCATCCCGAATATCTTTGAGATTGGTTGTAGCGTTGGAACTCGTCATCTTTGTATGCATCAGAGTGGTGGTTAATTCCGGTAGTTGATATGAACCGTTTCCTCCGCTGATATCGCCCGTCATAGTGGCTAACACATAATATAGTTCCTCATTCTTAATCCACCATTTGCCTACAAAGCATTCTTCCCACCCTTCTTCATCAAAATCAAAAGTATCAAGACTACCGCCATCGGCAAGGAAATCCAGTAGTTTGGATATTTTTGCGGGGTCTTGGGTTG
>UQNE01000023.1 GCA_900542355.1 uncultured Bacteroidales bacterium | reverse complement strand
ATAATACGAAAACATTGAAAAATCACTTTTTTCGATATAGTTCGTTAACGGAGAATAGTACCCTTTCTGCCCCGCTATGTAGCCGATTAATGGAGCCACCAACGCTCTCGATTTGCACATCTCAAAAAAAAACACTACCTTTGCACGCAGGTTAACGGGTTTCCTTTGTGGAGTGTCTCGCCCTTTGTGGAGTATTCCGCCATACATCGCACACCTAAATTGCACACCTAAATTGTACACGATATGAAATCTAATCAGGAAAACACCTACCACTTGCTCTCCCCTGCGGAGGCGGTGTCTTTTGTCCATTCGGGCGACACTATCGTTGTCCAGGGTTCTACCTCTATTCCTATGGTGCTGTTGCGTGCGCTCACGGCAAGGGCGCCCGAACTGCGTGATGTGAAGGTCATCTCCGGCTTTGGCATCAGTCCCGAGGACGCTCCCTATGCCAAGCGCGAACTGATGGACTCGTTCCGTGCACTCAGTATCTTTGTGCCCAACAACCTCCGCAACGCTATGCGCGAGGGCGTGGCAGACACTATCCCTTGTTTCTTAGGTGAGGTGCCGAGTCTGTTCCGAAGTGGACAAGTGCCTGTAGATGTGGCGTTTCTGAATGTTAGCGAACCCGACGAGAACGGCTACTGCTCATTCGGTATCTCCGCCGATATAGCCTTCTCGGGCGCAGAGTGTGCCAAGACTATCATTGCGCAAGTCAATAAGTATATGCCGCGCACTTTTGGCGACCCGGTCATCCATGTCAGCCAAATCACGGCAATGTGCCGGGGCGATGAACCGCTGGTAGAAGTGCCTACGCCCGTACCGAGCGACATAGATACCCGTATCGGCAATTTTATCGCCGAGCAGATCCCCGATGGGGCTACGCTGCAGATTGGCGTCGGTGGAATACCCAATGCCGTCATCAATGCACTACGCAATCATAAGCACCTCGGGCTGCACACCGAGGCTATTACCGATGGTGTCCTGCCACTCATCGAGAAAGGTATCATCGACAACTCGCTCAAGAAGATACTCCCCGGTAAGTCGGTCGGCAGTCTGGTGCTCGGTTCGCGTCATCTCTACGACTATATCGATGGCAACACCGATTTCGTTATCCGCGATGTGGCCTGGACCAACGACCCGCAGATCATCCGTCAGAACCCGCGTGCTATGGCCATCAACTCTGCTATCGAGGTGGATCTCACAGGGCAGATCTGTGCCGACTCTATCGGCGATACCATCATCTCCGGCGTGGGCGGACAGCACGATTTTATGTACGGAGCAGCCCTCTCCGAGGGGGGCAAGTGCTTCATTGCGCTGCCGAGTATGACCAACAAAGGCAAATCGAAGATTGTAGCGCATCTCGCCCCGGGCGCAGGAGTGGTTACCACCCGTTTCCAGGCGCAGTATATCGCTACCGAGCATGGTATTGTCTATCTGCGTAATTTGCCTTTGGCAGAGCGTGCCAAAGCGTTGATCAGCATTGCCGACCCGTCGGTGCGTGAGGAACTCGAACGCGCTGCCGTACAAC
Source organism: uncultured Bacteroidales bacterium (assembly GCA_900542355.1). Classification (GTDB taxonomy): domain Bacteria; phylum Bacteroidota; class Bacteroidia; order Bacteroidales; family Paludibacteraceae; genus Colicola. Next base: position 26,673 of record UQNE01000023.1, on the reverse strand, counting down.
GCTTCGGTATTGGTTTCTTACGCCTCAAATAACTGCTCACAAAATAAGGTGCATTGCTGCGCATAGGATATGGCGTATTGTCCGATACCGGCAGATTGACATTTTGTCGGCAATAGATTGGTAGAAGTAGCAAAATGATTATTTGTATGCAGAGCCTTAGGTCTCGATTAGGTTTCGACAAAGTCTCGACTAAGACCGCCCAAGGTGCGAGTAGCAAAAAGACAGCAAAACGACCTAAATAGAAGACAGATATATGTACAAAAAGCGAGCCTCCCCGGCAATTCACATCGGCAGGGAGGCTCTTAAATGTAATATAATGAAAAGAATTTTATTTGCTCTGCATAGCGATTACCGCTATGCATTTTCTCTTATGTTTTGAATATTATACTTTACAAATACTCTGTCTTATTGGAAGTTAGCACGATTGTCTTCTACATCGGCTTTCTCTTCCATCAGCGAGATGGCTTGGTAGGGCAGGCTGTAAGCGTAACGCGAAACAAGCGACATCTTCTCTTGCTCGGCGTTGAACTCGCCTGCTGCCGTGGTCTTCGTGCCGGTCTTGAGTACATACACACCCATATTGCCTTTCAGCGGCTCGCTCAGTGTGTTCTCGTTCATTGCCATTGCAGCACCAATGATAGCCGGCTCTGCACCTGCGTTGCCGAAACGATAGTCAGCAAGCGATACCTTGGCGGTTTGAATGGATGTACCTGTGATATTGGCTGCTGCATCGAGCGACTCAACACCATTCAGTTTGTCCATGATGTATTTTGCTTTGGCGTTGTTGGTTGCCTCGAAGGTGAGTTCTGCGCGTACTGCCTCTAATGGGCGATACTCTTGGTCGTTCACCTCAGTGAGAAGAGCCACTACGAACTTGTCGCCGCACTCAAATACATCGCTTATCTGTCCCTCTTTTGCCTCAAATGCCCAACGCACAATCGGACGGCTCGATTTGAGGTCGCCCACTTTCTCGGTCGTTGCTTGCAGGTTGTATTGAGGGGTCAGAACCAGTCCTTCCTCGGTAGCGGCATTGCGGAATGCCTCTTCGTTAGCCGAGTTGGCTGCGATGAACTGTTTTGCGCGGTTGTAGATAACAGAGTAGGTCTTGCTCGACGGAGTAACCTCGCGTGAGAGAATAGCCAGTTTTACCTTCGGTGTAGCCGGACTCATATCCAATATCTCAAAGGTCTGCTCTGCCGTACCTTGTTTTACGGTGAAGCGTGCACCTTTCTTGCCTGCGAATGCGGGCTCAGCGATGGTCTTCGGCAGTTCTGCCGCTGTGTACCAACCCAGTTCTTGGTCCTCTTGACCCTCACCGCCGATGGCTTTCAGTTCCACTGAGTCAGCTACCGAGTAGCCGCTTTTCATAATGCGTGCCATCGAGTAGGTGTTGTTCTCAAAGAGGATGTCGGTAGTGTTGCCGGTCTTAGCATTGCTGCCAAAAGCGAACTCTTTGAATTGTGCGGGTACGGTCTCAGCAGAGTAGTCGCGTCCGTCGTAGGGTATATCCGAGTTGGTGTTTACAATCAGCGTGATGTCGTCTGCGGTGCGGAACTCGTTCTGCAGACGCTCCATCATATTCTGTGCTTGTGCCATATCGTCCTCCGACGGCTCAATGGGGAAACTCAAGTAAGCAATCGCACGGTTCGGGGTCTGCTTATAGAGCGATTTGTGCTGCTTGTAGAGTTTCTTGATGTCGCTTTCGCTTACCGAAACAAGGCTGTCTGCCACCGTGAAGTAGGGTTGCATTACATACTTTACATCTACGCTGTTTTGGCGTGCGTTGAAAGCATACTTAGCATCGAGGCTGTTGGCCTTTACCAGGCTTTGCAAGAGGTTGATGTATTTCTCCTGCATATAGGTCAAGCGCACTGCTTTCTCCCAATAGTTCCAATACGACTTGGCTTGTTTGAGGTTAGCAGCCTGCTCGGGGTCATCTACATCCTGCTCAATCGAACTGAGGAATTGCACCAATGCAGCACGGTTGAATTGTCCTGTCTGGTCGAAGAATGCACGGCGTGCACGGATCAACTGGTGAGGGTTCTCGCCGATGCAGAGTTCGCTCAACTCATCGGGGGTGATATCCATACCAATTTCCTCGGTTTGTGCCTTCAGAGTGTACTCCATCAGCATACTTTGCCATACCTGATTGCGAATTTGGTTGGTCATCTCCTCATCAAAGTCGGTGCGACCGTACTCGATCTTGAGCACATCGGTGAGTTGGTCTTTGGCTGCCTCATACTCGGTGTAGTGGATATCTTCGCCCTCGATGGTAGCCACATTCTCGCGGCTGCGGTTGAAGAACGAACTGCCCGAATTGAGGAAGTCGCCCATGATAAATGCTAACATGGCGAGACCCACAATCGTGATGAGCAGGGCGCCATGGTTACGAATCTTTTGTAAACTTGCCATAATATCTTTTGTGTTTTTATATTTCCGTATATTGTCTGTGCTTTGCTATGGTGCGTACACACTACAAAGCAGGGTGCAAAGTTACAAACAATTTTTGAAATATCAAAATTTTGTGCAGTTTTCTCTACTCTTATGCGTACAAAATACTATTCCTGCTCTCTCTGCCCTCGCTTGACTGACCTATTTCAGCACTTTGTAAGTTTGCCCGTTGTGCTGTACCAGGTAGAGTCCGTGGGGTAGGGCAGGCATCTGCGTGCCTTGGTACACCATCTGACCCGCTATGTTCCATACTTTGTATAGAGTGTCTGCGTTGTCGGTAGTAGCGGGTAGGGCAGTGTAGGTGTAGCCCAATCGGTTGTCCAACCATGCCACACGCTTGCTGACAAAGTTCTTCAGTACGCCTACTTCGCCTGTGTACGAACCGGCTACCTGTGGGTTCTGGTGCACCCACTGACCGAGAATGTCCCAACGCATAAAATTGAGCCGTTGCGACTCGTTCAACGCTTGCGCTATACTGTCGATGTATTGGTTCAACTCGCTGTCGCTCAGTCCGTTATGCCGTGCCTTATCCCATATCTCGCGTAGGGTGGTCAGCGTCTGTGGGTCGCTGATGACAATACGATCTACAAAGCGTTGCATATCGCCTGCGTGCGAACCGCCGCTGCGATAGATAAAGTCCCTCTTGTTGTTTACGGGGTAGGTGCGGTTGTCGTTGTCAAAAGCGAGGTCGAAATCCCATACAGGCCCCGTAAAAATGGTGTCGTTGCCACGCTGTTTGTACTGATAAACGCTCCAATAGGTGTCGGTATTGCCCGACATCTCGCCTACCAAGAAGTGCTTGAGAAAGGTCTGTTCGTCGAGCAATCGTCGCCAACCGTTGGTGGGGTCTTGGTATTGCGTACCATACACATCCGCCTCCATCGAGTTGAAGTAGTTGCGCAGATAGTTGCTCTGCTCGACGGTGATGTCTTCCTCGTCAGGCGATTTGATGGTAACGGGGTTGCCGTGGTTAGAGTTGAACCAACTCTGTTCCTCGTAGGCGTAGGCATCAATCTCCCAGAAATACCCGCCCGTGAGCGCATCGCCTTGTGTATCAGTAGGTTCCATCTCTTTGATGTTGATACGCCCTTTGCCGATCTCCACTTGGTCGCATAGTTGGTAGCAACCTTTGTATTCGCCGTTGAGCATCACGTCCACTGCACGGCAGAAAGGCGTGTAGGGCATACCCACAATCTCGCTCAGATGAAATGCCACGATATTGCGCATGAGCGTCTTGTCGCCGTAGTTGTTGATGAGTGTCCATTTCTTGGCTTTGGCAGCGGCATTGAGCGGTCGTTGCTTGTGCGCAAACTTGATTCGATAGGGTTTCTTGGGGAACTGCATCGAGGCGTTTCCGCGTAGGCGGGTGGTGGCGGAGTCGGTGAGCAACGAACCATCATCGCCTACTATGCTCACTATGCTGACGATGTTGTTCACCTTGTCTGCGGGCTCCACGGCGTCTTGCGTGTGTATGACCACCAGCGGTAGGTCGGTGGGGCGATAGAGGTGCGAGTTGTCGCCTTCTCCCTTGTGTCCGTAGAAAGCCAGTTCGGCTATGTTGCACCGTGCGTTGTTCGGCCCTACATAGCGCACGTAGCGGAAGCCTTTGCTTTGTTGGGTGTCGGTATAACTCATCTTGCCGATAACGCCCTGTTGATCAATTAGATAGATAGGTAGTGCGTCCGAGAAATCGGGCAAGTTAGCCCCCTCAAAGACGCCTAACTGTACACGCTGTGAACCTACTCCGTCATTGCGGGGCGACCAGCCGACGCGCGTGATGACATGGGGCGTACCTAAGTCCAGTCCTACCCATGTATAGGAGCGTTCGTACGATGCATAAAAAGTTTCCAAATTACCGTCAAAAGCGTCTTTCGGAAGATTGGCGGTTGTGCTGGCAGAGGCACCGTTGTTGTAGTCCACCGACGGCGAACTGCCGATAGGGGTGCCGGTTAGCAAAGGGTCGGCTGCATAGACTGTGGTGCTGCCGATGAGTAGCAAAGCAAATAGATAGTGTTTCATAGTTCGAGTTTAGAAATCGGTCAGACAGCGGCATGGGTGCGTGCTGCCCATCGGAATACGATATCGGATACCTACCTCCAAGCCTACCAGCAATGGGTGATAAGTGCCTTGGGCTACTTCGGTGGTGGTCAGCGAGGTATATTCGGGGATAAAATAGTGCGGGTCGCGCTCCCCCTCGGCAATCGGCTGTCGGTTCTCGTGGAAGCCGGCATCCATTCCCAATCGCGCCTCGCCGCCTGCCGTATTGCTCGTGTTGGGCGATACATACACCGCAATATTTGCACAGCGCATTCACGCGCAGGTCAAGGCGTTCGGTGAGTGGAATCTGCACCCCTATTTTGCCCACAATAGCGAGTTGTTGGCGGTTGGAAAACTGCTCCTCGAGCAGCCCATTGGGTGCAAAATCGGTGGTGCGGTAGAACCCGTGTGCTGCCACGTCGTACAGCGTCAGACCCCATTTCGGATAGTACCCCGTATGCTCTATGTCGCCCGCACCGCAGTACGACGATTGCAGGCAAAAAGCGTACTCCACACCTGCCTCGATAGTCAGACCCACTTGTCCGATGGGGATCACCGACAGTAGCATTACCTGCGGCGCAAGGTAGAGTTGTTGCTGCCGTTCTTTCCAACTATATATATATAAGGTGTGGTCGTACTGCTCGCCGTACACCATCTCGTCTGCATCGGTGTCAGTTACTCCCTGCCATATCAGCGGCTTATCTTTGAGCGACAGCGACTGCCCGTAGCGGGTGAAGTCTGCGCCTATCCCTATGCCGAAATAGGTGGTGAAGAAGTAGTTGACACTTAAGTGCGCATTCAGTCCGTAATCGCCTGTCGTTGAGGCGGTTGGGTCATTAGTTTGGTATTCTAATTGCGAATAGCCTGCGCCTATCGAAGCGTCGAATGATAGGTTTCGCCCGCTGTTCTGTCGTGTGTTGTATAGTCCGCGCCGCTGTGCCCGCAAAGGTAGCGTCATTGCTATACAGGCGAGCGGAACGACAAGGCGCAAAGTATGGGTCAGTGTTGAATTACGCATTGTTTCTCGGCTTGAATAGTGTTAGCGGAATAGGTGGTTATCTCTACACGAAAGACCGGACTGATCCACATCGTGCGCCGTGCAACTATCTGCCGCTCAGGCTGTTGCCCAGGGTTGTCGTCTGCCGAACGGCGAATATCGCCAAAGTCTTCGGGGCAGGACTGCTCCGTCGTACCCGCTTGGGTCTGCATTACGCAGTGGTATTGCCCGCTCAGTCTGGTGGGGGCGTGGTAGAACTGCTCCGTTGCGCCCGAGATAGGTTGTGCATCGTGGTACCACTGGTAGGCGGTGTACCGCCCTGCCGAGTCGGGGATAAAGACCACATCCGCCCATTTCTTGTACTGTACCACCGCCGGATTCACTTGCAGATACAGTATGTGTAGTATCGAGTCGCAACCTTGCTCCCCGGTTACGGTGAATTGGTAGATACCCGTTTCGCTGATAGGTGCTGCGGGCATGTAGGGCCACAAATATGGCAACTCGTTCTCGCATACACCTACCGACACCGAATCCACCATTGGTTTGCCCGTTCTGCGCACACGATAGGTAAAGACGATACTATCGCAGGTGGGGTCAGAGAGCGAGGCGATGGTGGTTCTCGTTATGCTCATACCTTACATCAAGTCCAACTATTTGCTGAGCGGAATCATCACGCCTATGTTAGCATCTACCGCAAGCGACACTTTCTTGCTCTCCATTCCATTCCACCGTACACTTCTACTATTTCGTCCATAATGCGGAAGACCTCTTCTCGTGTCTCTGCACGGAGCAACGCGATGCGCGTCTGCTTAAAATCGGGTAGCCCTTTGAATACGGGCGAGGCTGCAAAATGTCGCCTGCTATGTACTATCCCCTTGCGCTCATCGCCTATCCAATCGATAGACCGCAACACATGCTCTTTCAGTATCTCCACACACCATCTCATATCGCGTTTGGGCAGCAGTTCACCGGTGCGTAGGTAGTGTTTCATATCCTCGAATATCCATGGGCATCCGAAAGTGGCACGCCCGATCATAATGGCGTCCACCCCGTATCGCTCAAAGCATTCGCGAGCACGCTCCGGAGTGGTAACATCTCCGTTCCCGATAATAGGGATGTGCATTCGCGGGTTGTTCTTCACCTCACCGATGAGCGTCCAATCGGCATCACCTCTATACATTTGGCTGCGTGTGCGCCCGTGGATAGCCAATTCGGCAATACCGCAGTCCTGTAACGCCTCTGCCAGATCAACGATGATACGGTGTTCATCGTCCCAGCCGAGACGCGTCTTAACGGTTACGGGGGTATGCACGGCGTTCACCACTGCTCGGGTGATAGCCAGCAACTTAGGTACATCCTGTAGCAAGCCTGCGCCTGCCCCCTTGCCTGCCACTTTTTTCACGGGACAACCGAAGTTAATGTCGATGAAATCGGGTTTTGCCTGCTCCACTATGCGTGCCGCGTCTGCCATCGCCTCCGGCTCGCGTCCGTAAATCTGTATCGCTACGGGGCGTTCTGCGTCGCTAATCTGCAATTTGCGTGTAGTAGAAGCCACATCGCGCACGAGTGCATCGGCATTGACAAACTCGGTATAGACCCTATCCGCACCAAAACGCTTGCAGAGCAAGCGAAAAGCGGGGTCAGTAACATCTTCCATCGGCGCAAGATATAGTTGCATGGGCAATCGGGAATTAGTAAGTTGTACGCTCAGATAGCAACACGAATATAGTTTCTATTTTTCTGACAATCAGGCGTTTTTGTTGATAGTAGGGTAGGTGATACGGTGGTGGTTGATCGAGATAAGTCGATTCTTGAAGACGCGCCGTATATCCTCCACATCCTTAAACGAAAGTGGCGTTTCCGAGAACTGTCCATCCGCCACTTGCTGGTCAATCATCTGATCTACGGCAGCGGAGATCGACTCCTCGGTGAAGGTACTTAGGCTGCGTGAGCGCGCTTCTACAGCATCTGCCATCATCAGAATGGCTCCCTCTTTGGTAGCCGGTTTTGGCCCAGGATATTGGAATAGCGACTTATCTACTTCTTCCTCGGGGTGAGCATTTACATAAGTGTTGTAGAAATACCGTGTGAGTGAAGTGCCGTGGTGGGTGGCAATAAAATTGATGATAGCCTCGGGCAAGTGGTGCTTGCGGGCTATATCCACGCCGTCCTGCACATGAGCAATAACCACTTTGGCTGCTTCTATGGGCGACATCTGCAATAGCGGATTAGGTCCGCCTTGCTGATTCTCAGTGAAATAGAACGGATTTGCCAATTTGCCGATGTCGTGATAGAGTGCCCCCGTACGCACCAAGAGCGCATTGGCTCCGATAGCCTTAGCGGCCTCTGTGGCGAGGTTAGATACCTGCATCGAGTGTTGAAAAGTACCCGGTGCTTTCTCTGCCAGCGTATGGAGCAAGTCGGAGTTGATATCGGTCAGTTCCACCAAGGTAATCGATGAGATAAAACGGAAGAGTTTCTCAAAGAGGTAGATCATTCCGTATGCACCGATAATCAGCATGGCGTTTACAAGAAAATAGACATACATCATCGGGTCGATGGCATGGTAGTCTCCCGAAGAAGCAAAAGCAAAGGCGGTGTAGGCTACTGTTTGAGTTAGGAATATCCACCCCGCAGTCTGTGCCAACTGGGCACGGCGAGTCATATCGCTCAGGCTCGATACCGCTACCATACCTACGGCAATCTGTATGAAAAAGAACTCCACCGGCGCAGGCACAACAAGCGATACAATCAAAATCGTAGTAAAATGGAGAAACAAACCGGTGCGCGAGTCGAAGAATACACGCGTCAGTATCGGTACCCACGCAAACGGAATGAGGTAGATGCTCAGGCTTGTGTAGCGTAGCGCAAGGCACGCAAGGATAATAACGATAGCCGAGTCGAGCGCAAAAAAGAGAATTGTGGATGTGCTGAGCGTATATTGGCGACGGAATACATATAAGTAGATGATAAACAATGCCAAAAATAGGCAAACCATTATCCCCTCGCCGATGATGGAAAGCACCCGTTGGTGCTGACTGATCGACTCGTCTTCATAGGCTCGTTTGAGCGATTGCAGTATCTGATAATCTTGTTCCGTTACTATCTCGCCGCGGTCGATAATCTTCTCTCCCGTTTGGATGATACCCTGCGTGGGGGCAATCGAAGAGAGCAATTTATCGCGCATAGTGCGGGTGAGGACCGTGTCCTGCGATAGGTTAGGTCGTGCGTCGTTGTATGCCTCGCCGAAGTGTTCACGCGCTTTAGCCGGGGTATAGACTTCCGAGAGCGGATACACTTTTGAAACACGATCTTGCACCACCGATAGACGCGTGTAGCCGTCGTGTTTCAGCATCTCCATGTCTTGTAGCGATAAGATCAGCGGACCATGCGGCGCATCATCGATAAATCGAAAACAAGGCGCAAAACCGGTTAGCAGTTGTTTCTGCTCCTGGGCTAATTGTTGGTCAGTTTTGTAGATAGGGAAATCAAATTCGGCGGTTATCAGTCCGTATCCCCACGGCTTACCCACTTCAAAGTGGTAGCGAAACGAGGTATTATAGCGTGGAAACAAGAAAACCGTAAGCATTGCCAACGCCACAAAGACAAGTATATTAAATATGTCCCGCGATGGTAGGGGCTTAAAATGTATTCTATTGGTCTTTTTCATAGTCTGCACCGATTGCATTCACGCTGCAAAGATAGTCTTTTTCCGCTGAATATGCAAATTTATTTTCTTTATCCTATCTTTCTCCTGTTCGCCCCCCTACAAATACCAAGCCGTCTCTGCCTATACCATAGAATATCTTTAGCATCTAAAAATGAGTGGAGAACATAATGAAAATACCCCGAGTTCCTGCCAATAGGAAAATCGGGGTATCGCTGATTGTTCGCTAAGGTTATCCGAACAGTACCTCCTGCATCGTGTGGAAACCTGTTTTGCCTATTATCCATTCGGCTGCGAGGACGGCACCGAGAGCGAAACCTTTGCGCGATTTGGCAGAGTGGGAGAGCGTGAGCGTATCCACTTCGCTATCCCAACAGATTGTGTGTATGCCGGGCACTTCGCCTTCGCGTATTGACTCAATCTCGGGGCGGATGCCACGCACGGTCTCTATCTGTTCGGCAAGCGTCTTGGCAGTGCCGGAGGGGGCGTCTAACTTATGGATATGGTGGGTCTCCACAATCGATGGTGTGTAGTCGGACGTGATCAATTCGGCTAATCGTTGGTTGAGTGCAAAGAGGATGTTCACCCCGATACTGTAGTTGCTCGACCACACCAATGCCGCATTCTTTTTCTTGAGTTCCTTATCGCAGAGGCTTCCGACATCCCAGCCCGTCGTACCGCATACCACAGGTTTGCCTTTGTTCCACGCACGGCGGACATTGGCTTCTGCCGTAGTAGGGGTAGTAAACTCTATCGCTACATCCGCGCTCGCAAATGCCTCAGAATCAAAGTCTTGCAGGTTATCTTTGTCGATGATACATACTATCTCGTGTCCGCGTTCGCGTGCCACTTCTTCGATGATATGCCCCATCTTGCCGTATCCTATCAGTGCTATTCTCATATCTGCTTTTGTTTTTGGAGTAATATGCTATTTCCGCGCAGGTTCGCAGGTGATTTGTATGCCCAATCGGCGGAAGGTTTTTCTATCTACTTCGGAGAGCATCACCGTCGAATGTGCCTGACAACCATTCAGTTGCGGCAGTTGCGCCAAGGCATCGGCGCAGCGCGGGTCGCTTTGGCTCAGTACGGAGAGTGCCACCAGCACCTCATCGGTGTGCAACCGCGGGTTATGCCCTTGCAGGTACGCAATCTTGGTGTGCTGAATCGGCTCTATCAGGTTCTGCGGCAGCAATCGCACCGAGTGGTCGATGTGAGCAAGGTGCTTGGTGGCGTTGATGAGCAAGGCCGCCGAGCAACCGAGCAGGTCGCCCGTATGTGCGGTGATGATAGTGCCATCTTCCAGTTCGATGGCTGCCGCTGAGGCGTTCTCGCGGTCGCGGCAGGCTTTGGCGGACACGGTGGTCTTGCGATAGTCGGTGGTGATACCCAACTGCCGCATCAGCAGGGTGATTTTGTTGATTTCCTTCTCCGCATCGCGCCCCTCAGCAAAGGCATTGAGCGCAGCGTAGTAGCGGCGTATCACCTCCTGCTTGCTCGCCTCGTTGCACACATCGTCGTCCGAGATGCAAAAGCCTACCATGTTCACCCCCATATCGGTGGGCGATTTGTAAGGGTTATGCCCATAGATCCCCGTAAACAGGGCGTCAAGCACGGGAAATATCTCGATATCGCGGTTGTAGTTGATAGCGATATTGCCGTATGCCTCCAGGTGGAACGGGTCGATCATGTTCACATCGTTTAGGTCGGCGGTCGCAGCCTCGTAGGCTACATTCACGGGGTTCTTCAGCGGCAAGTTCCAAACAGGGAAAGTCTCGAACTTGGCATATCCGGCCTCCACTCCGCGTTGGTGTTCGTTGTATAGTTGCGACAGGCAAACTGCCATCTTGCCGCTACCCGGCCCCGGTGCAGTAACGATCACCAAAGGGCGTTGAGTCTCCACATAATCGTTCTTGCCAAACCCGTCGGGCGAAGCGATGAGCGACACATTGGTGGGGTAGCCGTCGATAAGGCGGTGGTAGTACACCCGAATGCCCATGTTCTCCAAGCGTCGGCGATAGGCATCGGCGGAAGGCTGCCCGTTGTAGTGGGTTACCACCACGCTGCCCACAAAGAAACCGCGGTGCTGAAACTCATCCCTTAGGCGCAGCACATCCTCGTCGTAGGTGATACCCAGGTCTTGACGCACTTTGTTGCGCTCGATGTCCATCGCCGAAATAACGATGAGTATCTCGATACGGTCGGCGAGTTGCGAGAGCATGCGCAGTTTCGAGTCAGGCAGAAACCCCGGCAAGATACGCGAGGCGTGGTTGTCGTCGAAGAGTTTGCCCCCTAATTCGAGGTAGAGTTTGTTGCCAAACGCCGCAATACGCTCGCGGATATGCTCCGACTGAATGCGGATGTACTTGTCGTTGTCAAAACCGATTTTCATATTGGTGTCCTAATTTGTCTGCAAAGGTACTAAAAATTCTCCTTCCTTGCAATATGAGCGACATATTCCGTCTATTTTTGCTCGTTGCTGAGCCGTTCTTTGCTGTCTGTTGGCTCCGCGCAAACCTCCTTTGCCGTCGTTTTCTCATGCCCGCCCCCGGTAACGAGATACACCCCCGAGAACACTAGCAGAATGGATATTGCCTGCAGGTAACCGAAGACCGCCAACCCCATCATCACCGAGGCCAAGCACGAGATGACAGGCTGAAAATAGTTGTAGATTGATACCTGCGTCGGGCGAAGCACTTGTTGCGCCCAGGTCATCAAGATGTAGGCGCAGTAGGTGCCGAAGAACACCACAAAACCCATCTCCCAATACGACTGTGCGGCGATGTCTTGCCATGGTAGCGAGACGATATGTGGCAGTGCAAACGGCCAAACGGTGACTGTGGCAAACAGCATCATCCATTTCATGCAGGTTACCACCGAGTATTTCTTAATCAGTTTGCCGAATATCACCAGATACGAGGCAAACGAGCATTGTGCCAGCACGCACATGATCGACCCGATGGCATCGCGATACGGGTTGGTGGGTTCGGCGGAAGCGGTGTGCGAGGTGAGAATTACCATCAATGCCCCCGAGAGTGCCAATGCGATACCTACAATCTTTTGCCATGTGGCGCGTTCGTGCAGAAAAACTATCGACAAAATGAGTGAGATAATCGGCAGTGTGGTGGTCATTATGCTCGCATTGACAGGCGAGGTGAAACTAATCCCCACCGTGTACATCCCCTGGTTGAAACTGATGCCGCATAGCGATGCAAGGAAAAACATCCCGATGTCGCGCAACGGCACTTTCTCTTGTTTCTTCCCGCACAGACTCTGCACCCACGAGGTCAGCCAAAAGCAGAGCGCACCGCCTGCTACACGAAAAGCCACCATATCGATTCCCGTGAAATCCACGCGCATGGCGTCTTTTGCAAAAGGAGCCATCAGACCCCAAATGATACATGCAAAAGCCATCGCAAGATGGCGAAATAGTATAGACATATATTTTTAGTTTAGTAGTATGGTGGTCGGATATCGCCGTTGCCGTTTTTCTATTGTTTGGTTCTTTTTGCTTTCTTTTTGTCAAACGGTTTTTGAGCCGACTTCGTCGAAATCTTGTCGAGACCTAATCGAGACCTAAGGTTGTTGTGCTAAAATGACATTCTGCTATCTTTATAGGTGTATTAGTAATAAAATGTCAAACGAAGTTTGCCGGTTGTCCAAAAAATGCAAGACGGATTACCCAAACAAAAAGAGACCCCTAATATGTGGTATTAGATGGTCTCTTAAGGTGTGCATGTCCTGCCGTGGCAGAACGATGAGTATTCTTGTTTCCCAAAACAATGCCGTTCTGTACCCGCTCGCAATCGAGTAGGGGAGAGCAACTTGTAGGCGGTGTTATTGTACGGTGATCACTTTGATACCGTCGCGCTCCAGCAGGGCATTGATAGTCGGTTCGTCCCCGCGGAAACGCTTGTACAAGTCCATAGCAGGCTCCGTGCCCCCGCGCTCCAAGATGTTTTTGCGGAAGAGTTGTGCGGCTTTCTTGTCGAAGATAGTGCCGCCTTTCTTCTCGGCTGCGGCTTTGAAGACAGAGAAAGCATCTGCATCGAGCAACTCCGACCATTTGTAACTGTAGTAGCCGGCTGCGTATCCGCCTGAGAAGATGTGGGTGAAAGCCGTTTCCATCTGTGTCCCTGGTACATTGGGCACTACACGCACTTGCTCCATAGCGTCGTTGCCGAACTTGATTACCGCCTCTTCGGTGCTGAGGTCTGCAGGTACGCTGAACGGCTCTGTCAGAGTATGCCAAGCCATATCTAAGTAGCCGAACGAGAGTTGGCGCACACAAGCATAAGCCGCATGGTAGTTGTTCGAGGCTTTGATCTTATCAATCAGTTCCTGCGGCATCGGCTCGCCCGTGAGATAATGCTTAGCAAAGGTGTCCAAAAACTCTTTCTCACCAAGGAAGTTCTCGTTGAATTGCGAAGGCAACTCCACAAAGTCGCGCGGAACACTGGTTCCTGAGAGAGCCGAGTAGTGGCAGCGAGTGAGCATACCGTGCAAACCGTGTCCGAACTCGTGCAAGAAGGTCTCTACCTCATCGTAGGTGAAGAGCGCAGGCTTGTCGACTGTCGGACGGGTGAAGTTCATTACATTCACAATATGTGGTCTGTGGTCGGTCTTGCCGTCCATGTATTGTGGTTGAAAATCGTTCATCCATGCACCGCCGCGTTTGCCGTCACGCGGGTGGAAGTCGGCATAGTAAACCGCCAGATACTTGCCCTTCTCGTCGAATACCTCGTATGCTTTCACCTCGGGGTTATAGACCGGTATGTTCGGGTTCTCCTTGAAGGTGATACCGTACAAACGCTTTGCCAAACCAAACACACCTTCGATAACTGCATCTTTCTCAAAGTAAGGACGCAAATCGTCATCCGAGATGGCATATTTCTCGTTCTTCAGTTTCTTTGAATAGTAACTCCAGTCCCATGGTTGCAGGGTGGCGTATAGACCGTGTGCAGTGGCAAACTGCTGCAGTTCTTCCACCTCGGCGCGTGCTGCCGGCATATAACTGTCGCGCAGTTGGTCGAGCAACTGATACACCTTTTCCGGTGTCTCTGCCATAGTCTTATGGAGCGATTTCTCGGCATAAGTGCTCTTGCCAAAGAGTTTTGCCAACGCCAATCGAGTATTCACTATGTCGATGATTACCTGCGTGTTATCGTATTCGCCACCTATACAACGACTGTTGTATGCCGTGTACAACTCGCGGCGGATGTCGCGGTTATCCAGGTCTTGCATTACAGGGATGTAGGTCGTAGGCTTTAGGTTGAGCAACCATCCTTCTACGCCTTTCTTCTCTGCGTTCTCGCGGAGTATGGCTTTCGTGTCATCGTTCAAGCCGGCAAGCAACGCCTCATCGGTGAGTAGCATGGTCCAAGCATTGGTGGCACGGAGTACATTCTGTCCGTAGGTGAGCGTCAATTGGCTCAAGCGCGACGACAACTCACGATAGGTCTGCTTGTCCTCATCGCTCAGGTTAGCACCGTTGTTGGCAAACGATTCGTAGATGTCATCCAGCAGTTTAGCCTGTTCCTTGGTTAGTTTTAGTTGGTCTTTTTGGTCATACACCGCCTTGATACGCTTGAATAAGCCCTCGTTAAGACGGATGTTGGCAGAATACTCCGACATCTTCGGTGTCAGCGCAGTCTCAATGCTGTCCAAGGTGTCGTTGGTGTCCGAATTGGTGAGATTGTAGAAACAACCTGCTACAATCGACAGCAGTTCGCCCGATTTCTCATAAGCCTCAATAGTGTTCTTGTAGGTCGGCGCATCGGGGTTGTTCACTATCGCATCTATCTCAGCCAATCCCTGACGCATACCCTCCTCAAAAGCAGGCATGTAGTGTTCGGGACGGATCTCGTTGAAGGGATAGGTTCCGTGCGGTGTTTTCCATTCTTTGTAGTGGAAGAACGGATTGTCTGCCTGTCCGGCAGGGGCAGCCATAGCCGCCAAAGCAGTTCCGGCAATAGCCATTGTCATAAGTAACTTTTTCATTTATATTGTCGTTTTATTTCCTTATCATTGTCTTAGTAGCACTTTAGAGAGGTGTCTTTTCAACACCTTAGATAGGTTTTTGTAGCACTTTCATCGCAAAGTGTCCCTCTCTAAAAGTATCCCTTATTTCCCTCGGATCAGATTAATGTCGCCCGAGAGTTGGTACACGCCTATCAGAGCCGTCGGGTCTTTCTCTCGTGCTTTGGTGTACTTGAGTTTCGTGGTGTAGCCCGCAGTGGCATCGGTGCCGAGCGCACGGATAACATAGAAGTACGCTCCTTCCGGAGCAGGCTTGCCGTTGATAGTGCCGTCCCATCCTTTGGCGGGGTCGGTCCACTCATACACTAGTTTGCCCCAGCGGTTATAGACCCAACAGTGAAACTCTCTCAGCGAGCGATAGAGCACGCGAAACTCATCGTTCTTGCCGTCGCCGTTCGGAGTAAACACATTCGGCACAAGCAGTTGCGATTCGCTTACGGCGATAGTGATTTCGGTCGAATCCCTTTCACAATCGGGGTCTGTCGTATCGGCGCAAGGGCATGTTCCGTTGCTCACATAGCATACCACACGATACGCCCCCGGGTCGGTGAAGGTGTAGCGATGTTCCTCGTCGGTACGAGTTACTATCCTGTCCGTACCTTTATATATAGTCCATGAGAAATATTCCACAACGGGAGTGGGGTTGGCTTGGAAATGCACATCGATAGGTGCCGACCCCGTGAGCACCGTTTCATCGGTGGGGCGATCCACCTCATTCTCTTTTTCGCTTCCGCGCAGGGTGGTTGTCGTGGTAGGCATTGCCTTCACTGCCACAGGATTGCTCAGCGATACGCTTACAGAGTCTTGCGGTATGCCCAATTGTGCCGCCATCGGCTCATAAGCTAGGTAGATGTCGGTCGATTGATAGATAGCGGGGAGGGTATATTCGCCGAGGTGAAAGGTCTGATCGGCGAGTGTAGCCGCCGAGTCTTGCCATTGCTTGTTGGCGGAGTTCCAACTCAGGTCGGTGTACGAGATAGAGCAAGTGCGAGGTACCACTCGCCTGCCTGCCGGACTGGTGTAAATCATCTCGGGTAGAGTCCCCGACACGGTGAGACGCGTGCTGCGACAAAGCGGCTCTACCTGCAAACTGATGTCTTGCGGACGATATTCCGGATAAGAGAATACATAAAAATACTCTCGTACACCATTCATTTCCACATAGTATCCGCCGTTGTCCAAATAGACCTCATTGCTGTTGCTTTGTGCGATGCTGCCGTCTGTCTTGTACCAATCTGTCGGACTTCCGCTCTTGGTGCGCATAGCAATCTCGTCGGCAAAGATAAATATCGTATCGCCTTGATTTTCTATCTGTATGGCAGTGCCGACACACTCCACATCGAGTGCAACAGTCGTGGCGGGCAAGCATAGCAGTGCAACCCATAGCAAAACACCCGCAAAGAAGTATCGACCGGCGACAGATAGTATTTTTGTTCTAAAACCCATTCCCTTAATTTGCTTTTAGTGTGGTCGGCTGCTCGGAGATAACAGTCTGCGACGGCTCAATCTGTTTGCTACCCAATCTTGCTATCCCCTGCTCCTGCCTGACAATACTTTTGAGCCCGCAAAGTTACAAATAAAAAGCCAAAAATACAAATATCAAGTGCAAAAAGCACCTCGAAATCCTAAAATACACAAAATACGCTACGCATTGGCGAGGAGTTGTCGCGCGTTTTCTATGGCAGCGGGGGTGGGGTGCTTACCCGACAACATAGTGGCGATTTGCTCTACACGCTCCTCTTCCGTTAGTCGTTTGATGTGTGTCTCGGTGCGTTGTGCCGTATCTGCCTTATAGACAAGGTATTGCGTTTGTCCCTTGGCGGCAATCTGTGGCAGGTGCGTGATGGCAATAATCTGCCTCGATGACGCCATCTGCTGCATGATATCGCCCATCTGTGAGGCCACCTCACCACTCACTCCCGTGTCTATCTCATCAAAAATAATAGTAGGCAATCCGTTCTTAGAGGCAATCAACGCCTTGATACACAGCATAATACGACTAATCTCTCCCCCTGATGCCACTTCGCTCACCCGTCGCAAACTCTGGTTAAGGTTAGCAGCGAACATAAACTGTACATCGTCTTTCCCCGCAGGTGTGTAGTCGGGCGCATCAGTGATGGCAATGTCTATCTTGGCGTGTGCGATACCGAGCCTTGTCAAGTTCTTTACCAGTTGCCGGGCAATCGGCTCCCGCACGCTCTCGCGGGTCTTGCGCAGGGTAAGTGCGGCTTTCTCCAAGTCTGCGGTGCGGCTGTCTAATTCCTTTTGTAGCCGTGCGATGTCGGCGTCAAAAGAGTTGATTTGCTCGTTTTGGCGTTGCAGTTCATCGCGCATACCAATCAACTCCTCCTCGCTTGCTGCGTTGTATTTGCGTAGCAATGTATTGAGCAACCCTAATCGCTCCTCCACTTCTCCAAGCCTCTCCGGGTCAAACTCCGTGCGCTCTGCCTGCTTATTCGCCTCATCGGCAATATCCCGAAGTTCTATTTTCGCACTTTCTATTCGCTCTTGCAATTCGGGTGCAGCCGTCGAGAGATTGCACATTCTGAGCAACTCAAGCACCGACATCTCCTCTCCGTCTATGGCATTGGTTGCCGTTTCGAGCGCAGTCCGTATCTCCTCCGCATGGCTTAGCCTAAACTGTTCCTCTTCGAGCGAAGCCATCTCGCCTTCTTCCAAATGGGCATCAGCAAGTGTCTGATAGCGGAAAGCGATATAATCGGCATCTGCTTGCGTCTTGCGTGCCAAAGCCTGTAGGTCATGCAACGCTTTTTGCGCCTGCAGATAGGCTTCGTAGGCTGTGGCGTAGGCAACCGTTTCTGCTTGGTTCCCGGCTATGGCATCCACTATCGACAACTGAAAATCATCGTTTTCAAGCAGCAGATTGGCGTGCTGAGAGTGGATGTCAATCAGTCGCGCTGCCAATGTCTTCAATTCAGCCAGCGTTACCACCGAGTCGTCCACAAACGACCGCGATTTGCCGTTTGCGTATAGTTCACGACGCACGATACACTCATCAAACTCCGCCTCGATGATGCACTTGTCCTCTCCGTCTGTGATGGCTTTGGTATCAGCCCGCCCCCCCATTACAAGGTTGAGTGCACCTAAGATGATACTCTTTCCCGCACCCGTCTCACCGGTCAGCACGGAGAAACCGCCCTCCAAATCGAGGTCTAAATGACTGATGAGTGCGTAGTTTTGTATGTGTAGATGTCGTAGCATGCGTTCTGTCGAATGATTGGCACAAAATTACTGCTTTTTTTAGAGATATGCAAGCGGTGAGCAGAATTTGCGTTGCTGGTTGTGCAATATCGGTCTTCCGCTTTGTTGATTATCAACCAATTAGAAGCAAACCCCTGTTTGCAGCACTATCTGCCAACTGTGCGTATGTGTGCTGTAGGCGGTGTAGTCGGCTATTGGGCGAACGAACCAGCAGTATTGGTCTTTTAGAGGAAAAGTGTATCGTATGGCTATTTGCGCATCTGTCTGATTAGCAAGCAGATATGCCGCTATCGAAGCCAGTGGAGCCGTGTCGGAATGCGGGTAATCGGCTTTCTTATGTCGATAGGCCGCTTGCGCATCGAAACACATATAGCCGATAGGCAGGTTCAGTCGATAAGTGCCGTAGAGTGCGGCTTGCAGTTGCTGCTCGTGGTAGTTTGAAGTGGACGCCAACAGTTGATAGTAGTTGTTTGCCGCCTCGCCGTAGAGGTATTGTGTGCCTTGGCGGAAAGTATATTCGGCTTGTGCGTAGAGCCGCCACAAGGGCGCAGCATAGCCGAATTGCGCAGATGCGGTGTGCATCTGCAAGCGGGCAATGGGGATAGAGGTTGTGCTGCTCAGTTCCTCGGTCGCTGTCAAAAACTGGTATCCTGCCCCGGCTACAAACCCTTGTTTTTGTGGCTGTATCATTACTTGTCCGCCCGCCGTAAGTCCGTGATAATAAGCCGATTTATAGGCACCGGAGAAGCGACTGTAGGCTTGGTCGGGCAGCACGAGATGATGTACCATCGCCTCGCCCAACTCCGAATAAAAAACAATGTCGTTGTTCTGTTTGTATCGCCCTGCTTGCGCCACAATCGAGTAGGCATATCGCCCGTCGATATACCCCACTGACCCCTCTACGCTCAGATCTGCCACTTTGTTTTTGGGGCGCGGGTCGATACTCCGGTAACTCTGTAAGGCACGATACTGCAACGCCAAATGCCATATTAAGTGTTGTTTGGCACGGCGGTAACCGCCTCTGAACCAATAAGTTTCCGTGCGCAGCCCGCCACCTATGGTATCGTAGGTCAGGTAGGGGTAAAGCAGATACGGATCGGCATTCTCTATCCCGATATTCCCTTGGCTTTGTGCCCACGAATAGGCCGCCTCGCCAAAGACACGATTGACCGAATCGATATCGTAGATCGAGCGTGCGCAAACGCTGAAACCGGCACTCGATGTACCTTCAATAGGCATTGTCGATTGCTGATAATGTCCTTGCAGATACGCCTCGGTACTCGTGGTATCAAGCAGCAATGCGGTGATGATGACAAGTAGTGTACTCAAGGTTTTCGGCTATTGTTTATGGTTAGCAAAGTAATGCGGGTCTGCCTCCTGCGCAGGCAGAAAATCGTAGGTCGAGTTGTTGGTGTCTTGCAGCACGCGTCGCATGGCGTTGTTGTAGAGCGTCTTGCGTCGTACGCTTTTGCCGAAACGCTTTTTGTCGCTACCCAATTCGCCTACATAAGTGTAACCCCCGTCGAGTGCAGGCGAGGTCGCTGTCCACTGATAGGCGGTGCGCGGACATAGATTAACGGCATCGACAACCCACTCATTCGGCACCAAATAGGTGTCGGCAGACATGTTGAATGTGCCCGCCGAGGTTACATTCAAGTAGTTGTATCTGAATTTGTATTGCGTTAGGTAGCCGTCGGTCGAGAGCGTATCGGGGAAACGAGCCAATGCAAATGAGGTGTTGCCTTGGTTGTTGGGAATCCAAATCGTGAGCGAGTAGCAGAATATCTTGTCGAGGTTCGGTACATCGGGGTTGTCCAAGTCGGTGATGCTTGCGCTTGTCGATTGGTCGTACCACTCAAAATCCGCATCGCTTAGGTCAAAAGAGTTGCTGTTGGCTTGCCGATGATCCATTGCATTGTCCACTATCAAAATTGACCCTCCTGTGGGGATAGGGTACTGTGTGCCGTCGCCCGGAATACGATAGATAGCGTCTGCGGCAAATGATTCGTTCCGAAAATCCGGTGTGAGGGTGTACTTCTGCGTATTCTTTAGTTTCGACTCCAGTAGCACAAGCCCGTCGGCATAGAGTGTATCGGCAGAGTTGTTGAATACCACGAAATACCGATCGCCCGTGTAGGTCTTGCCCTCGGGCGTTTGTGTCCCGGGTGTGAAGATCTCGGCCAAAACGAAGTCCTCTCTTGCAGCCACCGGCATCAAGCGATCATCGATAGTGCGTGCTTCGGTCAGCGCAAGTCCTTTTATGTAGGTTCTGAAAAGCAGTTCCGCGCTGTCGGCAAGCAGGGTAACCGATACATCGATGTCGTAGAACCCGACAGGTTGTGTGGTAGAAACAAGCAGGAGCGTATCTTGCCATGCAATCGAATCGGTATCTACGGTATATTGCCTTCCCATATTCAAGTCGTTGAAAACCACTTGCTTATCTTTTATGCTAAGGGTTGTGGCTTCGTCCAACTCGGGTAGGTGCAGTGTCAGCCGTAGGGGGCAACGCTCCTCCGTAATCTGTGTTTGGCAACTGCTCAGCAGCAGACCCGCTATACATATATATATAAGGTGTCGTTTCATATCTTCAGGTTGATTTCCATACCGAAATACGGACCGGCACTTCGGTGTATCGTTACGCCATCCACTTGGTAATCAGGCAGATAATCAAGCAGTTTGTTTACAAAAAATGCTAAGTCGGCATACTTCGTGATGCTCTTCTGTACTCGCAGATTCAAGTACCCCGCAAAAGGAACGACCTTGCGTCTAAATTGGTCCTCGTTGTAGGTAAAAACGAGCCATTGCAGGTAGGGGTCTTGTTTGTCTTGCTCGGTGTATGGCTTGAGTTCACCGCTTAAGTCCATATAGGCAATAGGCACACCGTTTTTCCGCAGGGTGGTATTGGCGGTGTACCAGTTGAGTTCCAAAGTAGCACTCACCGTCAGTCCTATTTTCGGGATATAGACATCGGCTATCACATTGGTATTCAGGTTCTCACGCACTGTGCCGTCTGTCCAATCGTAGTAACCGATGTATAGGTCTTTTACGGCGGTGTTGCCCACTACGGCACTCAGTTTATCAGTGGAGAACATCGGCTGCGAGTTCTGATAGGTAGTGCGGAGCCATGCACCGTTCACCGTGAAGCGCGTGCATATAGCGGGGATACGCGGACTGCTATACTGCCATTCCACTCCCTGCTTGCGTATCTCGCTGCCATTGGTGGTCATCGAGTAAGTCAGCAGTTTGCTGTATTCGTTTACCGTCTCGGCGAAGTAGATAGGGTAGGTAAAGGGCAGACAGTCTTTCCATTGACGGAAACCGTCGTTCATGCGTTCCTGAAAATAAGTAACCGACAATCGGTGCTTCTGTATCTCTATGCCTGCTCTTACTTCCCATTTGAGGTTCCGTGCAGGGCGCAGGTCGTGGTTAGTCGGGTCGATGATATGCGTGTAGATATTCAGCGTGCTGTCCGTTGCCGAGAGCCGCATATCGGGGGCTTTTAGGTCCTCATAAATCAGGTTCGGGTAGAGTTGCAGCAGCGTAGGCATCTTCGTGTGCTGCCCTATCGCACCCGCTACAAACACCTTCCCTCCCTTCACGGGGATATTGTATATCAAGTTCGCACGAGGGTCTAAGTAGCATTTGCCGTGCATCGTGTATTGCTTGTCGAGTGCAAGCAGCGATGTGCCTCGTAGTCCTATCTCAAGGTCAAAAGAGGTGTGCCCTGCGGGGATGTGTATGTAGTCTTGTACATACCACGCCAACTGATTCGTGGCGGGGATGTCGTTGTATGCCCGCGGACGAAGGCTCGTCGTGTAGTTGAGCGGGCGAGTGAGGTCGTACACCTGTCCTTGCCCGAAGTTCTTGTCGTATTTCCACCCTATTCCCGCTGCGGCTTTATGCTCCACTGCCCAA
Source organism: uncultured Bacteroidales bacterium (assembly GCA_900542355.1). Lineage (GTDB taxonomy): Bacteria > Bacteroidota > Bacteroidia > Bacteroidales > Paludibacteraceae > Colicola. The sequence goes on along the minus strand of UQNE01000023.1, from coordinate 4,348 downwards.
GTATGGAAAAAGAAATTCACCTTCGGTCGGATAAACACATTCAGCGGCTTGCCGTCCACCCGGTGTTGCGCCACATACCGGTACGGCAAAAGTGCCACATCGCGGTTGCCTTCCTCCATATTGTCTATTGCAGGTTGGATGGGTGTGGTCAGTTGGATAAACTTGGTCTGGCTGATTCGGTCGAGCGAAAAACTTAGGTTTACCATAACCGCTGCCGACCACCATTCGTGCGCTTTCTGATTGATATTGAGCGTGTTGCACCATTTTATCTGGTGATACTCGCTGCGGTATGAGTCCTCTTTGTTGTAGTTGATGTCCGGGTCGGTCTTGTCGTTGTCGATACTCCCCGTATAGTCCAAACAGTTCTGCCAGCGGATATTCACATCGTTGGCAGTCCAGCGGTTCAGTAGTCGCACCGAGGCGGTGATACGCCGGTAGTTCTCCAATGTGTTGGTCGGGTCGTTCTTCGCATTGAGGTAGTCAAGTCCTACATTCAGTATGGTGCGGTTATCGCGCCAACCGATACCCTTGCCCATATAGAATAGTTTGCTGAATCCGTCAGCCTTAAATCGCGCCCGCCATGGTGTCGGCTTCATAGTGCGCTCTATTTTTACCACCCCGCTGGTTACATCGCCGTATTCCGCCCCTGCAATACCGCGGATAATCTCTACTTTCTCTATGTCATCGGTCGAGATAGTACGCATATCCACGCCTTTGTTCACCACTTGCCTTTGGTCGTCTTGTCCGCTGCTTCCGCCTTGCACATACTGCATATTTGCATCGGTTGAGATAGGCGCACCGTCCACTACAAAACCGGTTCCCAGCGAGGAGGCGTCATAGTCGCTGTTGCTCGTGCCGTTCCCCGCTTCACGCAGGCGAATCGTATTGGCGGAGGTTAAGTTCGGGTCTTGCGTACCCGCCCCGGGGAGCATACTCACGATGTCTGCGAAACTCGAGGGCTGCAGGTGTTGCATCGCCTCTTTGCCCACCACCGACGAGGTGGTCGCACCTGCCGACTCGCTCGCCGTAACCACCACTTCCTCAATCGTTTGCGTCTGTTGCACCAGCCGTACACTCACCACCTGTTTTGGGTTCTTTATCGCAATCGGCACTATCGCCTCTCGATAACTCAAATGGGTGATGTCAAGGGTATGAAAACCCGTGCCTATCGCCAAACGCACTACGCCTTGGGTGTTACTCACTCCGCTCACACCCGCTTCCAATGCTACCACCGCCACATCGCTGATTCGCTCACCCGTCAGCGAGTCTGTCAGCACTACTTCCACCTGCGCCGTCAGCAGTAGTGCCCACATTATCAGTCCTATGGTCGTGTAGAATCGTCTGCTCATCCCTGTCGCTTTACGCTGCAAAGATACGACAAATTGTCGATATATGCAAGTCCCTAAAAATGGTGATTCGCGGTATGCTTACACCAATGCTGCAATAAAGTAGTAGGTCATCAGTCCGCAGCAGATTAGTTTGAGTATCGTCCCTGTCATCAAGCCCACAAACGATCCCCAGCCTGCGCGTAGAGCCGCACGAGTGTTCTTACCGTCGATCAACTCAAACAACACCGCCCCTACAAATGGTCCCAACACAATACCCCACGGCCCGAGGAATAGCCCCACAATCATTCCGATAGTGCTGCCCCATACGCCCCATTTCGACCCACCGAAACGCTTAGTTCCCCACGCAGGCACGAAATAGTCTAAGGCTTGCACCACCACTACCACCACACCCCATATCACGAGAAACTGCCATGTAAACTGCACTTTGTCGGTCAGTTGTAGCAACAGCATACCCGCATAAGCCAACGGAACCCCGGGCAGCACGGGCAGTACGCAACCTACTATCCCTGCCAGCAGGCACAACGCACCGAGTATGATCCACACCACATCCATAGCCCTACTGATTATTCGCGTTGTAGGTTTCCAAGGCTTTGCGTAGTACCACCATCGCTTTCGCCAAATCCTCTTTGTTTAGCACATACGCCATCCTAACCTGCTTGCGTCCCTCCTCGGGGTCGGTGTAGAAACCGCTGCCGGGAGCCATCATCACCGTCTGCCCCTCGTATTGGAAGTCCGTCAGACACCATTGGCAGAACTTGTCTGTGTCGTCCACAGGCAACTGCACCATCGTATAAAAAGCCCCCATCGGCGTCGGCGCAAATACCCCGGGTATCTGATTCAGTTGGTCAATTAGGTAGTTGCGGCGAAGCAGGTATTCGTCATACACCTCTTCCATATACTCCTGCGGGGTCGAGAGCGATGCTTCTGCAATGGCTTGTCCTATCAGCGGGGGCGACAGGCGCGCTTGGCAGAACTTCATCACCGCCTGCCGTACCTGCTTGTTCTTCGTTATCAGCGCACCGATACGGATGCCGCACTCCGAGTAACGCTTGCTCACCGAGTCCACTAGTATCACATTGTCCTCTATCCCTTCTAAGTGGCAGGCGGAGATATACGGCCGCTTCGTGTAGATAAACTCACGATACACCTCATCGGAGAAAAGATACAGGTTGTATTTCTTCACCAAGTCGCGCAGTTGTAGCATCTCTTGTTTGGTGTAGAGATACCCCGTCGGGTTGTTCGGGTTGCATATCAGTATGGCACGAGTCTTGTCCGTGATTTGCTTCTCAAACTCCTCTATCGGTGGCAACTTAAATCCGTCTTCGATATGTGTCTTCACCGATTTCACCACCGCCCCGCACGAGATGGCGAACGCCATATAGTTGGCGTAACTTGGGTCGGTTACGATGATTTCATCCCCGGGATTGAGGCAAGCCATATAGGCAAACATAATCGCCTCCGAACCGCCCGAAGTGATGATGATTTCGTCGGGCGACAGGTCTATCCCATACTCGGCATAATAGCCTACCATCTTCGTTCTCAGCGACTTAGTCCCCTGCGATGGCGAGTAATCCAATATCTTTTGGTCGAAGTTGTGTACCGCCTCCAGGGCGCAACGAGGCGTCTGAATATCGGGCTGACCGATGTTAAGGTGGTAGATGTGTATGCCGTTGCGCTTGGCGGCATCGGCATATTTCGCCAATTTGCGAATTGGCGACTGTGGCATGTTTTGTGCTCGTGTCGATATTTCCATTCTTCTATTCTCTCTGTTTGCGTATTGCTATATTTGTTTTGTCTATCTGCTGTGTCCGATAGCGTAGAAAGGGTTTGTCCTTTTCTCTCAAAGGGTATAATTCAGTATCTCCCTTGTTGTATCTATCAGATAATCAGGCTTTGCGGCTGCCAATTCCTCTCGTGATACAAATCCCCACGAGCAGGCAATCACAGGCAATCCCGCATTGCGTGCCGTGGCTATATCCACCAGGCTGTCCCCCACATACACCACTTTCTCATCCGGCAGCAGTGCCAAGATGTCGTGTACCACTTGCGGGTCGGGCTTGCGGGGTACGCCTTCGCGCTCACCAAAAACCACATCAAAAGTGCTCGGGAAATAGTGGTCGATAATCTTGCGCGTCGCCTCCTGATACTTGTTCGATGCTACTGCCAACTTTGCCCCGCGTTGTTTCAGCGTTGCCAACACCTCCTTTATACCCTCGTAAGGCACGGTGTGGTCGCAGTTGTGCGCATTGTAGTACGGGATAAAATCCTTTCTCAGACGCTGTATCTCCGCCTCTGTTTGCTGCTTGTTTTGCTTGGCCGATATGGGTAACGCTCTCTCTATCAGTTTATTAACGCCGTTGCCCACCAAGTGCGGGTACTCTGCCAACTCGTGTGTCGGGTAACCTGCACAAGCCAATGCGTGGTTGCAAGCCAACCCCAAATCGGCTATCGTATTGATCAGTGTCCCGTCCAAATCGAAAATGATTGTCATATATCTTTCTTCTTTAAAAACAACAGACTATATCGCTCTATCCGCTCCTTCTAAGCAATAGATCATATCTTTCACTATTTATTCCAAGCAATAGATCATATCCCCCTCTATTCCATTCAAGAGCAATAGAAATCGTCTGCAAAGATACACTTTTTTTCCCACTTACGCAAATCTCCGCAGGTCAACAGCATGGCAACCGCATCAAATCTGGAATGCTTCCTTATTATTGAGCATATTATCCTACGCAGCAGGCATTCTCTACATTCTTTACATTCGGGACAAAAAAGCCCCTTCTCCGGATATGTTGGAGAGGTCGCATTGTCTCCACTCGGGACAAAAAGTCCCTTCTCTGGAGGGGGGTGGGAGGTCGCTTTTTTGTCTTATTTTTATCATTTCGTTCCGTAGTTTGCGCCTATTTTGCGCCCTGTTTGGCTGTTGTCTGCACCCTAACCGTAGTATGTGATTAGTATGTGATTAGTATGTGATTAGTATGTGATTAAGCGAATCC
>UQNE01000022.1 GCA_900542355.1 uncultured Bacteroidales bacterium | reverse complement strand
ATGCTACTTGACTTACAAAAAAGACTGCCTAACATACTTGTTAGACAGCCTCTTTCTTTTTTTTAACACGCACTTCCCAACACGAAAGTTCCCAACAGTGCGAAGCACTAACTAACACGCAAGTTCCTAACACGAAGTAATTAACACGCAGTTCCTAACATGCTGTCTTACAGTGCGTAGTATGCCTTGTCATCTACGGGTTTGAGCCATTCGTTGCCCGTCTTGGTATCGCCTGCAATAGGGGTGGCAGGGATGTGGGTAACTACATGCTGGAACCAACTGTCTTTGGCTGCTCCGTGCCAGTGCTTTACGCCTACGGGTATATCCACGGTGTCGCCCGGTTTGAGTCGTTATGCGGGTTTGCCCCATTCTTGGTACCATCCTTTGCCCGATACTACAATCAGTATCTGACGCACATCGTGGTGTATATGCCAGTTGTTGCGGCACGCAGGTTCAAAGGTTACATTGCTGATACCTTCTGCCAACGACTCTAAATAGGAGTTGCCGATGAAATACTGTGCATAAGCCGTGTTGGGGGCACCAATAGCGAAGTGCAGTCGGCTCTTGCTCCCCAACTGATGTGCCAGCAATGCCGCAGTCTCTACTACCTCTCGGCTCAGCCCCGTGCGTTGTGCCAACCCCTTGTGGGAGTTCAACTGCGGTTCGGTACCTTCCATTGCTGCAAGCGCACTGACGGTTACCAATTCGCGTTGTTGATAGGTGAGTACATCGCGGGCAAAGATGTCGCCGAATAGGTGTGCTTTCAGAAAATAGTCTTCCACGGGGCAGAAAGCATAGTGGTATGCTCCACCGCACAGTTCGGTCTGCACATCTGTTCCCTGACGGAGTGCGTCATAGTCCGCAGCCAATGGAGTAGCCTCTTTGCCTGCCTCTACAGGTTTGCCGGCTTGCTCTCGTTCCTCCAACACGACCCGTAGCACGCCTTGTGCATTGAGCGAGCGGGGAAAACCTGTGTAAGCATACAGGTGCGCAAACACTTCTTTGAGTTGATTGGCTGTCAGCCCGTTATCTATGGCTTGCTCCACAGCCTCTTTGAGGCCTTGCAGGTTGCCGGTGGCCTCATTCGCAGCCAAAGCCACAAGGCTCTGCTGCTGAGCAGATAATAAATTATTGTTCATAGTTGTAGTTTCTTGTCCGTAGGTATGCAGGCAGAGCAATGCCCCTGCCAACACGCTTAGCAGTAGTCGTTTCATCTCCATTGTCCTTTGTCCATTGTCCATTGTCCATTGTCCATTGTCCTTCAGCGCAGCGATCCATCGTCCGTTAGCACCGGCGGTCTTTTCCCTATCAAAATGTCAATCGGTCTTTGAGCCGACTTAGCCGAACTCTTGTCGAGACCTAATCGAGACCTAATAGAAAAACACCGTTTGACAAAATAATACCCAATCCGACTATTTCCTATCAAAGTGTCAAAACCGCCAATCCTTTGTCCATCATCCTTACTCCTTCCCTAATTGATTTACAAAGTCAGTAATCACGGGTAGGCAGTCTTGTGGGTTGTCTATTCCGTGCAGACGCTGCTCCAAGGGGCATTCGCCTGTCTTGTCGCGGTTAGGAATCATATCGAGCAGTTGGTTGTACTCCACTTCTATGCCCGCTTGTTGCAGCATAGCCAAAGCCTCTTTGGAAATAGACTCGGTAGTGGCGTAGCGTACACTGCCGACAACCATCAGTGCGGCAGCCCCTTTGCCTATCATCTTATCTGCTACGGCAGCCCCTTGGAGTGTTCTGCTGCCTTGCAGGGCAAACAAATCGCGCACTCCGTGTTGCGTATAATGGGTCTGCTCACCGCGGTTGCGCACTACAAGACTCCAAGTGCTGTCTTTGAGTTGCTGCAACATATCTTCGCCGTCGATGCTGACTAGATGATACTTGCGTGTGCCCATACCAATCTCTGCTGCACGCTCTATGGTGTGTATGCCGTGGCGTGAGTTGATACGCTCAATTAGGGCAGCGGCGTTATCCTCGTCGGTGGAGGGGTAGTTGAATACCAAATCGACGCACGCTTGGTCGAGAGCCACGGGGTCGAGCGAAGCCAAGATACCTACATTCTGCATCTCGGGGTCAGCAGGATGTCCGTTGCAGTCGCAGTCCACCGACAGGTTGTTCATCACATTGATGTACACCGTCCGCACACAGTTGGTGCCTAACTCTTTGTTCTTGGTTACATTAAAGTACTGATGTACTCCGTCGGCAGCGGCAGCCATCGACTCTAAGAAATCGTCTTGCTCTGCCTTTGTCCAAAACACGCCTTCGGGCTTGTCGAGCATACCTGCCGTGTGGATATACACCTTACCGTCGCGCGAGGCAAAACCGATACTTTGGTTCTTCAGCACACCGCCGAAACCGCCTGCTGCATGCCCCTTGAAGTGAGCCAGATTGACGAGAAAATCATAGTTTTGGATATGTGCGCCTACCAAGTCGTACTTGATATGGGCTGTATCGCGAACAGGAATTTTAATCTCGCTTTCGCCATCCAAGATGTCGCACGGTGCAATGGCAGCCCATCCGTGGTCCACTAGTACTTGCTTGTGTGTTTCTGTGTTGAAACGCTTGCTCTGATAGGCTACATTGCATTCTACAATCGTGCCTTGCACCTTGTCCACCAGCGGTTTAACCATTTGCGGATTGAGGAAGTTATGCCCGCCCGGTTCGCCTGTAGATACCTTTACAGCCACGCGCCCTTGCGGTTCTACACCGAGTGCCTCAAACACACGCAATAGGGCTTCTGACGAAATCTCCTGCGTCATGTACACCGTAGCAGTGTCGGCAAAAGGAGCCGCCGTCAGTGTCTCGCTTTTCTTACTTTGGCAACCTGCCACCGACAACGCTGCCAACAACAAAAATGCTAACTTTTTCATATCTGTATAGAATTAATTTTTACCGTATTCTTCATTATGCATTCTTCATTCTTCATTATGCATTATGCATTGTTCATTGTGCATTTTCTTCATCCCCACTTTGCCACATTCTCTCCTCCGAAGGGGCTTGGGGAGGTCGGTCCCTTGTATTACCGCTGCAAAATTACTGCAAAAAAATAATTCTCACAACACCTTAATATATTATAGGTAAAGCGGGTATTATTTTCCGTAATCCGGGTAGTTGGTTGTTCCCCAATCTGTCCCCTATTTGTATGTTCTCACCCCTCGATTCTGTACCGAGTCTATACCGAGACCATACCGAGTCTATACCGAGTCGATATCGGGTCGTTATGCGGTGATTATGGGGTGATTATGCGGTGATTAAGGGGTGATTATGCGGTGATTAAGCAAATCCGACCATACCCAGACCGTAGTTTGATAATACCTCCGTGCTGTCCTAAAATAGGTTGACCAACTTGTGCCTTGATACTGAGGTGGGGTGCCCCGGCATAATGCATAATGAGGAACGCATAATGGGGAGGGTATGGCTCGGTAGTGTTTTTGTTGTAAATGACACGGAAAATGGCTTTTCTCTTGCATATATCTGATTTTTTGTGTAACTTTGCACGCTATTCGTATGAAAAAGCGTATAGATATAGAAAAAGCGCAATTATATCGACAAAACGAATAGATATAGAAAGCGCAGATATATCGGAAAGGCGGATAGCAGAAACGAATATAGGTGAAAAAAGCACGAACACATATTGTCGGATTGCAGCACGCAGCGAAAGGCTGTGGGCTGCGGTGCGGGGTATGGCGTATGCTGTTGGTATGGGCAGTGTGTGCGTGTGTATGCGTAGAAGTGCAAGCCGATGACCGTCCGTACTTATGCGAACTGGGATTGCAAGCCGGCTGCGGCTACTATGTAGGCGATGCGACAATGCATATATTCAACAACCCGCGAGAGGCATACGGGGCGCACTTTCGGTATAAGTTCACCAACCGTTGGGCTTTGCAGGTAAAGGGATTGACGCAGCGTATCATAGGCCTGGTGTATGATGAGCGTATGCAGAAGACCGATGATAGTTGGAGCACGCAGATTATCAAATTAGACGCAATGGCGGAGTTTAACTTCTTTCGCTTTGGCGGTAAAACCTACGACACGCGTATCAAACCGCTTACACCTTATATATTCTTGGGCGTAGGCGTTGCTCTCTATGGCAGCGGAATGAATGTAGCGGCTTGGGATTGGAGCGGATACGGCGGGAGTGTACCAGTGGCGTTCTATATACCCATGGGCTTTGGATTGAAATGGAAATTTTCGGAAAGATTGGGCTTGAACTTAGCATGGCAACACAATATCTATATGGCTGATAATCTGGAAGGTATGGCGGTGCTGAACAACCAACACAACCTAAACGGAAGCAACCTGTTGAATTTTGATGTCAGTTCGCAACTCACTCTCGGCATAGTTTTTGAATTTGCCAAAGAGAAAGCAGTTTGCCGCACTTGCTATTACTAATGCATAATGTGCAATTCATAATGAACAAAATTGAGATATGACCTATAAGGAACAGATAGACAAATCGCGTATGCCTCGCCATGTGGCCATCATCATGGATGGTAACGGGCGTTGGGCTAAGCGTCAAGGCTTGGCGCGTATGTTCGGGCATCAGCAGGGTGTGCAGACGGTACACGACATCACCGTAGCCGCTGCAGAGATAGGGGTAGAGTATCTGACGCTTTACACTTTCTCTACCGAGAACTGGAATCGCCCCAAAGAGGAGGTAGATGCGCTGATGACCCTGCTGGTGAATACGATAGCCCAAGAGACCCCGACGCTGATGCAGAATAATGTCCGTTTGCTCACTATAGGCGATATAGACCGCCTGCCGGAGAATGCACGGCTTAAGTTTGAGCAGTGTATGGAAGAAACGGCACAGAATACGGGGCTGAAGATGGTGATTGCCCTCAGTTACTCCGCGCGTTGGGAAATCACCCGCGCAATGCAAGAGGCGGTAACTAAGGCAATAGCGGGCAGTTTGCGTCCCGAGGATATCGATGAGGAGTTTGTATCATCGTGTATGACCACGCATAATATGCCCGACCCCGATTTGCTGATTCGTACCAGCGGCGAACTGCGATTGAGCAATTTCTTGCTGTGGCAGTTAGCATACTCAGAACTATATTTTACCGATTGCTTGTGGCCCGAGTTCACGCCCGAGGAGTTCTACAAAGCCATCGTGGATTATCAACATCGTGAACGCAGATTTGGCAAAACTAGTGAACAGATTCGTTAATATACTTTTTCTACTCCTTTGTGTTTCTGCAGCCCTCTCGGCGCAGGTATTAGCAGGCGATTCTGCGGTAGTGGAATCGGCTTTGGCATCGGATTCGGCAGACACCGCAGTGCCCGAAATAGAGTACTCGTTGCAGCACAAGACTTATGAGATAGCCGGTATCGAGGTATCGGGCGCAGACAGTTACGAGGACTTTGTTTTGATTGGGTTCTCCGGCTTGGCTGTGGGCGATAAGATAGAGGTGCCGGGCGACCAGATTACCAAGGCAATAAAGCGTTTTTGGAAACAGGGCTTGTTCTCCGATGTGAAGATTAAAGCCAAAAAGATAGAGGGGCAGAAGATATGGTTGCTCATCGAACTCAAGCAGCGTCCGCGCGTGTCGGAGGTGGCATATCAGGGATTGAAAAAGAGCGAAAAAGAGGATGTGGAAGTAAAGGTGGGCATCCGCAACGGTAGTCAGATGACGCCTAACCTCTCCGACCATGCGAAGACCGTGATAAAGAAATACTTGGCGGAGAAAGGCTTTCACAACGCCGAGGTGCAGGTATTGCAGTTTCAAGACCAAGACCACCCGGGGTATGTAAAAGTGGCAATCAATGTAGATAAGAAGGTGAAGACCAAAGTGGGTAAAATCTACATCACGGGCAATGAGGCTCTGACGCACAACCAAATCAACAAGGCGATGAAGAAGACGAATGATAACAACATCATCAATCTCTTCCGCACCAAGAAATTTGTTACCGAGGAATACGAGAAAGATAAACTGGCGGTAATAGAGAAATACAACGAGATAGGTTATCGCGATGCATACATTGTAGCCGACAGTATCGTGCCTAACCCCGAAGACCCGACCCGCGTAGATGTGTATATGACGGTGAGCGAGGGAGATAAGTACTATGTGCGCAATATCAAATGGGTGGGCAACACGGTGTATCCTTATGAGTTGCTCGATGCTACACTGGGCGTACAGAAAGGCGATGTGTATAACCTAAAGACTCTCAACGAACGCTTGCAGACCGACGATGACGCCGTAGCCAAACTCTATACCGACCGCGGTTATTTGTTCTTCAATGTAGAGCCTGTGGAGGTGAATGTAGAGAACGACAGTATCGACTTTGAGATGCGTATGTATGAGGGCAAACCCGCTACAATCAATCAGATAAATATAGTAGGTAACACGCGCGTGTACGAGCATGTGGTGCGCCGTGAACTCTATACCAAGCCCGGACAACTCTATTCGCAGTCGGATATCATGCGTTCGTTGCGTGAGTTGGCGCAGATGGGGCACTTCGACCAAGAGAAACTGGTGCCGGATATTCAGCCTAACCCCGAGGAAGGAACGGTGGACATCACCTATCAGTTGGAAACCAAGTCCAGCGACCAAATCGAGTTCTCACTCGGGTGGGGTGCTACAGGATTGGTCGGTTCGTTGGGCTTGAAGTTTACCAACTTTGCCATTCAGAACCTGTTTAACAAAAAAGCCTATCGTATCGTGCCGCAGGGCGAAGGACAGACCTTCTCTATCAATGCGCGTACCAACGGTATCTATTATACCTCGGCAAGCATATCGTTTATGGAGCCGTGGTTGGGTGGAAAGCGACCTAACTCACTGAGTGCCAGCATCTATTTTGCACAGCAGACGGGCTATGCCGACAGTTACTACAAGGCTTATCAGAACTTGTACAACACCTATTATAACAACTACTACGCTTACGGTAACTCGTCGGACTACTACCAGCAGATGCAAGAGGCGTATGCCGACAAAGATAAGTATCTGCGTACTTTCGGTGTGAGCCTCGGTTATGGTAAGCGTTTGCGTTGGCCCGATGACTACTTCACTTTCTACGGCGAACTGAGTTATCAGATGTATATGATGAAGGACTGGCCCTACCTGCTGATTGCCAATGGTACGAGCCACAACCTGTCGCTCAACCTGCAACTCTCGCGCTCCAGTATAGACAACCCTATCTATACTCGCCGCGGTTCGCAGTTTACACTCGGCCTAAAGATTACCCCGCCTTATTCGCTAATTTCGGGTAAAGACTACTCGCAGATGACTACTGCCGAGCGGTACCACTTGATAGAATACCACAAATGGAAATTCACGGGTAAGGTGTTTACTCCGCTTAGCAAGGATTCTAAACTAGTGCTGATGACGCGTGCTGAGTTTGGTTATCTGGGTAACTACAACAAAGATGCGAAATCGCCTTTCGAGACCTTCTACATGGGTGGCGACGGTATGTCGAGTTATACCAGTTACTCTACCGAATATGTAGGTATGCGTGGTTATTCATCGGGTTCGCTGACGCCTTATGATGCTACTACGGGACGCAACATGGGGTATGTGTACAACAAGTTTACGATGGAGTTGCGTTATCCTATTGCTTTGGAGCAGAGTGCCACTATCTGGGCGTTGGCGTTCCTGGAAGCGGGTAACTGCTTTGCCGACATCAAACAATACAACCCGTTCGACCTAAAGCGCAGTGCCGGTGTAGGTGTGCGTATCTTCCTGCCGATGTTCGGTTTGCTCGGTATCGACTGGGGCTGGGGCTTCGATAAGATTAACGGTTCTGACCAGTATGGCAAGAGCCAGTTCCACTTCGTTCTCGGACAGGAATTGTAATTGCAATAATAGTAGATAGGATGCGTAATCGGATATTCTACATAGTGCTGATGTTTTGGGGAGCGTTGTTGTGCTGCTCGTGTACCAATGAGTTCGGGCAGAAACAAGGAAATTTATCCATTGTTGCTTTGCAGACTGAAAGAACTGATTTTTGGCATGATAGTGATAGTGTTTTGAATTGCAGATTGATATGGGACGGAGAAAGAAGGTTACATATTGAATATGGTGATGTATTTCCTTGTGATATGACAAAAATGAATATTAGATGTAAGGCTAAAGGAAATACTCTCTATGTAGATGAGTCTTACAATGGGGGAAAAGCCAATGGCGTTCACTATCACAAAATACAATTTGATACACAGCCAATTGTACAAACCCAATGGGATATTTGTATAAGGTTGATAGATTGCGGAATACCTACGGTATTATATATATTCCCAGTAACATTGAGCAAAGATAAAGAAATAGTAACTTATTTCTCTGATTTGAAATAAATGATGAAGACTATTGTCAAAAAATATCTGTTGGTTGCCGTTCTTTGTATGAGTGGCATAGTTTCTGTTTTTGCAGCCAAAGAACAATCGATAGCCTATATCGATATGGCATACATTTTGAAGAACTTACCACAGTATGAGTCCGCCAACGAGCAACTGACGATGATAAGCCGCCGTTGGCAGAAAGAGATAGACGCACTAAACCAAGAGACGCGCGTATTGGCAACCAACTATCAGACGGAGCAGATATTCCTTTCGGAGGAGATGAAACGCCGCCGTGAAGAGGAGATAGTAGCCAAAGAGCAAGAGGTGCTTGAACTGAAGCGCAAGTATTTCGGTCAAGACGGCGAACTGTACAAAAAGCGTGAAGCACTGATTAAGCCTATACAAGACGAAATCTATGCTGCGATACAAGAACTCGCCAACGAGAAGCATATCGACATCGTCAAGGACCGCTCGTCTGACCCGTCGCTCGTCTATATGTCGAGCAAATTAGACATCTCAGACCAAGTATTGCAGAAACTCGGGGCGAAATAATGGGCGGAAAACCGGGTAAAATAATGCGCGCAAAAAATGGGTAAAATAACGCGCAAAATATATACAACGAATAATCAAAAATACACTATAATGAAAAAACTTATTTTAGCACTTGCATTGGCTCTCCCGATGATTGCCTCTGCACAAAAATTCGGTCATGTAGACACACAAGCACTCTTTGCACAGATGCCGGAGATGGCAACTATCAAACTGCAAATGGATACTATCCAATCGCAGTATGAGAACCAGTTGGCTATGATGCAAGAGGAACTTCAGAAGAAAGCACAAGACTACTATGCACAAGAAAAAACTCTGGCGGACGGAGTAAAGCAAATACGCCAACAAGAATTGCAAGAGATGCAACAACGCATCCAGTTGTTCTATCAGACTGCAGAGCAAGATATTCAAAAGAGACAACAGGAATTGGTGGCACCTGTGCATGAAAAGATGTCGAAGGCTATCCAAGCCGTAGGCGCAAAGGAGGGATATACTTATATCTTTGATGCGGCTGCTATGGTGTATATCGCTCCCGATGCGATTGATGTAATGCCTGCCGTAAAGAAAGAACTGGGTATTAAGTAATAAAATAGGAATTAAGTAATAACCGAGTATTTAGTAATAACCGGGTATTAAAATAAATACTAAACAATGAATAGGAATGAAGTATTAGGGTATGGGCATTGAGCAGGCACTATAAGCATAATCGGCTTGTTGCAGATGGAGCGATGCCTCCCAATTCTTAATTCTTCATTCATAATTCTCCATTGCCATGGCTGACGGTTATTTGGAAACACACTATGCAGAGTATGAGAAACGCAAGGCTGCGTGGCTCAAGAAGAAAAAGCATATCTCTGCTAAACGCCCTGTACCGTCCGCCAATCCTCAGAAAGAAGAGGACGAGGCATTGTAGTGGTGGGGGATGGTTATGCTCCCCAAAAAGTAATTGTAAACTGATAACTGATAAAAAAGATTTTATTGTGATAGAAAAACTCCAACAGACCCTTCGCGACTCAGCAGTAGCGCGTTGGACGGTGCTATTCTTGGTAGCATCGATGATGTTCTTTGCTTATATGTTTGTGGATATTCTCTCTCCGTTGGCATCCCTTTTGGACACTTCGTACAACTGGGACCGCGGTGATTTTGGCACTTATGCAGCCGGAGAGTATCTGCTCAATGTCTTTGGATTCCTTATCATTGCCGGTATCATTCTCGATAAGATGGGTGTCCGCTTTACGGGTACGCTCTCGGCAAGCCTTATGGTGATTGGCGCAGGTATCAAATATATCGGTTTGAGCAGTTGGTTCGATGCCAATAATGTATCGTGGCTTAACTCGTGGTGGACCGATATGCCGGGCTCTGCTAAGATGGCTATGTTCGGTTTTATGATTTTTGGTTGTGGTTGCGAGATGGCAGGTACTACCGTCAGCAAGATACTTGCTAAGTGGTTCAAAGGTAAAGAGATGGCACTCGCGATGGGCTTGGAGATGTCGATTGCCCGTATCGGTGTGTTTGCCGCGATGCTTTTCTCGCCGATGATTAGCAAGGCTTTTGCCATCGATGGTGTGGACTCTGTGGTAGCACCGCTCCTCTTCTCGGCATTGCTCCTCGTCATCGGATTGCTTAACTTCCTGGTCTTCACCGTGATGGATACCAAGTTCGACAAGCAACTGATTGCAGCAGGTGAGATGACGGCAGAGAAAGACCCGGAAGACGAGTTTCATATCTCAGACCTCGGGCAGATATTCAAATCGAAGATGTTTTGGATTGTGGCTATCCTTTGCGTGTTGTACTACTCGGCCATCTTCCCCTTCCAACGCTTTGCAACTAATTTCTTGGAGGAGACCTTGCAGATTTCCAATGCCGAGGCGGCAGGTTTGTTCAAGTGGTTCCCTATCTTGGCAATGGTGCTGACACCGTTCTTGGGGGCATTTATCGACAACAAGGGTAAGGGTGCGTCTATGATGATGATTGGTGCGCTTATTATGATTGTTTGCCACTGTGTCTTTGCTTTTGTGTTGCCTCTCTATCCGAGCAAGACGCTTGCCCTCATCACCATCCTTGTCTTGGGTGTCAGTTTCTCGTTGGTGCCTGCATCGATGTGGCCGTCTGTGCCAAAGATTATCGATGAGAAAGTGCTGGGTTCTGCCTACTGCCTTATCTTCTGGGTGCAGAATATCGGTCTTTGCCTTGTGCCGCTGCTCATTGGCAAACTGCGTGAGGCCACAGGCGGTTACCTTGTGCCGATGATTGTTTTCGCAAGTTTTGGTGTGATTGCATTTATCTTCTCCCTTCTCCTTAAGATAGAGGACAAGAAAAAAGGCTATGGATTGGAACTTCCTAATAAAAAATAAAGACTCACTCTGTGTGAGTACAGATACACGCAATCTGCCTACTGGTTGCGTGTTCTTTGCGCTTTGTGGGGAGACTTTCGATGGCAATCGCTTTGCTGCGCAAGCCTTGGAGCAAGGTGCCTCGATGGCTATTGTGTCTGATGAAAGTATTTATGCCGACCTGGTGGCAAAGTTTGGTACGGAGCGTGCTTTGCTCCTGCCCGCAGACCTGCGGAGCCGTGGGGGGGTAGTAGGACTACAGTCGTTGGCGCGTGCGTGGCGGCGAGAGTTGGGGCTACCTATCATTGGTATCACGGGAACCAACGGAAAGACCACTACTAAAGAACTGACCGCTGCGGTGCTTGCTACTAAGTACCATATCTACTATACGCAGGGCAACCTCAACAACTCGATAGGTGTGCCGCTTACCTTGTTAAGTATCACGCGTGCGCACGAGATGGCTATCGTGGAGATGGGAGCCTCCCATCCGGGCGATATACGCGAGTTGGTAGAGGTGGCAGAACCCGACTATGGACTGATTACCAATGTCGGGCGGGCACACCTGCAAGGTTTCGGCTCGTTCGAGGGCGTGCAAAAGACCAAGAAAGAACTCTACGACTATATCCGTGTGCATGGCGGTAAGATTTTCCGCAACACTGATAACCCCTATCTCGCCGCTATGGCGGGCTCGGATTTGCCTACGATTACTTACACCACGGGCACTATGCCCTCTGGGACACACCTCGTGGGCGACTACAATGCGGAGAATGTGTCGGCGGCCCTGTGCGTAGGGGAGTATTTTGGCATACCTCGTGAGCAGGGCTTAGAGGCTATCCGTGCTTATGTTCCTACCAACAACCGTTCGCAGGCGATGGATACAGCCTACAACCATCTGATTGTAGATGCCTACAACGCCAACCCTACCTCTATGCAGGCGGCTATCAATGCTTTTCGAGGCGATACCTATATCCTCGGTGCGATGCGCGAACTGGGGGACTACAGTCATCTGGAGCATCAGAACATCGTGAACATGTTGGCTGAGCGCAAGGCAGACAAGGTGTTCTTGGTGGGGAACGAATATATGGATACCACCTCGCCTTACCCTGTGTTCGACGATGTAGAATCCTTGTACAACTACCTAAAAGAGCATCCGTTGCGCGGTTGCACTATCCTGCTCAAAGGCTCGCACTCCACCCATATAGAGAAGGTCTTGCCGCTTCTGTAAAAAAAGTAGAATAGAAGAGGGGAGAATAGGGTAGAGTAAAGTAAAGTAGAAGAGGGTAGAGTAGAATAGAGCAGAAATAGAGTATAATAGAATGGTGTACACCTAAACTAACAAAACAACCAATATGAAAAAATCAGTTGTCATTCCTGTTATTGTGGTGCTTGTATTGGGCATCGCTGCGTTGCTGTTCCTCAATTTTCATCAAAAGAAGGAACTCAATGAGATGGTAGAGCAGATGGAGTATGAGAAGTCGGAACTCGAAGATGAGTACGAAGACTTGGCACTCCAGTTTGACGGCTACCAACAGATGAATATCCAAAACGACTCGCTCCAAGAGCGCTTGGCGCAAGAGCAACAGCGTGTGCAAGACCTGTTGGAAGAGTTGCGAATTACAAAAGTTACCAATGCGCGTCGTATTGCGGAACTCAAAAAAGAGTTGGCTACCGTACGTGCGGTGATGAAGGATTATGTTCGTCAGATAGATTCACTCAATGCTACTAACCAGCGACTGACGGTGGAGAACCGGCAGTATCGGGAGGAGAACCAACAGGTGAAACAGCAGAATACGCAGTTGTCCACTATCAACAATCAACTCACCGAGACGGTCTCTCGTGCTTCAATGCTTGAGGTGTCGTCGTGCGTAATGACCACCCTCAATAAGCACGACCGTAAGACACGCATTGTAAGTCAGATACGCAAACTGCAATTCGACTATACGATAGCGAAGAATATCACTTGCGAGACGGGTATGAAAACGCTCTATGTGCGTATTATCGACCCCGCAGGCAACCTGATGGGTGAGAATCCGGAGCATTTGTTCCACTTCGAGAGCGAGGACATCCTCTACTCTGTGGCGCAAGAGTTTGAGTATGCGGGTGAGGAGTATCATGGTACTTTCTATTGGGCTTTGCCGGAGGATGCGCAGGCGGTTACGGGTTTTTATAATGCCGATTTCTTTGCAGACGGCAACCTCATCGGCTCCATCCCCTTCCGGATAAAGAAGTAATCGGGGGACAAGGCTCGACCTCCCCAAGCCCCTCCATAGGAGGGGATGTTGCACAGCGGGACAAGAGAACATATAATTACCATGTAATTAGACATATAATTAAGAAAAAGGGGTAGCGTTGGTGCAGTCCCTTTTCTCTATGTTACGCGTTGCTTAATGCATAATGGATAATTATATGTTTAATCGTCCATTAACCGTTAACGGAGAAACCACCACAGCATTTTTAATGGCTCTTTATATGGATTTAATGGGAAACCAATGCATAATTACATGTCTAATTGTATGGCAATTACATGTTGCCAAAACAAGGTAATTATATGTTTAATGGTTTGTTATTGCATTAAAGTGAAATGTCTTTGAGTGAGAGTTGGATGCGGTTGCGTGTACGGTCGATATCAATGACGCGGACACGCACCTGTTGGTGCAGAGTTAGCACCTCACGGGGGTTAGTGATACGCTTATTAGCCATCTCGGAGATGTGGATAAGGCCGTCTTTATGGATTCCCAAATCGACGAATGCGCCAAAGTTGGAGATATTAGTTATAATGCCGGGCAAGACCATACCTACCTGCACATCATCTATGGTATGTACCGAATCATCGAAATGAAACTCCTCAATCTCTGTGCGTGGGTCTCGTGTAGGTTTCTCCAACTCGTGCAGGATGTCAGTCAGTGTAGGTAGTTCCACCTCCTCTGATACATAGTTGTTTAGGTCTATTTGTTGTCGCAGTTTGGGGTTGTGCATCAAGTCGTTGACGGTGGAATGCAGGTCGTGTGCCATCTGCTCCACTATAGCATATCGTTCGGGGTGTACGGCTGAGTTGTCTAACGGTGTGTCTGAATCGGTAACGCGCAGAAAACCGGCCGCTTGCTCAAAAGTTTTGGCACCCATCTTAGGTACTTTGAGCAGTGCTTTTCGGTTAGGAAAAGGCCCATTTGCGGCACGATAATCCACTATGTTTTGCGCCAAGGCGGGTCCGAGGCCTGAGATATAGGTGAGCAGATGTTTGCTGGCGGTATTCACATCTACGCCTACATGGTTCACGACACTTTCGACTGTTTGTTGTAGGCTCTCTTTGAGTCGACTTTGGTCGACATCGTGCTGATATTGCCCCACTCCAATCGCCTTAGGGTCTATCTTCACGAGTTCAGCCAATGGGTCCATCAGTCGTCTGCCTATGCTAACGGCGCCTCGCACGGTAACATCCTCATCGGGAAATTCCTCACGCGCTATTTTGCTTGCAGAATAGACGGAGGCGCCATTCTCACTCACCATAAACACCTTTGGTCTCTCGTCTGTATTGAGTTGATTGATAGCGAGTTGCGTCATTTGCTGCGTTTCTCTGCCGGCTGTGCCGTTGCCTATGGCTATCGCCTCGATATGATATTGTCGTATCAAATCAACCAGTGTCTTGGTAGATTCTATGTTGTGGACATACACCACAGTATGCATTACCAAATCGCCTTGCGCACTGAGAACTACCAATTTGCATCCTGTGCGAAATCCGGGGTCGATAGCCAACACGCGCTTTTGCCCCAAAGGCGAGTCAAGTAGCAACTGGCGCAGGTTATCTGCAAATACGCGTATAGCCTCGGTGTCGGCCTTTTCTTTCGATAGGGCAGCATATTCGGTCTCGATAGATGGTTTGAGGAGTCGTTTGTAACTATCCTCCATTGCCAACTCTACTTGGTACGACGCATCATTGTGAGAGTGCAGAAACAGGTTTGCCAACTTATCAAGGCATTTCTCTGCGTCAGGAGATATATCCACGCGGGTATAGCCCTCTTTCTCTGCGCGGCGTATAGCCAATAGTCGGTGGCTCGATATGCGCCGTAGCGGTTCTTTTACGGCAAAATAATCTTTATAGTTTTGGGCTTCGGGGGCGTCTTGTTTACTTTTTACGACTTTGGTGGTGAGCACTGCGCTATATCCAAACTCGCGGCGAATGGTATTGCGTGCGCGCTCGTCCTCCGAAATCCATTGCGCAATGATGTCCTGTGCCCCTTGCAATGCCTCCTCCGTTGTTGGCACCTCCTTATTAATATAATGTGTTGCCAAGCGTTGAATATCGCCATTCTTTTGGCTCATCAACTGCTTAGCCAGCGGCTCCAATCCTCGCTCGATAGCCATGTCGGCGCGTGTCTTGCGGTGGGGCTTATAGGGCAGGTATATATCCTCCAATTCGTTGGTATTCCAACAGTTATCTATTCGTTTGCGCAGTTCGTCGGTCAGTTTGCCTTGCTCTTCGATAGTTGTCAGAATGGTCTTTTTGCGCTCTGCTAAGTCTTGCAATCGGCTATATTCCGATTGGATGGCTCCTATCTGCACTTCATCCAACGAACCGGTTTTTTCTTTGCGATACCGGGCGATAAAAGGTATAGTGGCTTTCTCGTCCAAGAGCGCAATTGTTGCTGCCACTTGCTTTTCGCTGATACCCACTAAAGGCGAGATAAGGTGTGCAAAATTCATAGTCATCTGTTATTCTAATAATGCATTTCGTTATGGGACAAAACTCCCAATATGGTTTCAAGAATATTCCAAAAAACATCTAATAACTATTAGGATGTTGTATTTCCAAAAAACTAATTAGCGTTTTGTATTGTCTGAGAGTATATGTTGGGGATAAATTTTGATTGATATGAAGGCTTCATTATCATTATGCATTGTTATTCTTAATTATGCATTATGCATTGAATCAAGCATTATGCATTATGTATTGGCTCAACCCTCACATATTCGGCAAAGGTGTAGATGTAGGGGTTGTCGTTGTCTGCGGGGTGTTCTTCGGCAGTTTGCAGGAGCCATTCTTCCTTTTTTATCTCGGGGAAGAAGGTGTCAGCATCGGGCCAACTATGGTGTATGTGTGTGATATAGAGTTTGTCAGCCAATGGCATCATCTGTCGGTATATACTGCCTCCTCCGATGACAAACGCTTCCTCCACTTCGCTCACCATCTGCAAAGCCTCTTCTATCGAGTGTGCCACATCTGCGCCCTCAAACACAGCGTCTTGACGGCTTGTAATCACTATGTTTTGTCGTTTGGGCAGGGGGCGACGCGGGAGTGATAGATAGGTGGCAGAGCCCATTATCACAGCACTTCCGAGCGTAATCTGCTTAAAATGACGCAGGTCGTTGGGCAAATGGCATAGCAACTCACCGCCTTTGCCAATGGCATTGTCTTCTGATATGGCAGCAATAATCGAGAGCATAGTTGGTTAGTTAAAGAATTAAAAAAATAAGAATAGCAAGTTAGGACAATGGAGCAAGGACAATGGACAAAAGACTAAAATGCATTCGACTGATGACAGATGAAGGTAATAGGTCTTTTTTCCTTATTCCTTTAGCGCAGCGGTTCATCGTCCTTTAGCGCAGCGGTCCTTGCGTTAGACGCTTACCGTTCCTGCTATATGCGGGTGCGGGTCATACCCCTCTAATGTAAAGTCCTCATAATGAAAGCCGAAGATGTCCTTCACATCCGGATTGATGTGCATCTTGGGCAGCGGTCGAGGCTCACGCGTCAGTTGTAGGCGGACTTGCTCCAAGTGGTTCAGATAGATGTGTGCATCACCCAGGGTATGTACGAAATCGCCCGCTTTTAAGCCTGTTACTTGCGCCATCATCTGCAAGAGTAGGGCGTAGGAGGCGATATTAAAAGGCACACCTAAGAATATATCTGCCGAGCGCTGATAGAGTTGCAGCGAGAGCCTTCCGTTGGCTACATAGAACTGAAAGATCGAGTGGCAAGGTGGCAATGCCATCTTATCCACTTCTGCTACATTCCATGCACTCACTATCATTCTGCGGCTATCCGGATTGTGCTTTATCTGCTCTACCACATTAGTTATTTGGTCTATCGTACCGCCTTGATAATCAGGCCAACTGCGCCATTGATGACCATATACGGGACCTAATTCACCATTCTCGTCGGCCCACTCATTCCATATCCGCACACCATGTTCTTGCAGGTAGTGTACATTGGTATCCCCTTGCAAAAACCAAAGCAGTTCGTAGATGATTGATTTGAGGTGCAATTTCTTGGTGGTCAGCAGCGGGAATCCTTCTTCAAGGTTAAAACGCATCTGATGACCAAACACCGAGATGGTCCCCGTTCCGGTCCTGTCGTGCTTCTCAACACCTTCATTGAGCACACGCCTGCATAGTTCTAAGTATTGTTGCATAGTCTTTGATTTTCTGTGAATAGTATATATATGGTTATTTTTGTCAATACAATTTGTAGGTTGTGCGTAGCACTTTGAACTCGGTGCGGCGGTTGACTTGGTTGCAAATCTCTTGCTGCTCTTCCGGTAATGAGAGGATAAACTCCTCGTCTAATGGCTGCTCTTGCGGAATAAACGGATAGCGTTGGTGCAGTGCTTTGTCTGCCACTACCGGTTTCTGCTTTCCATAGCCTACAGGTGTCAGTCGCTCGGCTTCTATTCCATTCTGTATTAGATAGTTACATACTGCTTGGGCACGCTTTTCCGATAGCCGTACATTGAATATCGAATCGCCTTTCATATCGGTGTGTGCTGATAGTTCTATCGTGATATTCGGATTGTCTTTGAGTAGTTTTACCAGCGATTGCAGTTCTTGCTCCGATGCCGGTGTCAAATCCCATTTGCCAAACTCGTAGAATACATTATCCATCGTAACAGGCTTGCTGATGGGAGCAAGGGAGAAGTTTTGCTCGTACATCTTGCTGTCGGTCAGACCGTGTGTATTAAATCCCTCGCGAGCATTTAGGTAACCGCGGGCAGTGGCCAACATGATGTACCTCGTGTCTTTCTTGATTTTGATTTTATAAGTGCCGTTTCTGTGTACTTGCAGACGAGTGTTGGTTCCGTCATCTCCCACCAGGCGTAAAGCCGCATCAGCAATCGGTTCTCCCTGATTATCAGTTACTAATCCGCTCACGATAAACTCCATCTCCGGCAATACAAAATGGTAGATTTGGTCAAGTCCTTTCTTCTGACCGCGGTTGGAAGAGAAAAATCCGTTCTGTGTATTTCCCTCAAAGGTGATGCCGAAATCATCGCCATTTGAGTTGAATGGTGCACCCATATTGTACACAATCCACACTGCCGAATCACGCTGTGTGGTGTCGCGCTCGGCTTTGAATAAGTCCAATCCTCCATACCCCGGATGTCCGTTGGAGGCAAAATATAAGTCGCCGTTGGGGTGCATGCACGGGTACATCTCATCGCCGGGGGTGTTGATAGATGACCCCATGTTTTGTACATTTACCCATTCTGTACCATCCAATTCAGCCATATAGATGTCTTTTCCGCCAAAGCCTCCGGGAGCGTCAGACACAAAATAGAGTGTATCACCGCTCGGACAGAGCGACGGATGACCCACTGTGATACTGCTATCGTTGAATAGTTTTACTTCTTGCGGTTCACCCCACTCACCGCTGGCACGCGAGGAAGTGAATATCTTAGCACCTAAATCTTGTCCGTTGATTGGCTTGGAGTAGGTGAAATACATCGTGCGCCCGGCTGCCGAAAAACAGCATACTCCCATCTCTGCGCTACCTGCTGATTTTCCCCCGGTGGAGTCGTTGTCCTGTGTTTGCTCCGTCTGCTCACCATATAACCCTTCCGCCAAACTAATTTCCTCCCATTGCCCCGCTGCGTTTTTGCGGGTCGAGTAGAGGCGAAAAGTCTGCGCTCCGGTTACGGGACTGGGGCGTTGCATTTTTTTCTTTCCTCCGCCGCCACTCTCTTGCCGATTGCTTGTAAACATCAGAGCATCAGCACTTTCGCCTATGAAAGCCGGCGCAAAATTGCTGCTTCTCTTGGCGTTAAACTCCTTAGCCAAACTCACTCTGTAGCGGCTCGGTTGCTTGCGCCATTCTTCTATCTGTTGGCAGGCATAGTGCCCCGCCTGTGCTTCATAATCCGTAGGATGTACCTCTAAATAGATAAGGTAATTCTTGTCCGCATCACGATATTTACCTTGATAATGAAGGGCTTGCGCATAGCGTAGATAGACGATAGAGTCTTGATAGTGGTTGCGAATGGCATTGCGATAAGCGTTGGTTGCCTTAGGGTTGTTGATGATACGATAGCATTCGCCTTGGTAGAAGGCTACATGTGCCCGCAGGTCGCGTTCTTTCTTGGCTGAGATACGCCCATAGCACTGTTTGTATAGGTCGGCAGCATCGTAGTATTCGCCTATTGCATACTTCTTATCCGCTCGTTTGACACGAGTCTTGATACTACACGAAGAAAACAACACTCCCACCAAGAGTGCCGACACCATATATATATATACTCTTTTGTGCATCTGCTTTGTTTCTTGTTGCTCTCAACCTCTGCTTGGTTTCTATTCTGCTTTCTGCATTTGTCTGTTTCCTTGCCTGCTCTCTGCCTAACTCTGTACACACCCTATATTGCTTCCCGATGCTAATCAGATAGGCAGCCCGCCGTAGAGCAGACTGCCTATCCGAAGAAATGTTTATACCAATTCGTGAATGACTAATCCGCTGCGCAGTTTCGGTTCAAACCATGTCGTCTTGGGCGGCATAATGTTCCCCGATTCGGCAATGTTGATGATTTGTTGCATCGTAACGGGGTAGAGTGCCAAGGCCATTTTCATCTCGCCCGAATCGACACGCCGTTTCAACTCACCAAGACCACGAATACCACCTACAAAATCTATTCGTTTGTCTGTGCGTAAGTCTTTGATACCCAATATCTTATCCAAGATGAGGTTGCTCGATATGGTTACATCTAATACACCGATTGGGTCTTTGTCGTCGTAACGCCCTTGTTTGGCTGTCAGGCTGTACCATTCCCCGCCCAAATAGAGCGAGAAATTGTGCAGATGTTGCGGTTTGTAAATCTCCGTGCCTTTTTTCTCTACATCAAAATCAGCCTTCAGTGCCTCGATAAACTGCTCATCGCTTAGTCCGTTCAGGTCTTTTACCACGCGATTGTAGTCAATGATATTCAGTTGATTATCAGGGAAACATACGGCCAAGAAATAGTTGTATTCCTCCTTGCCGGTATGGTGTGGGTTTTGTAGTTTTTTCTCATTGCCCACCAAGGCTGCTGCCGCCGAGCGGTGATGCCCATCAGCAATATACATAGCAGGTATCTCTTTGAAAATCTGCGTGATATGCTCAATGGTTGCAGGGTCGTTAATCACCCAAAAAGTGTGTCTGAACCCTTCGGGAGCGGCCACAAAATCGTACTCCGGTTCGCTTGCCGTAATCTGTGCAATAATCCTATCCAGGTCATCGCGGTGCGGATAGGCAAAGAAAACCGGCTCTATGTTGGCGTTGTTTACGCGCACATGCTTCATACGGTCTTCTTCCTTGTCTTTGCGCGTCAATTCATGCTTCTTGATGCGCCCTTCCATATAGTCTTCCACCCATGCTGCCACTACCAATCCATACTGGGTGCGCCCATTCATCGTCTGCGCATATACATAGTATTTGTCTTGCGGGTCTTGTACCAACCAACCATTTTTGCGAAACTCACGAAAATGCTCTACGGCACTTTCATACACTTTCGGATCGTGTTCATCTGTCCCCGGAGCAAAATTAATTTCCGGTTTGATGATGTGGTAAAGCGACATCGGATTACCCTCTGCCTCTTTGCGTGCCTCCTCCGAATTGAGTACATCGTATGGACGACTGCTCACCTTATCGGCAAGCGATTTAGGTGGACGAATGCCACGGAATGGTTTGATAATCATAGTGTTAGTGTTTTTATTGATGTTAGACGATTAGATTATTTCCTTTTGCTAAGTCTGATGGCTGACGGCTTTCTTTTTGCTGCTTATACCGCTTATTTCATCGAGCAAGTGCCGTTGAAAATCGCGTTCGGCTCTACAATCAGTGTCCCCGTTGCCACATCGCCTTTGATATTACCGCTTGCACGCAGAGCCAGCGTGTGTTCTACATTGATTTTCCCGTCAAGCGAACCCATTATCTCCGCATTTTGGCATACGATAGAGCCTTTCAGACTACCTTGCTCACCAATTACCACTTTCCCTGTGCATTGCAGGTCGCCTTCTATTGTTCCGTCAATTCGTATATCCGAATCGGCAATGATGGTACCGATAATCTTGCTTCCTGCGGTCAGCGCATTGTACAAGGTACCGCTTTGCTGTTGTGTTGTTGCCATAGTGTGTTGTTTTTCAGTGTTCAAAATAGTGGGACTTCTGCCCACAAATAACGCACAAAGGTACTAAATTTTTCGCTTTTATGCAAACACACACCTTATATATATAGGGTGCACACATTTTTTTTGTTCAAAAGTACGCAAATTGTGGCATACATTTTTGTATTTCTAAATTTATTCGTACCTTTGTACGCTCAATAGTATGTATATGAAGCAGTTATTGATTGTCATATTGTTGCTTGCAGCAGCGTTTGCGTTGCTCTGTGTCCGTATTATCCTTAAGAAAAACGGGCGTTTCTCCAGTCAGCACATCAGCGAAAATCCCCTAATGCGTGAGAAAGGCATCCATTGTGCCACTTCGCAGGACCGCGAAGCAAGACGGGCAGAAAGAAAGAAAATTAATGTCAAAAACATATAGATTATGAACAAAACACAAATCGTAATTGATTCCGTTCTCGCAGTGGCTGTCATTGCCCTGTTTGTCCTCTTTTTTACACAAAAAACTAAACAATCTGAGGCTGTCGCTTCCGAGAATATGCCGGTTGCTGAGGGTAATCTCCCCGTTGCTTACCTCAATCTCGACTCTGTTCTCACACAGTATCAATTTGCTGTCGATGCTCAAGACCGGCTGATGACCAAACAAGAGGATGCTCGCCTCAAACTGAATACCAAAGCGCGTACTTTCCAAAGCGAAGCCGCTGATTTTCAGCGCAAAGTGGAGAATGGTGCATTTATGAGCCGTGAGCGTGCTGAGGCAAAACAACAAGAACTATACAAAAAACAACAAGATTTACAGGACTTGGAGGCGAAACTGACCAACGACATTATGCAGGAGAACCAAAAACTCAATATGCAGTTGTCTGATACAATCAACAATTTCTTGCGTGAGTTCAACGCCGATGGTCGTTACCAAATGATTTTTGCCAATGCCGGCAAGGATAACATCCTCCAGGCTGCCGATGGCTACGACATCACTGCCGAGGTCGTTGAGGCGCTCAACGCTCGATACAAGAAATAAATAAACTTCTTTAGGTGTGCAATGCACCTAATCTCGGCGTTGAATTTGCAGACCAACATATTGCACAACAGCATTTTTCGCCTTTGGGTGGCGGTGCTGTTGTGCTTTTTTGTATCTCCTGTGGCTATTGCGCAGGCGATTCCGGTGTCTATGCAATATACCGAGGTGTACGATTTTATCGACGAACTCATCACCGACGGTGTCATCTCGCATCAGACTTCCGTCCGTCCATACACTCGTTTGCAGGTGGCGCAGATGCTACAAGAGGCACAACTGTCTGATAGTCTGTTAGATAAACGCCAACGCAAAAGCCTGCTCTTCTACCAAAATGTCTTTGCCTTAGAGCGAGATACTATTGCAGACAATTTTGTGCAATATACCGACAAACGCACTTTCAACCTCTCTTTAGCAAACCCGCAATTCTCTTATCTTACCCCCAACAAACTATTCAAGATGTCTATCGAACCCATACTCGGTATGGATTTGTATGGTTCTCGTAAAGGACTGATTATCAAGCGTTGGTGGGGCGCAGAACTGCGGATGGATATTGCTCACCATGTCAGTATTTGGGGCTCTCTGCGCGATGTGTCGTACAATGGTACGGCTGCTTTGAGCAGCAAGTATTTTACCAATGAGTATGCCAAGATAGATGGGGCTAAACTGACCAAACCCGGCTTTCTCAACAACCTGTCCGGCGTGGAGTACAAAGAGGCGAACTATGGTGGCGATTTCTCCGATTCTAAAGGAGGAATATCGCTGTATGCTTGGTGGGGAAGCATTGCTTTGCAGCGCGAAAACATCCGTTGGGGCGATGCCTACCATTGCTCCAACATCCTTTCGGGGCGCAATCCCGCCGTGCCGATGCTCTCCTTGCAACTCACGCCTTGCCGTTGGTTTCAATTCGACTATTTCCATGCGTGGCTGGTGTCGAATGTTGTCGATTCGACCAACTACTATGTCGAGAATACCACTACCGGTGGTACTTACAAACACTATCGTCCCGCCAACAAGTTTATGGCGGCGAATATGTTTACTTTTACTCCCGTTAAGTATATCTCCTTTTCGTTCGGTAACTCCATTGTCTATGCCGAGCGCAATGTTCAAGCCGCTTATTTCATACCAATCGCATTCTACAAGTCGCTTGACCATCTGCTCACCAAAGGGCTGAAAGTCGAGAACCAAAACTCACAGGCGTTTGCATCGTTGTCGGTGCGCCCGTGGAATCATATCCAACTCTATGGCTCTTTCTATCTCGACGAGTTCAAACTGTCTCGACTTAAGAAATCCAACCCCGAGAACAATCCCGTTTCCTATCTTGTGGGCTTCAACTGGTCGGGGTGGCCGCTCAAAGGGCTGAGTCTCCGTGGGGAGTTTATGCGCTCATACATAGCATGTTATACCCATTCCATCGATGTGCTTACTTGGGCAAGCACTGGCTACAATATAGGGCATTATATGGGCGATAATGCGCAATCAATCTATGTGGAATTAGCATACCGTCCTATCCGTGGAATGCGTCTCAAACTCAGTTATACCAACGATACAAAGTACAATTCTTATGCTTATCTGCGGGGTGGGGGAGCCGAGGGCGGTATTAGTCAGACCATTGCTCAAAAGCCCTTTGCTAAAGCCATTTATCAGAACGATGAGGTGGCATTAGACGGTATTTACGAGGTGCACCCCAATATGTACCTCCGTATCAATCTCACCTATAACAATGCCCGCGGATACGATAATCTTGAGCAATCTATCGGTAGCGAAGATGCGGGAGCAAACTGCACGGCGCAATACTATCTTTCTAAATTCTGCCCCGCCTACTATCAAGGCAAAAACTTCACCGCAATGGTGGGATTTTCTTTCGGATTTTAATAATTTCTCTCTCGGAATTTAATAAAATTCTTTCCGGAATCTAATAACTTCTCTCTCGGATTTTAGTAACTTCTCTTTTCGGATTTTTGTAAATTCTCTTAATAACTCTGAGGCTGATGTGGTCGTAAAAACATCAGAATGTTTAATTTTTCTTGTCGAGACTTTGTCGAGACCTTACCAAGACCTAACCCTGTTCTTACCCTATTCCGAAAAGGAAAAATACAACATATTCCTTTTATGTAAATTAGCATGGTTATGCGTTATGCGCTAATCGATATGCAATAGTGTGGTGTCCTAAAATAGGTTGACCCGATAGCCTCGCAATTTCCAACAACTCCCACTCAGATGCTTCGCACTTATCCAATCAGATAAATCTTTTCTGTAGCACGAGTGATAGCGGTGTATAGCCAGCGAATATACTCTTTTCGCTCTTGCAGATTGCTCATTCGTTCCTCGTCTTGCCCGATATTGCCTGCATCGATATAGATATATTTCCATTGGCCGCCCTGTGCCTTGTGGCAGGTTACAGCGTAGGCAAAACGCACTTGCAACGCATTGTAGTACTCCGATTCATAGACTTTTTTCACAAGTTCCCTGCGGTTGTGTATCTCGGGGTAATCCTCCGCTATGCGGCTGAATAAGGTTTGTTGCAGTTGTTGATTTTGTTCAGGACTCTCGGTGCTGAGCGTATCCAACCATAGTATCGTATCTATCTCCCAATCGTAGTCCACCGAGCGCAGACTTGCATCCGCAAACTGAAAGCCGTATATCTCGCGTTGATTGCGTAAGCGCACCACTTCCAATATGTCTCCATTGGCAAGAAAAGGCAGATTATCGTAGTTTTGTGTCCAAAAATAGTTGTTCTTGCTTACCATCAGTCTGTCCCCCGACGAGATGGCATCCTCTTTCCAAAGAATCCGCGCACGAACACCCTGATTGTATAGGTTCGTTCGTTTGTTGCTGCGTGTGATAATCAGCGTTTCCTCTTCTCCCACTTCCGCGTAACTCCTTTCTAATGAGTCCACTACAGCACTCCCCTCCAATCGAATCACATCTTGGGCAACAACAGGTTGTAAATCGTTGAGCGTACTGTGCGTTAGGTCGCCAAGCAATTCCCTTAGCCGTGTGGCATTGCTCAGAATACCCGAATCCAAGGCTTGCCGTGCCACTTGCGTCAGACTAAAACTGCTGATATTCAGACCATAACCGCGCATATAGTCGCAGTCTAATGCCGGACTTTGGGTAGAACCGACAGGGGGCAACTGGGCATCATCGCCCAATATGAGCAGGCTGCACCCTTCGCCCGAATATACATAGCGAACCAGGTCATCAAGCAGGCTGCCCGTACCAAAAGCGGGACTGTTCGTTTGGCTCAGCGGGGTCTGCCGGGATGACGAAATCATAGACGCCTCATCTACAATAAATAAGGTGTGCTTGTGCATATTAGCAGCCAAAGTGAAACTGTCTGCCCCCAACTGTTTTTGCCGATAGATATATTTGTGAATGGTGTAAGCAGCGTGTGCCGAATACTTGGCTATCACCTTCGCTGCACGCCCCGTCGGGGCAAGTAGCACGCAGGGTTGTTTCAGTTTGCCGAGTGCTTTCACTATCGCACTCACCACACTCGTCTTTCCCGTGCCGGCATAACCGCGCAAGATAAACGCTTTTTGTGCGTCTGTCGAAATCAGAAACTGCCCCAATACTTTGAACAATTCCGCCTTCTCCTCATTGGGTTCAAAGGGGAGTTCGGCTTTTATGCGTGATATGATAAAGTCCGTTAGCACGAAAATTGTTGTTTTTTATCGCTTTTGTGGCAAATAATTTGCCTGTTTCAAAAAAAAGCAGTACCTTTGCAGTCCAAACATACCGCCATAGTGCGTTGATGTTGAATTCTATTGGGTAAGTCCTATACGACCAGCTCCCTCTGAATTCCCCCAGGTCTTGACCGAAGCAAGGGTAGGAGGTTGTAGCGGTGCGATGTAGTCAGCTTACCCTTTTTTGTGTCCATCGTCCTTTGTCCATTGTCCATTAGCGCAAGCGGTCCTTCGTCCTTGCTCTTTTGTCCTTGCTCCTTTGTCCTTCGTCCCTCATCTTTCATTCACCATCCTGCCGAATATATCATATACCCGATTGCCGACTATAATCCGCAACTCGTTGTTTATCAATATCTTAGTTGTCTTTTGCGTTCCGTAAATACTTGATAGACCATCAGTGCCGGTATAGGCTGTCCATGCGTTGGGAACACCATAGCCGTACTCATCATTCGGTGTCGTATATCGGTTGGCGGAGCGGATTATCCGCTCTCGTATCTGTATCGCATTCTCATCAGGCAGTGCCGACCATAGCGAGGCGGCAAGTCCTGCAATCAGCGGGCATGCGAAACTGGTACCATTGCCGTAGAAGGGGGCTGCTTCATCGGGGTGGAGCAAACAAGTGCCTCCGCCTACTGCACAAACATCCGGTTTTACACGCCCGTCTTGGCTCGGACCGCGAGAAGAGAAATTAGTGATAACTCCCTCTGTATCAACGGCTCCCACTGCTAATATGCTGTCTGCATCGGCGGGGGCATCGATGTAGTACCAGGGCTTATTGCCCTCGTTGCCTGCCGCTACGCAGACCAGCATTCCTTTGCGAGCGGCAATCGTGGCAGCGCGAGAGCAGCGAGTTATTTGGCCCGTCATATCTGCGTACGACATGTTCCAATCTCTGTTGTCAAAATCGTAGTACCCCAACGAAACAGAGAAAATGTTTACACCCAAACTGTCCGCTTTCTCTAAGGCAACCACTAAGTTGTCCATCTCTTTCGGACTTTCGGTCTCATACTCTTCTGAACGCATTAGGTAGTAGTCTGATTGTATGGCACTTCCGTAGAAATCAGCAGTCTTTCCGGCAATCACGCTCAGACACTCTATGCCGTGTGCGCCCGTCTTTCCGAAGAAATCGTCTGCATCGTCGGTCAAGTCGAAGTGCCCGAGCAGGTGTTCGGTATCTAAGAAGGTGGCTTGGTCGGCTTTGTAAAAACCGCCATCGCATACAGTCAGCAGAATGCCTTGCCCCTCAAATCCCGCGGCGTGAAGAGGGCTGAGATTGTATAAATCAATCTGTTGCTGTGCCTTTCCGTAGTCTATGTTTTTTTCGATTTGGGGCTGTTTGCGTGCCAAAAGACCGGGGTTCGCTTTCTGATTGTTGCGGGTCATTTCTACTTCCCGTACAAATCTGCAAGCGGCTACTCGTTGAGCCGTCGGCTCGTCCATCTCTACGGTAGCACCGTTAAACCAACGACTGGTGTGGTGTATCTTACCACCTAATTGCTCAATGCTGTCCAAATACAATGCAGACACCGCATAGTCGAGCGAGTCTGTATCGATGTTCCAATGCACTCGTTGCTCTTCCGCACGCGCAGACAATGGTATCGGCGCGCAACCTGCTTTGTCAGTAAAACTCACAAAATAAACATTGAGCAATACAGAAAATATCGAAAGTATTGTATGCAACACAACTAATTCTTCATTCTTAATTATGCATTCTTCATTCTTAATTGTCCTCTTACCCTGCCCATGTAGAGCGGTCGAGTGAGCGATAGCCGATGGCTTCGAGCAGGTGTCGAGCGGATATGTTTTCCTCACCGCTCAGGTCGGCTACCGTGCGAGCCACTTTCAGTATTCGGTCGTATGCCCGGGCAGACAACCCGAGGCGGTTCATCGAGTACGACAGCAGGTTATCTCCTTCGGTGTCTATCGGGCAGTAGTGGCGAAGCATTTGAGGCGTCATCTGCGCATTGCAGTGAACGCTTGTTCCAGCGAAACGCTCTTGCTGAATACGCCTTGCAGCCACTACGCGTTCTCTAATCGCAGCCGACGATTCTCCCGGCTGCATAGTGCGAAGTTGGTCGTATGGTACGGATTGAATCTCACACTGAATATCAATACGGTCCAATAGCGGTCCCGATACACGACTCAAGTATCTGTGTACTTGTGCCGGGGTACAAGTGCATGGATGTGCAGGGTTATTCTCCCCATAGTGTCCGCACGGACATGGGTTCATCGCTGCCACAAGCATAAACGAGGCAGGATACTCAATCGACATCTTGCTGCGGGCAATCGTAATCTTGCGGTCTTCCAATGGCTGTCGCATCACCTCCAAGGCCGTGCGTTTGTATTCGGGCAACTCGTCTAAGAAAAGCACGCCGTTGTGTGCCAAACTGATTTCTCCGGGTTGCGGATTGCTCCCGCCGCCCACCAAGGCTACAGCACTTGTATGAGGTTTTGATGTGGACGATGCTATCATAGGATTAGACATCTGACAGGTAAATAGTCCTACCAAAAGTATCATTCTAAGATATATCGTCATCCGTTTCATTCCTAATAATCGAAACCGCCTGCAAAGGTACTGCTTTTTTCGCAAAATGCAAATTTTCAAATGATAAATTAGGATTTTACAATGATTTATGCCACTGATGGATAGTACAGTAGCCAAACGGGGGCAAATTTGCGCACGCACGCACGCTCACTCACACGCTCAATAATATTACGAAAAGCCCCGGAAGCGAATCATGCCTCCGGGGTTCTTCATGCATATCAGGGCGCAACTGTGTAGTCAGGGCGAACAAACGGCTTCAGAAAGAGGTAGACCGTAGGTAGATGACAAAGAAAAACCGCCGACTCGTCATGAGCCAGCGGTCCAAACCTATGTAAAACAAAAAAATAACCACCTATATCATCAACAAATTTGCTTAAAAGCAATCTTAAATAAGTC
Source organism: uncultured Bacteroidales bacterium (assembly GCA_900542355.1). Lineage (GTDB taxonomy): Bacteria > Bacteroidota > Bacteroidia > Bacteroidales > Paludibacteraceae > Colicola. The sequence continues at coordinate 973 of UQNE01000022.1, read as the reverse complement.
TGGGAAGTGAGACTTAATATAGGCGGTTTGGAAAGCGAGCCATGTGTAAGACACAGCATGAGACTTGTTAAAAGTGTACATGCCATATTTAGTCCAATGCTGCCAAATATTCTCTATCGCGACTTCATCATAGCCGTTTTTGCGTCCTCCCTCTATAAACTTATCATGCAGAGTAAATTGCAGTTCAGAGACACGATTTGCGCAAAGAGCCCTGCGCAGTTCATCGCTTTCAAAGGGCGTAAAGTTAGCAATCTCTTGTGCAAGTTGCATAATCTGTTCTTGATAAATCGTTAGACCAAAGGACTCCTTGAGGTATTTCTCCATACAAGGCAATTCGTAAGTGATTGGTTCTTCACCATGCTTGCGTCGGATGTAGGATGGAATAAAACACATCGGACCAGGGCGATACATGGCATTCAAAGCAACGAGTTCAGAAAACTCATTGGGGTTAAGATCCATGAGGTAACGCTTCATCCCTGCCGATCCAAATTGAAAGATATCGTCAGTATCCCCATTTTGGAAAATAAAGAATGTGTCAGGGTCATCCTTTGGAATTGGCACGTCGGCAAGTTTATGATCAATGCCGTATGTGTTATTCATTAATAACAACCAATTCCGGATACATGACAATACAATAAGACCAAGGATGTCTATTTTTACAAACCCAACTGATTCAATTATTCCACTAAAGTACGAAGTAACAGGTATGAGTTGGTGATTTGGTTTCTCAAACAGACTCAAAGGCACTAAGTCTGACACATTCTCGCTGCAGAGAACAAGGGCAGCAGGCGCAACTCCGATATTGAGAACAGCCCCGTCCATTAGCCTAGTATATTTGAGTAACTTGTGAATGATTGGCTTTGGAGTGGACAGTTCCTCTTCAAATTGAGAGGCTGTCTAACAAGTATGTTAGGCAGCCTTTTTTGTAAGTCAAGTAGCATTGAGCATTGCTGTGCAAAAATGATAGGCAAAA
>UQNE01000021.1 GCA_900542355.1 uncultured Bacteroidales bacterium | reverse complement strand
TGTTGCCGGTGGAGCCGTTCAGGGAGATCCAGTCACCCTCGCGGTAAGTCTTGCCGGACAGCTCGAACTTCTTGTTCTCCTCGTCCATCTTTATCTCGCCGCAGCCGGAGACGCAGCACTTGCCCATGCCGCGGGCGACAACTGCCGCGTGGCTGGTCATACCGCCACGAGCGGTGAGGATACCCTCGGCCGCAGACATACCTGCGAGGTCCTCGGGGCTGGTTTCGATACGCACCATCACTACTTTGTGTCCGTCTTTGTGCCACTCTTGTGCGTCATCGGCGTGGAAGACAATCTGACCGCAGGCAGCACCCGGGCTGGCGGGCAGACCTTGGGTGATGACTTTGGCTTTCTTGAGTGCCTCTTTGTCGAAGACAGGGTGGAGCAATTCGTCGAGTTTCTGCGGTTCGCAGCGCATCACGGCTGTCTTCTCATCGATAACGCCCTCGCGCATCAAGTCCATGGCGATCTTCACCATAGCCGTACCCGTGCGCTTGCCGTTACGAGTTTGCAAGAACCAGAGTTTGCCCTCTTGAACGGTGAACTCCATATCCTGCATATCTTTGTAGTGGTCTTCGAGTTTCTGCTGGATAGTATTCAGTTCTTGGTAGAGCGCGGGCATAGCCTCTTCCATGCTCGGATACTTGCTTGCACGCTCTTCCTCGCTGATACCCTGCAACTTAGCCCAACGGCGGCTCCCCTCGAGGGTGATCTGTTGCGGTGTGCGGATACCGGCTACCACATCCTCGCCCTGTGCGTTAACGAGGTACTCACCATTGAAGATGTTTTCGCCTGTGGCAGCATCACGACTGAAACAAACACCGGTTGCGGAGGTGTCGCCCATGTTGCCGAATACCATTGCCATCACGCTGACTGCGGTACCCCATTCGTCGGGTATGCCTTCCATCTTACGATAGAGTATGGCGCGCTCGTTCATCCAACTGCGGAATACGGCGCAGATAGCACCCCACAACTGCTCGATCGGGTCGTTGGGGAAGTCCTTGCCGGTCTGCTCTTTGATAGCGGTCTTGAAGCGAGCCACGAGCAGTTTGAGTTCATCTACATTGAGGTCCTTATCCAACTTGATACCACGTATCGACTTCACCTCCTCGATGATAGCCTCAAAGGGATCGATGTCCTCTTTGTTGACGGGCTTCATACCGAGCACCACATCGCCGTACATCTGTACGAAACGGCGGTAACTATCGTAAACGAAGTGTGGGTTGTTGGTTTTCTCAACCATACCTTCTGCCACGGTGTCGTTCAAACCGAGGTTGAGGATAGTATCCATCATACCCGGCATCGAGGCGCGTGCACCCGAACGAACGCTGACCAAAAGCGGGTTCTTCGGGTCGCCGAACTTGCAGTTCATCAGGCTCTCGATGTGCTTAACGGCAGCCGTTACTTCATCGTTGAGGAGTTCTACGATTTTCTCTTGACCTACCTGATAGTACTCGTTGCAGACATCGGTAGTGATGGTGAATCCCGGAGGAACGGGTACACCCACAAGGTTCATCTCGGCGCAGTTGGCACCTTTGCCACCCAGTTGCTCGCGCATCTGTGCATTACCCTCGGCTTTTCCGTTTCCGAAGGTATAGACTCTTTTCTTGTTTTCCATTTGTTGATTATATTATATGTGTATGCTTTAGTTTGCAGTCTCATCCGTTTCGTCCGCCTCAATCTGCTCGGCAATATCTGCCATGCGCTGTTCTAATTCTTGGCGTTGTTGGTTCTGCTGAATACTGTCCTGCTCGGGTTGGTCGAGGTAGTTCCAATAACGGTCCTCCGGCGGCAGACCATAGCAGGCTGTTACGGTGAAGGCAACAGCCGACAACATACAGAGCCGAATTCCCCCTTGTAGTAGTTTGTCCCAGCCTGTACGAATAAGATGTTTGTTTTTCATAAACTTAAATGAATGTGGTTGGTTTAGGGCGTTTGAGTAAAGATTTACGAAGGAGAAAATGCTCCTAAATTCGCATATTTGTGCCCTAAAGGTTCTGCAAAAATACTGCTTTTTTTCGGATTGTACAATAGGTACGCCCTTTTTCTAAATGAATATGTCAAAATTCTTTTTGAACTATGTTGTAGAACATATTTTTATTGTATATTCGTTTGTCTAAATGTTTGTTTTGATAAAAAAATAGCAGGGAATGGTTGTCTTTTGCCATTCCCTGCCTCGTCATTATTGATAGTTTGCCGACTGCTAAGCCTTGTCTTTAATCGAGTCGAAACCTTGTCCGAATACACCGCGCACCTTGCTTTGGCTCACAAAAGCATCGGGGTCGATAGAACGCACGAGGCGGAAAATCTTTGCCGATTCGTGTTGGCGAGCGATACAAGTGATGACCTTGGTCGGCTCTTTGGAGTAGCCGCCTTGCGCCTCGAGCAGGGTTACACCGCGTGGTACCTGCGTCATAATCGCCTCGGCTATCTCGTTGTATTTCTTCGAGATGATGAAGAACTGTACCGATTGGCGCATTCGGTTCATCACCCAATCGACCGCCGTGGAGGACATAAAAGTGTAGCACAAACCGAAGAGAATCTTCTCGATGCCGTTGTCCGATTGGTGTATCTCGGGTAAGAAATAGGCGCAGATGATGATGCAGATGTCGCAAGTCATCAGCACCCGCCCCATAGGCAGATGGTGGTACTTATTGACAATCATTGCAATGATGTCTGTGCCACCCGTAGAACCATTGTTTAGGAATACAATCCCGAGAAACGAACCAACACACAATCCGCCTAAAACGACACCCATAAAAGGATCCGACACGATAGGTTCGGAGGCAATCGGCACCAGTTTGAGCCAAACGGACAGCCAAAAAACACCATACACGGTGCGAATGCAATAGCGCCAACCGATAGTGAAAGCCGCGGCTATCAACAATGCTAAGTTGATAACCAAAGTACTCAACCAAATAGGTACGGCTGTACCTGTTGCGAAATAGATGATCTCGCAAAGACCCGTCAGACCACCACCCACCACCGTATGCGGAACTAGTATCTGATTGACAGATAACGCATACGGAATCGTACAAACGGCTATCATAAAATACTCTTTGATAGCAATCAGCGGTTTCATTCGCTGATAGTGTTGCAGGTGCTCTTTGAGTTGCTCACTCGGCTTCATTTATCAATTAATAATTACCAATTTACAATGTTGTGCGTACAGGCTTTTGTCCTTTAGCGTAGCGGTCTATTGTCCTTTGTCTTTCAGCGCAGCGGTCTCGATCAATACTTCGCCACCAGGTTACGATCGCCGAAACCATTGTCCACACGCCCTACGGGAATCCAGAACTTGTTCTCGGCTACCCACTGGGTGGGATAGATGGCTTTGCTGCGCGAATAGGGGTGTGTCCATTCGTCTGCTACTGCTTCGTATTCAGGGTGGGGCGCATTTACCAATACATTATCTTTTGCGTCAGCCTCGCCGCGCTCTATCTCGCGTATCTCCTCACGGATAGTGAGCAGTGCATCGATAAAACGGTCGATCTCTTGGAGCGATTCCGATTCGGTCGGCTCGATCATCAGTGTGCCGTGCACGGGGAACGAGAGGGTGGGGGCGTGATAGCCGAAATCCATCAAGCGTTTGGCTATGTCCGATTCGGTGATACCTATGGCGTGGAATTGGCGACAGTCTAAAATCAACTCATGTCCCACGCGCCCGCGCGTACCTTTATATACCACTCCATAGGCATCGCCTAACTTGGCAGCCATATAGTTGGCACTCAGTATCGCTGCTGCCGTGGCTTCGCGCAGTCCTTCGGTACCCATCATCGTGATGTAACCATAACTGATGAGCGCCATATTCGCATTGCCGTAGAGTGCCGACGAGACGCGGTTGTGGTCCGCAGTGGGCATCGAGGCACGCAGGTGCTCCGCACAGCAGATAGCACCTACACCGGGACCTCCGCCTCCGTGGGGGCTGGCAAACGACTTATGCAGGTTCAGGTGGCATACATCTGCGCCGATATAGGCAGGATTGGTATAGCCAATCTGCGCATTCATATTTGCGCCGTCCATATACACCTGTCCGCCGTTGTCGTGAACTATTTGGCACATCTCGCGGATAGCCATCTCGAAGATACCGTGTGTAGAAGGGTAGGTGATCATACAGCCTGCCAACACCTCTTTGTTCTGCTCTGCTTTCTCGCGCCAGTCAGCCAAGTCGGTATTGCCTTGCTCATCGCATTTTACCACTACGGGTACAAAACCGGCTTGTACGCACGAGGCGGGGTTAGTGCCGTGTGCAGAAGCAGGGATGAGCAGCACTTTGCGCTGCGATTGCCCTATTCTGTGCAGGTAGTCGCGGATAGTGATTAAGCCCGTGTACTCGCCCGCAGCACCCGAAGTGGGTTGCAGATTGCAGGCTGCAAAACCCGTGATGGCGCATAATTGCTCCTCCAAGTCGTTGAGCATCTGTTTGAATCCGTTTACTTGGTTCTCCGGTGCGAGCGGGTGAACAGCCGTAAAGCCGGGCCATGTGATGGGTGTCATTGCCGTGGCGGGGTTCAGTTTCATAGTACACGAACCGAGCGGAATCATCGAGTGGGTCAGACTGATGTCTTTGCGGTCAAGGCGTTTGATGTATCGCATCATCTCCGTTTCGGTGTGGTAGCGTTGGAACACCTCGGCTTGCATATAATCCACTTCGCGCACACGGCTCTCATCAATCGACCACAATCCCTCAAATGCGCTCTCGTCGTCCTCGTATTGCGCCATGTTGTCGCTTGCCTCAGCAAAGACCTCAATCAGGTCATTCATATCGTCCACCGTTACGGTCTCATCTATCGATATGCCTACCCAACCGGCTTCATCGTAGTAGAGGTTGATACCCATCTCCTCCGCTTTCTCTCTGAGAGCCTGTTGCCAATCGGCTTTCTCGCAACCCGTAATCTTCAGAGTATCAAAGAATTCAGTGTTCTCTTGTTGGTATCCGTAGGCCTGTAGCATCTCGTTGAGATAGGTGGCTTTCGAGTGGATACCCTCAGCAATCTCGCGGATACCTTCCGCACCGTGATAGACGGCGTAGAAACCTGCCATCATAGCACATAGTGCCTCGGCGGTGCAGATGTTTGAGGTGGCTTTTTCGCGTTTGATATGTTGCTCTCGTGTCTGCAAAGCCAAGCGGTAAGCGGGCCGGTCGTGTGTGTCTTTGCTCAGACCGATGATACGCCCGGGGAGGTCGCGCTTATACTCTTCGCGTGTAGCCATATAGCCGGCTGTAGGTCCGCCAAAGCCCATCGGCAGACCGAAACGCTGTGCCGTTCCGCACACGATGTCTGCATCCAGCGGACGAAGCAGAGCCATTGCCATGAGGTCGGCTACTATCGCCACTTTCATTCCCGCTGCGTGGCAGTCGGCTATCCAATCGGCATAGTCTTCTATCGCACCGTCTGCGTTGGGCAACTGTGCGATGGCACCGAAGTACTCTGCGCTCGGCTCAAAGTCCGCATATTTGCCTACCACCAGTTCTATCCCTTGTCCCGCAGCGCGGGTCTGCATCACGCTCAGCGTGTTGGCAAAGATTTTCTCATCCACAAACACTTTGCTTACCCCGTTCTTTACCTGTTCGCGTGAACGCAAGTTGCGCATCATCGTTACTGCTTCGGCAGCAGAGGTAGCCTCGTCGAGCAATGAGCAGTTGGCAAGCGGTAGCCCCGTCAGGTCGGCAATCATTGTTTGGAAATTGAACAATGCTTCCAAACGCCCTTGGCTCACCTCGGCTTGATAGGGGGTGTACGAGGTGTACCACACGGGGTTCTCCAATACATTACGGCGAATCACCGATGGCGTAATCGTACCATACCAACCGCGACCGATGTAACTGCGGTACGGCAAATTCTCCTCTGCCATCGAAGACAGCAAGTCCAGCATCTCCTGCTCGCTCAGAGGATCCGATAACACGATAGGTTCCTTGAGAAGAATATCCTCAGGCATAGTCTCCGAAATCAGTTGATCCACCGATTCGGCACCTATCACTTTGAGCATCGTTTGCTCGTCTTGCGCACTGAGACCTATGTGTCTCTGTTTCAGGTAATTCACTTTCACGATAATAATGTATTTTGGGTTAGTAATTCTTTTGTTTTTGGTTGAGTGTTCGCCCCTTGGTTTCTGTGCTTTTTCCTCTCCATTCAGATCCGCCTCTTGCTTTTTTGCCACTCCTCTCACTTAAATACGCAAAGGTACGGCTTTTTCACGAAATATGCAAGATTTTATGCTGAAAAACATATATTTTGCATGCAAAACGAAAAAACATTTGCATAATCCGACAAAATATGCTACCTTTGCAATCGAAACTTTTTTAGAGGATACATTCGGACACAAACTAATGAAGAAGAAAGAAGAAAACTATGCACAGATGTGGGAACTTAACCCCATTTGGGACATTCTTACCGACGACGAAAAAGCATGGGGCAGTGAGCAGGTTGAGGTGGTTTCGTACAAGAAAAACGAACTGATCCATAGTGAAGGCGACCGCGCAACCGATATGTGGATGCTCATTAGCGGGCGCGTGCGTATATATAAGGAGGGTATTGGTCAGCGGGCGCAAATCATCCGCTTGCTCAAGCCTTACGATATGTTCGGCTATCGTGCAGTCATTGGTGAGGATAGGTTTACTTCTTGTGCCAGTGCGTTCGAGCCGTGTACCACCTATCGCGTCCCCGCAAATGTGTTCCTTACCTTGCTCCGTCAGAATAGCGAGTTCTGCTACCAAGTGATGGTGGCTATGGCACGCGATTTGGCTGTAGCGGAATTGCAGACTATCAACCTTACCCAAAAGCATATCCGAGGTCGTTTGGCAGAATCGTTGCTTACCCTCAAAAACAACTATGGGTTCGATGAAGACGGCTGCACACTCTCTATGTATATGAGTCGCGAGGATTTGGCCAATATGAGCAATATGACCACCAGCAATGCCATTCGTACGCTCAGCCAGTTCGCACAAGAGGGGCTTATCAGTGTTGATGGCCGCAAAATAAAACTCCTCAACGAAGAGGAAATCAAGAAAATATCTCGTCTCGGCTAATTCTCAAATTGTCGTCAGATTATATGAGAGCAACATGTTGAGCAGTTCCGACGCTGTGTGTTCTAAATGCTCTGTTGTTAATTTCTCCTATAGAGGGTGTCTTGCAAGCAGCAGGTTTCCCTCTTTTTCTTTTGTTCCTATTCATAATTGCTTTCAAAACTTCAACTATCATTTTGTCATTTTGTCTTTGAGCCGACTTCGTCGAAACCTTGTCGAGACCTAATGCGGTTCTAATAACTTTTTTAACATTGTCAGAATGTTACTATAAACAGCAAAACGCAAGCAAAATGTATTATTAATCCGCTAAATGCTATACTTATGCCTTTCTAAAAAATGCGAAAAACTTGCTTTGTCCCCCCCCTGATTACACAATGTTGCTCGTAATTCGATAGGTACAAAGTTCTCTTCCTAAATCTATATTTGCATAAAAATAACAAATTAGTTGTGTATCTCGCAAAAAAGTCGTACCTTTGTAGCGACTTTGAGTGGTCAAAACAATCAACGAGGCACAAACGGTGTCTCACAATACATACAACGAGGTGCAAACGGCACCTTTTAACAACTACAAACTACATGAATATCGTTAAGAAGGAGATTGCTCTCCCTGATGGTCGTGTGATTACACTGGAGACCGGCAAACTTGCCAAACAGGCAGACGGCGCAGTGATGGCGACTATCGGCAACACTATGGTGCTTGCCACAGTTTGCTCCGCTAAGGACGCAGTACCCGGTACGGATTTTATGCCGCTTACCGTGGAGTACAAAGAGAAATTTGCCAGTGCAGGTCGTTTCCCGGGTGGTTTTACCCGTCGTGAAGGCAAGGCGTCGGATTATGAAATCCTCATCGCTCGCCTTATTGACCGTGCATTGCGCCCATTGTTCCCTGCTAACTATCACGCAGAGACTTTCGTTAATGTTACAATGTATTCGGCTGATGGCATCGATATGCCTGAGTCGGTGGCAGGTTTGGCTGCGGGTGCTGCACTCGCTTGCTCCGACATTCCTTTCGAGGGCCCCGTTTCCGAGGTGCGCGTGGCGCGTGTCAATGGCGAGATGGTCATCAACCCGACTTTCGAGCAATGCGAAGAGGCTGACCTCGAGTTGATGGTCGCTGCTACCTACGACAACATCATGATGGTCGAGGGTGAGATGAAGGAAATGCCCGAATCCGTTATGTTGGAGGCTATCCGTGCTGCTCATGAGGCTATCAAACCCCAGTGCTTGGCTATCAACGAGATGATGAAAGCCTACGGCAAAGAGACCAAGCGCGAATACTGCCACGAGGTCAACGACGACGAACTCAAACAAGCCGTTCACGATTATAGTTACGCTCGTGCTTATGCACAGGCTACTTCGGCTGACACCGACAAGCACCACCGTGAGGATATGTTCTCGCAGATCTGTGCTGATTTCAAGACTGACAAAGCCGACTATATGGCTCAGCGTGCCGAGGCTCTCGGTATCGACCTCGATGAGGTGGCTGCTATGGTCGATCGCTACTATCACGATGTAGAGAAAGAGGCTATGCGTCGCGCCGTCCTCGATGAGGGCAAACGCCTCGATGGTCGTAAGACAACCGACATCCGTCCTATCTGGTGCGAGGTGGCTCCGCTGCCAGGCCCTCACGGTTCGAGTATCTTCACCCGTGGTGAGACCCAGGCATTGGCTACCGTTACCCTCGGTACCAGCCGCGATGAGAAGATGGTGGACGAGGCACTCATTCAGGGTACCGACCGTTTCTTGCTCCACTACAACTTTCCGCCTTTCGCTACAGGCGAGGCTAAGGCTCAGCGTGGCGTAGGTCGCCGTGAGATTGGGCATGGCAACTTGGCTTGCCGCGCATTGAAGAATATGATTCCTGCTGATTTCCCCTACTGCGTTCGCGTAGTGAGCGACATCTTGGAGTCCAATGGTTCTTCGTCTATGGCTACTGTCTGCGCCGGTACTTTGGCTCTTATGGATGCCGGTGTACCTATCAAGAAGCCTGTCAGCGGTATCGCTATGGGTATGATTTCCGAGTTGGTGGACGGCAAACTCAACTATAAGATTCTGAGCGACATCCTCGGTGATGAGGACCACCTCGGTGATATGGACTTTAAGACCACGGGTACACGCGATGGCTTGACCGCTTGCCAAATGGATATCAAGGTGGACGGACTGAGTTATGAGGTGCTGGAGAACGCTTTGGCACAAGCACACCAGGCGCGTATGTACATCCTCGATAAGATTCTCGAGACGATGCCGGCTCCGCGCACTGACCTCAAACCGCAGGCTCCACGTATCGTTAGTTTCTTGATTCCGAAAGATATGATTGGTGCTGTCATTGGCCCGGGCGGTAAGATTATCCAAGGTATCCAGGCTGAGACGGGTGCCGTTGTTTCTATCGATGAGATCGAAGAGGGCGGCAAAGTGGAAGTGGCTTCCAACAACAAAGAGGCTATGGACGCTGCTGTGGCTAAGATAAAAGCCATCGTGGCTCTCCCCGAAGTGGGTGAGGTCTATGAGGCTACCGTTAAGTCGATTATGCCTTATGGCTGCTTCGTAGAGTTTATGCCGGGTAAAGAAGGCTTGCTCCACATCTCTGAGATCGATTGGAAACGCTACGACACTATGGAAGAGACCGGTATCCAAGAGGGCGACAAGATTATGATTAAGTTGCTCGAAGTGGATGAGAAGACGGGCAAGTTCCGTTTGAGTGCTAAAGCATTGAAGGAGAAACCCGAAGGCTATGTAGAGTTGGAGCGTCCTGCTCGTGCACCCCGTAGTGATCGCGGACCGCGCCCTGAGCGTCGTGGACCTCGTCCCGACCAGCGTCCGCGCCGCGACCCTGAGGCCGATGGCGCTCGCCTTGATCGCCGCCACTAATAGAAAGCATACAGAAATAGAACTCGTATAGAATTCGGTCAACCCGAAAATATGCAACAATATCCAAAAAAGTCTGCCCGACACCCGTCCGGCAGACTTTTTTGTTTAGACATAACCTACTTTCTTTGCAAATTGTCGAAAAATATATGAAAACATACACCAATCCCCGAATAAAAAAGTACTCGGGGATTGGTGTGTATAGAATAAGTATTTTAGATCTCTTATTTAGACGCGCAACTATCTTGCTATTATCCGCCGCATTTGCTGTAGCCACATTCGCGGCAGTGCATGCAGCCCTCTTCAAACACCAGCGGTTGCCCACAGTTGGGACATACTTGACCTTGCACTACCGTACCATCTTGGATATATTTCTTCAACGCACGCTCTACGCCTACTTTCCACGAGTTGATGCTCTCCGAATCCATCTGCAATCCGCTGATCATCTTTATCACTTGGTCGATAGGCATACCGTAGCGCAGCACTCCGGAGATTAGTTTGGCATAGTTCCAAAACTCTTTGTCGAACTTGTAACTCAATCCCTCCATCGTAGTCTTGAAACCGCGTGAGTTGACAAACTGGAAGTCATAACGCTTGGTGCCATCCTCTTGTACCACGCGGATAATCTTGCCTTTGGTAACCGATTTTGGCAGCAGGATTCCCTCCTCATCATCTGCCAAACCGGTAAAGATTTCATAAGGCATACCGTCTTTTAGTCCCACGAAGGCAATCCACTTATCTTTGTTGTTTTGGAATCGCACTACATCGCACTCCAGTTCGGCAGGGCGCACACGCACTTTGCGGTCGAAACAGACGCAGTTTTTCTCGTCTTTTTTCTCGTCCTCTTTTTTCTTGTCGTCTTTCTTGATGCCTTCCAGTACACCCATTCGGCTACCGTCGCGATAGACCGTACACCCCTTGCATCCGCACCGCCAAGCCTCCTCGTAGAGCCTGCCGACCAACTCTTCGCTTACCTCGTTCGGCAGGTTGATAGTTACGGAGATAGAGTGGTCCACCCATTTTTGAATAGCACCCTGCATCTGTACTTTCTGCAACCAATCTACATCGTTGGCTGTAGCGTGGTAGTAGGGTGATTTCTTTACCAATTCATCTACCTCATCGGCTGTGTATCGGTGCGTGGGATCGTAGGTGTAGCCATTGGCATTCATCCAAACAATAAACTTATTGTGGAACACCATATACTCTTCAAAACTGTCGCCCACTTCGTCCACTATGTCCACATGTACATTCTTGTCGCTCGGATTCACTTTGCGGCGTCGCTTATACACCGGTTGGAACACCGGTTCTATGCCCGAAGTGGTCTGCGTCATGATGCTGGTCGTTCCCGTCGGAGCAATGGTCAGGCAGGCAATGTTGCGCCGTCCGTGTTGCTTCATCTCCTCGTACAGTTCGGGATCGGCCTCTTTTAGGCGCAGGATGTATGGGTTCTCGGCTTCGCGTTGCCAATCGTACACGCTGAAAGCCCCTCGCTCTTTTGCCATTTGTACACTGCTGCGGTAAGCGGCAAGAGCCAATGTCTTGTGTACTTCCACCGAGAATGCCGTGGCTTCCGGCGTGCCGTAGCATAGCCCCATCGCCGCCAGCATATCCCCCTCGGCTGTCGTACCCACACCGGTGCGACGCCCTTGCGAGGTCTTAGTCTTGATTTTCTCCCATAGTTCGCGCTCGGTACGCTTGATACTGTCGCTCTCGGGGTCGGAGGCAATCTTCTCCAGTATCTTATCGATTTTCTCCATCTCGAGGTCGATGATGTCGTCCATCATACGCTGCGCAATCGCTACATGCTTGCGGAATAACTCAAAATCGAATGTTGCTTGCGGCGTAAACGGTTGATTTACATACGAATAGAGGTTGATAGCCAATAGGCGACAACTGTCGTATGGGCAAAGAGGAATCTCCCCGCATGGGTTGGTGCTCACTGTGCGATAACCTAAATCGGCATAGCAATCGGGTACACTCTCGCGAATAATCGTATCCCAAAACAGCACCCCGGGTTCGGCACTCTTCCACGCATTGTGGATGATTTTCTTCCATAGTGCTTGTGCGTCGATTTCTTTCTTGTATTGTGCCTCGCCTGAGATAGGGAATTGCTGTGTGTAGGGTTTGCCTTCGATAGCGTCGCGCATAAACTCATCGTCGATCTTTACGCTCACATTCGCACCCGTTACCTTTCCTTGCTCCATCTTTGCGTCGATAAACGCCTCGCTATCAGGGTGTTTGATACTTACGCTGAGCATCAGTGCCCCGCGTCGTCCCCCTTGTGCCACCTCGCGAGTGGAGTTGCTATAGCGTTCCATAAATGGTACCAACCCGGTAGAGGTGAGTGCCGAGTTCTTTACGGGGCTTCCCGCAGGGCGGATATGACTCAAGTCGTGCCCTACGCCCCCGCGGCGTTTCATCAGTTGCACTTGCTCCTCATCTATCTGTATGATTGCGCCGTAACTGTCGGCGTTCCCGTCCTGCCCGATTACAAAGCAGTTGCTTAGCGATGCCACTTGGTAGTCGTTGCCGATACCGGTCATCGGGCTGCCTTGCGGTACGATATAGCGAAAATGGCGCATCAGTCCAAAGAGTTCTTGCTCCGACAGCGCATTGGGATATTTCTTCTCAATGCGTGCTATCTCGCCGGCTAAGCGGTGGTGCATGTCATCGGGAGTCTTCTCAAATAGGTTGCCGAAACTATCACGCAAGGCGTACTTCGATGCCCATACGCGAGCCGCCAACTCATCGCCGCCGAAGTACTCTTTCGAGGCTTCTTCGGCTTCTTTTTGTGTATAAATAGGTTGTTCCATAGTGATGTAGTGTTTTTCTGTTTCCGTTTTTGTTTCGTCGCCTTTCTTGCAAGGAGGAAAAACAGCGCAAAGGTACATCATAATCACGATATGTGCAAGTTTTTGGTACAAAAAAGTTTTCTACATCGTGTAGAAGTTGTCCAAAACAAAAACGTAAGTGGCTCATTATAAGCTACTTGCGTTTTATCTGAAAGCCGAAAGTTTTCCGAGTTAGAAAAGTTTTCAACAGTCAGTGTTGTCTGAAATAGTTATTTTTGCGCTGCAAGCATTCTCGCCCGCTTCGTTTTTCTGAATATACTGTACACCGTCGGGTTGCACGAGGTAATAGGTGTCCAAAGGCTTGCCCATTTTTACTTCGCGCTGGTAGTTGATGTCCAGTCTCACGCACTTGCCTGCCCAATCGGGGCGGTAAGCATTGAGCATATTCTCCAAGTACTTGCACGAGTTGCAGTGGCGATTGTAGTCCACATCGGAGTATTGCACAATGTGCGGCACCATACCCGTCGGCTCTGTTGCGGGCATAATCCGTGCGGGGCGCGACATCTCCAAAACCTCGCCGTCCACATTCGAGGTAAAAATCTCACGGTCGAACACATTGACAATCTCGCGTTTCTCCAGGCTGAGCACCGCCCATTGGCTCTTGCATTGACCTATCTGTCGCAATTCGCCATCGCCTTGTTTGAGGTAGATACGGAAATTACGCATAGAGATAGCGTGCGCGTTCTGCTCAATCCATGTCTCAAACACTATCTTCTCTCCGTGGGTGGGGAAGTAGGTCATCTCCACCGATAGGCGAGTCAGTATCCATGTCAGCCCCTGCGGGTAGAGATACTTGATACCAAAACCGAGTTCATCGGCTGTCGCTCCCGCCGTTTCTAATAGATAGTTCTCCAATACATACAAGCGTAGTCGCCGATTGAAGTCCACCTCTTGGTACTTAATTTCGTATTCGTACTGATATTTCATAGTTTATTCAATAAGTTTTTTCGATCCTTTGTATTGGTTGCTTAGCCCCTCGCCATCCTTTGCTGGCGGTGCAACAATGCGCTGCAAGTTACAATTATCTGTTGGGGTCGGTCTCGCCGCATTTGGTTTCCCTTGGGTCTAATACTACGGGTTTGAGCCAGCGGTCGAGCCAACTGAAGAAAGTGCGCTGCCACAAGATTCCGTTCTGTGGCTGAAGCACCCAGTGGTTCTCGTCGGGGAAGATAAGCAACTCCGCAGGAATACCGCGCATCTTGGCTGCGTCAAAAGCCGCCATCGCCTGGTTGGCAAGGATACGATAGTCTTTCTCGCCGTGGATACACAGGATAGGCGTGTCCCATTTATCTACAAAGCGGTGCGGCGAGTTGGCGAAGGTGCGTTGTGCCACGGCGTTGTCCTTCTCCCAGTAAGCACCACCCATATCCCAGTTGGCAAACCATTTCTCTTCGGTCTCAAGGTATTGCATCTCCATATTGAAGATACCGTCGTGGGCGATAAACGCTTTGAAGCGATGGTCGTGGTGTCCGGCTATCCAATAGACGCTAAATCCGCCAAACGAAGCACCTACGCAACCGAGGTGGTCTTTGTCTGCATTAGGCGAATGTGCTACAAACTCATCGATAGCGGTGAAATAATCGCGCATACACTGTCCTCCGTAGTCCCCGCTGATCTCCTCGTTCCACTCCTTGCCAAAGCCCGGCAGACCGCGGCGGTTGGGGGCAACGACGATATAGTCGTTGGCAGACATCATCATAAAGTTCCAACGGAAACTCCAGAATTGACTGACGGGCGATTGTGGTCCGCCTTCGCAGTAGAGCAGGGTGGGGTATTTCTTATTCGGGTCGAAATGCGGCGGGTAGATAATCCATGTGAGCATCTGTTTGCCGTCGGTAGTGGTTTGCCAACGAGGCTCCACACGCCCCATCTCTATCTGGTCGTAGATGTTCTTGTTCTCAAAGGTCAGTTGGTTGAGTTCGCATTGCCCGTTCTCTATGCGGAATTGGTATATCTCGTTCGCTTCACGCATCGAGTGGCGCAGGCAGATATAGGTATTACCGATGTTGCCGCACGGCTCGTAGTCGTATTGTCCGTCAGGCGTCAGTTGTGCTATCTCCCATTCACCATTGTGCAGGCTGCATTGGTAGATACGCTCGGTAGCGTGCCAAACACCGTTGAAGACGATGGTGCTGTCGTCTTTCCAATAGTACGAATCCACATTCGTGTCCAATCCGCGGCTCGCAAACACTTTCTCCCCCGTGGCGGTGTTCATTATGAATAGGCGGTTCTCATCGCTCTCATATCCGTCGCGCTCCATGCTCTGCCATGCGATGTACTGCCCGTTAGGGGAATAACTCGGATTGGTGTCATAGCCGAGGTTATCTTGGGTGATGTTCTTGCGCATGCGCGTGCGTACATCATATATATAGATGTCCGAATTGGTCGAGAGCGCATACTCCAATCCTATCTTTGTACGACAGGTGTAAGCAATCTCCGTGCCATCGGGGCTCCACGCCCACTGCTCTACACCACCGAAAGGCTTCATAGGGCTTTCGTATTGGGTGCCTTCCAACAGGTTCACAAAATTGCTCACTTGCAGTTGTTTGTTCTCTATGTTGTTCTCGTCCAACTGTGCTAAGAAAGGCTGCGGAGCCGTCTCCGTCCATTCGTCCCAATGCTTGTACATCAAGTCATCCACTACACGCCCTGTGGCTTTGTCTAAGTCGGGGTAGCGGTCAGCGGTACTCTCTACGGTCTTCACCTCTGCCATCAGCAGTATCTGCGAGTTGTCGGGCGAGAGCAAAAATCCCTCGATGTCTTTGTCGAAACCGGTCAGCACGATGTCTTCCGTGCGCTGTCCCGCACGCTTTACATGGAAGTACAACTTCCCGCCTTTTAGGTAAGCGAGTTGCCCATTCTGTGTCCATGCGGGGTCTGAACCGACAAACTCATCGGTCTGCTCCAACTGACCATTCTTTAGGTCGCATATCCGCACCCAAGTGGTAGAGCGGTTTTCGGGTACGCTGTAATAACTTACTGTGTATGCAATACGCTGATTATCAGCGTCAATAGCCACATTCCCTATGCGCCCCATTGCCCAAAGAGCCTCGGGCGTAAGCCTACCGCCTTCAATAGTGATTTGCGGTTTGGTGATGGGTTCTTTCTCCGGCGTCGCTTCCTTTGCGCAAGACGCCGCCAACAAGGCAATTCCTGCCATAAGCCATACTTTTAGTTTCATATTTCTATTCTATTTGCCTGCAAAATTACAAAATAATCTCCATTTGTGCAAGTTTTGATAGGTCGTATCTTATCCCCACAGTATGTATCCCAACGAGATACACGAGATGCAAATCCATAGCAGTACCCCCTGCAAAAATGCTTTCCAACCTACTTGCCGTAGCGTCTCCCTTGTCAGCGAAGCACCTATAAAAAAGAGCGATAAAGTGATTAGACTTTTAGCAAAACTGCCTATTGATTTACTGATAGTGGCACCAGTCGATGCTAATTGTTCCGCATTTTCAAAACCGCAAAATGCGAAGAAATTTTCTGCAGATAGTACATAAGTATTCAGCAGGATGGCTACTATGAACCATACGATAAAATTAGGTATTGTCTTATACCATGCCACGCGTTTTTCGCCTTCTTTCACGGGCGTGCGAAACAAAAAGGGCGTTACCACTGCCAGCACCACAATCCATAAAGCGCGTGTTAGTTTCACTGTCGTGGCAACCTCCAGAGCCGATACTCCCTGCGCTTGCAGCCAATCGGGGTGCATGCTGTCGTACGCACTGCCCGCTCCCACTACCGATGAGGTGTCGTGGATGGCTATCGCTGCCCACATACCAAACTGTTTCATGCTCATTGTCAGTGCCGTCCCTATATATGGAAACACAAATAAAGCAACGGCATTCAGTATGAATACCACGCCCAATGATACCGACATCTGCTCCGGTTTGGCTTTTATTATCGGACCTACCGCGGCTATCGCCGAACCTCCGCAAATGGCTGTACCTGAGGAGATTAAATAACTCGTTTCTCTATCTGTATGAAGTAGTTTCCTGCCAATCAACCAACCTAATAGCAAGGTGCCAAATACCGATACTATGGTGAATAGCATACCCTCTTTGCCCGAGGCAAGGGCTGCGTGTAGATTCATTCCGAAACCTAAGCCCACCACCGAGTATTGCAGCAGTTTCTTCGACATCGTTTTGTTAAAATCCGGGTAGGCTTTGCCCAACACAAGGGCAAATACCAATCCGATAACCAACGCTACGGGAGATGTTACCCATTTCCCTATCCACGCACATCTGCCCAAATCAACCCAACTTTGGCTCTGCAAAAATCCGCACAAGAGCGACAAAAACAACACTGCCACTATGACAATGTATAAAGTGTTAACTATTCGTTGTTTCATATATTCAAATCGACTGCAAAGATACAAAATTATTTGTGTATTTGCAAATTTATTTGTACTTTTGTCGTGCCTTCTATCGTTGTTTGTCGTGCCGTCAATTATGGTAAAAAACACGATAAGAGGGAAGGTAACAGCCCGAGCCTGTACCGCGAGAATACCGAGTTCTCATTGGGTCATTTACGGCAACGACACGGCAACGAGAGCAGTTTTCACCGATTTTGCTCCGCCACCAAACAAAGACGCAACCAACACATAATCAATACCTAAAAACGCATACATTATGACCATTCAATTTCTTGGTGCTGCCAACGAGGTAACGGGTAGCAAACATCTCATCACCACCAATGCGGGTACGCGCATCTTGCTCGATTGTGGTATGTATCAAGGCAAGGGTATGGAGACCGACGCGGCCAACCGCGACTTAGGTTTCGACCCGAAGCAAATCGATTGTGTCATCCTTTCCCACGCCCACATCGACCATTCCGGACTGCTACCTTATATATATAAGTTGGGGTTCCGAGGCGACATCATCTCTACCCCGGCCACGCGCGACCTATGCGCTATCATGCTCCAGGACACCGCTTATATCCAAGCGCAGGATATCCGCTGGTACAACAAGAAGATGGACCGCCTACACAAACCTAAGGTGCAACCCCTCTACGACAACAATCATGTGGAGCGTTGCATGCAGCATTTTATCACCGTTGGCTACAACCGCCGTTATCGTGTGGCCGATGGCGTCTATCTTACTTTTATCAACTCCGGACACATGCTCGGTTCGGCTATCTGTAGCCTTGATATTCAAGAGGATGGCGAGTGGAAGCGCATAGCCTATACGGGCGACATCGGGCGTGCGAAGAGTCATATCCTCTGCTCCCCGCAACCTTTCCCGCAATGCGACTATCTGATTTGCGAATCCACCTACGGCGACCGTCTGCACGAGGATTCGCTGGTCAGCGAAGAGGAATTGCTCGGTGTGGTGGACAGCACTTGCGTTTACAAAAAAGGCAAACTCCTCATCCCTAGTTTTTCTGTCGGGCGCACGCAAGAGATTGTCTATGTGCTCAACAAACTGTACAACGACGGGCGTCTGCCTCATATCCCCGTCTATGTCGATTCGCCTTTGTCGGTCAATGCCACCCATATATTCCGGATGTATGCCGGCGAACTCAACGAGGATGTGCAAGACGATATGCGTTTCGATGACAATCCCTTTGGCTTCAACACACTTCGTTACATCACCGACATTCGTGAGTCGAAAGCCCTCAACAACAATCCCAACCCTTGTATCATCATCTCCGCATCGGGTATGCTCGAGGCTGGGCGTATCAAGCACCATGTTGCCAACCATATTTCCGACCCTACTACCACTATTCTTATCGTCGGATACTGCACACCCACTTCGCTCGGTGCACGCATACAAGACCCCAATCTCAAGTGGGTTAGTATCTTTGGTTTCGACCATAAAATCAAAGCGCAAATATCCAAAATAGAGGGCTTCTCCGGTCATGGCGACTATCGGGAAATGATAGATTACCTTACTCGTAGTCTCAATGTAGAGGCAGTGCGCCGCACCTTTATCGTCCATGGCGAGTTGTCTGCCCAAGAGGCGTACAAAGACCACCTTTATGAAGCCGGCTTCCGCAACATCGACCACCCCGAAAAAGGCTACATCGTGCATTTGTAAACCCATATACCACATGTAATTGAACGAAAAACACTAACCTATACATACTAGTTATGCACTATGCACTCTACATTTTGCATTGTGCATAGCATTTTCTGCTATCATTTTGTCAAAATGCCTTTCCCTTGTTTTAGTCGAAACCTTGTCGAAACCTAATCGAGACCTAAGCCCGATTCTGCTATTATCATTTTGCTACTCCTACTTTGTTCCTACCTTACATTTTGTCATTTCTGCCAATTCGCCGGCTCGCCGGTTGATTTTGAAAACTTATATCCCCGTTCGTGCGCGTGTGCGCATATATATTTAGGAAAAGAACCGGCGAGCCGGCGAACTGGCGAGAGGATTATGCAATAAATAGTGCATAATTATCAATATGACCGTATAAACCGAATAATAATTGACAAATGCGAAAAAATATCAAGAAAAGTGAGCAAAATGTTGCGTATATGAAAAAGTATTCCGTATCTTTGCAGTCGTATTGAACGCATAAATGCATAAATATCCTGTTTTTTTGAATACAATATGCAGTATAAAGCGATGGTTTCGCTATCCGTAAGTACATTTTGCATTCCAAAGATCTGGCAGGATACCGACGACAAGCAAACAACATTTTAAGGTATAACAAATAAATTGAGAAGGCTTATGAGAAAAGTTTATTCCTTCTTGCTCGCCGTGGTGGCGTGCGTATGATCGGCAAGTGTGAGTGCCGACATCACAGTTACAATCAACATCGATGATGTCAATCGTGTAACGCTTGGTCAGATGTCGCAATCTACCTATGATTATGAACCGATTGCGGGGATTAAGACGGGTGCTAATGTGCTGACTTTCGCCGATGCGGTTACTTTGAAAGTTCTGACCCAATCATCAGATTACGGTATCAACAGTATCACCTATGTGCAAGGAGCCAACAAAGGTTCGATTGAGGTGCAGTATGGTGCATACATCAACATCAGCGATGCTTGGGATGGTGCGGTCTTTACCATTACTTCATTCTCTTATGCCGACCTGCGTACGGCTAAGTGCAAGGTCTATGTCGACGATGCAAGCAAAGTGAGCCTGCAGCGCAACTATGTGTCGGTGGCTCTGGAAGATGGCTTGAATATAGTTCCTTTCATCCCATCGGGCAGCAATGCGGAGAATTCGTTTGCTATTCGAGGTAATGGTTCGCTCTACAAGGTGAAACTCAATGGCGAGGAGCAGAGTAGTTATGGTACTTATTATCTTACCGTTGCAGACGGAGATAGTTTGACCATCTTGGCTAATTTCCCCGATGTGGATGTGCCGGTACATTTTGTGGCAGGCAATGCGGCTTCAGCAGGCTTTATCACGGCGGTGAAAGTAAATGGTACGGCTGTGAGCAATTGGGCAGATGCTGATTTTACCGTCAAACTCGGCAGCAATGTGGAGTTTAGTGGCAATGTGTCTGATTATCAGTGCGATTCACTGATCGTGGACGGTACGAAAACGACTTATTTCAGTGGTACAACTTCCTTCTTCGTCGGCAAAGAGAGCGACTATACCATCAAGTACTATGCGGCTAAGTATCAGAGTTACGATGTTACTATCAATATCGACAACCCCGCTGCCGTATCGGCATATAAGTATAGTAGCAGTTATTTCTCCTCCTATAGCGCAACGCCTATCACTCTGCAAGCCGGAGCCAATGTGGTATCTTTCAACACCAGTTGCAAATACCTCTTTATCAAAACCAATGCAGTCAGCAAAGTGCTGACCTTTGTAGATGCTGACAATCAAGACTTTAGCAGCAATACGATAGGAAGTTATCCTACTGGTATCGCTACCGCAGTTGGGGCTGTCTATACAATCACTACTTGGAGTGTGGATCGTAGTTCTACCCTCGCTTTCTATATCGATGACCCCGCAGCGGCTCAGTATGGCGGCCAACTGACCTTGGCTGCCGACAACTACTCCAATATGAGCACACCATTGGTGTTCCAAAACCCGCAAGGCGCAAGCGTTCTTGCACAGAGCGGCTACAACTTGGTGAAGTTCGACCCCGAGTTCGATAACCCCGCACAGGTAAGTTTCTATGTGGATGATGCAAGCACTGTCAATTTCTACATCAATGGCGAAAAGCAAGAAGCAAGCACTACTTTCTCCGGTATCACCTTGTCTGATGGCGATGTATTCAAAGCCTATTTGCTCGGTGTACCCGCAGAGTATAGCGTCAGTTTCGCAAGCAAAGGGGGCACCGATTTCGGCTTTACCGATGTGGTGCGCGATGTGATTGTGCCGGTATCGGATGTATCGACTCCGCTGAGCGTACTGACCGATACGCAGATCTCGTTCCGCCTGACGGGGACCACGCTCGTTACCGCCAACGGAAAAGCCCTTTCTGCCGACGAGAGCGGCGTCTATACGCTCAGTATCAACGAGAACACCGCTATCTTGGCAGGTGGTGAACCGACAAGTGTCGCTAATGTCTCCGCTGCCGACAGCCGCGATGTCTATTCGCTGCAAGGCGTATTGCTGCTCCAAGACGCTACCGAGGCACAGATCAACGCACCACTGCCCGCAGGGATGTACATCATCGGAGGTAAGACCACCTATCTGCTCCAACACTAATCGCTGCACATATCTCTACTAATACCTATGTTGCTTCCCTTTTTTTGGGGGGGAGCAACATAGATTGTCTAAACCGAAAGGGTATTTTTACCCTCCCTAACCAACTTTTTACAAGATGAAACGACTATCAATCTCTGTACTTACACTGAGCGTGGCAATGGCTTTGTCGGCTCAGGCTGCTTTAGACCTGCAGAGCCGTGCTACTCTCCGCCAACTGCGGGCGCAGCAACCCGAGGTCTGTGCCGTGCAAGGTAGAAAAGCCGCACCGCTGCAGGCTACTTCTATGACACCCGTGATGATGATTGTGGATCCCGCCGTGAGCAATGAGCAACTGGAGGCGGAAGGTATCGTGGTGAATGCTCGCCGCGAGAACTTTGTCTTCGCTGCCGTAGCAATCGACGATGTGGAGCGGGTGGCCGGTCTGCGCGGTATCCGCCAAATGCAACTGCCGCGCGATGTGCATCAGAAACTCGACCAAGTGCGCACCGCTATCGGCGTTGATAAGATCCACGCCGGAACTGACCTGCCTAAAGCCTATACGGGAGAGGGCGTTGTAACGGGCATAGTAGATGGCGGTATCGACCCCAACAACATCAATTTCTTGCGTGAGGACGGTACCAACCGTGTGGAGTATCTCACCCATATCTACTACAACCAGAATAGCCAAAGCGGCTATAGTATGAACGAGTACAACTCGGCAACCGTCAGCAAGTTCAAGACCGATGATGCCACTGCCTACCACGGTACGCATACCCTCGGTATCATGGCTGGTGGCTACAAAGGCAAGATTACCATGGCTACCCAAGGTTCGATGATGGGCGGCGACATCATCGAGGCAGAGAGCAATCCCTACTACGGTATGGCGTACAACTCCGACATCGTCGCTTCGTGCGGTACGCTCCAAGATTACTTCATCGCCCTCGGTATCGAGAGTACGCTCGAATATGCCTACTATATGCAAAAGCCGGCGGTGGTCAATCTCTCGCTCGGTAGCAATACCGGTCCGCACGACGGTACGGGTATCCTAAGCCAATATATGGCGATGGCGGGCAAAGAGGCCATCCTGTGTGTGGCTGCGGGCAACGAGGGCGACCTGCCCATTGCGCTCAATAAGACCCTCACCGAAACCGACCAAACGGTGCAGACTTTTATTCGTCCGCAGTAGGCTACCTATCAAACTTCTGAGGCTACCTATCGCAACTTGCGCTATGGGCAGATCTATGTCTATAGCAACGATACCACGCCTTTCGACATCAAGGCGGTGATCTACAACAAGTCGCGTCAAGTGCTTACTTTTCAAGACGCCGCTATCCGCTCCTCGCAGCGTGGGCAGAGCGTCTATTATGCTACAAGCGGCTATGAGCAGAGCGATTCCGACAAGAGCAACACCAATTTTGCTAAGGCTTTCAATGGCTATCTTGGTGTCGGTGCTGACCTCGACACTACATCACACCGCTACTATGCGATGATCGACTATTTCGTGCATGACAACACCAAGACCAATGCCAACGGCGACTATATCCTCGGTTTTGTGGTTACGGGCAAGAAAGCGGGGCAGCGTATCGACTGTTTCTGCGATGGCACTTGGACGGTGTTCGACGACTATGCGCAAGCGGGCTGGCAGACAGGCTCGCAGAACGGCTCTATCAGCGATATGGCGTGTGGCGACGGCATACTGGTAGTCGGCTCCTACAACAACCGCCTCTTCTATACCTCGCTCGACGGCAAGACCTACTCTTATGGTATCGCTTTTGAGGAAGGTGATGTCAGTCCGTTCAGTTCGTGGGGAACCACTATCAACGGCGACAACCTACCCCATGTGGTCGCACCGGGTGTAACGATCATCTCTTCTATCAGCGAGCCATACACCTCGTCCACCAACTTCGCTTCATTTCTCAATTATCAGCAGGCTAAGGTGGAGAACAACGGCAAGACCTACTATTGGGAGGAGGCTATCGGTACCTCTATGGCTACCCCGGTCGTGACGGGCGCAATAGCACTATGGCTGGAGGCTAATCCCCGCCTGACTATCGAGGATGTAAAAGACATCGTAGCCAAAACGGCAAAGAAAGACAACTATATGCTCAATAGCAAAGCCGACCCTATCCAATGGGGTGCGGGTAAGTTTGATGCCTACGAGGGGCTCAAAGAGGCTATCCGTCGTGCAACGAGTATCGACGGTGTCGAGAGCAATGGTCGTCTGCTTGTGCAGACTGCCGACAACCGCCATTTCAACCTGTTCTTAGGCGGAGCCCAATCGCTCGATGTGTTGCTCTACAACATCGCAGGACAGATCGTAGGGCAATATGCCGCTGCGGGCGATGAAATCAACATCGATGCCTCGGCATTGGCTGCGGGTGTCTATGTGCTGCAAGCCAACGGACACACCGAGAAAATAATTGTGAAATAATTAACACCTTACATATATGAAACGAATAACCCAATTTATGCTCTGCTTCTTCCTTTGTGTTGCCGGCACTTTGTCCGCCGCCTCCAAAGCCAAGAAAGCCGACCTCAAACCGATTCTAACCCTCAAAACATCTATCTATGAGGAGTATGGAGCAAGCAATTCATTCTCTATCGTCCTTGGCGTAACCGACTCCACCTATCTTTATGTCGATTGTGGTAACGGACAGTCGGAGTACGAAGTAGGACCCGCCGTATCGGATAGTACCTCTATCAGCGGTACGCTCATCTATTGCTCGGTTACCGAGGCGGGCGTCGTAACCATCTACGGAACCGATGCCGATGCGCTCCTGATTGATTATCTCAACGCCGACGGTTGTTACCTCACCGACATCGACCTCTCGCACCTCACCAACCTCGATGTGCTGTCGCTGTCGCACAACCAATTCAAGAGCCTCGACCTGAGCCACAATAGCAAGATTCGTGCGCTTTATCTCTCCGACAACGCCTTCGATGCCGCTACGCCTCTGGTGATTGGCGACAAGCCCGACCTCACCATACTCGAACTGCAAATCGTAGACAACCTGTCGCCTGCTTTCGACCTCACCAAGTATCCCAAGATGATGTCGTTCGATGCCTACCACTGCCCCTCGCTGGTCAGTATCGATCCTACCAATTGCCCTAATCTGCTCCAACTCACTCTTGAGATGACCAATGTCAGTTCGGTTGACCTGAGCAAGAACCCCAATCTGATTATTCTCAATGTGAGCGAAACGGCTGTAAGCGAACTCGACTTGAGCCACAACACCAAGTTGCAGCAACTCTATTGCGAGCATGTGTCGAGCGTGTTCAATACCGATGTGAAACTTAAGAAACTGGATGTCAGCCATTGTCCTGACATCTATCGTCTTATCTGCAATGGCAATGCGCTCACCGAGTTGGATGTAACCAACCTGCCGTTGCTCATCTCGCTCTCGTGTATGGACAACTACATCACCTCGCTCGACCTAAGCCGATGCAAGCAGTTGAGCCAAGTGAAAATAGACAACAACTGCCTCGATTTTGCCACCCTGCCTTTCGACCCGGGTACTTGGGAGGAATACACCTACGCACAGCGCCAACTGCCCGTCAGTCGCTCCTACAAAGAGGGCGATACACTCGATTTTAGCAGTCGTGTCCTTCGTGATGCTACCACCACCGAGGCGGCACTCTATGCCTTCGATGTTACTACCCCCGACACATGGGTGAAACTCGATACCTCCTACTATTCTTATGCCGACGGCAAAGTGGTGCTCAAAAAAGCCTACACCGACAGCCTTTTCATCGCTTTTGCCAATAGCAAGTTCTTGGAGAACAACCTCTATACCGAGCATTTCAAGGTGAAGATTGCCTCCGACTATGGCAAGCCCTCGCAGGTGCTCTTTTTCACCCCTACCACCGAGCAAGTCTCGTTTGCTATCGCTATGCAGGGTGCATCGGCTTTGGCTCCGCAGACTTTCTACCTGAGTTTCAATGGCGAGGACGACCAACTCACCGCCTACACCACTACGGCGGCAGACCTCTCCGAGGCTACACCGCTTACCGTAACGGTTCCTTGGGCATACAGCACCGTCAAAGTCTATATCCCAGAGAATGCGGCTATCACCGGTCTGAACTTCACTTCCCAAGGGCTGACAAGTATCGACCTCAGTCAGTTGATTTCTTTGCGTGAACTCAATCTCTCCAATACGGGGCTATATACCGTCGACTTGGAGCGCAATCGTTGGCTACAAACGCTCGACTTGAGCCACAACAACCTCTATGTCTGCTCCTTGGCGGGTGTAAACGATCTCTTTGCCAAGAATACTTTGGGCGACATCAATCTCAGTTACAACAACCTCCAAACCGTTACACTCAGTCCGCAGTTGGCAATCCGTCATCTCGACCTGAGCCACAACCAAATAGAGAGCATCAAACTTTCGGATGCCGATTCTATTCAGTATATCGACCTATCTTCCAACAAGTTAGAAACACTGAACCTGACCCACTGCACTGCGTTGCGCACCCTCAAAGTATCGGATAACCTCCTTAGCGAGATTACACTCCCTCTGGAGAACAACATCACCTACTTAGCGTTGGAGAACAACCAATTCACTTTGGCGAACCTCCCCTTGCACCGCAACCTCGCTGAGGCGAACTATATCTACGCCCCGCAAGCCGACATCGTCATCGCTACCAAAGGTCCGTGTACCGACCTCAGTGCGCAGAACCTCTCGTTTAGCGGCAACCAAACGGCTTTCCAATGGTACAAGGAGAATGGCGATCCGCTCGTGGAGAACACCGATTATACGCTTACCAATGGTTTCACACGCTTCCTCAATACCGAGGCGGGCAAGGTTTATTGCCAAATCACCAATGCGACATACCCTGCTTTCAGCGGTGATAAGGTACTGAAAACCACATCTATCGAGGTAGCAGGTATGCCTACCAACCAAATAGCCTCCTTCACTACTCTCAACGACAACGACTCGGTTGAACTGTCGCTCGCTGCCGACCACGAGGGTGTGGCACTCTATATCGACTGGGAGGGCAACGACAATGTAACGCAGTATGTCTTAGGCACTTCCTATCGCCTCTTTGGAGCGAATACTCACAAGAATACACTCGTGCGTGTCTATACCTATTCGCCCGATGAGAAAATTACCGTCTTCAGTATGACCAATGCCAAACTGTCTGCTTTCGACGGTTCGTCGCTTAACGACCTCACCACGCTCACCGTACAAGGTGCAGGCCTGTCGCAGATTACTCTGCTAACTAATACGGAGACCCTTACCGACCTCAATCTCTCGGAGAACAACTTCACCAACCTCGATTTCTCGGCGTACTCTCATCTGCGGATGTTGGCACTCGGCTACAACAATCTTACTTCGCTCGACCTGAGCAAGAGCCAAAACTTGCAAGTAGTCAGTGTGGCAGGCAACAGCATTGGCAGCCTTACTCTCGACAACCCCAACCTCTGGTATCTCGATGCCAACTCAAACCAACTGACCGACATCAACCTAACCAAGGTTCCTGCTCTTCAACAACTGGCACTCAACCACAACCTCTTGAGCCATATCGATGTATCGCCGCTCTCGCAACTGATTGCCCTCACGCTCAACAACAACTACTTCAACTTCCAAACCCTGCCGGAGGTGAAGGCATCGTATATCCTGTATTACTACTACAACCAGGCTCCTTTCGAGGCTCCGTTGCAAGACGGTAACACCATCGACCTCAGCAGCCAGGCTCTCGTGGGCGATGCCGTTACTACCTACACTTGGTATCTCGGCGTACCAGAATACGACTCTGAGCAAGGTGCGTATGTGGGTGAGGAACTGATAGAAGGAGTGGAGTACACTATCAGCAATGGTCTGACCACTTTCCTCAAATCGTACAACGATGTGATGTGTATCATGACCAATCCTGCCTTCCCGAACCTCTATCTCTACACCAATCTCTATGATGTTATCGGTACGGCACTCGACCAAGTCTCCGACAACGGATTGGCAGTGTCTGTGCGAGGTAATCGTATCGTACTGACTACCGATACACCGCAACAGGTAGCCCTCTATAGCGTATCGGGTATGTTGCTCGCCAATACACTCTCTGCAGTCGGCGAGACCATTCTGCCCGCAGTACCCACCGGTGCATACCTCCTCCGTGTCGGCGATAAAGCGCAACAAGTACTTATGCCGTAAGCAGGTGCGAAAGAATGCAAAAGATTTCAATCCGGCGTAGATTGAACCTTGCATCGGCGTAGGTTTCAATTTGCAATGTTCAATTCTATGCCGATAGGCTGCTTGACGAGAGTCGGGCAGCCTATTTTGTTTATTCATCAGCATGTCCCTCACGCAGTTTTTTTATGGCAATGAGGTTTAATGGAGTTCTCTATATTTATGGAGAAGGTGTATAAGTTCTACTAAAATCCCTATTTATTGGTATTGCGCACGTGCGAAACTATTTGTAATTTTGCAGCGATTTTCGGAAAGTGGCGACCGAGCATATCGAGACAATCGCCACGCCCGTGCAACAAACGCTTATCAATCGTCAGATGAACCTAAACAACAACGATATAGAGACACCCAAAAGCATTGAAGTCGCAGTAGTCGGCAGTGCCAACAGCGGCAAGAGTGCGCTGATAGAAGCACTCCGCCAAGATGCGGCTTGGACAGGCAAAAACATCGATTTTGAGGAAGTGCACAACCTCGATGACCTACACGGACATCGATATGATGTGGTCTTGCAGGTGGTCGATTCTACCCGGCTCGAAGAGAGTCTTCTTCTTACTCCGCATATCATCGATGAGGACGAGAAAATCGTTATCGCCTTCAATCGTTACGACCTTCTCCTGAAGACGGGGCATACGCTCAACTTGCACAAGATGCAAGACCTTATGGGTGTGCCTTTAGCTCTTGTCAGTGCAGAGAAAGGGCGGGGAATAGGCGAGGTGTTGTCCCTCATCGAGCAGACGCACGAAGCACCGCTCACTACGGATCATCCCGTCTATCACGCATGGGAGCAATACGACAACGATGCGTATGCCGGCTATGTGCATGGTGTGCTGACACAAACGCTCCAACACCCGAAAGATGATAAGCATTGCACCCGTTTGGAACGAATTGATAAGATTCTTACCAACAAATGGACGGGATTTCCTATCCTTGCTATCATTCTCTTTGTGGTATTTGAGTGTACTTTCTCGCTCGGCGAACCGCTGCAAGACCTGATGCAACGCGGGATCGATGCCTTGTATGATCTATGCGTAGGTGCTTTGCCGTCGGGGTGGTTTAGCAGTCTGTTGGGCGATGGTATCATCCAAGGTGTGGGGTCGCTGCTGACCGCATTGCCCAACATTATCATCTTGTTTTTCTTCCTCAGTCTGATGGAGGATACGGGGTATATGGCGAGGGTGGCATACCTAATGGACGGGATGATGCACCGCCTCGGGTTGCATGGCCGTTCGTTCATCCCGATGCTGATGGGCTTCGACTGCAATGTGCCGGCGATTATGGCAGCAAAGGACATCAAAGACCCGAAAGATCGCGCTTTGACAATGCTGATGGTGCCGTTTATGAGTTGCTCAGCGCGACTGCCGGTGTATATTCTTTTTATCGATGCTTTCTTCCAAGACTATAAAGCACTTGTCTTGTTGTCGCTCTACCTGCTCGGCATACTGATGAGTTTTGCGTTTGCGTTCATAATGAAAAAGACCAAATGGTTCCGCAAACCCGCCGATGATATGGTGAACGAATTGCCCGATTTTCGTATGCCTACTTGGAAAAGTATTGGCGGGCATATCTGGTATCGTGTGTCAGATTTCTTGAAAAAAATCAGCACCGTAGTGCTATGTGCATCGGTGATAATTTGGGCTCTTGAGTATTTCCCCGCAGGCGACCTTGACCATATTGAGACCTCGTGGCTTGCCGCTATCGGGCAGTTTATCGAGCCGGTTATGCGTCCGCTTGGATTCGATTGGCGGATGTCGGTTTGCTTGCTCACCGGTCTGCCGGCCAAAGAGGCTATCGCTGCTACTTTTGCGATACTTTTTGGCGGCGATATGTCGGCAACGGCACTCACACCCGTCAGTGCGTATGCATTCTTGGTATTCACTTTGCTCTATTTTCCTTGCGTGGCAACGATAGCCACTATCCGTCGGGAAATCAATTGGAAATGGGCAATGTTTACGGTAGTAAACTCTATTGTAGTGGCATGGCTGAGCGCGTTTGTGGTGTATCAGATAGGTAGTCTGCTATAAGATGAATATGTGGCAAGAGATAGTAGTTATCATATTGATTATTTGTGCGATAGGTGGTATCGTGTGGTCGATATACCGCCAGCGCAACCAACGCTGCGAGGGCAGCGGCGGATGCAAAGATTGTCCGCTTGCCAAAGATTGTAAGAAAAAAACGAAGAGCAAAAATTAAACAATCAAAGCAAAAGTGCGTTTTTATTTGCTCGTTCGCAAATAATTCCGTACCTTTGCATCAACAAAATAAACTACTATGATTAGTTCAACATATATGCTGCAAATACCCCAAGTAGATAAAGCCTTCTTTGATACTTTGGTCAAGAAAATGGGGTGGACTGCTTCTTCAGTAGAAGTGCCGATGGAAACTTTGGCTGCTTTAGATGAAGTTCGCAAAGGTAAGACTGAGCATGTAGCAGTTGATAGCCTTGAAAATTTCATCAAATCATTGGAGTGATGAAAGAGATACGCAGGACTTCGCAATTCAAGAAAGATTTTAAGCGTTACCGCAACAATAAAGCAAAAGTTGAGGCTTTGTTTGCCGTATTGCAATTGTTACAACAAGGACAACCTTTACCCGAGAAATATAAAGCACATATTCTTACCGGAAACTTGCAAGGTGTATGGAAATGTCATATAGAATCTGATTATTTGTTACTTTGGATTGACGAGACTTTGGAAACTGTGGTATTAATGCGTTTAGGCTCTCATTCTGAGGTATTAGGTTTATAATGATTCAGTTTTAGCAGTGAAACGGCTGACAGAATACATATTATCGGTGGTATTTAGCGTGTTCTTCCTATTGGGAGGAACAGGCTTTACGCTATCGCACTATTGCTGCAGTCATTGTCGTGCCATACATTGCATCACGGCGCACCATACCGCCGATGCAGCGCACCGAGATGCTTTTGCCAAGGCGCACGACTGCTGTTGGTCGCACCATTTTGAGATTGACACCACCGAGGTCAGTCCGCTTCAGACTATTCCTGCGCAAGCCGAGAACCAACTGCTTGCTCTCGCCTTGCCTTGCGCAGTCATCTTCGACGACATCCGGACGCTATCTTTCTCGCGCTACGCTGCCTATACGCCGCCTCCGTACACTTATATCGGTTCTGCCAAAGGCGTGTTGCGTGCCGTTTGCCGTTGGTTGATTTAGAGAGCGTGTTCGTATTCTCTGCCTAAAGTAGAGGACTTCTTTTTTGCGAACATGTTTTACTCTAATCAACTCACAATGAAACGATTATCATTCTTTTTATTTCTTTCTATCTTATGCGTGTGCGCTTATGCACGCGTAGAGGGCATCGTGATTGATGATCAGGGCGAACCCCTTGTCGGCGCCAATGTCTATTGGGCAAACACCACGCATGGCACCACTACCGATACCGACGGCCGTTTTACTATCGATACCGACCGTTCTACACGCCTGCTCGTGGCGTCTTATATGGGTTTCCACAACGATACGACCACTGTCAGCGGAGCCGAATCGCTCACCATCGTCTTGGTTAGCAACCTCGTCTTAGGCGAGGTAACTATCACCGAGCGGCAGATGACCGTCTTGCGTAGCCGTATGGCGGGCTTTTCGATCCGACTGCATC
>UQNE01000020.1 GCA_900542355.1 uncultured Bacteroidales bacterium | reverse complement strand
TCGGCGTTACCAAGATAGCCTTCTCCGCCATCCCCTTACTCGGCATCCCTGCCATTTGCTCTTTTATAGCCATAGTTGTAAAAATTGTAAAATAAAACAAATTGGACTTGTGATGTCTCTCTGCCATACCGTCTGTTGTACATCTTGGGAGTCGTGTATGTCAGCCCGAGCGCAGAGGATACCATGCACCTCTCCTCCGCTCCCGCCGTCGGTGTCCGCCCGACTGCACCGCAAAGGTACTACAAAAAAGAACGACCCGCCTGATCAGACAGGTCGAATGGGCAAAAGGGGAATAAATGGGAATAAAAACAATGTTATTTTATGCCCTACAAGTGATATTTATGGGAATAAATGGGAAAGAATGGGAATACCTATTTGGATGAATTACTAACTGCTTTTCTGAAAGTGCTAAATGTTTTGTCCAATCCAAATCTACTAAGTTCTTTATGCCGGTCTTTGATAGAGGCTCCAAACCACCTTTTACTGTCTACATGGATATGAAATTCTTTTTGGATAAACTTAACCACATTGGTAGCAGAACCTGTACAAACCTCGCGTAATTCCTTATCAAACGCCTTGGCTGCTTCTTCGCTCAGTCCGTCCATAAGATAAGCAAAATGCCCCTCAAGGCTATTGTGAGAGGCTGCCAATATACCCGCTATCTCATCCGACAACCATCGCTCGGACGGCATATAGTTGGTCAGCCAATCGGCAAGAGTTTCTTCGTAAGGCTGATAGCCCTCAATCAGTGTCCGGTATGCCTTTGTATGCTTTTTCGTTTCATTCAACGAACGGATAAGCAGGCTACCCAAACGCTCATATAGAGGATGTTGCGTAACAAACAAGCAGCCGGCAAGGGTTGTTATTGGCAGCGTAACCGCCAACTTGCACTCCTCCTCATCCGCTTCCGGATAGGTATGGCGTATGTCGCTCCACCACCGCATAGCCAATTCTCCCAAGGTCTTTTCGCTATCCTCTTGGTTTTCTCTGATATAGTCGATATACACAACGGTGTACCAAAAGATTTCTTCCGGCGAAAGCATAATATGCGGCATCTGCTCCTCCCAAGGGAGGCACACACTGTCTATGGCATTGTACAAGGGGTCGCCTATATAGCGGCTACGAATGTTAGCGATGTCGCTTGGGCGGAGTTTGCGAAATAGTTCCATACTCTTTGCATTTTTCTCGCACTTCATCACACCAATCATAAAGTGCCATTTTCTGTCGATCGTCCAGTTCTATTTGTGTTTCACCATATCGGAAAGCATTGAGTAGCGTTTCTTCCATAGGCAAGACTACTTTTACTTGCTCATCGCATCGGTACGGGCCATAGTTCTTAAAGTCCACCGTCAGTTGATAATCTTGCGATTTGCATACATGAAACACATTTACAAAGTCTTGAGCGTGCTTCTCCAACAAATTCGGCTCAACATCCTCATAATAGTATTGTATAAGCGATTTGATGGCACCTGTCTGCTCTGCCAATCTGCTCATTTGCTTGATAATACCTACATTGTTTTTATCCGGAATACGAGCGGGAAGTGCCACTTTCTTTTGGTTTGGGAGAGCAAAGGATATGCGTTTTATGGTATCTCCATTATTACACATTCTGCGGCAAAAATTCCACATCTCCGAAGAATTGGTGTATTGCGAAATGCCGGCTTGCAGACCATACGCATTCAATGCTCGATTGAAAAAATCTTCTAATATCTTGCGTACATTCTCCGGGTCTCCAAAGGCAGAGTTTTTCTGTATGGCAAGCATTATCCCGCCACCTGCTTGTTTCGCCGGTCGATTGTCTATTACCACATAGCAGTACGGAAGTGTCTGCACCTTTTTCTCTTCATAGCGTGTCTTGCCGTCGGCTTCCACGCCATCCTGTTGTGTGATAAATTTGCTTTTTTCGTTGTTGATACGCAGCAGGTACACATGGTCGCGTGCAGCCAAGATATCATTCAGTAGCCGGGTACAATCTTCTGTTTCACCATTGCCTGTCTGTTGTTTCTTTGCTTTGGATGATTTCCGTTTCTTTACTTTTACGAGATGCAAAGGACTTTCCGCAAGGATCTGCGTAAAATGTAGTTGTGCGTGTGCCAACGGGTCGGCATCGGCTTCCACTTTTGGAAAAGCGTTGCTCTGAGCGGCCTGCGAAAGGCATACTTCGTAGATAGCGAAGAAATTGATGTCGGCATTCTTGTCGCGTTTTTGCTTTGGCATAGATAGTCGGTGGTTAAAAGTAAGTGGTTAGAATATAATTACACAAAAGCATCCATATTACAAACTTTTCAAATCACTCAATTTATGGTGGAACTGCATCTGCCCCAAGTGCCATTGTACAAAGCCGAACGGCAATTGGATAGTACTGTCTCCCGTCCTATTACCATAGATAATCTTGTCTTTGGCGTCGCTGATTTGCTTGCGCAGTGTTTCCATATTAAATAGGGTATCGCCGTCATCCTCATCGGGGAGCATATTCTTATACCAAATCACATCTGCCCAATCCTCCGCATTCTTAGCCAGTCCGCGTACAAAACAGAAATCGAATATATTGACGATATTCTCCTGAAACCACTCTATCATTGCCACAGACAACCGGGGATCGTACTTGTCCATCGAGGTCTTTACCAAGCGATGTTTGCGTTTCTCATAAGGCAATTTGCCTTGCTTGGGACAATCTATATCCGATGCGTACTCCTCTATCAGCACATCCATATCATCGGCAGCCCCCCAATAAATCGAGATGGCACTCTTTACCTGCTGCGGTATTGTTTGGCTATACTGCGCTTCATATCCGCGTATAAACCTATCTACGGTTATCAAAAACATCTGCCCGCCAAGGCTCTTCTTGACCGACACATTTACATGATTGCCGTCGTTCAACAGCAGACGAATATCGGGCTTGGCTTTGGTTTCATCATCCAATACAGAGGGAATAGATTTCTCGCATAGTCCGCCCTCCGCCACACCTGTTACTTTACCTTGTTTGCCTGCACAACGAAGCAACTCTTGTTGCACATCGGTATTGTCGAAAATCAACTGCGTTACAAGGTCTTCATTCTTGTGTCCGCTCAGTTTTGCATGCTGCCAACCTTCGGCACGATTTCTTTCCATAATACTATCAACTTATAAATAAAAAAATGACCGCATAGTACATACTATCCGGTCTGATAAAAAGGAAAGAACACAAGCGGGCGGAGCAAGAAACCTAGTCGGCAAACTATAATGATACCCCGCCCACCCGTGTTCCAAACACGGATAGCAGGGACACATATCCTATCATTATACATTGGTTTGCCGACCGGTTTCTATAGATATGTGCCTATTACGCTTATATGTAAACTTATATATCCGGTACTGACTAAAACAAAGTCAGTTCTTGTTGCTTCTGTCGTCGTTCCCTTGCCGCAATCATCTGCCTTATCTGCTCCTCGTTGATTATTGTTCCGTGGTCGTTCTTATCCAAGTACGCTTTTACTGAATCTTTGATGGCGCACGATAAGAAAGTAGGTACGGCATTGCCTATTTGCAGATTTTTCTCGCTCCGTGTACCATAGAAGATATAGTCATCGGGAAATCCTTGCAGGCGTGCGCCTTCACGAGTGGTCAGCGGTCGGGGCTGCTTGGGGTGTACACAACGCGAAGAAGAAACACACCCCAAATTGCGTGTGATGGTCGTACTCGGGCGGTTCCACCACAATCGACAGTAGCAGTTCTTAAAGCCGCTTTTCGGACGAAGTTCTACGGGAATATCCTCGGGTGAACCTCCATCGGGTAACGCCTCCATCAAGCGGACCAAGTGTTCACCGTTTTGCGACACATTCTGATCCATAATCTGCTTCGGTGCATGGGTACGCATCAGTCGTTGGTAGTCGTTTTGCGGCTCGCAGGCATACTCATACGCCGCTCCACCGTTGCTGACAACAGGAAGGTCACCTATGGCTTCACCTACAGTCAGATAAGGCTTCAAACCTGGAATAACGCCTACATTCGGATCATAATGTGTCGGACGAGGGTACTCAAACTTACCACCTAACAAAGTACCTACCAAGATAACCCGCTCACGAATCTGCGGTGTTCCGTAGTCCGCAGCATTGAGCAAAC
This sequence comes from uncultured Bacteroidales bacterium, assembly GCA_900542355.1. GTDB lineage: Bacteria > Bacteroidota > Bacteroidia > Bacteroidales > Paludibacteraceae > Colicola. Next base: position 27,272 of record UQNE01000020.1, on the reverse strand, counting down.
GGATATTCATATCATACCCCAAAGAACCGAATAGGTTCAATATGGTATGTATCAATTCACCTCCGCACATTGAAAGCAACCCTTTGACATTCTCAAAGACAAACACCTTAGGTCGCAGTTCGGTCAGCATACGATAATACTCTTGGAATAGTTTACCGCGCGGGTCGTCTATCAAGCGTTTACCGACAGTAGAATAAGCCTGACAAGGCGGACCGCCCACCACAACATCTACATCCCCCTTACAAATGCCCAAATCACGCGTAAGGTCGTCTATCGAAAAATCGCGGATGTCTTTATTGTACATCTTCACTTTCGGGTGGTTCTCAGAGTAGGCTTTCGCCATTGGGAACAAAATCTCGTTGGCTGCGATTATCTCGAAGTCATCATCGTGTGCAAAGCCGTAACTCAAACCGCCCACACCGGCGAATAGATCTATTACTTTGTATGCCAATTCTATAACCTTTCGTAAGTTAGTTGTCGGCTAATCGGGATTATAATGTTTCCACAAACATTGCACCTATATATTCCGACAAAATTATATATTACTGCCACAAATATGCCGCAAAGGTACAAAAAATAATTTGAATAACCTCAGTTTGTTATTATTTTCTGCATTCTTTTCTCTTAGTACACTATAGTAGAGCGAAAGGAAAAGGAAAAAATGTGGAAAAAATAATAGATAGTGGTGTAAAAATAAAAGCAAGGGCGGAATGGGACTGTCGAAAAGGCGAAATAATTTGCGCATATAAAAAATAATCAGTAATTTTGTAGCGGGAAGGCGCAGTGCGCCATATGGGGCTCGTTGCGAATGGTGAAGGCGTACTTGATTTTATACCCTATGTATTCTATATATTAGGAATTTCGGATATTCTATATGCGCTATATGCTTTAGATGATACATGGGGAAAAGGCGAAGGAAAATCATAAGAGAAGAGCAAACTTATAATAAGAACATTCTAAATATACCGATATGAGAGGAATTATTTTGGCGGGCGGAAGTGCGACAAGGTTGTACCCGCTGAGCAAGGCGATTAGCAAACAAATCATGCCTGTTTACGACAAGCCGATGATATACTACCCCCTGTCGAGCCTGATGCTGGCAGGGATACGCGAGGTGTTGATTATCTCCACACCACGCGACCTGCCGATGTTCAGTGAGTTGCTTGGCGACGGTAGTCGCATAGGTATGCGCTTAGAGTACAAAGTGCAGGAAGTGCCAAACGGATTGGCTCAGGCCTTTGTGTTGGGCAGAGAGTTCCTCAACGGCGAAGCGGGGTGCTTGATACTGGGCGATAACATGTTCTACGGACAAGGCTTCAGCGGTATGCTACGCGAAGCCGCAGCGATAGTGAGCCATGGGCAGAGAGGTGCTTGTATCTTCGGTTATGAGGTAAACGACCCGCGGGCATACGGTGTGGTAGAGTTTGACAAGACGGGCAAGGTGCTGAGCCTGGAGGAGAAACCCGAGCAACCGAAAAGCAAGTATGCCGTACCGGGGTTGTACTTCTACGATGCGAGCGTTTGCGAGAAAGCGGCAGTGCTGAAACCCAGTAAGCGCGGAGAGTATGAGATAACCGACCTGAACAAGATGTACTTAGAGGAAGGGACACTGCAGGTAAAACTCTTCGGGCGCGGTTTTGCATGGCTCGACACCGGCAACTGCGACAGCCTCCTGGACGCAGGTAACTTCATCGCAACGATACAGAACAGACAAGGGTTCTATGTGAGTTGCATAGAAGAGATAGCCTGGCGCAACGGATGGATCAGCACAGACGAGGTACACGCCCTGGGCAAGGAGATGAAGACTGCGTATGGCAGATACTTGGAGGCGCTTTGCAATGCATAATGAAGAATGCATAATGCATAATGAGTTGATTATAACCGATTGATATATAACTGATTGATTATGACCGAAAAACACAACGGAGTAACGGGCTACACAAAAGTGTGGATAATGGGTATGCTACTGCTCTGCCAAATAGTGTGCGGCAATATGCTACACGCCAAGGAGCACTATCTGGTGAACCACTATTCGATAGACGACGGCATGAGCCAAAACACGGTAATGGCTATCTTGCAAGACAAGCAAGGCTATATGTGGTTTGGTACATGGGACGGTCTGAACCGCTTTGACGGCTACACTTTCCAAGTATTCAAGGCGATGGAAGACGGTAAGGAAGTCAAAGTGAACAACCGTGTGGACATCATCTACGAAGACGAGAAAGAGCAGATATGGTGGATGACCAACGATAGCCACTACTATATGCTCGATAAGAGCCGCCAACACATCAGTCCTAAGAGCGCGGACAGTCTGCCGATGGGTATGCTGGAGCGTATCGCACAAGAAGACGAGACAATGCGCGTGGATAAGAATGGCGTCATCTGGCGCGTGGACGGCATGGACGGAGTATTGCGCTATCGGCACAACCAATGGAAACGCCTTACTCCCAAACTCGACAACCGCTATGCCGGACAACTGCGGGAGCACTTCTTTATCCTGGAGGACTGCTTAGGGCGTGTATGGGTCAACCCGACGGGAGGCGGGTGGTCGTACTACGACTACGATAAAGATGAGTTGGTCAACCCGTTTGAACACCTTACCAATATGATTCACACCGCCTACATAGACAAAGACGGACAAATGTGGATTGCTACCTACGATCACGGCGTAGATTGCGTCAATATGGAGCCGCAGCCATACGAACTGACGGATATGCGCAAGAGTCCGAAAGAGAATGGCGAGGTGCGAGCGTTCGTACAGTTGAAAAACGGAGAGATACAGAAAATCATCAAGGACAAACGCCGTATCTACTGCGCCTTAGACACACGATACGGACTGCTATACGGCACCAAGGGCTATGGCCTGCAACAAGCCGCAACCGGCAAAGTGATCCCCACGAGCAGCACCGATATATACGATATAGTAGAGGGCGGAGACGGCACACTCTATGTAGCCACCTACGGCGGAGGACTGAACATAGTGGGCTACAACGAGAAAAACCAACGCTTCAAAGAACCGAAAGTGGTAGGCAACGGTCTGAAGATAAGAGACCTGCAACTGGTGGACAACACCATCTGGTGCGCTACGACAACCGGACTGTTCAGAGTGAACCTGCTAAATATGAATAGCGAGATGATATCGAGTTATGATATTCGCTCGCTATACTACAGTCAGGACAAACTGTGGCTCGGCACCTTCGGCGGAGGATTGAATGTACTTGACCCCAAAGACCCCAAGAGCGAGATAAAGCGTGTAGAAACGCTGCAAGACATCGTATTGAGCATTACGGGTGATGGCAAGAACCTATGGTTCAGTTCGGAGAACGACATCACGCAGATGGATATCGAAAGCGGCAAATGCTACTACTACGACGCTTTGGACGGCGCGAAAAACACCTATTTTACCGAGGCGCAGGCGTTGCGTACCCGCACGGGCAGTATCCTCTTCGGCTACTCGAACGGCTACTGCACCTTCGACCCGAGCAAGATCACTCACAGCCAATCGACACCTCCGATGCGCATCGTGCATTGCAGTGCTGACGGACATGCGATACCCGTAGAGAAAACCATAGAGATAGAGCACGACGCTAATATCACGATAGAGTATGCCGCATTAGAATATACCGGTGCGCAGAAAATCACCTACTCCTACATGCTCGAAGGCCTGTCAGATGAATGGGTAAACGCCTACGACCAGCACAAAGTAACCTACAGCAACCTAAAACCCGGCAAGTATGTCTTCCATGTGCGTTCTACCAATCGTGAAGGTTTGGACGCCGACAACGAGACAACACTCAATATCGTAGTAGCCACGCCGATGTGGGCAAGTTGGTGGGCCATAAGCCTATATATCCTTGCCTTGATAGTAGTGCTGGCGTTGGTATGCTATGTGGTATGGACTTACGAGAGCCTGCGACGCAAGGTGCAAGTGGAGCAACAAGTAACCGACATCAAGTTGCGCTTCTTTACCAACATCAGCCACGAACTGCGCACACCTCTCACGCTGATCATCGGTCCCGTGGAGAATATCCTGCAGACCGAGCGCATATCCAACAGTGTACGCAGCCAACTAGAGATAGTACAGAGCAACAGCCATCGTATGCTGCGTATGGTAAACCAGTTGCTCGACTTCCGCAAGATACAAAACAAGAAGATGCGCCTCAGGGTACAGAAATCGCTACTGAGCGACATCGTGGATGACACATGCGCTAATTTCAAGAAAGAGGCTTACGACAAACATATCAACCTAAATGTCGTAAAGAAAGCCGCCGACAGCACGGTATGGGTAGATAGAAGCCGGGTAGATACGATACTATTCAACCTGCTGAGCAATGCCTTCAAATTCACACCCGCAGGCAAGAACATCACGGTAACCGTAGATGAGAAACCCGGGTATGTACTCCTAATCGTAAAAGACGAGGGTATAGGTATCCCGATGGAGAAACGCGGAGTGCTGTTTGAACGCTTCTCAAGCAATAACGAACTGAACGGACAGAACAACAACACGGGTACGGGTATCGGTATGAACCTCGTAAAAGAACTCGTAGATCTGCACCACGGCTACATCGAGGTGGAGAGCGAGGTAGGAAAAGGCACTACCTTCACGGTGATGTTCCGCACCGGAAAAGAGCACTTCGGCAGCGAGGTAGATATGGTGGTGGACGACGAGAGCAGTACCCAATCGGTAGAACAAACCAAGGACACCCTGGAGAACAAACTGGCGGAGATAGATACCAAAGACAACAAACGCACGATACTGGTGGTGGATGACAACGAAGATATGCGTTCCTTCCTCGGCAATATCCTCGGCAATGAGTATCGCATCATCAAAGCCTCTGACGGCAAGGAAGCACTGGCGTCGATAGAGAAAGATATGCCCGATATAGTGATTACCGACCTGATGATGCCCAACATGGACGGCTTGGAACTCACGAGCCATATCAAGCGTTCGCAGGACTTAAACCATATCCCCGTGATTCTGCTGAGTGCCAAATCGGCGATAGAAAGCCGTTTGGAGGCAATAAAAGAAGGCGCGGACGACTATGTAACAAAACCTTTTGAACCGGAGTATCTCCGTGCGCGTGTCAAGAACCTCATCAGCCAGCGCATACAACTGGAAGCCAACTATCGACAACGCCTCATGCGATTAGAGCCGCAGAAAGCCAACGAGGAAAACATACAAAGCGACACCTTCTTGGCTAAACTGCTGGACATCATGGATAAGCAGATGGAGAACAACACGCTCACGGTTGACGAACTGGTAGAAGATATGGGCATGGGACGCACCGTATTCTTCAACAAACTCAAGAGCCTGACGGGACTGAGCCCCGTGGAGTTTATCCGCGAGATGCGTATCAAGCGGGCCGCACAGTTGCTCGAGCAAAAGCAGTACAACATCACCGAGGTTACTTATATGGTAGGTATGAACGACTCACGCTACTTTGCGAAGTGCTTCAAGGCAACCTACGGAGTAACACCTTCGGAGTACCGACGAGAACGGCTCAAAGCCAACGAAGAGGCTGACAAACAATAAGCAGACATTATCTCAATAAAATGAAAAAAGCGCAATACATACTTATTTTGGTATGCTGTTTGTGGGTAGGTTGTGGAGGTCGTGGTCCGCAACGCCCTACCTACAAAAGCGGTCAGCCCCCGCAAGAAGACACGGTGGAAGCGGCATTGATGGAGATGAACCTACGCATGGCCAAAGAGGCTGATAAGGCGGTGTTCCGGTATGTAGAGGCACAAGACGAGGCTTATGCCCAACTGGAATTCACCAATGCATGGATGCGCATAGCCGCACACGGCGATACAGACGGTGTCTCCCCTAAAGACGACGAACTATGGCAGATGCACTTGCGCGTAAAAGACCTAAATGGCAGACTCCTGCTTGACGAGGAACGAGACTATCGAATAGGGCGTAGCCAACTGCCGATATGTGCGGATGTAGCCTGCAACGAATGGCACCACGGAGACCATATCGTGATGGTTGCACCATGGTATTCCGCCTACGGAATGCACGGCAACGAGGATATTCCCCCGTATAGCAATGTACAAATTGATATAGAAATAAGATGAAAAAAATACTCTTTTTATGCACCGGACTGGTGGTGCTGATGGCGAGTTGCAACTCAAACACCTACTCCGACAAGCGAAAGGCAGAAGACCAACTGATAGCCAACTACATCTCGCGTAACGGACTGAATATCATAGACCAACAGCCCGCAGACGATGTATGGGGCGAGAAAGACTACTACAAAGTGGCAGGCTATGACAACCTGTATTTCCACCTCAACAAACGCGGTGCTGCCACCACAATAGCCGACGGCGATACTATCGACAACACTATTGTATCCAACGAGACAATCATCGTTCGCTACAAACGCTATCCACTAACCGAGAATGCAGACACCACGAGTTATTGGAGTACTTTGGACAATGCATATCCCATTGAGTTTAAGTACCTTACCGACAACACCAACGCCTGCACGGGCTGGCACGAGGCTGTACGACTGATGAAGTATCCCAACTCGGAGTGCGTGATCATCTGCCCGAGTAAGCAAGGGTTCGACGCCGACAACACACTCGCTACCGTTACACCCTACTGCTATATACTCAACATCCGAGTGAAGAGATGACAATGGACGATAGACAATGGACAATGGACGATAGACAATAGATTAAAGACAATAGATAAAGGATAAAGATATGAGTTTAGTAAAAAGTATTTCCGGCATACGCGGTACGATTGGAGGCCGCGTAGGCGACGGATTAGACCCCGTAGATATAGTTCGTTTCACAGCGGCGTATGCCACTCAGCGGCGTGCAGCGTTGCCCTACAACCGCAAGATTGTCGTAGGGCGTGATGCTCGCTTGTCGGGCGAGATGGTGTATCAGATAGTAAGCGGTACACTGGTAGGTATGGGCTACGATGTAGTGAACATCGGCCTTGCCAGCACCCCCACAACCGAGTTGGCAGTGATAGGCGAGAAAGCAGCAGGAGGTATCATCCTGACTGCCAGCCACAACCCCAAACAGTGGAATGCACTCAAACTGCTCAACGAGAAAGGCGAGTTTCTGAACGATGCCGAGGGCAAAGGCGTACTGGCAATAGCCGAGGCGGAAGACTTCACCTTTGCGGAAGTAGATGACCTCGGACACATATCTCAAAAAGACTACCTACCCTACCACATAGAGAATGTACTTAGCCTGAAACTCGTTGATAAAGAGGCAATTGCGGCTAAGAACTTCACCGTAGCCATCGATTGTGTCAACTCGGTGGGCGGCATTGCCATCCCCGCTATCTTGAAAGCCTTGGGGGTAAAGAACATCATCGAACTCAACTGCACACCCAACGGTCGATTCCCGCACAACCCCGAGCCGCTACCACAGCACCTGACGGATATAAGCGACCTGATGAAAAGCGGTAAAGCCGATGTAGGTTTTGTAGTGGATCCCGATGTGGACAGGTTGGCTATCATCTGCGAGAACGGCGATATGTTCGGCGAGGAATATACGCTGGTCAGCGTGGCTGACTATGTGCTGAGCCACACCCCGGGCAACACCGTGAGCAACATGTCGTCCACGCGTGCGCTGAGCGATGTAACCCATGCGCACGGCGGTGAATACAGTGCGTCGGCAGTGGGAGAAGTGAATGTTACCACCGAGATGAAAGCCACGCATGCCGTTATCGGAGGCGAGGGCAACGGCGGCGTCATCTACCCCGAGAGCCACTACGGACGGGATGCACTGGTAGGTATTGCGCTGTTCCTCAGCAGTTTAGCCCACAAAGGCTGCAAAGTAAGCGAACTGAGAAAGACTTTCCCCAACTACTATATCTCCAAGAACCGTATCGAACTCACACCGGAGATCGATGTAGATAAGGTACTCGCACATGCGAAAGAGGTCTTCCGCAACGAACGCCTCAACGACAAAGACGGCGTCAAAATCGATTTTGCCGACGGATGGGTACACCTGCGCAAGAGCAACACCGAGCCTATCATCCGCGTCTATTCGGAGGCAGCCACACCCGAAGAGGCTAATGCGCTGGCACAAAAAGTGATTGAGACCATCAAAGGGTAATCACACTATCTTTTAACAAGACTTATCATTCGCCCATGCACCGACTTAGTCGAGTGTGAGTCGAGTGCATGAGCCGACCTAAGCAGGTGTAACGGCAATTGATTATTAATATTATTTACGAAACCATACACTATGGAAATTATAGTAACCAACGATGACGGTTGGGGAACGAAAGGCATACGAGCATTGGTAGAAGAGATGAGCCGCTTGGGGCATGTTACGGTCATCGCACCCGATGGCCCGCGCAGCGGAAATGCAGCATGTATCAGCGTGGCTAAACCTATGTATCTCAATAGGTTAGACAACGAATGCACCGACCGCGTAGAGGTCTATACCACCAACGGTACACCCGCCGACTGCATTAAGTTTGCCACCAATGTGCTATTCAAAAACAAGAAAGTGGACTTGGTGGCCAGCGGTATCAACCACGGCAACAACTGCTCAATCAACCTCATCTATTCCGGTACGATGGGTGCATGCTTTGTGGCAACCGAGCATGGCATCCCCGCTATCGGCTTCTCGCTCGACGACCACGCTATGGACGCCGATTTCAGCCGCTTTCAGCCCTACATTGCCGACATTGCTAAACAACTGATAGACCGTGGTTTTAAGCCCAACGAGTGCTACAATGTGAACGCACCCAAAGGCGAGATACAGGGTATCCGTTGGGCACGACAATGCTACGGACATTGGGCGGACGAACTGGAGGCACACACCGATGCCGACGGAAATACCTACTATACCCTGATAGGCGAATATATCAACCACGAACCGCAAGAAGAGGATACCGACATCTGGGCTATCGAACACGGATTCATCAGTATTCAACCCGTAAGTATCGACCTGACAGCGTATGAGTCGCTTTGACAAATACTGGATTGGTATCCTGCTCGGGCTGATTATCCCGGCGGCTTTCGGACTGACCTATATCGATGTGATGAACCTATGGTATCCGCTCAAGACCTTACAGTTTCAAGCAGGCGGAGTACTGAGTAAGTTGCTCTTGGTCAGCGTGTTTCCTAACTTAGCGTTGATTTTTGTCTTCTACACCACCGACACTTGGAAACTGAGCAAAGGTCTGCTCGTCGGGTCGATGCCCTATATCCTCGCTGCGATAGCCGTTTCTATATGAGATACTTCATTATTGCCGGAGAGGCTTCGGGCGACCTGCACGCCTCCAACCTAATCAAACAGATACGACTGCAAGACCCCAATGCCGAGTTTGCAGGAATGGGGGGCGATAAGATGCAAGCAGCGGGGTGCGAACTCAAACAGCACTACCGCGAGATGGCGTATATGGGGGTGTTTGCCGTACTGGCACACCTGCCGCAGATACGACGCAATTTCCATATCGCATACAAGAACCTGCTTGATTATCAGCCGGATGCGTTGATACTGACCGACTACCCCAGTTTCAACCTCAAGGTAGCCGCCTACTGCAAAAAGCACTTTCCCGACACACGAATCTACTACTATATTCCGCCCAAAATTTGGGCTTGGAAGACTTGGCGTGTCCATAAGATTGCGCGTCTATGCGATGAGATACTGGGTATATTCCCGTTTGAACCCGCTTTCTATGCCAAGTACAACTATCGCTGCACCTATATCGGCAACCCCACCAACGACACTATACGCGAATGGTGTAACGCCCACCCGCTACCCACATCTGCCGAAGAGCGAGAGAACCTCATTGCGCTCCTACCCGGCTCACGCCGAAGCGAGATAAGCCACTGCCTGCCGACGATGCTGCAAGCCGCACGCCAAGTGGCAGAACGCTTATACCGGGAAAACGGAGTGCGTCCGCACATCGCGGTAACGGCAGCACCCGGCGTAGAGGATAGTTTCTACACGCCCTACCTGCAAGGTGAACTACTGACACGAGACACCTACGCCACCGTAGCCAAAGCCAAAGCCGCCGTGGTCAACTCAGGCACTGCCACACTGGAAACCGCACTGCTACGCTGCCCCCAAACGGCGGTGTACTACATCGCATGCAGCCGCTGGCTCGAATGGTTGCTGCGACCCATACTCTTCCATATACCGCACTTCACCCTCGTTAATATCCTCTCAGACAACGACATACGCAGCAGCCAACACGGAAAACAAATTATTGAGAAACCAAAGCAGATTATAGAAGAACTGGTGGCATCGCGTTTCACGGAAGAGAATGTAGAACACGAACTCTATCGACTGATGACCGATGCGCCTTATCGACAAGAGATAGAAGACGGGTACGCCCGAATCCAATCGCTGCTCGGCACTGAGTACGCCGCTAAAACCGCTGCCGATCACATCGTCCGCAACCTACAATAAGACAAGACCTCTCCAAGCCCCTCCAAAGGAGGGGATGTGCATAATAGAAACAGAAAATCAATCTATTACGGTTGATTTGCCATTGATTTCCCTATAATCATTCATCTCCGGCGGCTTTGTGGTCGATGTGATTTGGCATAACGGCTGCAGAAGAGATAAAGCGTATAGAGGGCGGAGCAAAGCACCAACGCCCCTACCCCGTCTCCTACAGGCGCACGCTTGGGCACACCCGGAGACTTGCGGACTGACGGCGCAAAAGGTGACTCAGTAGGCGGCGTTTCCTTCGACACCACAGAATAGAAGTTCTGCACCGTGGCGGGCGTATAGGTCCCGAACGGATTACCGGCAGCAGCAGAGTAATCACTCGGAGTAACATACCTGTTTACACTCTGAAAATCCGAAGCCGTAGGCATAGCGTTCCCGGCAGCAACTACATTGCCGCACTGCACCCCCGGTTGGCATGCAATCGGTGTAGAAGTGTATTGCGCGTCGGACGCAAAGACACTCAGAATAGAACAATATAAGAGCAGAGTTTTCAGCACAGGCAGACACTAATTGAGAACCACTTTGGTAGCCATATCGCCCACACGAAGCACATACACCCCGCGCGGCATATCGCCCACACGGATAACGCCAACGCCCTGAATAGCAGCCGAATAGAGCAACTTCCCGCCCACTGAATAGAGTGCAACCGATTGCGTGCCTACAATCCCCGACAGGCGAACACACTCCCTATCCACACATATTGTAGGGGTGGTAACAACCGAAACTATAGCGGACGGCACTGCGGGTGCAGGTGCCTCCGGGCGACGGGTGAGAATACGGAAACGGCTCGGGTGGTCGGTATGCGGGAGCGCAGAGAAAGTATAGCGCATACCCTCAGAGAGAGCCACCAACGAATCGTTGGCAGTATCGAGCAGGTAGAGCGAATCACCAATAAGCGAAGTGGCGGTTAGCGTATAGAGCGTGTCCTCCCCCGCAAGCAAACCGACAAAAGTGCTGTCAATATGGTTGGTAGCCGATACCTCGGTCTTGCCAAACGGGTCATTGATATACAGGTTTGCCAGTCCGTCTGCCAACTGCTTAAGTGCATCAAAACCATTGTCGTAGGCGGCGGAGTAGAGGCTGTCCTCCAAGAGATAGATTCGGTCGGCACCGCTATGCCCGCTATTCAGACACAGGCGCAGACGCCGTTGTACAGACGCAGTACCGGATACAACAGATGCTGTATCAGATACCCGATGCGGCGCACGCATAGGTTCGTTCATACGCACCGACTGTGCATTCCAGACATGCTTTTGGTAGTTGAGGCGGATAGTAGCCCCATCGGTTTGCGCCACCACATAAACTCCCTGCATAGGCGGGATGGTGGTGATGTCGTAGCGCGAATCGAACTGACCCACCGCCAAGACGGGGATAGCGCAGTAGTGCCCCGGCGTGTCATCGCCGTTGCTGCCCAGGTTGGACGCATCCGCCTCCCCGGCGTTCCACTGATTCCACGAACCCGAATTGAACAGGTAGAAAGTGCGCTCCACGCCCTCGGAGAAATCATCGGCGGTGAAGGTAGCCACATCGATAGGCGCAGCGTAACTATTGACAAACACATTCTCGCCCTTCATACCCGTTTCGGTGCGTGTGAGGACCACCTCGTGGTCGCCGTTGATCAGTTGTCCCGAGAAAGAATAGGTAGGTTGCCCATACTGCGTCAGCGCATAGCCGGCAAAAGGTGTCATCGTAAACGATGCCGTCTTTTCAGTCCAGCCGTTCTGCTCGTCCCATAGATATATCCAAGTACGGCTGTCCTTATCAAACTGCACCCCGTCGGCAGGCGCACCCACATACTGCCAGGTAGCGTCTTTGTCCACACCCGTATCGAGTGTCGATTTGGTGGCATAGCGGATAGTGGCGACGGGCATCGGCGTAGTAGCATCGGGCGAAAGACGGAAGAAACCTGCACCCTGCGGAGTGTTTTCGATAGTCAGGTTATCTTTGTTTGCCCCCGAGATACCGCCGGCATAGACCGTCAGACCGCCCGTAGGAGCGATAGTGATACTGCCGCCGTCTTTGATAAGGACACTATACGCCTCCACGGCGGTGTTGATTACCACGGGGCAGGCTATCTCCACAGGACTGGCTGCATCGGGCAGCAGACCATGGTCTTGGGTAGCGTTGTATGTCCAAAGGGTGGAATTGCTCCACTCGCCCGCTGCTACATCAAAAGTAAAGACCTTATCCAACTCAATATGAACAGATACGGGTATCTCAAGGTAGTCGCCCGCCGAGGTACGGAAGCGGATAGTATCTTGGCAATCAACGGGTTGTGAGAACTTGCCTTGCAGGCGAAAACGGTAAGTACCAAAATCGCCGCAGTCGTTGTCGATCGTCTGGAGCGGCAGTAAGGACAAGGCACCGCCGTTGTGGTTGGTAAGCGAATAGTGGATCAGCGGAATATCGGAGTAGTGTATCTCTATGGTCTGCGATACGGGGCGATTGACAAACGCATTGATGGTCAGCGACTTATCAGATGCCGTAAGGTACGATTTCTCCGTAACCTTCACATTGCGGACATATTTGTAGAGTGTAGCCCCCACCGTGGTGGCAAAGCGAATATGCGTCGTACCCTCGGGGATGTCGTATGGACCGAACGACTGATAGTCGGTGGACAAACTCGGGTTGGTCAGGTTCGCCCACGAGAGTGCATTGTCGGTGGAGTACTGCACATGAAAATAATTGTTGCCAAATATCGAGTGAGTTTGTTCATACGCCTCAAAGGTGAGTTGGTCGGGGACACCACTCAAAGGCATGGGGTCGGTGCTATTGATAGTAAAAATTCGTTGCACATCAGGCGCATAGAGCGACAGGCTCTTGCATGATTCGCCCTGCCTGCGAGCGCGGATCTCACGAGTGGCAGTAGCGGTAGCATAAGTATCGTTCTCCTCAGTGGTGGCGTGGATATAAGTCGTACCGATCGACCGTATATGGAGCGAATAAGTGCCCTCGCCATGGTCTATCAGTTCGGCTATAGAGGTGTCTTCAATCGTGTAGCGAATAGGCACATTGGTAGGCACACCCAGACTATCTGCGGCATAAGCGGTTAGCCGAGTGGTCTCATCGATACTACCGTCAGCATTCGCCACATACCCCATCAAGTTTTGATTCCAACGGATATGGTGTTCACCTTTGGTGATACCATGCAGAGTAATCGCCTGATTATCAATATACAGCGTAGCCGAATGCTCACCGAGAGCAGAATGTAGATAGCGAATAGAGATAGTAGCCGTACCGAATTTGCCGACAGAGGCATTGTTCTCAATAGCGACTTCAAACTGCTTATCGGGGTCAGAAAGGGAGTATAGTAGTGGCGATACATTCGACCAATCGAGCGAGATGGTTTGCGTAGCAACCGCCGAATTAAGCAGTTGCAAACCAAAATCGACAGACCCCGGAAGAGCATCTTTATACTGCGCCATCGATACTTTTACATCCTTGAATTGTCTGTCATAAAGTCCACCTCCACCTGTTTCAAACTTGATTTTAGTGGCACGCTTATCTATACTTACCGAGAAATTCCGAAAATCTTTTTCCAATGCATTGCTCCAAACCGCATTGCTCCAATTTCCATCAATATACTGATATACACGGAGTTTTGCAGCATCTGGTAAACGAGTACTCTTTCGAGCAGAAAAAGTAAGGACATTACCCGGTCCGTTGAGTTCATATTCATAACTTTCACTGGTAATGCCGGCAGAAGAAAGGGTATGTAGTTCGCTTTTATTGAGAACATCGTATTGCCCGGCAATGCCGTCGGTTCCGGCATACGCAGGCCACTCTGCGTGCAGAGAGAGAGCAGAGAAACAGGAGAGAACAACTACAGAAAACCACTTAGTAAGGTCGATATGTTTCATCATTTGCACCTATAAAATAGTACCTTATATAACGCTTAGAACTAAACAAGCAAGTCTATCAAGACTAAACTAACAGTCTATTAAGACTAAACAGGTAGCCTCTTCGGACTAAACTAGTAAGTCGTTTAGGACTAAACCAAAAACGGTGCAAAATTATGATTTATCTATTGAATATGCAAATAAACGGGCAAAAATAGGTACGATTATTAATAATAAACACCATAATCGTAACATTAGGAAATTTTACAAGCCCAAGAAAAATATGTAAGAAAAAGGCTATTACACAAAAAAAGCAGCCCGACAACGAGATGTTGTCGGGCTGACATAGATCTAATTAGCGTGGTGCAAACGCGCTCGCAATAATACCAACTTGGCAAATGCGCTCGCAGTAACACTAAGCAACGAACACACTATGCACTCAATAGCATGGAAGGAATATCCGTACCACCTATTAACAGGTGCGCTCGCAGTAGTACTAACCAACGAATGCGCTATGCACGCAATAGCACGGCTTAGCGGACGCGCTCGCAGTAACTGCCATCGCGGGTATCGACACGGATGGTCTCGCCCTCGTTGATGAAGAGAGGTACACGGATCTCAGCACCGGTCTCCAACTTAGCAGGTTTGAGAGTGTTGGTAGCGGTATCGCCTTTGAGACCCGGCTCGGTGTAAGCCACTTGGAGTTCTACCTTAGCAGGGAGTTCGGCGAAGAGGATGGTGTCGGTAGAAGCGTCGCTGACAACATCTACTACGAAACCCTCTTTCAAGAAATCAACACCCGTAATCAGGTCGTGAGCGATAGGCACTTGCTCGTAGGTCTCTTGGTTCATAAAGATATAGTCCTCACCCTCTTTGTAGAGGTATTGATAGGGGCGACGCTCTACGCGTACATCCTCGAGTTTCTCGCCGATATTGAAGCGACGCTCCAACACACGACCATCTACTACATCTTTGAATTTCACACGCATGATTGTGTTACCTTTGCCGGGTTTGACATGGAGGAACTCAATCACAAAATACAGACGACCGTCCATGCGGATACAAACGCCGTTCTTTACATCTTGAGAGTTAATCATATATATTCCTGATGAATTTAATAAAATGGCATAGCATATAGGCTGCAAAGTTACACAAAAAAACTGAAACGACCAAATTCAGAGAAAATAATTTCGTATTCTTTGTATAATTATTCATTTTTTCGTATCTTTGCAGTCGAAAGAACAACGAATTACGAACCTACCAAAAAAGTATTTGTGTATGGGAGACTTTTTCTCTTCGCTTGACATTTGGCAGATACTGCCTGCGTTTGTGTTTCTGATAGCCATCATCGACCCTCTCGGCAATATGCCGATCACGATGAACATGGAGCAGAAAGGGGTTAAGATCAGTCCGTGGCGTGTATCGCTAGCGTCGGCAATCATCTTAATCGGCTTTTTGCTGCTCGGAGAATGGATACTGAAACTGTTTGGTGTAAAGATTGAGTACTTTGCGATAGCGGGCGGGTTCATCATCTTCTTGATGGCTTTGGAGATGATTTTGGACATCACTTTCTTTAAGACCGACATAGGCGGTTCGGGCAACTTAGTGCCGTTGGCCTTCCCGATGTATGCAGGTCCGGGAGCGTTCACGGCATTGATTGCGATGACTGCGGAGTACTCCACGCCGAACTTGATTTTGGCAGTGTTGCTCTGTATCTTGGTGCTGTTTGTGATACTGACTGCGACCAGTTGGCTGATGAAATACCTGGGAACCACCTCGATATACATTATCCGTAAGTTCTTCGGAATCATCGTATTAGCGATTGCGTGCCAGTTGATCTTCGGTAACTTTGCCGTAGTGCTGCACAATGTAATCTTCCCGGGATGACGGAAGCAGATATTCGCCGGGCCGCCGAAGAGGTGGGTTTTGACGCTTGCGGTGTAGCCACGGCACGGCGTTTGGACGCCGATGCGGAGGTGATGGACAGGTGGGTAGGACAAGGGCTGCACGGCAACATGGACTACCTGGAGCGTAACCGCGAGAAGCGGTACGACCCGCGCGAACTAGTAGAAGGCGGAAAGACGGTGGTGGTCTGTCTGCTGACTTACGCCCACTCGGGACACGACTACCACAGAGCCGTCAAATCAAAACTGTACCAATTAGAAGCGTTGCTGCGAGAGCGATATGGGGACGAGATAGTAGGTGCGGGGCAGCACATCTTTTGCGACTCGGCACCGTTCTTAGAGCGTCGTTGGGCGGTATTGGCAGGATTAGGGCAGATAGGGCGTAACCACCAACTGATACACCCCGAGTTGGGCAGTATGGTGCACCCCGGGGAGTTGGTGCTGCAATGTGAGGTAGAATGCGGAAATGCAAGCGAGCAGAAAGACATCTGCGGCGATTGCCACCGCTGCGAAGAGGCTTGCCCGACGGGCGCACTGCGACAGCAGGTATGGGACGCACGACTATGCGTGGCGTATAAGACACACCATTGCTTAGTTTGCCAACAGGCGTGCCCGTACAATAAGCAGCAGATCAACAAGATAACGAGCGCAAGCCGGTAAGTCTGCACGCAATAGAGAAAGATCATTGCATGCGGAGAAATAATCCTGCAAGCAGAAAGACTAAAAAGAAACTACAAATATATGCTACCCTATTCAGAACTGAGCATAGCCCTCGCCAGCGACCATGCGGGCTATGGATTGAAACAGAAAGTGCGCCAATTCTTGGAAGAGAGAGGTGCCAAAGTATATGATTTCGGGTGCTACTCGACCGAGAGTTGCGACTATCCGGACTATGCTCATCCGTTGGCAGAGGCGGTAGAGAAAGGCGAGTATGCTTTTGGTGTGGTGATATGCTCGACGGGAAACGGGATATGTATGACCGCCAACAAGCACCAGGGTATCCGCGCAGCCCTATGTTGGGATATTCCGTTGGCTCGTTTGGCTCGCCAGCACAACAATGCCAATGTACTCGGTTTGCCCGCCAACTATATCGATGAGGCGTTGGCCATGGAGGTAGTGGACACATTCTTTACGACTGACTTTGAGGGCGGTCGGCACGAGCGTCGTGTCAATAAGATTCCTTGCAAGTAGAGGCATCAACCAACTGCGGTGTTGGGTAAGTTACGCACTATCCTATATGGGGGTAGTGCGTGTGTCGCATATGCCTACTTTTGTAAGCGTAGAACCTGCTAATTGGTGCCAGTTGCGTTGCCCCGAATGCCCCGTAGGGCAACGAGCGAGCGGGAAAGCCGCAGCGGGGAACTCGCAGAGCCGCCCGAGGCAACTGCTATCGACGGAGATGTTTCGCACTATCTTGGGGCAGATAGAGCGCACTGCGCACACGATACAGTTCTATTTTCAAGGCGAGCCTTTGCTCAATGCGGCACTGCCCGAGATGATAGCGATGGCGCACCAATCGGGACTGTACACCATCGTCTCGACGAACGGACAGGCTCTCAGTCAGGCAACGGCGGAACGGTTGGTAGCGTCGGGACTGAGGCGTATCATCGTTTCGATAGACGGATTTAACCAAGAATCGTACTCCGCATACCGTGTAGGCGGACATTTAGATTTAGCGATGGCGGGACTACGCTACCTACAGGAGGCAAAACGGAAATATCGGTCGGCAATACGGATCGAGTTGCAGGTGCTACGCCTATCGAGCAATGAAGCGGAATGGGCGCATATACGCCGGCATTACCGCGAATGGGGTGCAACACACTTGACCTTTAAGACGGCGCAACTCTATGATTACCGACACGGCAACCCGCTGATACCGAGCGAGGAACGGTATAGCCGCTACCGCAAGGGAAAAGACGGTCTATACCACCTACACCGCACAGAACACCGCTCGTGCTACCGACTGTGGGCAGGGTGCGTCATCACCGCCGAGGGACTTGTTCTGCCCTGTTGCTACGACAAAGGGACAGACTATGCGTTTGGCAGCATAGGGGAGCATTCGTTGGAAAGCATTTGGCACAGCACAACGGCCGATGCATTCCGCAGAACTATCCTACAGCCCAAGCACCGCCCAAAGATGTGCGGGGAGTGCTACTACTAATGCAATTAAGAATTATGAATTAAGAGAGGCAACATATATTTTTCCCAATAGTAAGCAAAACAGCAAGAATAGTAACAAAATGCTCATTGCTGAATGGGCGTTAGGTCTCGATGAGGTCTCGACAAGAATTCGACGAAAACGGTTCAAAGACAAAATGACAAAATGAAAGGTTTTGTGGTTATTAAGTATCCTTTTGGATGTGTGGTGTCCTAAAATAGGTTGGCCAAATATGCACACCTTGTCATACAGAAACGACAATCCCTCTCCCGCAGCAACGGAAGAGGGATTTTTCGTATGTTATTTGACCTATACGACCATTTATTATGCTATTGGTCTATAGTCTATTATTGTTCATTGCGGAGTTGCTATAGCGGATAGGCTAATCGGCAATGGATGCGATTTAGAACTTGTAGGTTACACCCAAGAGGAAGTTGATTCCTTCCGACTGATAGCCATACCAGATGTCGTTGTGGCGGTGGATATAGTTGTTGAGTTGGAAGAAGACAGCGAGGTTGGGTTGCGGGTGCTTATCGCGGAACGACTTGGAGCCGACAGTGGTCTCGTACTGACAGCCGAGGCTGAGTTGGATAATCGGTTTGAGTGTGCGCTCGAAGCCGCCGTCGGCATCGGGTACAGAGACGAGTGCGGTGCGACTACCGATAAAGCGATTGTCGGAATAGAGCGACCAATGCTTGTCTATACGGGCATCGATACGCAAGCCTGCGTCCCATTTGGCACGGTCGTACACGCCTTCGGGATTGACTTTGACCTGCGTGTAGCCGGGTTTATCGAAATAGCCGCTTTCGTCCAGATTCTCGTGGCGGAAGGCTTGCCAGAAATAGTAGTTTCCCCATAGGTGGATATTGATGATGTCTTGGTAGTGATAAGAGAAAGAAGCACCTATCTTACCGCAGCCATAATCGGAGTAGAGGTAGGAGAAAGTACCGGGGAGGATAGTACGATCGACAAGCGCGACAGAATCGACGGTAGCGACAGTAGAAAGGCGGTTCTTCTGATAAGCATATCCGCCGTAGATGTCGATGAGCAAATCACGATAGGGGCGGATATGGAAGCCGAGTTGTGCATCGATAGGGGTGTATCCGCCGACATGGTGGGAGGTGATACCCGGGTTGATCTCCCGATAGGGCATACCTGTCATATAGTTTTGTAGCGTTCCCATAGCCAAAGAGCCTTGCGCCGTACCGTAGAGAGTGAGCCATTTCTTAGCAATCTGTGCCTCAAACTCGACCTTAGGCGAGGGGGCAAAGGTAACATTATCCAAATTAGACAAGAACTGACCACGCCCGATATTGACATCGAAATTGACGCCTACATGGATTGAGAAGCGATTGCCAAGGTAGGCATAGTAGGGTTCGATACGAATAGCATGGCGGGCATTGAACAAGGTGTCTGCCACTTGATCGGTCTGCAAAAAGGCATTTTGCATGAAGATATTGCCGCCGACATGATGTGCGTCGCGGCTCCAATCAATGTTGGCCGTGGTTCGCACTTGATGCTCAGAGACATACTTAGGCAAGGCAAAGAGGGCATAAGCGACCTGCGCCTTGTATTGGATGTCGGACTTGTTGTTGCTCTTTACTCCGACAAGCGCATCGACCGTCCATATATTCTGCTTATCCTCGGGCTGCATATCGCTGAAATGCTTGACGGTGAGACCTTTATTGCCATCGTAGTAGCGGCCGTAGCGGGTATAGAAACGGTTGGCACCACTGACGCCGAAATAGAGGTCGCAAGTAGAGAACGGATGGCGGAAATCGAAACCGATGCGCGTGTTGCTGTTGGCACGCCTGCCCCACTCTGCCCGGTGATTGGCATAGACATCGAGGATGCTATTCTTGCTGTCGTCGAGATGATAGGCGAAATCGAAGAGGGTATTGGTATGCCCCAAACCGCCACGCACGAGTCCGTTGTAGGTGTAGGGCGAGGCGAAACGCATAGGCTGACTGAGCAAGGAGTTGCTATTGAAGGCGGGTGCGAGGAGGGCATTGTAGTCGGAATAGTTGACCTGCGCCTCGGGCAGATTGGTTTCTACCACTTGGGGACGGACATTAATCTTGCCCGCCGACTGCACCACGGGTTGGAACTTCCGCTCGACGGTAACATTGCGGTTGAGCGTAGAATCCTCTTGCGCACAGATAGCAGAAACTACGAATAAAGCAGCGGGTATGGATAAAAATATGCGTTTCATATCAGTCTTCGTTTTCTACGGATTCAACAACTTGTTCTCTCTCTTTCTCGTCGAGTGCAGCCAATCGCTCGCTGACCATCGTTTGTATGTCGTCCTGTTGGCGATAGTTGGCTTGCAGCGTAAGGAGGTATTGTCGTGCCTGGAAATCGTCTCCACGGCGCACATTGACATCGGACAGGAGCACCAGAGCGCGTGCGAGCCAGTACTGCTGTCGTGTATTCATCTGTGCGAACGACATCACCTCTTCTTCGGCTTTGTCGAGGTCGTTTTGGTGGAAATAGCAATAGGCGAGCAAGTACTTAGCCTCTGCCCCATTGGCGGTGCGCACCTCTTTGGCCAGCGGTGTAAGGTCGGCAAAGGCTTGGGCAAACTGCTCCTGCGCGATGTAGGCTTTTGCGCGGTTGTAGAGTGCCTCTTTGCGCACATCATCCGCTACGGGTTCGTCCGAGAGAATCTGCGTAGCGATGTCGATCGTGGACTGATTATTACCGAGATAGTAACTGCAACGCAGGATACCCAATCGGGCGATATTGGTCTTCTCACGAGTAGATGCCAAGGATAGCATACGATAGAAATAATCGAGCGAAGTGCGATAATCTTTGGCGTCGTAACTCAATTCGGCGACACGCATACAAGTTTCTTCCATATAGGGGTTGCCCGTGATGTCGGCGAGTGCTTTGTACTCTCGAAGGGCATCGGCGGTATTGCCGAGGCGGTAGTAGGAATCGGCGATATAGTATTGCGCAATGGTGCAATAACGACTGCCGGAGCAGTACTTATTGAGATAGACAGCGAGGGCAGAGGCAGCGCGTTGGTAGTTGCCCTGCATATACTGCAACTCTGCAGAGACGAAACTGAGGGAGTCGTCTTGGGTAGCGACTTGCATATTCATTCGTCCGAGTTGTTTGGTATAAGCGATATACTCGGCGATATTGCCGTTTTCGACATAGAGCGCCTCTAATCCGTCTAAGGCAGTATATGCCTCTTCGCAAGCGGGGTAGGTCTCGATAGTATGGCGATAGGCGGCAATGGCAGCACTGTCTTGGTGGAGATTGCGATAGAGCATAGCCCTCTCCAAAGAGGCTTTGCGAGCGAGCGTACTATTGGGATAGTCGGCCAGGAGTTGCTCATAGGAAACTATGGCCGCCTGCTCGTCATCGAGTTGCAACTGCGCCCGCGCTAACTCGTACAAGCCATCGTCTGCATAGTCGGACTTGGGATAGCGCGAGACGAGCGTGCGCATAGAGTTGATCTTATCGCTATACTTATGCTGAAGGCCTTGGGCGTAACCACGCTGGAAGATTGCATAGTCGGCCCCCGTAGCGTTCTTATCGACCACCTGCCCATAGTAGGCGATAGCGGAAGGGAAATTGCGGGCATTGAAATAGCAATCGCCGATACGGTTGAGTGCATCGGGATAGGTGGGGTCGTTGGAATCCGCATTGTCGATATAGCGGAGGAACTGCGTCTGCGCCTTGGCATAGTTTTTCTGTGCAAACCACGCATAGCCGCTCAGATAAGCGGCTTGCAGATAGTTGGAAGATCGACGCACATCGGGCTGCGCCATATATCGGTTGAGGTCGTCGATGCAGGCTTGATAGTTGTGAAGACGATACTGCGCCTCGGCACGCCAATAGTATGCCTCGGTGGTGTATTGCGCCGACTCGGCATTGTGGTCGATTACCTCGGTCATACGCGCACGCGCCTGATCCATCTTGTTTTGCAGGAAAGCATCGACACCCAACTGGTAGCGGAGGTACTGTTTGACTTGCAACATCTGCTTGGTAGGTTTCTCGATAGAGTCGAGCACAGAGAGGGCGGAAGCATAGTTGCGCGACCGCAAGAAAGCATCGCTCAACAAAGCGTAGATGTCGTTTTCGTACTTGCTATCGGGGAACTCAGTTAGGAAATCGGTAAACGCTTTCACGCTCTCGCCCAAGGCAGAAGACGACTTGTAGGTGCAGAGGGTATAGTTGTAGAGCGCTTCCTCGCGGACAGCGGGCGTAAGACGATATGCCGCAGCGGCTTGGTAGGACAACTTCGCCTGCTCGGACTGCCCGAGGCTACGATATGCGTTTGCCAATGCCAAACAAGCACTCTCGGAGATCGTGTCGTTCTCGGGTTTGACCTGCTTGAGGTAAGCAACCGCCTCTTGGTAGTTGGCAAGACGATAATCCGCCATACCCAAGAGATAGATGTCGTTTCTGAGCAAAGGCACATCGGTAGAGCGAGACACACGCTCATAAGCCTTGAGGTGCTCCACCGATTTTTGGAGGGCTTGCGGCACATTGTTTCCGCGTTCGGCTTTGAGGTAATACATCTCGCCCAACATTCGGTGCAACTCGGCATTATTCTCATTATCAGGCTGTTGCGCAAGCAAAGCCTCGGCACGCTGCTCCACCTCGGTATATTCCTGCTGCGCATAATAGACCTGAACGATGTAGTAAGGCACCGTTTTTTGATACTCGGATACCTCCTCCAACGAAAGCAAAGCAGGCAGCGCCTTGTCGTAGTTCTGCTGTTTGTACTGCGTATAGGCGTAGTAGTATGTAGCCTTGGTGGTATAGGGGTTCGCCGTCTTTTTCAGTTGTGCGAAATAGACTGCAGCACGCGAGTATTGCTGCATCATCAGGTAGCAGTAGCCGCGATAGAACTGATAATCGGTCTGATGCGGGCGAGTAAGTGCCTTATGCTCGACCTGCTCCAATTCTTTGGCAGCCTGCTTCCATTTGCTTTTTTCGGCTTGCAGCACACCCGACATAAAGTGTATCTCGTCTTCATAAGTAGTGTAGGGATACTTCTGCAGATAGGTTTTGAGGTCTTTCTGCAAAGTCTTGTCGCGTGCTTCAAATCGCTGAGCAATACGGTTGTAGTCGGCTTCCATCTGCGATTGCTGCGCATAACCGGCGGTTACGCCCAACCAAAGCATCAGTAGCACCAAAGTCTTGGTAATTCGCTTCATATCAGTAGTGTAATTCAAATCTTTATATCTCGTGTCCGCATAGTATCTTGTATGCGTTCAGTAGTGGTATGTATGATCCCCGAAGCGACCGAGGTCGCTTCGGGGATGAAAGGCAAAGGGCTGCAGATTATCTGCGGTTTTTACGGCTGCGCTGTTGCGCTTTTTTCTTGCGGTTGTTGATGACGGCATAGACCACTCCGGCAATAATCAGCGCCAGCACAACTGCCAAGAAAATTACCATTCCGCTCGATAGGTTGTCGCCTTTCACGCGGTTCCACATCTCCAGCATATCCTTGGTTTGGTCGCCGCAATCGTGCATCAATGCGCAACGCTCAATCAGACTTCTGTCCGGATAGAACACTTGGTTGGCGTGTATTGCCGTAGCCCCCTCTCCGAAGAAATAACTCAAGTCCACCGTATCCTCGTTCTCGGCTGCATCGTCTGCCCATTCCAATACCTCAGGCGATGCGATTACACTCACATAACCGATCTCCTCCATATTCAGAATAGCATTCTCCGGCATACACAGATAGTTGATAAAGTAACTTGCAGCCTTGGTATTCACGGCATACTTGGGGATACACCAACCGTCGAACCATACATTCGACCCCTCTTCCGGAACGATATAGTCCAGTTCCACGCCCTCTGCGGCTTCATCGATAGCCCATTGAGCGTCTCCCGACCATGCCACATCCATCCACGAGTTGCCTTTGCACATCTCCTCCTTACCAAAATCCACTTCCCATCCTGCGATATTACTCTTCGCTACCTTCAGTGTATCCTCTACACGTTGGATACGCTCCGGAGTGATGTGTGCCACCAGGTCTGCGCGTGTTACCTCGCCGCGCGCAATCTCATCTTTGTATGCATACAGCACCACGCACGAATAGATGTCGCGGAAAGCGTCTTTCATAAAGATCTTGCCCGCAAACTTCGGATTGGTCAGAAACGACCACGACTTCAGGTCGGCGGCGTCCACATGAGCCGAGTTGTACAGGATACCCGTCGTACCCCACATATAGCCCACCGTATAGTCTGCCACATTCACACTGCTGTCGGGTGCCATCTCTTGGAATTTCTCCAACGCAAACGGAGCCACGTTGGTTGTGTAGTCGGGGGTTTCTCCGAAGTTCTTGTTTATCTTCAGCAGAAGGTTGTTGCGCAGCATACGCTCTATGATATACTCGCTCGGGCAAATCACATCATAGTCCTCGTGTCCGACCTCGATTTGGGTGAGCATCGACTCGTTGATGTCGAAAGTAGAGTATTGAATGGTAACATCCTCGCCCGTTTGCTCTTTGTACCAAGCGGGGAAAGTATTGAGGACATTATCCATATCTATATAGTCAGCCCAGTTGTACACCTTAAGTGTATGTGCGCGATCGGCAGCACACGCCGAGTCGGAGAAGGTTACACCTGCAAAAGCGAGTGCGCAAAGCACCAAAGCAAAAGAAAAGCGTTTCATTTTTTTGTATTTGTTTTTTGTTGTTTGTTTGTACGAAGATTGATGATGAGCAACAACACCAAAATCGTAAGGAATATGATACTAAACAAGGGGCGTAACTCGGGGGTAAGACCACCCTTGCGTGCGTCCGCATAGATGAATGTGGAGAGCGTTTCGAGGCCATTAGAACCTTTGGTAAAGAAAGTTACTCCGAAATCGTCGATAGACAAAGTGAGCGACAGGATAAATCCTGAGACCATACCGGGGCGCAACTCGGGCATCAGTACCTTGCGGAGTGCCTGAAAAGGTGTGGCTCCGAGATCGAGTGCCGCCTCGTAGATATTCGGGTTCATCTTGGTCAATCGCGGCATAACACTAAGTACCACATAGGGCGTACAAAACACTACATGTGCTACAATTACCGTGCCTAAACCACGGCTGATGCCCAAGAATACGAACAGCAAGAACAACGATATACCCGTAAGGATGTCGGGGTTGATCATCGGGATAGAGTTCATAAAAGTGATGATACGCCTATCCCGCTGCCGCATATTGTAGATACCTATTGCCGCCAAAGTGCCTAATAATGTGGAGATTACCGCAGCAGCCACAGCGATGATAACGGTATAGAGCATAGCCCGATACAAGTTGGGGTCCACCTGCACTTGATTGACATAGTCATATCCCGTCAGCAGGTTCTCATACAGCCCGAAGGTAAAGCCCGTCCAGTTGCCGAACACCTTGCTCTTGGTGAACGAGAATATAAATATAAGGAGTATCGGCGCATACAGCACTACCAATATCAGCCATAGATACGCCTGACCGGCAAAGCGCGACCAAAAGCCTCGGCGTTCGACCATTGAGCCGTTTTTCATACCAGACCTCCTTCCTTATTTGCGCCGTCTTTCTGACCAAAGAAAGAAGTAAGGCCGATGATGAGCAACAGGATAAGCGACAAGGCTGCGCCATAGTTCCACATCGTAATACCGCCCTCGGAGAAACTGCGCTGGATGAGCGAGCCAAAGAGCGTAATCTTGTTGTGGGTCAAGAGTTCGGAGATAGCGAAAGTAGATACGGTAGGCATAAAGACCATGATGATACCCGAATAGACACCAGGCATAGAGAGCGGGACAATCACTTTGGTGAACACCTTAAAGCGATTGGCGCCGAGGTCTTGCGCCGCCTCAACAAGGCTCATATCCATCTTCTGCAAGGTGTTGTAGATAGGATAAATCATAAACGGCAGGAAGTCGTACACCATACCGAAAAGCAGTGCTCCTTCGCCCAAAGGCAGTCCGAACATGTGGAACAACTCGACCGTAGCGATGGTACGCAGCAGGAAATTGATCCACATCGGCAGGATAAACAGGATAGCCATCACTGCCGGGGTACGGAACGACTGCATCGCCATGATATAGGCGGCAGGGTAGCCGATGAGCAGGCATAAAATAGTGGTTATCAAGGCGATAGCCAATGAATAGATAAAGGTATTGACCGCCTCTGACTTGGAGAAGAAACTAACGAAGTTTTGTATCGTAAAGTGCCCTTCGGGGTCAGTGAAGGCATAGACACCAATCAAAATGAGCGGCAGCAAGACCAGACATACCAAGAAAAGCACATAAGGCCACGCCCAAGTACGCCGCGATTGCAGCATGCGCTTCCACTTACTTGTTTTCATTGCTTAGGGCGTTATCTTGGTTGTTGTTGCCGGATTCGGAATTGCTCTTATGTAGGCGGATGTCGGTCGGTGCAATCTTCACGCCTACACGGTCGCCGTCGTCCCAAACATCGTTGGTATCGACATAGATGTCATCACCGTCATCGGTGCGCACCTGGAGATGGTAGTGGTCGCCCTTGTAGAGGATGAAATAGACCTCGCCTTGCAGTACGCCGTCTTCCTCGTCATCTTGCAGATTGACGCGATTGAAATCGACTTCCACTTCGACCTCATCGCCGACAGCGAAAGGCTCTGCGGTTTGGTCGGCAATATCCCATTCGGCATCTAAGAATTCTACCTTGTTGCCTTCCAGTACCTTTCCGGAGAAAGTATTGCACAGGCGGGCTTTTTTCATCACCTGTATATCTTCGGGCTTGACCACCAATCCGACACGCCGACCGGGGTCATAAGCGTGATAATCTTGGATCATCAGTTCGTACCCGTTGTCGGTGATCATAGTCATCTCATAGTGAACGCCCTTGAAGATACAACTCTGTACGATGCCATATAACTGCCACGGGTCGTTGGTGTAATCCTCGGCATCGGCCGCCGCCACGGGGTCGTTGGGAGTGGCTGGCCAATAGTCGGTGGTAATG
>UQNE01000019.1 GCA_900542355.1 uncultured Bacteroidales bacterium | reverse complement strand
TAGTATGTGATTAGTATGTGATTAAGCGAATCCGACCATAGTCTGATAATACCCACGCAATACCCATAGTAATATTAAAAAAGGTTTCTATTTTGCTGTTCACATTCTTCCCGCATTGTCTTAACGGATTTAATCGTCATTTCGGGGGCCCATAAGTCTGTGGACGCAATGGGGTGGTCTTAACGGAGAACCATGGCATATACGGAACCGCAATGTACAATTTTGGTGCGGTTGCCCTAAGGTCAACAGGCAAGGGCAATTATTTGCAACTGTATGTTCAACACTCAGTTTGGGGACTGATGCCCCAAACTGAGTGCTGTAAACTTATTCTTCGGTGTAGGTATCCCAGACTTGGTGGAATACATAACTGAAGAGAGTGGGGTAGGTGTGCTGAGCGCGGAAGGTGAGGATGTCCTTTGCCTTTTGGGTAGAATCCGCCATTCGCGTGTGCGTAGCCTTTACCACTGACTTGAACTTCTGTTGGTGTGCAATCTCAGCAGCAGAATAGGGATGATTGCGCTCATCTCGCGTACTCGTAGCCGCACACCCATTGGGATGCGAACCGGAGCGACGATAGACTGCCGTGAATTTGTACTTCTTTCCAAACAGTTTGCCCGATGCATAATCAACAGGGGGCAGATAGAAAATTTTTCCTGCCATAAGACATTAAAATTGAATGTTCATCATTTTAGTGTATCTTACTCGGCTAACTTCGCGTACTCTTGTGCAAACATGTAACCTCGCAGGATGGCGTACTTGGAGTTCTTCTGAGCAAGCCACTGCTTCTCGTAGGTCTGTTTCTGCTCCTCAGAGAGCGTCTTCAAGGCTTCGAGTGCTTGTTTGTACTTTTGGCGTACTTTCAGTTCGTTTTCCGTGTAAGGTCTTTTACTCAGATCACGAGGAGTACATATCTTTCCGGAGTAGCCGGTTTTGCCTTTGGTGGCGAGATAGAAGTCGGAGTGCTCACATATTTTTCCGCTCCAACTCTTTACTAAATCAATGGGTTTGTATTTAGCCATAATTATAAAATTTAGAAAGTTAAAAAATAATAGTTTGTTTTGCCACAGTAGGTATGTGGCGTTGTTGCTTGATCGGTAAATCGCGCAGTGGCGGTGCATGTATGTATATCATACTCGTAAAAGTTTGAGGGTTAGTCAATAATAGGTGGACTATGTAGCACCGGTAGTGCCGATGCTGTCGGTATGGTCCGGTGGTGGCATTTCGGGTGGTGGCATTGTAACCATTGGCGTAATGGTGCGTTCTATGATACGAGTGGTTGGGGTAGCAGTAGCGTAGGTATTTACAGCGGGTGCCGCACGATGTATATCGTTGCGCTCGAGGTATTGTTGTACGGTCTGTTTGCCTTGTAGGATACCCCGCATTTGCTTTTTGGGTAGCGTCTGTAGGCGCAGAACTTGTCGCGACCGATTGTTGTGTCGGTGATGCTTGCCGGCATACCGTTGTGCAAACTGTTTGTTCCATGCCTTCTGTTTCTCCGATAGCCGGCGGGGGCAACGCTGCACGAACACTTTGCCGTTTTTGTTGCGCCGAAAATAGAACTCCGACTTGCCGGACAGTTTGCCTATGCAATAGTTGATAGGTGGTATAAAAGTTACTTTCATATTGTATATAAGATTTCTAATTTGTAGTTCTCAATCGGGTACAATAAAAAAGCACCCGAATGAAGTTTTCGGGTGCAAAATTACGGCAGATTTGCCGATTACTCAATAGAACTTGAGTTTAGGTAAACTCTTGTGCCTATTAGAAGTTACACATTATCAGTATGTTATCGGAGTGTTCTATCTGTATTCTTCACATGCTGCAAATCGGAGAGTGTATCAATAAGTTCTTGTTTGAGTTGGTCTAAAGTTCCTTTTTCTAAATAACTACTAACGAGTTGTGGGATACTGTTTGAGGAATCGTTGAATATGCGTTGTAGTATAGCAGCGACACATTCGTTCTTGTTGAGATTGTTATCGCATTCAAAATAGTTGGCATAGAACATTGCGGAGAAAATGGTTGCTGCTTTGCTTTTCATTCCATTGGCAATGCGTACCGAGTGTGCATACGATAGCAGATTTTGGTGTAGTTGTTGATTTTGTTCTTGCAGTTCTGCCAGTTTCTGTTTGAGTTGCTTATTCTCGCTGAGCAGTGCAGCATTATTGTTAGGTATCGGAGCCTGTTGTTTTGCTTTTGTAGGGCTTAGAATGTAGATGTCGTCCGTTTTGTATTGTAGATATTCTGCCACTTCTTTGATTACACGCATAGCATTGGCATCGTGGAGAATATGGCGGAATTGAAACTTTTGTTCGGAATTACCCAGCAATGGACAGATATAATCATTGATATACGAAATGTAGGTATGCAAAATGGCGGTTAAGGTATTAGAATATACCATAGAAGCCGGTAATTGTAGTTGTTCCTTTTGTTCGTCAGGCATAAAGTAATAAAGTATGTTTATGATTGCTTCTAACAAAAAGCGCATGTGTCTGAATGTCTCTTCTTGCCTATATGTATTGATTTCTTGTTGTAGAAGTTTTTGTATCTCGAATATAAATGCTGTACTCTGTTGTGTGAATGCCGGATTGATGTATGTGATTTTCCCATAGTTATAATCGTTGCTATTGTCGGGAATATCCCATTGTAAGCATCCGTCGGTGCGCATAATGTCTAAGAAATGTACAAATACTGTAAAGAATTTGGTGTTTGACAGCACATTCTTTGTGCCGGATAAGAAATAGAGGTAATAGTTGGTTTTTAACCATTTGTAGAGTTGGGTTTGGTCGTTGTTGTTTTCAACAAAGGCTTCGGTTGATTGAGAAAATAAGAAGTTTGCCATATTAGATTTATAATAAAAAAACACTTGCATTTGGTGTTAAAAATCAAATGACGCTGCAAATGTATATTGATTATTTTGAATGTGCAAGAGAACTGCCAAAAATTTTTCGGCAATTTTTGACGAAAAAAATAGTCGTTAAAAGTGCAAGGTTGTTACATAACCACGATGATTGATGTGGTTAGCACTTTGTCATCAATTTTTTCACCCTAATGCTTGTGGAGATATGTGCTATGGGATATCTGAATATACAATGTACAGTGGAATTTAGAACCATTTGCCGCCGAGCCATATCCAAACAAAGAATAGGACACCTCCGGTGAGCGCACCGATGCTCTTCTGTGGAACACCAATTAGATAGAATACAAGGAACAAGACAATGCCTATGCCTATCATCGCTAATATGCGTTTGGGCTTGGACTCAATCTTCATAGTATGTGATAATTATTGTTAAACTACTTTAGTCGGCAATATATTGTCTCCAATTTTGCTCGATGTTTTTCTTCTGCTCTTCTTCCCATTTTGCCAATACCTCCTTGGCTAAGCGTATACGAGTTTGCAAAATTTCCTTATTCAGTTGCTCATCAAAATAGGTATTTTGCTGTTTTTCATAAATCAGGCGTCGATTGATTTGTTCTTTCTGAGCCTCAAATTCTGATTGTTGTATAAGTTTGGCATTACTTTCATCTTGTTTTATCCTATCTCGGAGCAACTTTGTGTATATACCATCAACAGGAGAAAAACGAGTAGGTCCATAGCATAAAAAAAGTACAACAACCAATATCACACCCCATACGATTAGGCTTTCCATATCTAATGTCTCCCAAGGGAAAGTACAGGTCCGTTTGCTTGAATAAACCATACGATACACCGATCCATATAGCAGAGCAAAGAAGGGTTCTAAAGAACTTATTTGTATATACAAAACACGACTAGTCCACACAATACGCTATTGCCTGTCGATAGAAAGGCTTTAGCCGATAAAAAAGTAAGGCAAGATAGCAGAATTATCATCACTTCATATCGAATAAAGCGTGATGTCTCAATCTTATCGAATTTCAGCAAATGGAAATCCGCTCCCCAATAGAGTTCTGACAAATTTCTAAATATCATTTTCATAATTTACGCATTAGTGGTATTGCTTTTGATGTATTGTGAGGGATTAGATTTTATTTTCTCTAATTCGGCTTTGCGCCATTCTTCAATGGCGGTTTCTAACAGTTCAGCCTGTACAGCAGCAATCTTGGATAACACTTCTTGATTAGCAGCCAACTCTGCTTTCAGCCGTTCTGCATTCTTTGCTACCGATATTTGAATCTGAGTATTAGCATCGTCGTGAATTTTCGATACATTGGTTATTGCTTGTGTTTTTTTACGCTCCATCTCTTCACGCAATAACTCGTCATACGGACCGGACGCAATCATCATCTTGAAGAAAGTAGGTGCTATCTCGATGATAATGAATAGCAATGTGATGAAAATAGAAACGATGAGTGTTGTTGTATTCTTATCTTTAATTTTTTGGAAAGCGAGCATGTGTGCCTGAAAACCTGAAAATTCCTTTTTTACCTTCTCAGAATAACTGCTATCAGCCAATCTCTTATCTACTACTGCAATTTCCTCATCTAGGCGCGCAATTTCATTATTTTTCTCTTGAGAACCTTGATTCAGTACTTGTAACTTACTATTGGTTATTGACTCTATTTGCGCACTAATCCTATTTATTTCCTTGTTACACCTCGCTACATCTTTTTCTTTTTGATTAGCACGATGCTTATAGTTTTTGTATTGTATAGTGTCATTACGAAATTGATTCTGTAGATTTCTATATTTAGTGGCATCCCTTTGATATCGATTATGGTCTACTATTTTTGTACTTAATTGTGTTTGCAAAGATTTGACTCTTTCATCATACAATTGACTGCGATCGTCTGCAATGCTTTCGTGTCTTATCTTTTCTCGCATTATATATAGAGAATCGCGCAAAAGGACATCCTCCTTTTTATATTCCTTGATTCGTTCTGCTGCAATCTCATCTATTGTAATAGCAATTTCGTCCTCAAAGATTTTCATCTCAAGGGGTGTTGAGATGACGATACCTAAGAATATAGCAATGATAAGGCGTGGTGTACCTGCACCCAGTTCTCCCCAACTGATTGTATATTTGCCATCTGTGTACATCGTATTAACGATAAAACGATCCAAATTAAATATCAACAATCCCCAAAATATACCGAAAAAAACTGCCATTGGTACACTATGGAAGATAGTGTAAAATGCATAACCACCGGACAAAGTTGCCATAGCCGCGGTAAAGAATATGGTGCCACCGATACCAAAGTACTTGGAGTATTCGGTAGGGCATTGGCGCAAAATACGCCGATTGGCACCTGAACATATCCAGAAAAATTCATTGAATATGTTGCTGTGTTTTTCTGAAACATTCATCTGTTTTTCTTCTTGTGATGTTATTTGATTGCTCATTTGTTTAGAATTTTAGAAATAGTTTTACTGATATGATTCCACAGAGTAGATTCCGGCAATGTACAATCTAATTTGATTTCTGTCGGTTGCCGCACGGCATGGGTATCTACATTGAGATTATACATTTCGCACGGCATTAACTCTTTGGGCTGAATATCGATTGTAGGAATATCTAATGCGACTATCGGAGTCGGAACACTGACCGTGAAATTCAGATTTTTCTCAATGTTAGGAGTGGGAATAATCAGCGATTCGATTCTTGGAATAGGCAACATCTTGATTGCAATGGATTGCTCCTTTGTTCCAAAATCATCCATCACAGACAGTATATAAGTTGTATTTGTTTCCACGCCATCTGATACGCACAAATCACCCTTTGCAGCCACCTTCTTGCCATTCAACTTAATCTCTTTGGCAAACTGCGTATCCCAGTGCAAAGTGAACGGAATAGTAGGAAAGACATACTCTTTGTCGGTAGTAAAATGGATGATAGCGTCCGGACATACTTTGACATCAAGTGTTTCTGTCTGAACAACATTTTGGTCAAGACCTACCACTTTGAGGGCAAACGAAGTGGATGTTGCACCGCTCATAAACGAATAACTGTCATCCGCATTGCAGTTCTCGACAATGGTGTGTCCGTCTTGCAGAAGGGATATCTTGTAGGCATTTTGAACTCCCCAAGTGAGTACAACCTGTTCCGGTTTATTTTGGTGCAAGAGAACCTTGTTTGCTGTTAGAGCGATATGTGGCTTCCCATAAGCGCGAATACTCAGTGTCTGCGAAGTCTTTTTTATTCCATTGTGTACTTCCAGCGAAAAGGTAGAAGACGACTGAACTCGCCTTGTTGTAGAAGCGAGAGCCGTAACATCTTCACCATTGAGAAGAATCTTGGTATAGTTCTGTACCGTCCAATGGAAAGAGACCGTATCACCTTGGATACATTCAGTGCCACACGATGCAGAAAAAGCAAGAATCTCCGGGGCTTTGGTCAGTCTATCCAAAACAACATCAAATGGCTCAAGAAGTGATAAGTCGCTTGCCTTGATATAATCTTCTAAAATCAAACACAATACTGCTAATTCTCCTCCAAACTGTTTTATAGTATTAAATGTGTTCGAGT
Source organism: uncultured Bacteroidales bacterium (assembly GCA_900542355.1). Classification (GTDB taxonomy): domain Bacteria; phylum Bacteroidota; class Bacteroidia; order Bacteroidales; family Paludibacteraceae; genus Colicola. Next base: position 24,962 of record UQNE01000019.1, on the reverse strand, counting down.
GCTGAATATCGGTATAGTCGTCATTAGTGAGAAGTAGAGCATAATCATCATCTTTAGCAATATCCCATAAAGACAAGTCCTCCGCAATCGATAATAACGAGAGATAAATCACCAATTCGGCAAAATAATCGTCTTTTTCTGATGATTTAGGATTGGATAAATATGTTCTTTGCGGATGCTGATAGCCACTATATCCTGTCGTTGTCTGAGTAAATTGATTTTGCAGTGATGGTGAGTAGAAGTTATCATAATCAATTAATTTCACATCGCCATTGGATAGTATGATTATGTTGTCATGCTGCAAATCACCATGTGCAAAGTGTGCGTTGTGCATTTGTTGAAACACATACAGCAAATGGTCTGCTAAGGATAGAATTTTTTTCTTCTTATCACTTTCAGAGTCTGCGGAAACAATAATCTGATTGATATAATCTTTGAGGGATAAGCCATCAAACCAATCCATCAATACTATATCTATTTGCTCCGTTCCTACCTGTAATCCTCGTTCTATATATTCCGCATTAGACAAAAAAGGTAAATTAGCCTTGGATATATCTGCACAGATTAACCGATATCGTTCCTTGATATCTACAATCTCCGTATGCCAGACTCTCAATGCCTTTTTGTTCTGTCCTGCATTTGTAATAGGGAACACAAGGCAGAACCCACCGGCATATTGTTTAGGACCTATAATGCCGGCTTCTGCTTTGTATCCCTTTAATTCTGCCGCGACAAAAGACGAAGAGTCTTCAACGGCATCACTAATTTGTGTTTTTGAAGATAATGCCATAATTTTGTGAATATCGTTTTCGTTTTTCCTCTTCATCGTATTCGATGTTAATCGTCGGAGTTGTATAGGTCGGTCGGTTGTTTTCCTTGACTAATTGAGACAAGAAACTCTTATCTATGGCTTTTGCTCCAGACTGTTCCAAATACTTTTGCTTTGCAGGAAAGATGGTTTCCAAAGGTTGCAAGTTTTTGCAATCGGGTTCTTGAAGAACTCTAATCAATATATCTACTAATTCTGTGATGTCTTGATTCTGAGATTGCCGTAGTTTTGTAAACAATGCACTCTGAGTAGGACTTTGAAAGTCAGCCTCCTTAAACAATAAACTATATTCATCACGCGGATGATCCTCATCGTCTAATACTTCCCATAATGAGAGATCTTCAGCGTATGCCAATAATGAAGTATATATGACATATTCCGAAAAATAGTCATCTTTTTCTGTTGCAATTTTGTTATTACCTTTACGACACGGATGTTGGTATCCCACTAATCCGGATGTAACCTGCACCTCATCGATGAATGTAGGCACATAGACCGAATCGTAGTCCACTAACTTTAACTCTTGTTGTGGAGTTACAATAATGTTTCCGTGTTGCAAATCACCATGAGAGATGCGTTTCTCGTGCAAAATGATAACCATCTCTTTGAACTTGGCTGCGAGGTCTTGTATTTTTGCCTTTTTCTCTGCATCACTCAAATTGCCTATTATGATGCTATTGAGATATTTCATCAAATTATCTCCAGAGACCCAATCCATACGAATAGCATCTATTTGTTGGTCGCCGTTGTATGCATCAGGAACTCGCAACGCATTCTCTACAAAGTCAAATTCAACAAAATACGGTATATTGATTTGGTGAAGATAATCAGAGATTTTTTTTATCCTATCTTTAATACCATCTATCTCTTGATGCCAAACGCGAAAAGCATATTTTTTCCCCTGTGCATTTTTAAGCGGGTACACTATACAAAACCCACCACAATACATTTCTGCTCCAAAAATACCACTAATGGGGCAAAAACCTGCCAACTGGGGATCTAATATATTGCTACTATTTTCGACGGCGTCGCTTATTTGTGTTTTTGTTGGTAGTGCCATTTTTTCTTGTTTATCGTTTTTTCTTGTTGGTAATTGCAGATTCGAATTTTCCCAATAGTTTTATGCAGTCGTCCAATAGTCTGAGCCTATTGGGTTCTATTCCTCTATTACATGCAATAGTACGCAATTTTCGGAGGTCATCTTTTATACTTTGGATAAGGGACTGTATTGGAGAAATCTCTGATGTGTCAGCATTTTCAACCTCACTTGATGAGACTATTTCCTTATCTGAATTAGATTTCTCTTTTGTGCAAGACTCTTCTACTGCATTGGCTTTAGTATTGCCTTTCTCTATTTCATCCTCTGCAATACTGTTCTTTTCTTGTTCATAAGAATCTACATTGTTGATTGTTTCGATAACCGTATTTTTTGCAGATTCATGTCTTTCAGATTCAATCAGAGCAGCAATATCAGTAGGGTCTATTTGTTCTACAGAAACAGTTTCTTCACCATCAGCAATGACCTTGATAACAACAGCGGTGGTATCATCGTCCTTCATTGCATTATTTGCTCTTTCTGCATCTATAAAAGACCGAAAGTCGCATAGATGTTGTAATTCAACAAGTGCTTTTCGCTTATTGGAATCTGCTTTAATAAACCAGTCAGAAATGGCATCGGTGAGTAGTACAAAATATGCAATGTTTGATATATCTCCCGATTTAACAAAAACAGAGCCATTATTCTTTCCATGGCAACTGGCAAAATACTCAGGGAAATTATCAAAATCTTGTCCTTGTTGTGATGCAACAGATTCAATAATTTCATATTCATCATTAAGGATGAACAAATAACTATCTCCCAATGCTTGGCAGTGCCATTTATCCTTGTCTATGGTCAATCCTACAAAAGTACAGGCTGCAAAATCACACTTGTCTTTTGCCATCTCTATCAAAAAATTTTCCTTATCGGACAGATTAGCAGTTGCCACTTTTACTTTGTCGTTCCATTCACCAATAAGCCTTGCTTCATTTACGAGTACATTTTTATCTATAAAAGATTCACTATGTTGTACAAAATCCTTGCTTACTATCTCTGCCCATATTGCAGGAAAGAAAGATGCACCGACTCCATCTGCAATAGCAAAATGATTTCCATTTTCGCTTATTGCGAATCTATCCGCACATTGGGAATACTTATCCCCAATGTGCGGCATAATAAATGTTGAACACTGAAGTTTCATAAGTTTAGTGTTGTGATACTCCAGAGCCAAATGTAACAAAACGCACTAATGTGTCGCCCTTTGCATTTACTACAAAGCCTTTTGAACCAGGCAGCACTCCTTCAAAATGCTGTGCTTTTGCTGCTCGAACAAAATCATCCGTCATCGTACTAGAAATATCGAATAAGAATTCTCCTTCCGGGACACCATTGAGAACGGATTTGTTTACGGGGAACTTTATTTCAACACCATCCGTAGCATCATCGGTATGGATATTGAACACAAGAACATTTCCATCATCGCGTGTTTGGATATTCATAATCTTTTGTGCCTCTTGGGTTGCCGTATTTACATCATCCGGATATCCGTCAGTAATATTTATGACAATCGGTGCCGGAACTTTCGCGTCTTGCGATTGGCGTTGCGAAAGCCAAGTACTAATACACTTATTAGCCAACATAAATGCTTCGGCCATAGGTGTCATGCCATAAGATTTAGGCTCGATAATCGTTGTCGAGTTCGTTTTACAAGTCTGTAAGTCCTCCAAGAAGTCTGCTATCCATCCTTCACGAATAATAGACACTCCGTCCTCGTTACCATAACCAATAATGGTAACATATACTCGGTTGCGCACTTCTGTGCCACTAATACAACCTTTTAAGGTTTCCATCATTGCTGCAGTAACTGCCTCTGCTGCTTTTTTCTCATTAACACCGCTCATAGAGCCTGATTGGTCAACCAAATAAATGATGTGACCCGGAGTTTTGGTACCCCATTGAATGTTTGCCATAACTGATAAAGATTTTAGTTTGTATTTATTTGTTAGGTATTTAGTTACCCATATTTCGTTTTGTACACTTGCGAGATGAAACACCATACAATAAAAACAAAGCGTGGACTTTTCGCTTCATTTGAGTTCCTGAGGTCTTCGACTACCTTACATTTTCAAATATCTACGCAAAAGCTCACGCCGTAGGCGCGAGTGCTTAGGCTTTTGCTTGAAAATGTAAGAAGTTTTCTGAAAGTTGTCGAAGTTTCCAGGAGACTCAAGTTCGGCTTATAACACTGGGTTAAATATGTATGTCGTGCGGTCCTACCGCTCGTCTGTCATAGGCTATATTAGTTTGTTGGTTGATTAGTTTATCTGTTTGTTGGTTGTTATCTTGCGTTATTTATTGAGGAGTCTGCCCCATAGTTGGTTGCATAGCGTGGCTAACAGTGGTATAGCAGGGAGTTTGTTGTACTGAAGAATTGATATGTCGTTTGCTATGGCGCATGAGTTCGTTTTTATCAGTTAATGAGATATGTGTCGCATTTCGGCTGCAAAGATAGTGCAATTTTTGGAGATATGCAAGATAATTATGGATTTTCAATTAATAATTGCCGTTTGTATGCTTATGTTGATGTTGTTACTCTAAATTCCCTATAGATGGTTAAACATATAATTGCCATGTAATTATCCATAAATTTCTTTCTCTGTGTGTCCGGCTGGGGCCATTAAAAGCCATGTAAATAGCCATTAAAACTTTTTTGTCCCGAATGGAGAGAATGTAGAGAAGGCTGTTGCACAGCGGGTACATAGGTTCTCCGTTAACGGTTAATTGACGATTAAACATATAATTGCCATACACTGCCATACATTTTTCTATACAAAAACATCCAATAATGCATTCAAGAATAATCCAAAAATATCTACCAACTATTAGGCTATGAATTTCCAAAAACTAAATTAGTGTTTGCATTGTGTAAGTTCTCCATGCAAGCCATTAAGGACCTCCTTAAATGACTATTTTTATCCTCCGCCAATTACGATTAATTCGTTAAACTGTTCTTTTGTCCCGAATGGAGAGAATGTAGAGATTGCATTATCGTATATGGGGTTGTATTTTGAATAGGGAGAGCGGAGAGAAAAGGTGCTTTTAGGAGTGGTATAAAGGTGATATAAAGATGGCATAAGGGTGATGAGTGGTAGGGTAGTGGTAGGGCGATAGACGGTACATAGACGGTATATGTGCCGTTCTGAAAAAGGTTGATCACATTGTGCTTTAATACTGAGGTTGGTTGACTCGGTTAGCGGATAGCAATGGCATATGAAGCTACGATGTGCAATTTTGGCACAGTTGCTTCGGATAATCATCTTCACTCTTGCATAATTCTTAAAAAAATCGTATCTTTGCACCCGAATTTCACTCCCATAACCTTCAATGACGGACCAAGAATACATCAACGCTTTCCGCACGGACGATCAGCAGACCATAAATCGATTTTACGCCGCTTTCCGTGCCGATTTCCTTAAAGCCATCAGTAGCAAGTTTGCTATCAAAGACGATTATCTGTTGGCGGATATATTCCAAGACACATGTATTCGCCTTTGGCGCAATATACAGGGCGACAGACTGACATCCGACGGCCTCACCTCGTCGCTCGCCGGATACCTCTACGGCATTGGCGAAAGGGTCGCACTCGAGATGTTGCGCAATAACAAAGGTAAGAATGTCGCTTTTCCCGAGGAGAGCACCCTGCAACAGCCGGGCTACAACTTCCAAGACGATCCTTACTATCTTTGGTTAGTCCAAGTGGACGAACCGATGCATCGCTTTGCCAAAAGCCACACCAAAGACGAGTGCCAAGCCGAGTGGGAGCGGCTCAACAGCCTCTATATGCAGAACCTCAACGGCAAACCCGTTAATATGCTCGAATGGTTCATACCCGACACTCTCTCCGCTTTCGAGCGCGAAGCGCGATACAAGCGTCTTTCTACCATAGTCAGCCGTATGGGAGAACCCTGCGCCCCGCTCTTGCAGAAGTTCTATTGGGAAAAACTGTCGTGGAGCGTCATCGCTGCCGAGTTGCAGTATGCCAATGCCGACAGCGCAAAGACGCAGAAAAACAGATGTATGAACAAACTCAAAACCTATTTCGCAAATCATCATGGCATCTTTTGATAATACAGACCGTATCGACGCTTATCTCGCCGGACAAATGACCGACCAAGAGAAAGCGCAGTTCGAGCAAGAACTTCACAACGCTGCCTCTGCATCGTCCCTCGGCACGCTGCAAGAAGAAACCGAACTGCAGTCCGACATCATCCTCGCTATCCGTGAGCAACAACTCCGAAAGCAACTTCAAGAGGAAGAGATGATGCTGCGTATTCAAGAGCAGATGGCGGTCGGGAATGCATTTGTGCCCGATATGGACCCGCTAATCCGCTATCAAGCATACCGCAAAGTAGGAACCGGACTGCTCAATACGGAAACTTCCGAACCACTATGCGATATTGCTCCGTCCGACGAGCCGACCTCGGATAAACAGCCTCGCAAACGCGCTCGGCGTTGGAAGATCGCAGGTATCTCAGTTGCCTCTATCGCAGTGGCAGCAGCGATCTGCTTGTGTATTGTCCTCGTGCCTGCTATGCGCACAATGCAACAACTCAGCACTCAGTTTGCGCAGTCGATCACCATCGAACCTATGCGAGGTACAATGCTCGACCCTATAGAAACGCAGTTGGAGCAACTCTACCAATGTGTTGCTTCGGAGCAATGGAGCGAAGCCGCACCTATGGCGCGTTCGCTTATGGAGCAGACCGCCCAACCGCTACCGACTATGTCCTCGGAGGAATGTCGGGAGATATACGAGCAGGCACAGTGGCTCTACACACTATGTGAGATGTACCAAGGGCATATCTTCCGTGCGAAACGATTGCTCCGTCAGATCGCAGACGACGGAGGTCTGTTTGCCCCGCAAGCAAAGCAGTACTTAGATCAACTCTAACTCTTAATTAATAATTCTTAATTGCTCTGCCCTTGCGTCGCCTACTCTCCATACTATGCCTTGGTATCGCTATTCTTACCTGTTGCCCGCTGTCGGCGGTTACCAAGCGAGCCTTGGTTATCGGTATAGGTGCCTATCCTGCAGGTAGCGGATGGGCGACTATCAATGGCGATAAGGACATCCCCTTGGTCGAGGACATTCTCCTAACCAACGGTTTCTTGCCTCAAGACATCGTCGTTCTTGCCAATGCGCAGGCTACAGCCTCGGCTATTCGCAATGCATTCCGCCGTCTTATTGACCAAGCGCAAATGGGCGACATCGTGTATATCCACTTTTCGGGGCATGGGCAGCAAGTAACCGACCTCCACGGCGATGAACCCGATGGACTGGACGAAGCGTGGGTGCCTTACGATGCGCAACTTGCGTATGTCAAGGGGCAATACGAAGGGCAAAACCATATCATCGACGACGAACTCAATCGTTATCTGCATGCACTCCGCCGCCGAGTAGGTACCACGGGCAAAATCATCGTTATCGCCGACGCCTGCCATAGTGGCGACTCCACCCGCGGAGATGACTCCGATGAACTGAACAATGATCTATCGGGCGATACATCATCCGCCCCAATCGTCATCCGTGGTACCGCCGACGCATTCATCATCCCGCCCACTGCCACTGCCCAACCGCATTCCTCACCCCACACACTTGCTACTGCCGTTACCCCCATCGACTGGGTACTTATCTCCGCTTGCAAACCTTACCAATCCAACCGCGAGTACCAAGGCCATGGTTCGCTTACTTATGCCTTACACAATCAGAAATTGGCACTCGCATCTGTTTCTTGTGTTCAATTGGAAAATTCTCTCACCAACATCATACGACGCATCATTATCAATACTCAAACCCCGGTAATCGAAGCACCTGCTACTTACAAAAACAATGCTATATTTTGACCTATAAAACACGATTTATGAAACGATATATTCTGCTTGCTTTGTCGCTTATCTATACATTTTCTTGTTATAGTATATCTTCGCTTGCGCTAAAAAAGGCAACTCGAATGATGGAAAATGGCGAATATAGAAAGGGTATGGATTATGCCTCCCATTATGCCAAAGCGCACCCACGAGATTTGGATGCGCAACTTCTTGCACAGATGTTTTATGCGTATGGTATGCACAATCGATTTGATTTGTCGCTCACGGCAAGTTATCTTCTTCGTTTAGATAGTACCTCTGTTGTGGCTGCTAATCCGGATATTACAGATAGCGGACTACCTTTTGTAATTGATTATGTGGAATTATGTGAAGTCCTAAATTTGTGGGATAGGATTGCAGTTGAGTGTCCGCAATTCTTGTCCCGATATTCCTTTAGTCCAGGAGACCGTGCCGAGATACAGGCGTTGTTATCGCAGGCATATCAACTGGATGGGCGTTTGGTAGAAGCCTATCAATGGCGGAAACAATCGTTTGACATCAATCTGCTTATTCGTCAAGCAGATGCAAAAAGAGGAATCCCCAATTTCAATGTGCGCTTAGAGCAGGATATTCATGCACTGCAGGAGTTAGGTACACAAATACAAAATTCTATAGGAACCAACAAATATAGCAACGATGCTAATGCTTGCTATTGGTCTGCGTGGAGCGTGTTGAATGAATTTTCCGATAGCATCATTGCAGGCAATGACTTCCGCTCAAAAACGGTATATCTACATTCCGACAAAGATAAAAATATCTCGTATGCTACGGCCTCTCCGACATATTGGATCACCTTTTATCAAGATAGGGTGGCTCAAGACAGTATCAAGATAGCCAATGCACCCGGATATATGTGGACGGCTAATGTAAGAGATTATTTTGCCGATTTGTTTAGTTTAGCGGAAGCCTATTGCAATGCCTCGCAATATCTGCAAGCAGATGGGTGTTTAGAGGTTATCCGAAGAAAAAATATCGAATTATTTCCTTTGGTAGGAGATCGGTTATTCAATGCGGTCGCTGTATCTACTGCACAAATGTGGATAGATATACAGACGCAACGCACTACTCGGAGCAGTGTCGACAACGATGTTGAACCTATGTTGGCTGATCTTTTGGGTATTACTGATTTCAATATCGTGTCTTTTATCAGAAACGGTAAGCATCTATTAGGTGGGTATTGGGGATTGCAACACATGGATGCTTTTCCTAATCTGATGTACGATTACTATGCTATCTTGGCGGAGCAATGTCTATATCAAAACAACTATGCCTCAGCCATACGATATGCCAACTTGTCCGATTCTATTGCCGATGCTTTCTTACAGTATGAAACGACCACATACCTACTACGAGAAACAAAGTATTCCATTCATAATCAACTCATTAGGGCAAAAAGTATGGAGCATATCGGTACAACGGAACAAATATACCTATCATATCAACGCCTCTATGATAAATTGGTATTGTTGTATATAGATATGTATGTCAAGCCACATTGTTTGTCAGAGAGTATGCCCAATGGATTTCCCAAAGAGATATATGCAGAGGAAAATCGTGCCGCTTTTCCTTCAAATTTCAATACCGAATTGCATAGCGTAAATCACATTGCAGCCTTGCGAAATATCGGCACTCTGAACCAATTAGCCTATCAGCAAGCACTATTTCAGAAATCATTATTGCTTAATACTAATAATTTCTTATTTGGAAGCGATACGGTTAGAACTTCATCGGTATATCGTCAACTGATGCAGTTAAAACAGCAGCAAAAGCATACGCCGCACAACTATAAATACGATTCTATTACTAATCGTATCAATCAGTTGGAGGCAGAAATAGTGTTTAGATATATGGATTCTACTGCCATCATACAAACATTGTGTCCAAGTATAGAATCTATTCGGCATAGTATGCAGAATGGAGAATTGGCGATTGAATTTATAGAGTGCGTTCCTTCGGAAAATGTGGATTCTACCTATTATGCAGCATTGCTTTTGAATTACAAGAATTCCTATCCGACAATCGTTACTCTGTGTAGAAAACAAGATTTATTAGATTGTATGAAACCCGCTACATCGGATGGCGCATATATCAAACGCAATGAATTATCGCAATGTATATGGAGCAAATTGCTACCATATACTCTCAATGTCAAGACTATCTATTTTGTGCCGACAGGTCTCTTGCATAATATCCCATTAGAGACACTGCCGTATGATACGCAGTCTATTATGTCAGAACATTTTAGTATGGTTCGTTTGTCATCTACACGCGAAATAGTAGCCCTTCAAAACCGGCATAAACCAACCTCTGCGGTAATCTATGGTGGAATACAATATGATGTGTCCAATCGTGATTTAATGGCTGCGCATAAACCATACCAATCGGCTATATTTACGGCTTCTCGCGATTTGCAACTCAATCGCGGTAGTGTCAGGTATTTGCCGTGGACTAAAAAAGAAGCGGAAACAATCAATACTTTGCTGCGCAAAAAGCATATATCTGTAGAACTATATATTTCTAAGTCTGCTAATGAGGAGTCTTTTAAGTCTTTAAGTGGCAAGCATAAGAATATCATACATATCAGCACACATGGTATTTACTGGTCAGAACCGATAGCCAGAAAACAAGACTATTTCGCTCGACAGATGCATGAGAGTGAAAGTACGCAATCGACCATAGAACCATTAGATCGCTGTGCTTTGCTTTTTGCTGGTGCCAATACGGCTTTATCGGGCTATGCTTCTACACTTCCTACAGGGGTACAAGATGGTGTTCTTACTGCGAGAGAGATTGCCCTGTTAGACCTTCGTGACTGTGATTTGCTGGTACTTTCTGCTTGCCAAACGGCTCTCGGAGATATTACTTCAGAGGGCGTATTTGGGCTTCAACGCGCCTTCAAACAAGCAGGCGTTAAAACAATCATTATGACCCTTTGGAGTGTGAAAGATCAACCGACACAATTCTTTATGACTGAGTTCTATCGCAACTTGACCACCTTTAAGCAAGACAAGCACACCGCTTTCCGCAATGCTCAAAACGCCACCCGCAAAAAATACCCGGAACCCGTCTATTGGGCAGGATTTATTATGCTCGACTGAGAATACATCCGTCAGTACCAATACGGTCTATGGAGTAAGTGCAAACGCAGTCTATGGGCTTGGAGTAAGTACCTAAACTGCCTATTGGAGTAAGCATCTACGCTGTTTATGGGGGGAAAAAAGCACCAACGCAGTCTATGGATTATGCCTTGCAGGGGGGACCTATGGATTATGCTTTGCCGGCAATGAAAGCGGGGGCGAGATAGGTTTGCTCGATGACATCGATAGCAGCGATTTCCTCGGGGGTAAGGGCGCGCGACCGGTTGCACAAGGTGTCGCCGAAATACTTGGCGATATTCTCAATGCTCTGCATGGCTACGGCATTGGTATGTTGCTCAAAATCAGGAATCATACCTTGCAAATCGACCAAGTTGCCCACTCGCTGACGCACCGAATGGACGCCATGTTTCGCCAGTTTTTCTTTGGAGGGGGTGATTGCCTGTTGCAGTGCGCTGAAATCCACATTGTATAGCAGAGTGCCATGCACAATCGTGCCTGTGGGCAGTGCGTAGCAAGCATTACCCGACACTTTATGCCCGTCGATGAGGATGTCGTTGTGCTCTGACTTGACGGCGGGGAACCCCAGTTGGCGCAGCGCATCGGAGATGATGTCGAGATAGCGTTGGAAGACCTGCTCACTATGGGTGTCGGGCGTGATGTAGGAAAGCATGAGGTTGCCACGGTCGGCATAGACGCAACCTCCGCCACTCTTGCGACGGTACATCTGCACACCGTGCTCACGGCAGAAAGGGATATTCACTTCATCTTCCATCACTTGATGACGACCAAAGATGACCGTAGGCGAAACAATCCACGAGAAGAAAATCTCTTGGTCTGCAACATGTTGTGCCATATACTCTTCCATGGCAAGATACCAAACGAGGCGTTTGTTGTCGGGAGAAGGAATGTGAAGCATAGAGCAGGCAATTATGAATTAAGAATTATGAATAATCTTTGGTTCGGGGAGGTCGCGACCTTGGCAGAAACGGTGAGTAATCTGCCGGTCATCACCCAGATAGATAAAGCGTTCGAGGCGCTGAAGCAAGGTGTATGGCTTGAGCGGTTTCAGGGTAGCGTTGAGCGACGAATCATCGATCACGAGTGCATCGAAAGCATTACCTTTCTCGAAAGAACCTGCTTGATCGAATAAATAACCCCCTACCTTGGTAGCCATATAAAATACCTCAGAGAGCGAGAGGAATGGTAACTTGCCCTCACTCTGTGCATACTGCAACTTGCTCATTTGCAGAGCATATTGCATCACGCGGAACATCGAGAGATGATGCCCGCCCGAGATGTCGCTGCCAAGTGCCACAAGGATATCTCGCTGCAAGAAAGTGCGTACGGGAGCAATACCCGAACCGAGATTGCAATTGGAGGTCGGGCAATGCACCACCATCACTTCGTTTGCTTGCATGAGGTCTAACTCTTTGCCTTGGGAGTAGCAGCAATGTGCCATCAGCGTGGGAGAGGCGTTGCCAAACAAACCATAGCGATAGTAGGCATCGCCATAGCAAGATGCTTCGGGTTCGAGTTGGTGCACCCATTCTATCTCAGAGCGATTCTCGCTAAGGTGGGACTGAACACCGATACCTGTCTTTTGCGCCATACTGCCCATTATACGGAGCAATTCGGGTGAGCAAGCCGGAATGAAACGCGGTGTGAGGATAGGAAGAATAAGCGGGTAATCATCTGCTGCAAACGCAAACTCCATCATATCGAACATAAACCGTGTAGGGGGTACTTGCAGTTTCTCAGGACAGTTTCTATCCATTGCCACCAACCCTACAGCCCCTCCTAATCCGGCTTTATCGAGCAATTCGCATAGGAGCAGAGTGGATTTGAGATGGCTAGTAGCAAAGATCGACGCACGCATGGTACCGTTGAGCCACAAGTCGTGCACAAAGCGCGAATAGACCGCCTCGGCGTAGTGTATGTTGCTGAAACGGGTTTCCTCGGGGAAGGTGTAGTTGTTGAGCCACGGCACGAGTTCCTCATCCATAGCAATACCCAGATTGCGGTACTGCGAGGCATGCACATGGAGGTCGTTCATCGCAGGAATGAGCAAGGCATCGCCAAAATCAGTAACCGGCACATCGGCAAAACGAGCCGGTAAGGTACGAGTTACGCCGGCGACGAAGCCGTTGTCATCCACAGCGATATAGCCATGCTCGATCACCTGAAAGGCTTGTGGCGTAGGCGTAAAGAGGATATTTGCACGATAGATTTTCATACGCGATTTTTCTTTTCGGATTTCTTTTTGCTATAGAAGGGTACCAAAACAAAATAGTTGATGATACCGGCAAGGACAATCGCTACGATACCCGACCACTCTTCTGACAGCCCTATATATATAAGGAGATGTAAGAAACCGAGTTGGATAAAATAGTTGACCAATCGCCCGAGCAAGAAACCACCTGCATTTTTGATGTTGGGGCGTGTACGGAAGGTATAGAAACTGGTCAGCAGATAGTTGCTAATCATCTCCATACCAAACCCGAGCGTAAAAGCAAGTGTAACTTTGACACTCATCTCGGGGCAGAAATACTCAAAGAGAGTGAGGCAGAGGTAGTAGATACCATACTGCAACGCCGTTCCGAATGCGCCGACGCAAACGAACCGAACAGCGGAACGATATTTCTCCGGCAGATGCCGTGTAAGCGTTTTCAAGCGATAAAGAGTTTATCCCTTACGCCCGCAGAGAGAAGGTCAGCGGTTCTCTGCGGCGGGGAAAATGAGTATTAAGCGTTCAACATCGTAAGTAACTCATCCATAGCGGCTTGCAGTCCGTCGGCGTTGCGTCCGCCTGCAGTAGCCATCCAGGGTTGTCCGCCGCCGCCACCTTGTATCTGCTTGGCTGCGGCCTTGATCATCTGCCCGGCGTGCAGCCCGGCATCGACCATCGGTTGGGAGAGGAAGACGGAGATCATCGGTTTGCTTTCCCAAGTGGTAGCCCCGACAACGGCAAAGCGCATATCGGTGAACTTACCGCGCAAGAGCGGCAGCACGCCACGCACCATGTCGGGTTGCACTACGCCTTGTATGCGCACCAGTTTGATACCATGGTAGTCCTCAGCACGCTCGATGAGTCGGTCGCGATACTGCTCCAAACGCTCTGCCATGAAAGTCTCTATCTCTTTCTTGAGCGACTGATTCTCTGCCACCGATTTCTGTACGGCACCGGCGAGGTCGGGGGCGTTGTTGAACAAAGCCCGCAAACCGTTGAGCATATCTATCTGCGCATAGTAGAGTTGGTCCACCTTGTCGGCAGTAACTGCCTCTATACGGCGCACGCCTGCTGCCACGCTGGTTTCCATCAGGATACGCACGGAGCCTATTCGACCTGTGGACGACACATGGCAACCACCGCACAACTCGATAGACGGACCATACTTGATGACACGCACATCATCGCCGTATTTCTCACCGAACAGAGCCATGGCACCCATCTCGCGTGCTTTGGCGATTGGGGTATGGCGGCTCTCCTCAAGCGGGTAGTCCTCACGGATAAGGCGGTTGGCGAGTTGCTCCACCTGTCGCAGTTCTTCGGGTGTAACCTTTTGATAATGAGAGAAGTCAAAACGCAGCGAGTCGGGCGTAACAAGACTACCTTTCTGCTCAATATGCTGCCCGAGGACGGTGCGCAGGGCATAGTGGAGTATATGGGTGCAGGTGTGGTTGCAAGCGATAGCCTGACGGCGGTCGGCATCCACACGCGCCGTCAGCGGTGCATCGATGACCTCGGGCAACTCGGTGCAGATATGTACGGCGAGGTTGTTCTCGCGCTTGGTATCGATGATGCGAGCCGTACCGAGCATACCGGTATCGCCTACCTGTCCGCCCATCTCTGCGTAGAAGGGAGTCTTCGAGAGTACTACTTGGTAGAACTCTTTGCCTTTTTGGCTCACCTTACGGTAGCGCAGCACTTGGGTCTCAACCTCCAGTGTGTCGTAGCCTACAAACTCGGTATCGCCCTCACGCAGGACAACCCAATCGCCCAAGTCTTGCTTGTTGGCGGAGCGTCCCATCTCTTTTTGGCGTTCCAAAGCGCGGTTGTACTCCTCCTCGTTGGTGGTAAATCCGTTCTCACGCAGGATGAGTTCGGTCAGGTCGAGCGGGAAACCGTAGGTATCTTTGAGGGTGAAGACATCCACACCCGATATCTCTTTGCCTTTGGCTTCTTTCATCAGTTTATCGAGCAGCGATATACCCTTGTCGAGCGTGCGGAGGAAAGCCTCTTCCTCGCTCTTGATGACGGGGATAATCTGTTGCTCCTGCTTGCGCAGTTCGGGGTAGGCATCGCCCATATCTTCAATCAGTTGCGGTATCAATCGGAACATAAATGCCTCGCGCTGACCGAGGAAAGTATATCCGTAGCGCACGGCTCGGCGCAGGATACGGCGGATGACATATCCGGCTTTCTCGTTACCGGGCAACTGACCGTCGGTGATGGCGAAAGCGATGGTGCGGATATGGTCGGCGATGACACGCATAGCGATGTCGGTTTTCTCGTCTTTGCCATAGGTGCAACCGCAAATCTTGCCTATCTTGTGGAGCATAGGTTGGAAGACATCGGTGTCGTAGTTGGACTGTTTGCCTTGCAGCGTGCGCACCAGTCGTTCGAAGCCCATACCGGTATCGATGACTTTGTTGGGAAGTCCTTCGAGCGAGCCGTCGGCTTTGCGGTTGTATTGCATGAAGACGAGGTTCCAAATCTCGATGACTTGCGGGTGGTCTTTGTTCACCAACTCACGCCCGGGGACAGCGGCTTTCTCCTCTTCGGAGCGGCTATCGACATGTATCTCGGAGCAGGGTCCGCAAGGTCCTGTATCGCCCATCTCCCAGAAGTTGTCGTGCTTATTGCCTTCGAGGATATGGTCGGCAGGCAGGTGCTTTGCCCAGATAGCGGCGGCCTCATTGTCGCGCTCCAATCCCTCTTCGGGCGAGCCCTCAAAGATTGTGGCGTAGAGGTTCTTGGGGTCGATATGGAGTACATCGACGATGTATTCCCATGCGAAGTCGATAGCCCCTTGCTTGAAATAGTCGCCAAACGACCAGTTGCCGAGCATCTCGAACATCGTATGGTGGTAGGTATCGTGTCCCACCTCCTCGAGGTCGTTGTGCTTACCGCTGACGCGCAGACATTTCTGCGAATCGGCTACACGGGGATATTTGATAGGGTCGTTACCGAGGATAATGCCTTTCCACGGGTTCATACCTGCGTTGGTGAACATCAGCGTAGGGTCATCTTTGATAACCATAGGCGCAGAAGGCACGATATGATGCCCTTTGCTCTCCATAAAATCCAAGAAGGATTGTCTGATTTCTTTGCTTGTCATATTTGTATTTTATGTTTTATTCGTTGATAGTTTCTACGGATGCTTTATTGCTCTTTGGCTGTATCGGCAGGCGCAGTGGTGGTCTTAAAATCGACGAACTCACGGCGTGGGCGTCGGTCTTCTCGTTCTTCGTTAGGGATAAACTGTAAGGGGTTTTTCTTCAACTCCTTATTGGTCGCGCGTGTATGGAGCAAGTCGATAGCCATATAGAGGGCGTGCGCAAAACTCTGATGGTTGGAGGCGTTTTTCCCTGCCAAGTCGTAGGCCGTACCATGGTCTGGCGAGGTGCGCACGACGGGCAGTCCGGCTGTGTAGTTGACCCCGCTCATATCCAGTACTTTGAAGGGGATAAGACCCTGATCGTGGTACATAGCGAGCACGGCATCGAAGTGGCTAAACTTACCGCTACCGAAGAAACCATCGGCAGAGTAGGGACCAAAAGTAAGGATCCCCTGCTCGTTGGCTTTCTCTACGGCAGGGCGAATGATTGTCTGCTCCTCGGTACCAATCAGTCCGTTATCGCCGGCATGCGGGTTGAGCGCTAGAACGGCTATGCGCGGGCGTTCGATAGAGAAATCGTTTTGGAGTGTGGTGTTCAGTACGGCGAGTTTGGAGAGGATACGCTCCTCGGTAATCATCTCGGGTATCTTCGACACTGGCACATGGTTGCAGACCAAAGCCACACGCATGGTCTCGCTGACCATCATCATCAGGCTGTCGTGCTTGTCTTGCCCAAAGAGCGAAGTCAGGTACTCGGTGTGTCCGGAGAAATGAAACTTGTCGGACTGGATATTCTCTTTGTTGATAGGTGCGGTAACGAGGGCATCTGCCAATCCGGCTTTGATGTCGGCGCATGCCCTCTCTAAGGCAGCGAACGAAGCCGCTCCCGCTTCGGGGGTTGATTCGCCGAAGCGCAACGGCGTGTTGTCAGCATAGCAGGTGATGAGGTTGAGCCGTCCATCTTTGGCCTGCTTCGGGTTGTCGATGAGGTTGAACTGTATGTTGGAGTATTCCTCGCCGAGTGTGTGGGCGTGCTGCCGAGCCACTTTGGCGTTGCCATAGACGATAGGGCGACATATCTCGCAGATGTGCGGGTCGCTGATTGACTTAAGAATTACTTCGTAGCCGACTCCATTGATGTCGCCGGCAGTAATGGCTATTGTAGGTTTCATATATCGTATCTTGTGTTGAATGCGTGCGTGATAGGGTTGGCAGAGTTAGCACCAGTGCACTTTCTGATAAGGCAGTTTATCCGTGTCGTAGGGTTTACGCTCCTCATCTTTGTACCCGAGGGAGATGACGCAAAGCACCGTCAGGTTTTCGGGGATACCGGCAAGGGAGCGCACCAACTCTTCTGCGCCTTCTCGCTGATAGACTTGGCACCAGCAAGCCCCCAGTCCCGCATCGGAAGCGGCGAGCAAGATGTCTTGTGCTGCGATGGCTCCGTCGCTTTGCCAAGTATCGGAAATAGAAGTATCGAGAGCCACCACGATGGCGGCCATAGCGGTATTGAACATCCCGCTTCCGTAGGTTCTGCAGGCTGCCAATTGCCGCAGTACCGGCTCTTGCGTGAGGACATAGAACTCCCACGGATTGAGGCGTTTGCCAGCGGGGGACATCAGTGCACAGCGGAGGATATAATCGATTTTCTCCTTCTCTACAGGTTGAGAAGTGTATTTGCGTATAGAGCGTCGGTTCTGACAAAGTTGTTCAAATGTTTCCATACTATTGCATTTTTAGTCGAATGTTTCTGTTGCTCGATGATGCGTTTTGGGTCTTATCTGAATGGCGTACGCAAAGCGCAGATTGAGCGTGCAAAGTTACAATTTTTTCTGCACATACGCAACAACTTGTCAGCAAAGATAGTAAAAATCGGGAAATAACATCGTCCCACACCATTTTTGCATCTATATAGGCACACAAATGTCTAAAAAATCAATTTGTAAGCGTTCGGAAAGGAAAAGTAGCAAAATGACACTTAGGACAGACAGGCTTTGGTCTCGGTGAGGTCTCGACAAGAGTTCGACGAAGTTTCGACAAAGTCGGGATGACAAAAAGAAAGAAAAATAGGAAAGAAAATAGCAATATGTAAGTTGTATCAGGAGTTTTTCTTGCCGGACTCGGAGATTGTTTTTTTTGTGTCGCCGTTATTGGAAAGGCTGTCCTGGGTATTGCTATTCGCAGAGCGGGGGTTTCTCTGCTTTTTCTGCGCGCGTGGGTGGGCGAAGTTGTACTCTTCACGCACCTGCTCGAAGGTGGTGTGGGTGTAGATTTGTGTGGTGGATAGGCGTGCATGCCCGAGGAGGGCTTGTATGGTGCGTATGTCTGCACCGTTGTTGAGCATAGTAGTGGCGAAAGTGTGTCTGAGAACATGGGGGGAGTGTTTCTTGAGCGTACTGACTTCGCCCATACGCGCACGAACAATAGCATAGACAGTTGTGCTGCCGAGCGGTGCTATCTCGCCCGAGCGCACCTTTTTGCGCACGAAAAAAGCGGGAGCAGGAAAACCGTTGAGCAAGTCGGCGCGTGCCTCTAAGTAGGTGTGAATCTGCGAGATAAGCGATTCACCGATAGGTATTACCCGCTCTTTTTTGCGCTTACCGAAGACGCGAATCTGCTGCAGACTGAAATCGATATCGGTATCTTTGAGTCCGATCAACTCAGCCTCACGCATACCCGTTTGGTAGAGCATTTCGATGATAAGGCAGTTGCGTATCGACTCGAAATCATCTGCCTCGGCATCCATCTCGGTGGCACGCTCCATCTCCCCTTCTTTGAAGAACACGGGCAGCGGTTTGTCGGCTTTGGGCGCGATGACACGACGGGTGATGTCGCGCTTGACTATCTCTTGCGACAGGAGAAATTTGTATAGGCTATGCAGGCTTGAGAGTTTGCGCCGCACGCTACGCGGCCGGTTGTGTTTTACTTCTACGAGGTGGAGCAACCATTGTTTGACATCGGTTTCGTCCACTCGGGTAGGGTCGAATTCCGACACATCGGTCAGCCCCAAAAACATACAAAAATCTCGCAAGTCATCGCGGTAGGCATCTACCGTGTGCTGCGAGTATTTTTTCTCGATGGCAATATATTCTAAGAATTTTTCTATCAAGGTGTCTGCCGTTGTCAGATCTCTTTGCCCACCTCGTCGGTTCGCTCGAAGGGGAACAAGCCGAACAACTCGGCATCTATCTGGTCGGTAATCTTGCGGAAATCGTCTGCGCTATCGCCGAACTTGATGGTATCACCGTCCACAATCAGCAGTTTGCCTTTGTACTCGCTGATCCATTTCTCGTACTTATCGTTGAGACCTTGCAAGTAATCGATACGCATGCCGGATTCGTAGGAGCGTCCGCGCTTTTGAATCTGCGCCACCAGAGTAGGGATAGAAGCACGGATATAAATCATCAGGTCGGGCATTTTGACCAAGGACATCATCAGATCAAAGAGGTCTTGATAGTTGTCGAAATCACGGTCGGACATAAAACCTTGGTCGTGAAGGTTGGGCGCAAAGATACGCGCATCCTCGTAGATAGTGCGGTCTTGGATGATGTAGTCGTTCGACTTGGAAATCTCCACTACATCTTTGAAACGCTTATTGAGAAAGAAAATCTGCAGATTGAATGCCCACCGCTTCATATCGGCATAGAAATCCTCCAAATAGGGATTGAACTCTACGGTTTCAAAGGCAGGTTTCCAACCATAATGTTTCGCTAACATCTTGGTGAGTGTGGTCTTGCCACAACCGATATTTCCCGCTATCGCTATATGCATATCTCTTGTAATTAATTGTGTTTCAATCAGAATAGTCCGAACAACTGCGCATCAATCTTGTCGATGATATACCGAAAATCTGCCGCATTATGCTCAAAATCTAAGTTATCGGACTCGATGACCAGCACTTTGCCGTCGTATAGGTGGTAGATAAACTCCTCGTATCGGTCGTTGAGATCTTTGAGGTAGTCGATCTGCATTCCTTTCTCGTAGTCTCGTCCTCGCTTTTGTATTTGAGCGATGAGGCTCGGCACGGACTTGCGCAAATAGATCATCATATCGGGGCGTTTCATCTTGAGTTTCATCAACTCGAACAACTCCATATAAGTATGGTAGTCCCGCTCTGACAGGTCGCCACGGTGGTAGTTGTTGGCCACGAACACATACACTCCCTCGAAGATGCTACGGTCTTGTACGATCGTGTTTTCAGCGGCTTGTACAGCCAACATATCCTTGAATCGCTCCTTTAAGAAATAGGTTTCGAGGCAGAATGACCAACGAGGGATGTCGGTGTAGTAGTCCTCTAAATAGGGATTGAAACGCACGCTCTCGAAGCGTGGCTCCCAACCGTAATGGCGTGCTAACATCTTGGTTAGCGTTGTCTTTCCGGCACCGATATTTCCTGCTATGGCAATATACATTAGTTCGATTAGCAATACCTATCCTCTTGCTTGCAGTCCTCATTTTGTATTGCGAGTGCAAAGATACCCTTTTTTGCGTACATTTGCAAATTTTGCCCTAAATATCTTTGAAATAATTAGTTCAATACAAAAATAAACAGAGAAGGGAGCGCACCCGAAGGTATGCTCCCTTTTGCTAACATTCTGCACAAACGCAAGTTTGTGAATTAGGTTCTTAGTTGTTTTTTGCTTTCTCGACGATAGCCTTGAATGCGAGTGGCTGGTTCATAGCGAGGTCAGCCAACACCTTGCGGTTGATAACGACACCCGATTTTTTGAGTGCGCCCATAAGTTGGCTGTAACTCATACCCTCCAAACGAGCAGCGGCATTGATACGCTGAATCCACAGAGCGCGGAAATTGCGTTTCTTAGTCTTGCGATCGCGATAAGCATACTGGAGACCTTTCTCCCAAGTGTTTTTGGCAACAGTCCACACATTGGCACGGCCACCAAAATTGCCTCTTGTGAGGCTCATGATCTTCTTACGACGGTTACGAGAAGCGACGTGATTTACTGATCTTGGCATAGTTGTTCTACTTAGTTTTGGTGGTTAATACTTAGCGGAGCAGAAGCATCTCGCGGAGCGAGCGCATATTGGTCTGATCCACCATTGCAACATGAGTAAGGTTGCGTTTCTGTTTCTTGGTTTTCTTAGTCAGAATGTGACTCTTGTAAGCGTGTTTACGCTTAATTTTACCGGTTCCGGTAAGAGTAAATCTCTTTTTTGCACCGGAATTAGTTTTTACCTTTGGCATTTTGTTTAGTTTTTATGAGTTATTAAATAAGGTCTCAGGCAGCCTAAGGGGGAAGCCTTTTGACCCTTGTTTTTCACCGTGTGTTCCTCGCGGCTTTGCGGACCGTCTGCCTGCTACGAAAGCAGATAGACTGGCTATTGCACAAAGCCCGGAGGAGGCAAAATGGGTTTATTGCTTTTTGGGCGAGAGGTTGAGTATCATTCGCTTGCCTTCGAGGTTAGGAACCGCCTCGGGTTTGCCATACTCAGCGAGGTCGTTGGCAAAACGCGCCAACAGCAACTCACCCTGCTCTTTGAAGACGATACTACGCCCGCGGAAGAACACATACGCTTTTACTTTGTTGCCCTCTTTGAGGAACTCTTGCGCATGCTTCAACTTGAAGTTGTAGTCGTGGTCATCGGTCTGCGGTCCGAAACGAATCTCCTTGACCTCCATCTTCTTCGAGTTGGCCTTAGCCTCTTTCTCTTTGCGTTTCTTTTGATAAAGGAACTTCTGATAATCGAGAATTCGGCAAACAGGAGGTGCAGCATTGGGAGAAATCTCCACCAAGTCTAAGTTCTGCTCATCTGCCATACGCATTGCGGCTTGGTATGAGTAGATACCTTGCTCTACATTGTCGCCTACGAGGCGAACTTCACTGACGCCGCGAATCTTATCGTTGATACGATTGGGCATCTCTTTTTCTACGCGACCACGCTGTGGTCTGTTGGGTGTTGTTGCTATAGTTTTTTCCTCCTGTTAGTGGCGGGGGACTTGGTAGGAAGCACCCCCAATCTTCTGCCAATCCGCGAAGAGCAATACAAAAGCCCTTCCCACGAAAAAGCGCGCAAAGTTACTACATTTTTCTGAGACCGACAAATTTTTCGATAAAAATATGCGTTTTTTTATTTTATGTTTGTGTATATCAGAGAATTTGCTTACCTTTGTGCGCTTTCTCGCAGGGTTATGCCATTGTACGAAAGCAGAATACTTTTTTATTACGCTACAAACTGATACAGATGAAGTCATCCCGCACACTTTTTTTTGCCCTTTTGGCAATAGCCATCAGCGTTGTGAGTTGTCAAGAACCGCCTTATATCAACGGTCCGGGCAACAATGATCATAATCCGGACGCCATTCCCTCTGCTCCTGCTCCCGAGGGTGTGGAGATACCCGACAGTGCCATTACCGTGGCTGAAGCACGCGCAATCTGCTCGCAATTAGCCAGCGGCACTAGCACTACGGAGAAATACTATGTAAAGGGTTGGGTGCAGAATGTGGCTTCGGGGCATGCTAATGCCGTAACGAGTTATGGCAATGCGATGTTTTATATGTCGGATGTAAGCACGGGGTCGTCCACCCGCACTTTCTATGCCTATCAAGTGTATGGCAAAGAGGGAAAGAAACTGCAATCAGCCGAGGCGGTGGCCGCAGGCGACTATGTGGTAATCTATGGGCAACTGACTAATTACAACGGTACTTATGAGACCGTGGGGCGTGGTGCGGCGCATATCTATTCTTCGAGCAACCCTATCTTTAACGGAAAGATTGATACGACCCTTATTACTCCTGACCCCGAGGGTGTGGTAGTGCCGGAAGGTACGCTGAATGTGTATCAAGCCAATGCGCTGTGCGAAACGCTTAGCAGCGGGCAGAGTACGACAGATAGCGTGTATGTAAAAGGCTATATCCGCAGTGTGAATAGCGACTGCGCTACGGCGATTAGCGGCTTTGGCAATGCGAACTTTATCATTGCGCCGACCTCGGATGCATCGGCTGTTTCGACTTTCTATGCTTATCAAGTGTATGCCGTAGGAAAGAAGAAGTTTACCGACATATCGCAAGTGCAGGTAGGTGACTTTGTTATCTTGCGTGGCAAACTGACCAACTACAACGGCACTTATGAGACGCAGGGTCGTGGCGCTGCGTATGTATGGTACAGCAGTAATCCTAATATGGCTAACTAATCAAATCATTCTATAATAACATTTAATTTCAGTATGAAAAAGTACTTACTTGTTGCCTTGATGGCAATTGCGAGCGTTGCGTATGTCAATGCACAACCCCGTGCAATCGGTGTAAACCTTGGTTACGGTGTATCGTTCTCATATCAGCACAACTTGGGTGCTGCTAATATGATTGACTTGGCTGTTGAGGTGCCTGCTTTTGCAGGTATTGGTGCAACTTGTACCTACGATTGGATCGACCCGTTCAATACCTCTATCCCTTGGAATAACAAAGGTGAGTGGCATTGGGCTATGGGTGTCGGTGGCGGCGCAGGTTTCATCTGGGGTATTACCGGTGGTTATGCAGGTGTTGTCGGACACATTGGTGTAGGTTACGATTTCTGGTTCCCGCTGGAACTCTCTTTCGACTGGCGTCCGAATATCGGTGCATATTTCTACGACGGCGGTGCAGGCTTCTATGGTGCAGGTCTCTACTCGGGTATCACCCTCGGTGTTCGCTATAAGTTCTAATCCGCAAAACTGTTTCTACCGGACTGCATAACCCCTATATAATAAGGTGTGGGCTATATAGACCGAACTGACGGGCTGTCTGACGATGTCGGGCAGCCTGTTTTGTTTGCAGGGAAAACATTAATTTCTTTTGCTGCGGATGTCATTGGGTTCTCCATTAAACTCCATTAAAGTGCCATTAAAACCGATAGGTTTCGGGGGGGGAAAACCCCGTTAATTGCGATTAGAACTCTACTAGTCCCAGAATAGAAGGGGAAACATTAATTGCCATATAATTAGACATTAATTTCTTCATTTGGGCTTGTGGGATGTTGTAACAATTGCTTGTTTTTATCGTGACGGTTGCTATGTGTGCGAGGAAAAGGATAGAAATGCATGAAAACTGCCTAATGGGCTTGTGTGATTGGATTATTTTGTGTACCTTTGCAGTGCGTTTTGGTACACTTTTTTGGAATAAAACGAGCGGTCTTTTTATTCAGTCTATTGGTTTTCAGAGAGTTACATAGTATGCTCTCCGAGACTATCTTCCACTAAAACAAGGATTAAGACATAATAAAGTCTACCTACAAAATTTGGATTGAACTCCTCCGAGACTATCTTCCACTAAAACAAGGATTAAGATGCTCTGTCAATAGGCGCAGGATTTACACTCGCCTATTGCTCCGAGACTATAATTTCACAAGGATTATAATACTGTACGAGGGGGCTTTTGTTTGTCTGTGGGGTATATTTTTACGCTTTCACGGAGAATTTTGCGGGCTTGGCAAGCCCGCAGCGGGGACACTTCGCGGGCGGGGGCAATGTATTCGATTTTTTCTATTTCTTTTCTTTTTTTTTATGGGGTTATAGGTGTTCTAGATATTTTCTAGGTATTCTAGGTGTTCTAGGGAATCTAGGTGTTCTAGGGAATCTAGGTGCTCTAGATATTCTAGGGATTTTAGGGGGCGGATTAACTTTACAAAGTATGTGATGTTAATCTTTTTTGTTGTATTGTAAGTCTTTTTTATTGGATTGGGTATTATCAGACTATGGTCGGATTCGCTTAATCACATACTAATCACATACTA
>UQNE01000018.1 GCA_900542355.1 uncultured Bacteroidales bacterium | reverse complement strand
CACATACTAATCACATACTAATCACATACTAATTACATAGTACGGTCGGTAGGCATACTGTAGCAAAATAGGGCGCAAATTATGGAATAAAAAGATAAAAATAGGATAAAAATAAGATACAACAGAAAAGAGAAAAGGAAATAGGCAGAGAATGGAAAATTGACATAAGAGAAAACAGGAATTTGAGGTTAGTAGGCGGCAGTTGTAAGGTAGAAATGCAATAGTAGCGGTTCGACAGAACAGGCTATAAAGGAACAGGAAAACAAGGTAGTATTGTGTATGTCGATATTTTTTCGTACCTTTGCACGCTAATTTGCGTATATGCGCACTTACGGGAAACATATTGCGTTGTGTATAGGTCTGCTCCTCGGCGTTTCGGGGTACGGACAGACGGTTGTTTCCACACCGCAAGCCAACGGAGAGAGCGTAGAGAAAAAAGAGGAGGCCAACGGAGAGGGCGTAGAGAGGAAAGAGAAGTCTAACGGAGAGGAGATAAGACAGGAGGGGAATGCAAGCAGTGGGATTGCCGGTATAAGAGAAGATGCTCCAGACGACACGACAACTACTCCCGATACAGGGCGGAAAAAGAGCAGTATTGACGCACCGATACACTATGTAGCCAACGATTCTATCGTACTGATGGGCAATGGTATCGCCTATCTGCATGGTGAGAGCGATGTAAAATACGAGCAGATGGAACTGACCAGCGAGTTTATCCGTGTGCACATGGATAGCAGTCAGGTTTTTGCACAAGGCGTCATGGACACCATAGAAAACGATTGGAAAGGTCGCCCCGTATTCAAAGACGGAAAAGACAGTTACGAATCAGACCAAATAACCTACAACCTAAAGACGCAAAAAGGCTTTATTCGTAAGGTGGTAACGGAACAGGGCGAAGGCTATGTGATTGCCGATAAGACCAAGAAAACCGAGGGCAACACGATGATGATGGGCGGCGGTATGTACACCACTTGCGACCAACATGACCACCCGCACTTCTACCTAAAGATGACCAAGGCGAAAGTGGTGCCGGGCGAGTATATCGCCACAGGTCCCGCCTATATGGTGGTGGGCGATGTGCCACTGCCGCTGGCTATTCCGTTCGGTTTCTTCCCGTTCACCAACCAGTATTCGAGCGGACTGATAATGCCTAACTTCGGCGATGATGGTACGCGCGGACTGTACCTAAGCGGTATCGGTTACTATTTCGCCATCAACGACTATATGGATTTGCAGGTAACAGGCGATATCTACACCCGAGGTACATGGGCTATCCGTGCGCAGTCGAAGTATGTCAAACGCTACAAATTCAACGGCAACATCAGCATCAACTACCGCAACGATGTAACGGGCGAGAAAGATCTGCCTAACTACTCGAAGGCGACCAACTTCAGCATACAATGGACGCATACGCAAGACGCGAAAGCCAACCCGTACAGCACTTTCTCTGCGAGCGTGAACTTCTCAACCAGCGGCTACAATCGTAGCAATATCAACAGTTACTACAACCCGCAGTTAAACTCCGAGAACACCAAGAGCAGTACAATCAACTACACACAGCGTTTCCCCGACAGCCCTTGGAGCCTAAGCCTGAGTGCCAGCGTAACCCAGCGAACGAAAGACTCTACCCTATCGCTGACGCTGCCCGAACTGAGCGTGAGCATGAGCCGCGTCTATCCTTTCAAGCGCAAGAAACCTGTGGGCAAAGAGAAATGGTATGAAAAGATAAGCCTCAGTTATTCCGGCAACGGGCGCATAGCGGTGAACAACATCAAAGAGAATCAGTTTCTGCACTCCAACTTTGCCCGCGATTGGCAGACCGGACTGAAACACTCGATACCTATCTCGGCATCGTTCATGCTGTTTAAGTATCTGAGCGTAACGCCCAGTATCAACATGACGGATCGTATGTATTTCCAGCGTATCGACCAGACATGGGACGAGCAAGAGCAGCAGTTGCAACGCGATACCACCAACGGGTTCTACAATGTGTTCGATTTCAATGTGGGTATCTCGCTTTCCACTAAACTATACGGTTTCTACACGCCGAGCAAGAAACTCTTTCCGCATAGCAAGGTGGAGAAATTCCGCCATGTGCTGACACCTACTTTGAGTTTCAGTTACCACCCCGATTTCGGCAAGTCGTTCTGGGGCTACTACGGCAGTTACGACCAGCCTGTCTATGGCAACGACATCGACCCCGAGACAGGCAAAAAGATACCCAAGACCGACGAGGCAGGCAATCCGATGGTGGTACGCCAGACCTACTCTCGTTTCACCAACGGCATATACGGCAATGCGGGACAAGGCGCAGCGGCTGCGTTGAGTTTCAGCCTCGGCAACAACCTCGAGATGAAGATTGTAAACAAAGAAGACACCACCGGAAAGAACCCGTTTAAGGTAGTGAGCCTCATTGATAACTTCAGTATATCAGGCGGTTACAACTTTATAGCCGACTCGATGAACTGGAGCAATTTTGCGGTGAACCTGCGTATCAAGATACCTAAGGTGAACTACACCATCAACCTAAGCGGTCAGTTCGACCCCTACATGTACGAACTCAACGCACTCGGCACCCCTGTACGCACCAACAAACAATACTGGAACAACGGGCGATTCCCTCATTTCTTAGGCACAAGTACCAGTCTGAGTTACACCTTTAACAACCAGACCTTCCAAAAATGGTTCGGCAAAAACAAAAAGAAAAAGACCGGTCAGACCGATGAGCAAAACATGGAGGACATCACCGTGGGCGATGACGGCTTAGCAAGCAACGGCAAACTAAACAACCGACGCAGCGGACAGAACAGCAAAGATGAGGTGGACGACGGGTATGTAAAGACAGAGATACCGTGGAGCCTGTCGGTGAGTTACTCGATTCGCTATGGTGCGGGAAGCGAGTTCGACTACGAGAAGATGTACTATAAAATGGTCTTCACGCACAACTTGTCGTTCTCGGGCAGTTTGGGATTAGGCAAAGGTTGGAAAGTGAGTGCAAGCACGAGTTATGACTTCCGTGCCAAACGCTTTGCAAGTGCCAACTTCAATGTAAGTCGCGACCTGCACTGCTGGAACATGACTGCCAGTTTTGTGCCATTCGGGCCATACAAGAGTTACACCTTCCACATCGGCGTAAACGCCTCGATGTTGGCAGACTTGAAGTACGACAAATCGAGTACGCAAAGCACCAATGCGCGTGTCAACTGGTGGTAAACCCCACCCCGCTCTATGATAAGAGCGCATAACATAAAGCAAACATACAATACTTATAGATATGAAAATTGAAAATCAGAAAGTAGTAAAAGCCATCTACGAGATGTATATCGATGGCGAGGACGGCAAAGAAGAGATGATAGAGAAAGCCACTATCAAGACCCCGTTGGTATATTGCCAAGGCGAGGGAATGATGTTGCCGAAGTTTGAAGAGGCTCTTGCCGGACTGGAGGAGGGCGATAAGTTCGATTTCCGCATTGCCTGCGAAGATGCCTACGGAGAGTATGACGAAGCCGGACTGATGGAATTGGATAAACGCATGTTTTACAACGCCGACGGCGAGTTCGATTCAGACCGCGTCTATACAGGAAACATCATCCCGATGAAGACCGTGGACGGGCAGATTGTCAATGCACAAGTAGCCAAAGTGTCGCCACTAAAAGTTACGATAGACCTCAACCATCCGCTTGCAGGCGAGAACCTGCACTTTGTAGGCGAGATAGTAGAGGTGAGAGATGTCGATCCAAAGGAATTGGAGGCTATCCGTCATCACGGTTGCGGCGGCTGTTGCAACGGCAACTGCGGCGAGGGTTGCAGCAAATGCGACAACCATAGTTGCAGCGAATGCGGGGAGCATAACTGATGCACAAACACTATATTTACTAACATAAAACTATTTTCTTATGGCAAATATCTTAGCCATCGTAGGTCGTCCTAACGTAGGGAAATCGACCTTATTCAACCGCCTGACGGGAACAAGGCGGGCTATAGTAATGAACACCGCAGGTACGACACGCGACCGCCAATATGGCAAAGCCGAGTGGTGCGGCAAAGAGTTTTCGGTGATAGACACCGGCGGATGGGTGGTCAACTCAGATGACACTTTCGAGAGCGAGATCAACCGCCAAGTGGATCTTGCGATACGAGAGGCCGATGTGGTACTGCTCGTGGTAGATGTCAACGAAGGCGTTACCCAATTTGATATGGAGGTGGCACACCTGCTTCGCCAAGCAGGCAAACCGACCGTGTTGGGCGTAAACAAAGTGGATACTTTCGAGATGCAGTATGGTGCACCGGAGTTCTACAAACTCGGTTTGGGCGAGCCGTTTATTCTCAGTGCGGAGAACGGACTCGGTACCGGCGACCTGTTAGACGAGATATGCTCTCGCTTCAAGAAAGACGAATCGGGCGAGGAGATAGAAGACCTGCCCCGTTTTGCTATCGTAGGTCGCCCGAATGCAGGCAAGTCCAGTATCCTGAATGCCTTTATCGGTGAGGAGAGAACCATCGTAACCGACATTCCGGGCACAACGCGCGACAGTATCTATACCCGATACAATAAGTTTGGCAAGGATTTCTACATTGTGGACACGGCCGGTATTCGCAAGAAAGCGAAGGTGAATGAAGACCTAGAGTACTACTCGGTAGTGCGCTCTATCCGTGCGATTGAGAACTCAGATGTGTGCATTCTGATGATTGACGCTACACGCGGTATCGAGGCACAGGACCTGAACATCTACTCTATCATTCAGAAAAACAAAAAAGGACTCGTTGTCTGCATCAACAAATGGGACCTTGTGGAGAGCAAGACCAACGCCGACATCAAAGCATACGAGGCGGCTATTCGCGACCGTATTGCACCATTTACCGACTTCCCGATTATCTTTACCTCTGCGCTGACCAAACAGCGTATATATAAGGTAATGGAAACGGCACTTCATGTCTATGAGAACAAGAACAAAAAGATACCTACGGCGCAACTGAATGACAAGTTCTTACCATTGATAGAGAACTACCCGCCCCCCGCAACCAAAGGCAAGTACATCAAAATCAAATACTGTACGCAACTGCCTAATACTCAGGTACCTACCTTTGTATTCTTCGCCAATTTGCCCCAGTATGTAAAAGAGCCATACCGCCGCTTTTTGGAGAACCGATTGCGCGAATGGTGGGACTTCAACGGAACACCTGTTCAACTTTTCATTCGAGCCAAGTAAAGAAAAAAAATACCACTTTTTTTCAACAGCGTAAATAGCAAGCAGTCTGCAACATAAGCAGATTGCTTGCTGTTTTTCAACACCCGCAAGCGCAACTTGCGTTTGCATATCTATAAAAAAAATCGTACCTTTGCAGAGAAATAAGAACAACCTTAATCCAAATTATTCACTTTATGAATTTTACGCATTTACATGTACACTCGCAGTATTCAGTACTCGATGGGATGAGCAAAGTGCCTGATATTGTGGACAAATGTCTGCGAACGGGTATGGGGGCTGTGGCATTGACCGACCACGGCAATATGTATGGTATCAAAGAATTGTTGGACTACTGCAAGAAAATCAACGGAAAGAACAAAGAGGCATGGGAAGCCAAGGAGGAAGAGCAGGCTCAGGCAGCCGCTGCCAAAGGCGAGACCTACGAGAAAAAACCGTTTGTTCCGTTCAAACCGATTGTGGGCTGCGAGACCTATTGCGCACGCCGCGGACGCCACTCGATGACCGACGAGAAAGCCGTAAACGGCGAGGGCAGGCAATACATCATCGACCGCTCGGGTTGGCACCTTATCTTGTTAGCCAAGAACCAAACCGGCTATCACAACCTATGCCGAATAGTGAGTGCCGGCTTTATGGCCGACGCTTTCAACTACACCAGCCGTATCGACAAGGAACTGCTACAACAATACCACGAGGGTATCATCTGCTCGTCGGCTTGTTTGGGCGGTGAACTGCCACAGAAAATCATGGCAGGCGACATCGAAGGCGCAGAAGAGGCTATAGAATGGTTCAAATCGGTATTCGGCGAGGACTACTACATCGAGTTGCAACGCCACCAAACCGACAAACCCGGAGGCGACCAAGAAGTATATCAGCGGCAAAAAGAGGTGAATCCCGTTCTGATC
Source organism: uncultured Bacteroidales bacterium (assembly GCA_900542355.1). Taxonomy (GTDB): domain Bacteria; phylum Bacteroidota; class Bacteroidia; order Bacteroidales; family Paludibacteraceae; genus Colicola. The sequence continues at coordinate 27,602 of UQNE01000018.1, read as the reverse complement.
GAACTGGCACGAAAGCATGGCGTAAAAATCATCTGCACCAACGACTCCCATTTTGTGGACGAAGAGAATGCCGAGGCGCACGACCGACTGATTTGCTTGAGCACCAACCACTATGTGGACGACGTCAATCGTATGCACTACACCAAGCAAGAGTGGCTGAAGACACCCGAGGAGATGGCTGCGATATTCTCCGATATACCCGAAGCATTGGCAAACACGCAGGAGATTGCGGACAAAGTGGAGATATACGACATCGACCACGGACCAATCATGCCACTATTTGACATCCCGGCAGAGTTCGGTACAGAAGCAGAGTATCGCGAGAAATACACCGAGCAAGACTTATGGCAGGAGTTTATGACCGATGAGCATGGTCAGAATCCGCTAAGCGAAAAAGATGCACAGAAGCGTTTTAAGAACTTAGGCGGTTACGACCGTATGTATCGTATCAAGTTTGAAGCCGAGTATCTGAGTTATCTGACATGGAATGGTGCCAAAAAACGCTACCCGACCTTGGAACCCTTCTTGGAGAATACCAAAGGTTTGGACTACCACTACTGGGACGCTGCAGCGTTGGATGACTCGCAACGAGAGATTGTGAACCGTATCTTGTTTGAGTTGCATGTGATGAAGACAATGGGTTTTCCGGGCTACTTCTTGATTGTGATGGACTTTATCCGTGCCGCCCGCGAAGAACTGGATGTAAGTGTAGGTCCCGGGCGTGGTTCCGCTGCCGGATCGGTAGTGGCTTACTGCCTGCATATCACCGACTTAGACCCGCTGAAATACGACTTGCTGTTCGAGCGTTTCTTGAACCCGGACCGTATCTCTCTACCCGATATCGATACCGACTTTGATGATGCCGGACGCGGAAAAGTACTGGATTGGGTGAGCAAGAAATACGGCGAGACCCATGTGGCGCACATCATCACCTACGGCAAGATGGCTACCAAATCGGCTATTGCCGATGTGGGGCGTGTACAACGCGTGCCATTGCAGACAGTGAATGAACTGAAATCATTTATCCCCGACAAAGCCTTCCCCGACAACATCAAAGACGAAAAAGGCAAATCGCCCAAGGTGAACCTCAAGAACTGCTACAAATATGTACCCGAACTGAAAGAAAAATACGAATCAGGACCGGCCGAGATACGCAGCATGCTCAACTACGCCTTGCAGTTGGAAGACACGATTCGACAAGTGGGTATTCACGCCTGCGGTGTGATCATCGGTGCAGACGACCTGACCAAGTTTGCCCCGCTATCGAGTGTGGAAGACAAAGATACCAAACGCCGCGTCTTGGTAACGGAATACGACGGACATGTGGTAGAATCGGTGGGACTGATCAAGATGGACTTCTTGGGACTGATTACGCTGACTATTATCAAGGAGTGCTTGAAAAACATCCGCAAAGCAAGAGGCGAAGAAGTAGATATCGACCATATTCCCATTGATGATGCCGAGACCTACAAACTCTTCCAAGAAGGGCGCACGGTAGCGGTGTTCCAGTTTGAGTCTGCCGGTATGCGCAAGTATATGCGCGAACTGAAACCTACCGTGATGGGCGACTTGATTGCGATGAATGCCCTCTACCGACCGGGACCTATGGACTACATTCCGCAGTTTATCCGACGCAAACAAGGCTTGGAACCCGTAACCTACGATATTCCGATTATGGAGAAGTATCTGAAGGATACCTACGGCGTTACGGTCTATCAAGAGCAAGTGATGCTTCTGTCGCGATTGTTGGCTAACTTCACCCGCGGCGAGAGCGATAAGTTGCGTAAGGCGATGGGTAAGAAACAGATGGCTATCCTGCAAGAACTGAAGGGCAAGTTTATGGCGGGAGGTAAAGCCAACGGACACGACGAAAAGGTGCTGGATAAGATTTGGAAGGACTGGGAGAAATTTGCCTCTTACGCGTTCAACAAATCGCACGCTGCTTGCTACTCGTGGGTGGCATACCAAACAGCCTACCTGAAAGCACACTACCCTGCTGAGTTTATGGCTGCCAACTTGACTGTGTCGAAAGACGACATCAAGGAAGTTACGAAGTTTATGGACGAATGCAAGGAGATGAAAATACAAGTGCTAGAGCCCGATGTCAACGAATCGGAACTGACCTTCACCGTAAACAGCAATGGCGATATTCGTTTCGGCTTAGGAGGTATCAAAGGTGTAGGCGAAGGTGCGGTAGAAGCAATCATCAACGAGCGCAACAAGAACGGCAAATACAAAGACTTATTTGATTTCTTGGAGCGTGTAAACCTATCGGCATGCAACCGTAAGACCGTTGAGAATCTGGCACTTGCCGGAGCATTCGATTGCTTTGACGGCATCTATCGTGAGCAGTTGGTGGGGCTCAACAGTCGCGGGGAGAATGTATTGGAAACGCTCATACGCTACGGCAACATGTACCAGCAAGACAAGGTACAGCAGCAAAACTCGTTATTCGGCGACTTAGGCGATGCGGGCGTGGAGATTCAGCACCCCGAGTTGCCCGATGTGCCGCGTTGGTCGGCTATTGAGCGACTCAACATTGAGAAATCGCTGATAGGTATTTTCTTGTCGGCTCACCCATTGGATGAGTACGAATTTGAGGTACGCGAGATGAGCAACATCAATGCCGGTCTGCTTACTCTGTTTGACGGTTGGCGCACTCCCGATGCAAGAAAAGCCGCCCAAGATAAGGCCGATGCCGAACAAAGCGGAAACCACGATGAGAACGACAATGAGGACGACAAAGAAAGCAAAGATCCGGCGGCAATCAGTCCGAAAGCCTTCTTGGAAAAGTACAAGAACCAGACCGTTCATTTCGGTGGAATCGTAACGACAGCAGAAGATGCAACTTCCAAAAAAGGCAACAAATACGGCCGCTACACGATAGAGGACTACAGCGGAAGTTACCAAATGGTGGCGTTTGGCGAAGCGTACACCAACAATATGGCTTTCCTGCAGCCGAACACCTATGTGTACATCACCGGAACGATTCAGCAACGAGGTGCAGGAATGCGCTTTTTCAAGGAGAAAAAAGATGAAGAAGCCGAGTTTGAATTTGTAGTGCAGAGAGTGGAGTTTCTGCAAGATGTCCAGCAAAATCACCTCTCGGCACTGACCTTCTCGATGCCATTGGACGGCATCACGCTGGAGAACATCGATGAACTGTTGGAGCAATGCGACAGCCACCCGGGAAACACACAAATGAAAATACAAATCAACGACCTCTTGCACAACAACAGTATCTGTTTGTCGTCCAAGACCAAACGCCTGCATATCACTACCGATTTCTACAGATGGACGCAAAACCAAATGAGCGATAGATTTACGGTTGAAGCCGAAATGAAATAAGGCGAAAGGTGGTCAACTATTTTCAGGACGGAGCAACCTTGTCAGCGACACCACACGACCTCATACAAACGATACCTTATATATATGAGTTACGAAGAAACATTAGCGTATCTATATGCCTCGCAGCCGGCTTTCCACTTGGTGGGAGCGGCTGCGTACAAGCCCGGGTTGGACAACACCTATCGGCTGATGGAGCATCTCGGCAACCCGCACTTGTACTTTCGGTCGGTACACATAGCCGGCACCAACGGAAAAGGCAGTACCTCCCATCTGATTGCCGCCTCGCTGCAAGCAACGGGACTGAAAGTGGGTTTGTACACAAGTCCGCACTTGGTGGATTTTAGAGAGCGTATTCGCCTAAACGGGCAGATGATCCAGGAGCAATATGTGGTGGATTTTGTAGCCCGCAATGAGGAGTTTTTGGAAGAGATACGCCCCTCCTTTTTTGAGACCACTATGGCTATGGCATTTGCCTATTTCGCTGATATGCAGGTAGATGTAGCCGTGATTGAGGTGGGATTAGGCGGGCGATTAGACTCAACCAACATCATCACCCCCATGCTCTCGGTAATCACCAATATCGGGTTCGACCACACGGAGTTTTTGGGCGACACACTGCCCAAGATTGCTTCGGAAAAAGCAGGAATTATCAAGCCGGGGGTACCGTGTGTAGTGGGCGAAACCGATCCGGAGACAGAGCCGGTGTTTTTGCAGAAAGCCGCCGAATGCGGAATCTTGGGCGACGGATTGGAGACGACTGACTGTCGTATTTGGTTTGCCGACCAATGCGGATACCTACGCCGCTGCCGAATGCGGGATGTGCCGAACTGTCAGTTGCACGGTATCTACCAAGAGAAGAACACGCAAACGGCTTATGTGGCTCTGCGTGTGCTGCAAAACTACAGCGAGATTGGCAGCCGTATCACCACGGCGGCTATCCGACAAGGGTTTGCCAATGTATGCACGATGACAGGCTTGCGCGGGCGTTGGGAGATACTTGCCAAAGAGCCGCTAACTATCTGTGATACAGGGCATAACTCGCACGGGTTGCGCTATGTGGCGGAACAACTCGGGCGACTGCAAGCAGAGAAAAAAAGTACATTGCACATCGTGTTTGGCATGGTTTCTGATAAAGATGTAGATGTGGTGATGCACCTTTTGCCCACTACCCGTGTGCAAGACGGCAAGCGATTGGAAGTGAAATACTGCTTTGTACAACCCGAGACACATCGTGCCATCCCTGCAGAAGAGATGCTGAGGCGTTGGCAAAACATACATCCCGAAGATACTCGCGCAGAGGCTATTCCGGATATAAGCGAAGCACTGCGCAAAGTACAATCCGTTGCTAATCAGGAAGATATAATCTTTATCGGCGGAAGCAACTATGTAGTGGGAGCGGCATTGAAACGGTACCGATAGAGTAAGGACGATGGAGTAAGGACAATGGAACAAGGACGATAGAATAAAGACAATAGACTAAAAGATATGAAAAAAGTATTCTTTTTTGCGCTGATGTGCGTGGCACTTGTCGGCTGCAATCAAACACCCAACAACACAATGCAGACACCTATCGAAAACATTATGACCCGCACCTCGGTGCGACAATTTACCGGTGAGAGCCTGTCGCAATCGCAGATAGACACCCTCTTGCAATGTGCTATGGCGGCTCCGTCTGCCATCAACAAACAGCCGTGGGCATTTGTGGTAATCACCGATAGTGCGCTGCTGCAACGCATTGGTAATGAGATGCCTAACTCTCGTTGTCAGAACCACCCCGCTTGCGCTTTTGTACCTTGCGGCGACCTGACGAAAGCCATTCCCGAACTGCCGGACTTTTGGATTAACGATGTGTCCGCAGCCACGGAAAACCTGCTGCTTGCCGCCCACGCCATGGGATTAGGCGCAGTTTGGACGGGCGTACACCCCTCTGCTGAACGCGTGGCACAACTGCAAGGCATTCTCGAACTGCCGGAGCACATCATTCCACTGTGCATTGTACCAGTAGGCTATCCCGCTGAGTCGCCTGCACCCAAAAACAAATATAGTGTAGCGAATGTGCACTACAACGGGTGGAACTGATTGAATAAGCCTACAACACGACAGTCGCAATGAAATACTCGGTAGCCCATTTTGCATTCTCGTTTGCCGAACCATGGCAAGAGGACTTGTTCACGCAATCGCTTTTCGACATCGGTTTTGATACCTTAGATGCCGATGATGCCTATATTCAGACGCACCTACTTGACACGCATCGCACTGATTTACAGCAACTCGTCGAGGCAACAGAGGGCGTGGAACTGCTGTCGATAGAAGCGTGTAAAGACGAGAACTGGAATGCCGTTTGGGAAGCAGAACACCCGATAGAAGAACTGCCGATGGGGGTAAAAATCATACCACATTGCGCTTTTGGTGCGGGGCATCACGAGACCACAGGTATGATGATTGCGGCATTGATGAAAGCGGATTTGAACAGAAAATCGGTATTAGATAATGGTTGCGGCACGGGGGTGTTGGGTATTTTTGCCGCACTGCGCGGTGCAAAATCGGTGGTAGCAACCGACATAGACGACAAGAGTGTAGCCAACACCGAAGAAAACGCCGCACTAAATGGAGTAAAAATCGATGTACGGCTATGCGATACCCCACCGGCAGGACAGTACGACCTCATTTTGGCGAACATACATCGCAACATCTTGCTTGAGCAAATGCCACTCTACGCCCGCTACCTCAATGCTGACGGACAGGTTTGGCTAAGCGGATTTTATGAGGCTGATTGCCCGACACTCATCTCCGGTGCAGAAGCGGTAGGGTTGAAGCATATCGCCACACAGTCTGACGGAGAGTGGTGCATGCTGCAATTGGCAAAAAACTAAGCCGATAACAAGATGTTTCTAATTATCAAAAAGGTATGATTTCGAGAGATTTCATACCTTTTTGTTATCTTGGGAATTGGGCGAAAGGCAAAAGTTAGGTCTCGATAAGGTCTCGACGAGGTTTCGACAAAGACTGCTGCAAAAAAGGGAGAAAAGGAGAGTAACAAATTGTCAGAATTATTCCAATTTTGCTAACAAGGCGTTTGAAGAAAGCATTATCTGAATTTGAAGAATATCGAGCATAGAAAAGGACCACTTTGCTACTTTTCACGCTTTTTTTGACCGAAATCTTGTGTATGTCGCAGGAAAGTAGTATCTTTGCACGCTATATTGTAAGTGGCAAGCCCAAGATTATAGGCATAAACGAGGGCAAACCCAAGCAGATAGAATATAACAGAAAATAATAAAACAACATAATTATGTCAAAGAAAAAAGAACAAGAAGAAAAATTCAAGAAGGAAGATCAGCACTTAGAGGAAGTGAACGAAGGTCTTTCTACCGTAGGTCTGTGGATTGAGAAGCACTCAGCCGCACTGAGTTGGACTATCACCGCCATTGTAGTGGTGATTTGCGGTCTCATTGCTCTTAACCAGTATGTATTCAAACCCAAAGCCGTAGATGCCAACAACGAGAATGCCAAGGCCGTAGTTTACTTTATGGCCGGCGATTATGAGCAGGCTCTGAATGGTGATGGTGCAGAATGCATTGGTTTTCAAGAGATTGCAGACTCATACAAGATGTATCAGCCGGGTAAGTTGGCTGCGCTGTATGCAGGTATTTGCTACTATCAACTCGGCGAATACGAGGACGCAGCAAAGTATCTGAAGAAATTCTCTGCCAACGACTTGACCATTGCTCCCGCTGCTTCGCAGTTGCTCGGTGATGTCTATGTAGAAATGGAAGAGTATGGCAAAGCCGTTTCTGCTTTTGAGGCAGCCGCTAAATCGGGCAACGAACTGATTGCTCCTATGAGCCTGCAGAAAGCCGGAATTGTTTACCTGGAGCAAGGCGACAAGAAGGCAGCCAAGAAGGTTTTTGAGGAAATCAAGAATGACTACCCGACCTCCGCAGAGGCTCAGGATATTGAGAAATACATCGCGATTGCAGCAGAATAATGACTACTGATCTATCGAAATATGATGCTACTACATTGCCCGGCGCTGACGCACTTAAGCGTCAGCGCTATGCAATTATAGTGGCAGATTGGAACTCGGATATTACCTACCCAATGGCTCAAGGCGCTTGGGATACACTGACGAAACACGGTGTAGATGAGGATAATATCGTGCTTATCCATGTGCCGGGCACCGTGGAACTGACCTACGCAGCGGCACGCACTATCAATGAGTATGCCGATATGGATGCGATTATCGTCATCGGGTGTGTTATCCAAGGTGAGACACCGCACTTTGACTATGTGTGCCAATCGGTTACGCAAGGCGTAGCCATACTCAATGCCCAAGGGCATGTACCCGTGATTTTCTCGGTGCTGACCACCTTGAACAAACAGCAGGCATTGGATCGCGCCGGCGGAAAATTAGGAAACAAAGGTGTGGAAGGCGCAGTAACCGCCATCCACATGGCGAACCTCTAATCGCCTGATTGACAATTATATAATTGCAGGAATATGCAAGTCTATAAGTTTGGTGGTGCGTCGGTGAGGAATGCGGAGGGAATCCGCAACTTAGCGCATATCGTATCGTTGGCACAAGGCGACTTGGTCGTAGTGGTGTCGGCGATGGGGAAAACCACCAATGCTTTGGAGCGTGTATTGAATGCACAGACGGCGGGCGATACCGCCACGGCACAACAAGAATGGGATGCACTCATCGACTACCATCATGCTATTTTGCACGATTTGGGTTTGGCTGATATACTTCCCATATATGTTTTGCCACCTCTATACGATGCCCAAAACTACGACTTGAGTTATGACCGATTGGTCAGTTGGGGCGAAATTATCTCCACCACTATTGTAAGTGCGTATCTTCGTGCGCAAGGTATTGATTGTGAGTGGATTGATATGACGCACCTATTGCGTACAGATGCCACTTATCGCGATGCGAATGTAGATTTAGAAATATCTAAGTCGCTTATTCGCACGATAGTTTCGAACAGCAAGAAACATGTCTTTGTAGCGCAAGGTTTTATTGGTGGTACCGACAACGGACAGCGTACTACTCTTGGGCGCGAGGGGTCGGACTATACTGCTGCGCTATTGGGCAATTTCTTGGATGCCGAATCGGTAACCATTTGGAAGGATGTACCGGGGATTTTGAATGCCGACCCGCGCTTGGTAGAGAATACGGTATTGATTCCCGAACTGACCTACAACGATGCCGTAGAATTGTCGTATTCGGGTGCGCAAATCATCCACCCCAAAACGATTCGTCCTTTAGAGAATAAGCATATTCCCTTGTATGTGAAACCATTTGCAGACCCGATGGCAGCCGGGTCGGTTATCAGCGATACAGCCAAAGGACCTATCGACATTCCGGTATATATATGGCGTAAACATCAGATACTCATCACTATGCGGGCGAAAGACTTTGCCTTTGTATTGGAAGAGAGTCTGAGCCGTATCTTTGAAATCATTCATCGCCATAGATTGAAAGTATCGCTCATACAATCGTCTGCCGTAACTATCTCGGTATGTGTAGATTGCTCACGCTATGTAAACGAAGCGATAGAAGAACTGAGAAAAGATTATCAGGTTACCTACAATGACAATCTATCGCTACTGACCATACGCGGAACCACTCCGCAAATCATTGCCCGCGAGACACAGGGCAAGACCATACTATTGAGCCAAACCACTCGTCGCACGGCTCGATATGTAATGCGCGAAAATCCTTAAAACCATGAACGAATACATACAACAGTACCTTACGAAAGCGTATTGGCTTGACCTTTGCCAAACCTTTTGGCACGCCTTGCACACTCGCAAGTTTTGGAAAGAATTGCTGCTGATGACCGGCGGTATGTTTCTTGGTGCGGCGGCAGTGTATTATTTTTTGATGCCCAGCCACTTGATTGTAGGTACCATCTCGGGACTTAGCATTGTAATCAACACGCTCATAGGCGGCAATGCGGATACATTCTCGTATTTGGTAATGGGTATCAATGCCATTCTGCTCGTGATGGCATTTTTGTTGATTGGGAACGAGTTTGGCGCAAAGACGGTGTACACCGCAATGATTTTGGGACCTTTGACACAGTTTTGGGATTGGGTATTTCCCTACACCAACCTGACACACAAAGTGATTACCGCGCCCGATATACAAGCACGGTTGTTGGTAGGCGAGAGAGTACTTGACGCACACGATAATCCCTATCTGCTCAGCCGCAGCGGAGAGGTGTTGGAGCAAGTAAAGGATTCGGTGATGTCTGCGGGGTTAGGTATGGGTGATGTGTGGTTTGACTTAGTTTGCTTTGTATTCCTGCTCTCGGTATGCCAAGCGATTGAGTTCAGAATCAATGCCTCGACCGGCGGCTTGGATATTTTGGCAAAGATCATCAACAAATATCTCCATTTTGATATTGGTGTTTCTGTGTCGATAGGCGGTGCACTGATATGCTGCTCGGCATTCTTGATTAACGACTTTAGAATGGTGGTCATCGGACTAATCGGAACCTGGATCAACGGACTGGTTATCAACTACTTCTCCGCTACATTCAATCGCCGTAAGCGCGTATGTATCATATCGACCGACTATGAGAAGATACGCCGTTACATAATAGATGATCTCGTGCGCGGGTGCTCCTTATATAAGGTAACGGGCGGCTATAGCGATGATGAATATATCGAGATACAGACCCTGCTCACACAGGATGAGTTCTCGGCACTGATGAAATTTATGCAAACCAACAAAATACATGCCTTTACCACGGCAGGCGACTGCTCGGAAGTATATGGACTTTGGCTCAAACATAAAAAAAGAAACGGGCATATCGAGATTGATAACGAGGAGTGATTGCCCCATGCAGATTATGAACAAAAACGAACATAAACTATAAACTATCTATGAAACCTACACTTTTTGTATTGGCTGCCGGAATGGGCAGTCGTTATGGTGGACTGAAGCAGATTGACGGATTGGGTCCGAACGGAGAAACAATTATGGACTATAGCGTATTCGATGCACTGCGTGCCGGATTCGGTAAGATTGTATTTGTTATTCGCAAAGATTTTGAAGAAGATTTCCGTCGTGTTGTGCTGTCGAAGTATCAAGACAAAGTCCCCTGCGAGATTTGTTTTCAATCAGTAGATCGAGTTCCCGCCGGCTACACCTACAATCCCGAGCGTACCAAGCCATGGGGTACCAACCACGCCGTTCTGATGGCGAAAGGAATCATTAATGGACCGTTTGCCGTAATCAACGCTGACGATTTCTATGGGAAAGAGTCGTTTCAAATCTTGGCAGATTACCTGAAGACGATTGAGGGAACCCAAGGTAAGTATTGTATGGTGGGCTATCGAGTAGCCAATACGCTAAGCGAGAACGGAAGTGTAAGTCGCGGAATTTGTACAACTGATGCAAACGGCTATTTGACCGATGTGGTTGAACGCACAAAGATTGAGGCCGTAGGCGATAAAATTGTGTTTACCGAAGATGGTGTAGATACCGAAATTGCTCCCAACACTCCCGTATCGATGAATATGTGGGGATTTACACCCGAGTATTTCGACTACTCGGAACAGGCGTTCTGCGATTTTCTGACCAAGTACGGCAACGAACTAAAAAAAGAGATTTATATTCCTACCGTTGTAAACGACTTGATCATCGCCGGCAAAGCCACTTGCAAGGTATTGGATACACCATCTAAATGGTTTGGTGTAACCTACGCTGAAGACCGGCCGCAGGTAGTAATGAAAATCAACAACCTAATCAAAGCCGGGGAATATCCGGAGAAATTGTTTTAACAGATAGGGCATAACATTCTCATTATGAATATATTATGGCACGAATTTTAGTAACGGGCGGTGCGGGTTATATCGGTTCGCACACCGTTGTAGCGTTGATGCAACAGGGCTACGATGTAACCATTGTTGATAACCTGAGCAACTCGAATGTGGATGTACTGGACGGCATAACCGCTATCGTGGGGCGTCGTCCGGAGTTTGCCAACATCGATTGCAACGACTTTGTCAACCTCGACAATGTGTTTCGTCAATACCCCGATATTGTAGGTGTGATCCACTTTGCAGCGAGCAAGGCAGTAGGAGAATCGGTACAAAAACCCCTACTCTACTATCGCAATAACATCGGTTCGCTCATCACATTGTTGGAGGTAATGAAACGGCACCAAGTACAAAACATTGTATTCTCGTCATCGTGTACGGTGTATGGTCAGCCGGACAAGGCACACCTGCCGGTAGATGAGTCGGCTCCGATTCAGAAGGCTCTTTCGCCTTATGGCAATACGAAACAAATCAACGAGGATATCATACACGATGAAGCGCATGCTAATAGTGAACTACATGCGATTATTCTCCGCTATTTCAATCCTATAGGTGCCCACCCGTCGGCACTGATTGGCGAATTGCCTAATGGTGTCCCGAACAATCTGCTCCCCTTTGTAACGCAAACAGCCGCAGGTCTGCGCCAAGAACTGAAAGTATTTGGCGACGACTACGATACTCCAGACGGATCGTGTATCCGCGACTATATCTATGTGGTCGATTTGGCAAAAGCACATGTAAAAGCCGTAGAGCGTATGCTCGCCGGTGCAGCCACAGAGCAAGTGGAGACATTCAACCTCGGAACCGGACGCGGACTGAGTGTATTGGAGATTGTAAATGCATTTATGGACGCAACGGGCGTGAAGGTTCCTTATGAAATTGTAGGACGCCGCGAAGGAGATATAGAGAAAGTTTGGGCCAACCCCGCAAAGGCCAATCTGGTACTCGGTTGGAAAGCAGAAACGCCGATAAAGGATGTACTCTTATCCGCATGGAACTGGGAGAAGCATCTTCGTAATATACAATAAATCAACCATTTAAGAATGCGACTATATTGTCTTTATAGGCAATATCGTCGCATTTTTAGCCACAAAAAATACATTATGTCGCTCTATCCTCTTAAATTTACCCCTCGTCTATTCCATAAAATATGGGGTGGACATCATATCAAGAGTTGGTATAGTCCGCAATCGGACTCTTTCGACAATGTCGGAGAGAGTTGGCTTATTTCTGCCCAAGAGAAGTTTCCTACCGAAGTAGAAAACGGTCATTTGGCAGGCAATGAATTGCAAGACCTGCTAGAGGTGTATATGAGCGAGTTGGTGGGCGACAAAGTATATGAAGTGTTTGGTAACACCTTTCCTGTGCTGGTGAAGTTTATCGATGCCGATGACGACCTAAGCATTCAGGTGCACCCCGACGACGATTATGCGTTTGAAAACGAGGACTCACTCGGAAAGACAGAGATGTGGTATGTGATGGATTCAGAGCCACACGCCTCTATCATCCGCGGTTGGAAACAGCCGATGAGCGCACCACTCATCAACGAGGCCATCAAGAGGGGCGACTTAAGCGACTATCTACTTGAGTATCAGGTACATAGTGGTGATGTCGTTATGCTTCCTGCGGGGATAGTACATGCTATGAAACGCGGCACTATCGTAGCAGAGATACAGGAGAACAGCGATATTACCTACCGTCTTTACGATTATAATCGCGTAGGAAACGATGGTAAAAAACGACCGCTCAAACTACAACAAGCCTTGGAGGTAGTCAAACTTGATGCTGAAAAAGAAGCAGGCGTAATACATTCCGATTGCCCCGAGAACGGCGTAGAGAACATTGCACATACCCCCTATTTCACGACCAACATCATCCGTTTTGACCGACCCATCCAACGCGACTATGCGCCATTGGATTCGTTTGTATTGTATATGTGCGTAGAAGGCAGTATGCGGTTGGTTGCACCGGAGGCGGACACAAAAGAATCCGAAATAGAATTTCACAAAGGCGAAGCAGTTCTGCTGCCGGCATGCTTAAATGATATTATCTTAACGCCTATCAACAAAGAATGCCGTTTACTGGAAATATACATGGATACCGATTTATTGGACTAATCAAGAATTATGAATACAGATATCATCAAATACATCGGGTGCGATGATCCCGATTTGGACTTGTTTGAAAGTCAATACGCACTGCCCGCGGGTATGTGCTACAATAGTTATCTGCTGTGTGGTGAGCACATCGCCATTATGGACACCGTAGATCCGCGCAAAACCGAAGAGTGGATGGATAAACTGACCCATGCACTCAATGGTAAACAGCCTGAATATCTGATAGTTCAGCATTTAGAGCCCGACCATAGCGGCTCTATCAAGGCCTTTCTCACCAAGTATTCGGAAACCACTGTTGTCGGTTCAAAAATAGCCTTGCAGATGTTGCCGCAATTCGGCATCTGCGCTACACAAACAAAGGAAGTAAAGGGAGGAGATTCACTCGATTTAGGCGGATTATCGCTCTCGTTTATTGCCACACCGATGGTGCATTGGCCGGAGGTTCTGATGACTTATGTACCGGAAGCAAAGGTGCTATTCTCCGCTGACGGTTTTGGTAAGTTTGGAGTGTACGATGCAGATCCCGATGATTGGGCATGCGAAGCACGGCGCTACTACTTCAATATATGCGGTAAATATGGTAAACCGGTAGCCAATGTGCTCAAAGCGGCCGCCTCGCTCGATATTGAAACTATTGCCCCGTTGCACGGCCCGATACTGGAAGGAGAAAAAATGCAGGAAGCCATTCGTTTATACACCATTTGGAGCAGTTATCAGCCTGAAACCGATGGTGTTTTGGTGGCATACGCCTCTATCCATGGCAATACGCGCGAGGCAGCCTTGCGATTGGCTGAGATACTGAAAGAGAAAGGCGCAAAGAAAGTAGCAATAACCGATCTTAGTCGTGATGATATGGCAGAAGCGGTAGAAGATGCTTTCAAAATGAGCAAAATGGCACTATGTTGTGCTACTTATGATGCAGATATCTTCCCGCCAATGCACAATTTCTTGCATAAGTTGCAACTAAAAACCTATCAAAATCGTTGCGTGGGGTTGGTAGAAAACGGCAGTTGGGCACCACAAGCCGCACGAGTAATGCGCGGAATGCTCGAACAGATGAAAGACATCACCATTGTAGAGCCTGTTGTTTCTATCCGTAGCACCCTGAAACCAACGGATATTCCTGCGTTGGAGACCTTAGCAGACGCACTACTCCAACAACATTAAGAAGCGTATAGGCTCATCGGAAAAGGCTTATATTCGCCATCAAAATTAAAAATCGCTCCAAAAGAGAATGCTTTTGGGGCGATTTTTGCATATAAACAGATATAAACTTGTGCAAACGAAAAAAAAGTAGTAACTTTGCGCGGGTGTATATAAGTTCTTATCGCTCAAAACAACCTATTGAAGCAGAGATAAGAAGGAGAAAGATAATGAGAAGGAGATGACACCGACTTGATGAAACGCTTTTTCTATATATTAGGGGTGTTGCTCGTCAGCCTATTGCTGGTGGGGATGGTGTTGGTATTTGCACTTACGAGCGATAAAGTAGAAACAGCGGCAATTAGGCTTGTAACCAATGAACTGAGTCGCGGTCTCGGCACTGATGCCCATATCGGAAGCGTAGAATATCGTTTTCCTGCACGCATACGCATCCGTAACATCTATGTGGCTGATCAGCAGGGCGATACCCTACTCTATTTAGACGAAGTGTATGCCCATTTTCGCCCACTTCCACTACTGAACAATGAGATTCGTTTCTCGCATGTAGATGTGCGCGGCGGTGTCGCTAATGTATATCGTTTGCCCGACGAACGCTACAACTACCAATTTTTAGCAGATGCCTTCCAAAGCGATCGCCCCCGCAATCCATTCCGTTCATTTCTATCGGTGCGCGACATACGAATAGAACAAATCCGCGCCCGCTATGATGATTACTATGGTTACTTAGACCATACAGAGATGGATCTGCACCATTTTACGCTCGATTCGTTGGATGCAGAGGTGCGTAGCCTATCGATGAGGGTACACAACGCTACGGACAAACTGGAAGTGGAGGATCTGCAAGCACACTTGGTGTACAACGATACGATTGTAGCAATGCCCCGCCTCTATGTGCGGTTGCCCCAATCAGAAATCGACGCGAGCGGTGTACAGTATGAAATCAACAATAATCCACAAGTATCTGAAAATGAGCATAATGGACATTGTAGCATAGACCATACTACCCAAGTCGGCAGACTACTAAGCGAAGGCAATAGCATTCAACTGCACATCACCAAAGCAGAGATTTGCCCGAACGATTTGGCATTGGTAGTCCCTGCACTTCGCAACATCGATAAGAAAATACGCTTAACCGGCGATGTTGCGGGGACTGTGGATAGCATTCAAGCACAAAACCTATCATTATACTACAACAATCAACGGCTATTCTTCGGCAGTTTCACCGCATTGGGACTACCCGACATCACTGATCCGTACCTGAAAATCAGTTGTCAAGACCTGTTTGCGAATGCTCATCTACTGCAAGACTTTTTGAGCGATTTAAAAAATCAGCCTGTTCATTTAGCCAAAGAGATACACCGTTTGGGCGACATCCACTATCGCGGACAAATCGAAGGACGCCTGCATGATATGGCTTTGCATGGTGCTTTCCGCACAGCATTAGGTGTCATCACTACCGACGGGAAACTGCAATCGGACACACTATTTGAACACTTAGACTACAATGCACGAGTTGCCACCAAGCGTTTTCAATTAGGTAAGATATTGGGAAACAACGACTTAGGTCCGATCTCGATAGATGTCAGTTCTAAAGGAAATGTAGTCAAAGGTAATGCGTTCGGAAGCATAGATGCGCATATACGCAATATCTCATATAAAAATTACACCTACAAAGAACTGCGTGCCAAAGGCAAATTCCGCCCGCAACGCTACGATGGAACTTTCAGCATCAAAGACGAGAACTTAGAGGCTTATTTCGCCGGTTTGGTTAATTTGGCAAACAAACAACCCGACATCAACTGCGATCTCCGATTGGTACGCTTCCGCCCAGGCGTGCTTCAACTCTCGCCCAAATTGGCTGAGATAGAAACAGGTTTTGCTATGGCTATCAATCTGAATGGTAGCAACTTAGACGAGATGAGCGGTTATCTTGTCGTAGATTCGCTACGCCTGCGCAACGGTAGCGACTCTATCTTGATGAACCAACTGAAACTGATTGTACAAGCCGACGACAAACAGAATAAACAACTCCACCTGACCGGTGATTATCTGACAGCGGGTGTGAACGGACATTTCCGATACAAAGAATTGCCGGATATTCTGTTGCGCCAAGCCGTACAATATCTGCCCAATGCTTTCACAGCCAAAGAGCAACATCGTATCAAGCAAACGCACTCTTCCAACGCGAGAATCGACTTTTATGTGTACGGACATAAACTGCGTGCACTGCAACGCGTGCTGCAATTACCGGCTCGATTAGGAGACCAGCCGGTGGTAAAGGGTTTCTTACACGAGGACAAAAACATCTTCGGACTGATGGCTTATGCTCCGCGTGTACGCACCGGCAGCACCAGCATACAAGATATTACCCTATCGATAGACAACATAGGCAACACCGCCAACCTGTCGGTATCCGCCGAAGCAATGAATATGGGTGTCGTACTCCACGCCAAAGCAGCAGGCGACTCACTCATGACCCGACTGACTTTCCACCAAACAGACTCGGCAGAACATATCTACGGCGGCGACATATCTATGCTCACACAGTTTGTGCAATATGCAGGTAAACCGCTGATTGATATACATATACGCCCATCTGTATTCCAACTGAGAGACTCTACTTACACTATCACCGATAGCCGAATTGCCTATTGTGTGGCAGACACTACTTTGGGTATTCAGAACCTAAATATACAGTCTTCTCACCAATATATTCGTGCCACCGGTATGGCATCAGCACGCGCAACCGACTCGCTTCGGATAGAGTTGGGCAACATCGATGCCGGATATGTCTTACCCTTTGTACTGCCCGAAAAAACACTGAAGTTAGGCGGTAGTCTGACCGGTTGGGCAACGCTCTACAGCCTATTCTCGAAACCTGTTTTTGAAGCCGATGTGCGCCTTGATTCTGCGCTGCTCAACGATACTTTTGTAGGCGATGCCGTAGCCACAGTGGCTTTGGATAAGGAGACCAAAGATATTGTAATCAACGGCGATGTGGTAAAGGACTCGCGACTGTTGGCTCATGTGGACGGCAATGTGGAGACCAACAAAGGCAAGTGGGGACTAATGATTTACCCCGATTCGATACCTTTGGACTTCATCAACCATTGGACACAAGGTATTATCAGCGATATTTCGGGGTACGGAAGCGGTGTAGTGCATGTATTTGGCGAGCACAAAGGCGACCAAAAATATACTTGGGTAGAGACTCGTGCCAAAGCCATCAATGCAGGCCTGACCATCCCATACACGGGGTGCAGGTACTATCTGAATGATTCGGTGTTTATGGATTCTACCTCGATACAATTCAACGATTTGGATTTGTATGACGAGGAGGGGCATCGACTTCACCTAAACGGTCTATTGACCCACAACATATTCAACGACTTCAAGTACAACTTTGATGTGCAAGTATTTGACGCTCTGGCATTTAACCTCCCGGATAAAGCCGGAGAGATGTTGCAAGGGCGTGTCTATGCCAATGGCGATGCACACATCAAAGGCGACACCAAAGATGTGCGTATCACCGCCAATGCCCGCACCGTGGGCAAATCGCGATTCCGTTTCTCGATCGACTACGCTTCGTCGGCCGGCGACAACAACTTCATCACCTTTGTGGATCATAACGCCGTCTTCAAACAGACACGGACGGAAGATGAAGACGAGGAGGATTTGTGGCGCGAGGAATTGCAAAAGAGAGAATCGACTATGCGTGTGCAGATGGCTCTGAATGTAGAAGCCGACCCGCACTTGCTATTCCAACTAATGCTCGGTGAGCGCAACGGAGACATGATTCAGGCACGAGGCGACGGAGCACTGCGCTTCACCTACGACTCGCAAAACAACGACATTCGTCTGATGGGCAACTACAATATCCAGCAAGGTTCGCTCGATTTTACGGTAGGCAATGTTATCCACCGCCAATTCACCATTGCCGAAGGCGGTACGATAGCCTGGTCGGGCAACCCGATGACCCCTCAACTGAATGTAACTGCCAAATACCGCGTAACTGCCAGTCTGAAAGACCTATTCGGCAGCGAGATCAGTCAGTTGGCCACCACGCGTACCAGTGTACCGGTAAACACTTGCCTGACGATGACCGGCAACTTGATGCAGCCCACACTGCGATTTGGTATCGAGTTGCCTCAGTCGGACGAATCGATCCAAAGCCAAGTACAATCAATCATCAACACCGATGAGATGCTGATGCGCCAAGTGGTATATCTGCTTGTATTTGGCAGATTCTTTACGCCCGAATATATGTCCAACTCGCAGCAATATGCCGGGCTGAACGATACCTATTCGTTGCTATCGTCCACTATCACGGGGCAAATCAACTCCTGGCTGAGCAAACTGACCAATGTATTCACTATGGGTGTGAACATCCGTACCGATGGTGAAGGTGCAGACGCCAGCCAAGAATACGAGGCACAATTTCAACTGCAACCCGTTGATCGTCTGGTAATTAACGGCAATGTAGGTTACCGCTACAACGATATTGCCAACCAACCATTCTTTGGAGATTTAGATGTAGAGGTAATGCTGACCGAAGACGGCAAACTGCGTCTAAAAGGCTATACCCATACGGTGGATAAATACTCTCTGCGACAGACCAACACTATTCAGGGTGTCGGATTTATTTGGAAACACGATTTCAACTGGCCGACCAAAGAGGAATTGCAGCAACAAAAAGCCGAGCGCGAGCAACACAAGATAGAACGTCAAGCCGCCAAAGAAGCAAAGAAAGCGGCAAAAGCACAAAAAGACACAACAGAAACAAAAACACGATAATACACTGATAGATAACACATTAGATGTATTTAGATATGTTGTAAAGATTACAAACCGATAGATATGTTGATAAAAACTTACGGGGCGGCTCCGGTTGGAATTGATGCCGTATTGGTAACGATAGAAGTGCATGCTGTCCCCGGATTCGATTTTACTTTGGTCGGGTTGCCCGACAATGCCATAAAGGAAGCGCATGAGCGTATCTTAGCAGCACTGAATGTGAACGGATATGAAGCCCCAAAACGCGCATTCACCATCAATATGGCACCTGCCGACATCAAGAAAGAGGGCGCAGCATACGATTTGCCACTTGCTATCGGCATATTGGCAGGCGAAGAGAAAGTAAAGTCAGCACTGCTGGATAAGTATATTTTAATGGGCGAACTGAGTTTGGATGGTTCGTTACAGCCCATTCGCGGGGTATTACCTATTGCTCTATGCGCCAGGAAGGAGGGTTTTCGAGGTCTGATTGTACCGGCAGCCAATGCCAACGAAGCCGCCGTGGTGGACGGATTGGAAGTGTATGGAATGTCCTCGATATTGGATGTAGCGCGCTTTCTGAACGGCGAACAGACATTCAGTCCCACTTTTGTGGATACGGATGTGCTTTTCCGCGAGGAAGCCGTCTCCACCGACCTTGATTTTGCGGATGTACGCGGGCAAGAGAATGTGCGGCGTGCGATGGAAGTGGCAGCAGCGGGAGGACACAACATGCTGATGGTAGGCCCTCCGGGGGCAGGCAAATCGATGATGGCCAAGCGTCTGCCTTCGATATTACCGCCATTGACCTTGGAGGAGGCATTGGAAACCACCAAGATTCACTCTGTAGCGGGACTGCTCGATCATCGGTTGGGTAACAACGAATCGCTGATTGTGCGCCGCCCATTCCGCAGTCCGCACCATACCATCACGGATGTGGCGCTGGTCGGCGGCGGAAGCAATCCCCACCCGGGAGAGATAAGTCTCGCGCACAACGGCGTGCTCTTCCTCGACGAGTTGCCCGAATATAAGCGCACGGCACTGGAAGTGATGCGCCAGCCGCTCGAAGACCGCAAGATTACCATCGCACGCACCAAAATGTCGGTGGAGTACCCGGCGTCGTTCATGCTCGTGGCGGCGATGAATCCCTGCCCCTGCGGGCACTACGGAGACACCACACACGCTTGCACCTGCACCCCCGCACAGGTACACCGCTACAAAGACCGCATCTCAGGCCCCCTGCTCGACCGCATTGATATCCAAGTGCCTATCCAAGCCGTGCCCTACTCCGAACTGCGCAAGCGCGAAGGCGGCGAGCCCTCGGCGGCGATACGCGAGCGCGTGGTTCGTGCGAGGAAGATACAGCAAGCGCGTTTCCAAGGCACGGGTATCCACTGCAATGCGCAGATGACCTCGAAGATGCTCAACCGGTATTGCGTCATCGATGAAGCGGGCGACCGACTGCTGCAGCACGCACTGACCAAACTCGGACTCAGCGCCCGCGCCTACGACCGTATTCGCAAGGTGGCTCGCACCATCGCCGACCTCGCCGGCGAACCGAACATCCTGCCGCCCCACCTCATGGAAGCCATCTCCTACCGCTCCCTCGACCGCGAAGACTACGGGGAATAAGATGATATGTAGTGCGACCCATTTAGGAAACGTGCAAGATTGAAAAATGAGGTACATTATTGTTTTTTGAGACCTTACTACGCCGTATAGGAATGGGTTCTGCGCAAATTAGGCAAATGGAATGAGTCTGGAAAAAGAAGAATGACACCAATCTCGCAATTCAAACATTACATGTGGCTGGTGGACTTGCTCCACGCGCATGGTGCTCTATCTAAATCGGAGATAGACTATTATTGGTCACGCTCGAATCTCAACGAGCAGGGCGAAAGCCGCATTCCCAAGCGCACATTTATGCGTATGAAGAATGATATAGGTTCGCTTTTCGGCATTTCTATTGAATGCATGCGCTCGCGTGGTAACAAGTACGCATTGGAGAATGCAGATGATATGAAGCAGGGCAATGTGCAACAATGGCTCATCAACGGCTTTTCTATCAGCAACGTACTCATGGATAGCCAGCAGATAAAAGACCGTATAGTGTTGGAACCAATACCGTCCGGTAACCGGTTCCTCACATTGGCCATAGATGCTATTCAGCAGAACAAGACATTGCTTGTTCAGTACCAGAGTTTCAAAATGCCTGAACCTCGCGAGTTTGAAATTGCTCCGTACTGCTTGCGCTGTTTCAAGCAGCGCTGGTACATTATAGCGCAGCGGGAGGGAAACAAAGAGCCACATTTCTATTCGCTCGATCGTGTATTGACGATGGGGATAACAGAACACTCATTCAAAGTGCCGAAGAACTTCCACGCAGATGAGTTCCTCTATAACTACTATGGCGTGATGGCAGGTGACACACCGGCAGAGTCTGTGCAGTTGCTCGTGACACCCTTCCGCGCAAACTACTTGCGCTCGCTGCCGCTCCATCACTCGCAGAAAGAGACTGAGCGCACGGACGATTATTCCGTCTTCGAATATTGGATTGCACCCACAGCGGATTTTATTCAAGAACTCCGTTCGTTCCTGCCGGAGATAACCGTCCTCAAACCGCTTTGGCTTCGTGATAAGTTTGTTGCTGAAGCCCGACAAGTACTGGAAAACTATAAAAAATGATATAAAAATGCATTTTTCTTTCATATAGTGCCGCAAGTTGGCACTTTGTTGCAGTAATTTTGCAGCCGAAAACAAAATTACTACAGCAATGAAAGGGAAAATTGAGATTTTTTATGACATGCCGCTATTAGCGGAGTATCTGGAACGGACAGGCAAGAAACTGTCAGAGGACGATGTAAAATCGGCTATAGAGCCTATGATTCATGAAGCCGTAGTGTATCACTTGAACGACTGCACACCTATGATTACCGGTGCGATCCGGGAGATGTTAATCAATCAACCGGTTGCTCCACGTAGTCGCGAGGTATTCCGCTCTATCCCGCAAGATAGCTTGTATATCTTTTTTGATGAGGATGAACAGCGGTCGCAGAAGATAAGTCGAGAGATACGCAAGAGGAAGAAGAATTTATTTACGCTCATGCTGCGTAATGGCAGTAATAACAAAAGCTACAGGCTGCCGATGAGCCCCACTAAACTGAAGATGTTGGTTGACCGTGTTAAAGTGAGTAACAACGTACAGTATATAGAAGGCATGAAGTCAAAGATAGAAAAACAAGAAGCTCCAAAGACTCCATGCAAGGTACTTTTCCTTGACTTGGATGGCGTCCTCAATACGGAGGACTACTTCGCTTCGCTCAAAGACAAAGGGCTGCCTACCGAGGATTCCTTTGGCAACCTGTTTTCTCCGGACGCAGTGGAGAACCTGCGGAGAATCATAGAGGCTACGGGGGCACAGATAGTGATATCTTCCTCTTGGCGCTTCGCTGGTCTTGGAACACTGAAGTTGATGTGGAAAGAGCGCCATTTGCCCGGCAACCTTTATGATATCACATCGCTCTTTGTGGCGGATGACTATATCCGTGCGCATATGGATGACCAATCATTTGATTTCTATGAGGCGATGACTTCGGCTCGTGAGATGGAGATTTCCGCTTGGCTCCAAGAACACCCAGAAGTGACTAACTATGTTATCTTGGATGATCTTGATTCCTTCCGTCAGCACGAAACGCACCTCGTCAAAATTAATCCGAAGACCGGCATTACACCCGCCGATGCAGAACAAGTAATAACAATCTTAAATGCTAAATGATATGAGACAGTTAACACCAACTCTCTTTAATGAATTAAAGGAGGGCTCTTTTAAACCTCTTCTGGAGTATGTGAAAGCAGATGACACATTGGATCTGGAGTTCCGAGGAAACTACTTCACTATTTACTATCGTGGAGGTGCATTATTGAGTGTATCAGAAAATCCCGATGGAATGTATAATTGGGATGGTTTGACTAAAGAATATCTTCTGACAGGTAAAAAGAAGTACGAGCAGAAGCATAAAGATGTGAAATGCTTTGAAGAATATATTCCGGAAGCAAAACATATCATTGATAGGTATATTGTCCTTAGTCCG
Source organism: uncultured Bacteroidales bacterium (assembly GCA_900542355.1). Lineage (GTDB taxonomy): Bacteria > Bacteroidota > Bacteroidia > Bacteroidales > Paludibacteraceae > Colicola. The sequence goes on along the minus strand of UQNE01000018.1, from coordinate 4,273 downwards.
AAGAACCATCTTGGCGAAAAAGAGATTCAGCAACTCGTAGTTAAAGAAAACAACTATTCTCCCAACTCTCAAGATACCGATTATTTCATCGTTGATATGGAGTATGAAGAAGCCGGAGGAGATGGGCGATTTGACTTGATAGCTCTCCGCTGGGATTCTACTGGAGCAGTTCGCAAAAAGGATGTTGTTTCCTTAGCTGTAATTGAGGTTAAGCAAGGCTACAATGCCGTAAGGACTAGCATCACGGTAAAGGAAGGCAAGCAACGTATAAATCCTGGTCTAAAAAAGCACCAACAAGACTTTATTTCTTTCATTGGCAAAGAATCTTTGTCTTCTTTTTGTGAAGACATGGTTATGATATTCAAGCAAAAATGTGAGTTGGGGTTAATCTTGGCTAATGATAAGATAGAGAACATAAAGCAAGATTTCCAACTGAGAGTAGAAGGTAATATTGACTTTATTTGCCTTCTCGCGAACTACAAGAAAGCAAGTGATAATCTGTGTAATGAATTGGCAGAAATGGAATCTTGCAGATTTATTAGATCTCATCACATGGGGTATGGACTATTTGCTGATGAGATATTCACACTAACATCTAAAGATTTTAAGTGATAGTCTTATGAATAAAGATTTCTATTATAGTGAGCTGAAACGCTTGACCAAATTGTTTTATAAGGGTTTCTTTAAAGGAGCAAGGAATGGTGGTCATTGGACTATTTTCGATGAAGATGGTAACAAGACTGGAGTCGCAGAGGATATGAAATTTATATTGCTTCCTGAAGATAGCAAAGCGAATCTATTTGCTCCACTTCGTCAAGATGCAATGGATTATTTTGAGAATTACAATATTTCGTGGTGGAGGCAAGAAGAGGATGGATATTTTCCTACCGGCCATTTGGTTTCTTCGCAGATTAACTGTCTAAACCATTTGTTCGCTTTCCGGGATAAACCAAATGCACTTAAGTTAATCCTTAGTGAAGCAACGCACCTACCTATAGAAAAAATCCTTAAATCACCTATAGACGAAGATGGCTATATCGCTTTTGAATTTGTCTATAAGAACAAGACATTACTCTGCGACAATTCCGGTGAGTACCATGAGAACTCTGAGACGAGAGGAACTATGTGTACTTCAATTGACGCATTGGTTTATGCCCAACTGGAAGACAACCGGAAAGTTCTTATTCCTATAGAATGGAAATACACGGAAACTTATAACGGAAAAGAAGCAATGCCTTCCAGTTGGAAGCGTTATCCTGATTTGATTCGTTTGGAAGACTGTAATCTTAAAGAAGTCTATGACATATATAGGGCAGATCCATTTTACGAACTAATGCGCCAGACTTTGCTTGTTGAGCAAATCATCCGACATAAAGACTGCGGAATTAAGGCTGATGATTATTTCCATATCATGGTCATCCCTAATGAACACACGGAATTGAAGTCTGCCATTGAGGGTAATTACATCCCCACACTGAAAGATCAATCTAAATTCCGTATAATTGACCCACAAGAGTTGTTGAGTCCAATCGCTGAGAATAAAAACTTTGAAAATCTAATCACCTATCTCCAGACTCGATACTGGAAAAAGTAACTTTTTTCAAAAAAAATCTCATTTTCTTTGCGAGGGTGCCATAAGATGGCACTCTCGTATTGTAATTTTGCAGCAAATTTCAAAATTTATACGATTATGCGCAAGATTACAATCAAAAATGTCACCCCCGAAAACAAGTCCAAAAACCGCCTCCAAAAAGTATTCTTCTTTCCGAAAGAAGAGGACATTACCCGTGATTTCTTCGGATGGATAAGTGCTGAGCACCCGCTTACGCTCAACGGCTTGACCTACGACAAGGTCTATTTCGGCATCAAGTTTCCGGTGTTTGCAAAAACAACCGACGGACAACCGTACAATCAGCCCGCGAACATGGATGTCGTGCTGATTAGTGATGACTGTCTTGCCATGCAATGCATCACGAGTTGCTATACCGAGCACATGCACAAGCAGGCTGCCAACTTCGCAGACGCCTATTTCAAACCCTCTTGCTACTACAAGGGGAACCCCTACCGTGCCTCTTTCCTTCGCCAGGCTCTACGCTACAACGAGCAGGCCAATGGTTTCTTCGCCGGTGTTCAGCAGAATATCAGCTTACTGCTCGGTATCACCAACATCATGCACGATGAAAGTGCGCTCGCTTGGTTCAAATCCAATAATACGTGCATTGCATCGGAGGTGATGGAGAACATTTGTGCCCAGACCGAAATCGTCTTTATCAATCTGCTCTACTGTCGCCCCGAACTGGTTGGTGACCTCTTCGGCGACATCCACGCAGAGGAGAAGACCTATCCCTACCTGCTTGCCGAACTACTCTTTGAGCACTTGCAACCCACTATTGACGAGCCGCTATTGCTGTCCTCGTTCATCAAGTCTTACCCGGAATTCTTTGCAGAGGTACAACCACAAATGCTGGATGGCTATGCGGAAAAACTTGATGGAAAATATCATCTTAAAAGTCATGCATGATATGGAGAACTTTATTATGGAGCATTGGAACGATATTGTCTATATCGTCCAATCATCAAGAAGTACCAACGAATCCAGCTCGCGATTGCAACGACAACTGGAGATTGGTTATCTAAAGGCGCAACAAATATTAGCGCATCCTATTATTCAAACATATATACAAACTAATAATCAATAACAATTATGAACTTCACACACTTACATGTGCACTCTCACTACTCCCTCTTGGACGGTATGGCAAAGATTAAGGAGATAGTGGATCAGTGTGTCGCAACCGGAATGAACTCGGTTGCTATTACAGACCATGGCAATATGTACGGCATTAAAGAGCTGCTCGACTATTGCAATAAAGTCAATGCAAAACGAGAGACACCATTCAAGCCTATTGTTGGTGTCGAAGCCTATTGTGCTCGTCGAGGATGTCACTCTATGTCCGCAGAGGAAAAAATCACTCCAGAGGGACGTAAGCGCATTCTTGATCGAGGAGGTTGGCATCTTATCCTTCTTGCCAAGAATAAGGTTGGCTATCATAATCTATGCCGCCTTGTTTCGGAGAGTAACCAAGAAGATGCATTCTATTTTGTACCTCGAATTGACCGCGAACTATTGGAGCGATACCATGAGGGGCTTATCTGCTGTAGCGCCTGCATCGGAGGCGAACTGCCGCAGAAGATTCTTGCTGGTCTCCAAACAGGTGATTTCTCCGAAGCGCGCAATACGCTCCGATGGTTCAAAGATCTCTTTGGAAAGGACTACTATATTGAGCTGCAACGCCATCCTACCAACCGTCCCGGTAGCAATCGTCGTACGTTCGAATTGCAATCGCTCATCAATCCCGTGCTCATTGACTTGGCGCACGAGAACGATGTCAAACTCATTTGTTCAAACGACTGCCATTATGTGCGTAAAGAAGACGCAGATGCACAAGATGTACTGCTATGTATCAACACCAACCATTTCGTAGATGACAAGGAACGGCTGCATTACACCAAGCAGGAATGGCTCAAGTCACCAGAAGAAATGGCATCTCTTTTCTGCGACCTCCCAGAAGCACTGTCCAATACCCAAGAGATTGTTGATAAGGTTGAGCTATACGACATTGATTGCAAGCCTCTCCTTCCTCAATTCGACATCCCAGGTACTTTCGAGTCCGTGGATGCCTACCTCCGTCATCTTACGATGCAGGGTGCTATCCAACGATATGGTCAACAGATGTTAGATACTTGTCCTGCTATTCAACAGCGTATTGATTTTGAACTTGACACCATTAGCAAAGCAGACATATCGTCATACTTCCTCATATTTTGGGACTGCGTATGTGCCGCCCGAGAGAAGAACATTCTATTTGGTCCGGGGCGTAGTTCTGCTTCTGGTTCAATCGTTAACTACTGCCTGCAAATTACAGACATTGATCCGTTGGAATACGGTTTGCTTTTTGAAAGGTTCTTCAATCCTCAACGTATCGCTTTGCCGGACATTGATTTAGATGTTGAGGAAGAAGGATGGCAGAATATCATCGATTACCTGACTTCCAAGTATGGCAAATCGAATGTAGCGCGAGTGGTCACATTTGATAAGATGACACGAAGGAGGGCACTTTCAAAGGTTGGTCGAGTGTTACATGTACATGAGTTAGATATTAAACTGATTAAGGATTTACTCACTCCATTGGACTACAGCCTTCCATATTCCATTGAAGAAGAGGCTGTCTAACAAGTATGTTGGGCAGTCTCTTTGTTTAGTTGGAGAGTT
>UQNE01000017.1 GCA_900542355.1 uncultured Bacteroidales bacterium | reverse complement strand
TTGAAACTCTCCAACTAAACAAAGAGACTGCCCAACATACTTGTTAGACAGCCTCCCACTTTATTATTATGAAAAGAAAAGATTAGCCGTTTACTTTAGCCATGTGTGCGATGAGGTCGAGCACTTTGTTCGAGTAACCGATCTCGTTGTCGTACCAAGAGATAACTTTTACGAAAGTATCTGTGAGGTAAACACCGGCATTAGCATCGAAGATAGAGGTCAATTTGCAGCCGAGGAAATCGCTCGATACTACTGCATCCTCTGTGTAGCCGAGTACACCTTTCAGTTCGCCTTCGCTAGCCTCTTTCATTGCTGCGCAGATAGCCTCTTTCGTTGCAGGTTTTGCCAAGTTAACAGTCAAGTCAACTACGCTGACATCCAAAGTCGGGACACGCATAGAGATACCAGTCAATTTGCCGTTCAACGAAGGAATTACTTTACCTACTGCCTTTGCAGCACCGGTAGAAGAAGGAATGATGTTGCCGCTTGCTGCACGACCACCACGCCAGTCTTTGAGCGACGGACCGTCAACGGTCTTCTGAGTTGCGGTGGTAGAGTGAACGGTAGTCATCAAACCGTTTACGATACCGAATTTGTCGTTCAACACCTTTGCGATAGGAGCCAAGCAGTTGGTGGTGCAAGATGCGTTAGAAACGAATTGAGTACCCTTTACATAGGTGTTCTCGTTTACACCGCATACAAACATAGGAGTGTCGTCCTTAGAAGGGGCAGACATTACTACATATTTAGCACCTGCGTTGATGTGAGCCTGTGCTTTCTCTTTGGTCAAGAAAAGACCGGTCGACTCTACTACATACTCTGCACCTACTTCGTTCCAAGCCAACTCGTTAGGATCTTTGCATGCGGTTACACGGATAGCCTTACCGTTTACGATAAGTTTGCTATTCTCTACATCAGCCTCGATAGTACCCTCGAATGCACCGTGCATGGTGTCATACTTGAGCATATAAGCCAAATAATCAACAGGGCAAAGGTCGTTGATACCAACGATCTCAATGTCGTTACGAGTTTGAGCGGCACGGAATACAAAGCGCCCGATACGGCCAAAACCGTTAATTCCTACTTTTGTCATAATCGTATAAAATTAAAGTGTTTGTAATTACTGATTGCGTCTAAGAGCGGACAAAAACAATGCCATTCTCTTTTCGGACTGCAAAATTACGCCTTTTTTATCAAATATGGAAATTTTGCTCCCTTATTCTGCATTTTGTTAGTTTCGGTTGGCAAAATGCAATCCATTATGCATTAAACCCGGCAAGTGTCCCAAAAGAGAATTTGTATATTTCAAAAAAAAGCAGTAACTTTGCGGCTTGAAGTAAAATGGGGAGAAATCGTGTAGCAGTGCGATTGAAAAAGCATAGCGACGCAACATTCAGCGCAGATACGGCTATCAAAGCCCTAAATAAAGCGCAATTAACCGATAGCAACTACAATACATTGAGCATCAGAACAATACATAGAAGTATCTTGACAGCGGCATTGTTGCTGTGTGCGGCGTGCATACAGGCGCAGTATGTGGGTAGCGGAAGTAGCGTATTTACATTCTTGGATCTACCCGTTTCATCGCGACTGAATGCTCTCGGAGGAAGCAATGTCAGTGTGCGCGACGGCGACATCTCTATGGCGATGAATAATCCCGCACTGCTCGGTGCTATGACCGACAATGTGCTGCAACTCAACTACTCCTACTACCTGCCCGGCACGATGTTCGGAAGTGTACTCTATGGGCACAACTTCGGTCGCTCGAAGATAGAAAAGCCCTATACCGGAACGGGACAACCCGACAAGCCCAACTATTTCGCCGTGGGAATACACTATTTAGACTATGGTCGGATGCCTTATGCGGATGGCGATGGCAACCTTACGGGCGGCAGTTTTACGGCAAAGGACATACTGATAGATGCTATCTATGCACGCCAGTTGGGTGAGTGCTTCTCGGTCGGTGTTACGCTCAAGCCGGTGTACTCGATATACGAAGCATACCATTCCTTCGCACTGGGTGCAGATGTAGGAGCGCACTTCCAAACGCGCGACTCTACTTTTCAGTTAGGTCTGTCGTTGCAGAACATTGGCTGGCAAATCAAGGGTTTCTACAGCGATGAGGGCGGTAGCAACCATGAGATGTTGCCTATCAACCTTCAATTAGGGCTCAGTTATCGTGTTGCCCACGCACCGCTGCGCTTCTCCATGACTATCCACAATATGCAGCAATGGAACCTCGGATACGAGGTAACCAACAGGGCGGATGTCTCATCGCTGACCGACGAGTCTAAGCCCGTGCAATGGTACGATATGCTCTTTCGGCATACAATCTTTGCCATCGATATAGTACCTAAGAGCGAGCGGTTCTATCTCACTATCAGTTACAACCACCGCCGCCGTGCCGAGATGAACCTAATCGACCAACGCTCGTTGGCCGGTTTTGCATTTGGTGGAGGCGTCAGGATATACAAGTTCCGATTAGGATTTGCTATGTCGCAGCAGACCAAAAACAATTTCTCCTACCAAGTGGGACTCAGTTTAGACATCAATAGTTTACTCAAATGAACAAGATAATAGTGGCCATCGACGGATATTCGTCTTGTGGCAAATCTACTATAGCCAAAGCCTTGGCTAAGTACGCCGGCTATATGTATGTAGATACAGGGGCTATGTATCGTGCGGTCGCACTCTATATGATGCAGCAGGGAGCCTCCGAGAATCGGCAGATTATATCTCTATTGGATCAGGTCAATATCCGCTTTGAGTTGCAGCCTGACGGCTCGCAACATACTATGCTCAATGGCACGGATGTCGAAGCGAAGATACGCACACTCGAAGTAGGCAACAAGGCTTCGCAGGTATCGCAAATACGCGAAGTGCGCCAATTCTTGGTAGCGCAACAGCAAGACATGGGCAAGCAAAAAGGCATCGTAATGGACGGACGCGATATAGGTACCATCGTATTCCCAAATGCCGAACTCAAACTCTTTCTTACAGCCTCTCCCGAAGTGCGGGCGCAGAGACGCTTCGACGAACTGAAAGCCAAAGGCGACACACCCGACTTTGCAGAGGTACTGGCAGATGTCAATAGTCGTGATTATCGCGACACCCACCGTGCCGAAAGCCCATTACGACAAGCCGAAGACGCTGTTGTCGTGGATAACAGCCAAATGACCCGCGAGCAACAGATGCAAGTGATCATTGCTCTCTTCAACCAATACGCAGGAAAAGAACAAGCATAAAGGAACCCCAAAAGGGAGTAATGATAGATAAAATACAATGCTCAAAGATAATACGGCATACCATTCTTCATTCTTGATTGACTCATGCAGGTAACCATCGACAGCGGTAGTGGCTTTTGCTTTGGCGTAACAAGTGCCATACAAAAAGCCGAAGAGGAACTGCAACGCGGTCCGCTCTATTGCCTCGGCGATATTGTGCATAATGGGCAAGAGGTCGAGCGACTGGCACGATTGGGCTTAGAGACCATCGACTACGACGACCTGCGCACGCTACATAATGTGCGTGTCCTGCTGCGTGCGCACGGAGAACCGCCGAGTACCTATCATATCGCACAGCAAAACGGCATAGAGATCATCGATGCCAGTTGCCCTGTCGTATTACACTTGCAGAAACGCATCCGAGAGACCTATATTCGTCTGCGCAACACAGAAGAGAGCGGGCACTCACAAATCGTTATATTTGGCAAACCCGGACACGCAGAAGTGATTGGCCTGCAAGGGCAAACCAACAACACTGCTATCGTAGTGGAGCGGATGACCGACATCAGCAAACTGGATTTTAGCAGACCCATATACCTATTTTCGCAGACTACCAAATCAGTAACCGAGTTTCATCTGCTGGTAGAGACCATCAGCACACACATGCAAGAGGGCGTCCTCTTTGAGTGGCACGATACAATATGCCGCAATGTAGCCAATCGGGTGGAGCAACTACGCCGCTTCGCCAAAGAGAATGATGTGGTTCTTTTTGTAGGCGGAAAAAAGTCTTCCAACGCAAAAGTACTGTTCCAACACTGCCAAGAGAGCAATCCTCGCACGATTTTTGTAAGTAGTAAAGGGGACTTAAACGATGACATCCTGTCAGCCTGCCGCTCGGTAGAGCGCGTGGGAATATGCGGAGCAACCTCTACACCGCTATGGTTGATGAAGCAAGTGGCAGACGCGGTAGAACACAGCGAAAAGGCTTGATAGGGGCGAAAAAGTCTGCTTGCAAATACAGAAACCAATAAACCACAAAAAATTATGGAATATAAAATCAATACGGTAGGCGTATTCACCTCAGGGGGTGATGCACCGGGAATGAACGCTGCAGTACGCGCGGTAACGCGTGCCGCTATCAGCAACGGAATCAAAGTAAAAGCCATCTATCGCGGCTACAAAGGCTTGATAGATGATGAGATAAAAGAATTCGCCACACAAGATGTCAGCGACATCATTCAGCGTGGTGGAACAATCATCAAATCAGCGCGTTGCGAGGAGTTCAAGACCCCCGAAGGACGCAAAAAAGCCTACGACAACTTGGTCAAAGAGGGTATCGATGCCTTGGTGGCTATTGGTGGAGATGGCACATTCACGGGAGCGCGTATGTTTGCACAAGAGTACAATGTGCCTATCATCGGTATCCCGGGTACGATCGACAACGACCTCTGGGGCACCGATACTACTATCGGATACGATACGGCGCTCAATACGATTATGCACTGCGTGGATATCTTGCGCGATACGGCATCATCGCACGAGCGTGTATTCCTTGTAGAGGTAATGGGGCGTGATGCCGGGTTCTTAACACTCAATGCGGCTATCGCAGCAGGCGCAGAAGCCGCTATTATCCCCGAGCGTGCTACTATCATGGATCAGATAGAAGCGGCTATCGGACAAGGACGACGCAAGAGCAAAAACTCCAGTATCGTCTTGGTGCAAGAGCACGCTATCGAAGGAGGTGCAACTGCTGTTGCCAACTTAATCGCACAAGCACATCCCGAGTATAGCCCCCGTGTTACTATCCTTGGACACTTGCAGCGTGGTGGCTCGCCTACTGCAGATGATCGTATCCTGGCGTCGCGTATGGGTATTGCCGCTATACAAGCCCTGCTCGAAGAGCAACGCTGCATCATGGTCGGCATACAGAACGACGAGATTGTCTATGTCCCGCTAATCAAGGCTATCAAAGAGAAGAAAGATGTCAAAGACGACAAATGGGCGGCTATGCAGATCCTATCTATCTGATTATCTCCGTCATAGAGAAAATGCCGGAAATAGCGAACACAGCCGGATAACTCATAAGGCGCGAAATGGCAGCGAACATCGCAATAGTTTGCCACGGCCGAACAAACAACTACCAATATCAGGCCGTTGAAAAGCCGATGTCAGACCAATGAAAATCCGACAAGCACCGCAAAAGTTTATTGCTTATCACCCATAAGATTAAAAAAAAGAGAATGCAGAGGGCGCAACCCCTCTGTATTCTTGTTTAATAAAAGAACTATGAAAAGACCAATGATTACATTTGAAAAGTATCTGTTTATATCTTCAGACGAACGCGCAAAGTTTCGTGAAAGAGATGCTCAACTGCTTGCAGAGGGATTAATAGACCCCAACGAACCCAATATCGACTTTATGGGTATGACAGACGAAGAAATTGCAGAAAAGTACCATTTTACGCCTATGGATGTCGTGTTCGATAGAGTCATGAAAAAATTGAACCAACAAGACTTGTGATCCCAATGAATATCATAACAGCAGAGTAGAGGAAAGTATACACTTACACATTTCTACTATTTATATGATTTTGCTGTCTTTTTGTCAAACCAACTATAAGCAGTCTTTGTCGAAACCTTGTCGAGACCTAATCGAGACCTAAACCACTATCGGCAAGTAACATTTTGTCAGTTTGGCGGCTATTTTGCTAACAACTGCCATCTTACACACCCTCCCTATACACAAACAAAATGCCACAGCACCGAAAGACAGTGCTGTGGCATTTTTCTATAGGCTTTATCTTTGGAGCAATAAGGTTGCACGACCTTTTTGCTATTCGATAAAGCGAGGCGGCTTATTCTCTTATTTCTTGATGAAGCGAACTATATGTTGCTCGGCTTGAAGCAGATAGGTACCTTGCGGCAGGGCTTGCACATCCAATGTGGTACCATTGAGCATACTGCGCATTACCACTTGACCTTGCATATTCACAATACGCACCTCTTTGCCCTCCGCACCAACGATACGAAGCATATCAGCGGTGATAGTGGGGAATACCAAGAGTGCACCTTGCTCAGCGGTTGAGAGACTTGTACTCGTGGGGTCTATCCACTCGTAAGCACCCAAGGTAGGTACTGCTGCACGCGCTTTGCCCGAGATGTCGGTCGTTACGAAAGCGAGTACCTCACCGCTCACTAAGTTGCCTTTCTGCACGGGGCGCAACACATCTTCCGACTCAAACTGCACAGCCTCGCTGATGTCGCTCGTGCTCTTGATAGCCGTGCGCCATGCCTCAATATCCGTGTACTCGGTAGCACCAATCTTGCCGAAACCACCTTGCGCGGCATAGAGCAGGTTGTGCTCGAAGCGGCTGACATAACCTGCCGAAGGAATCCACACGGCGGGCATACTCTCGTTGTAGAGCAAGTTGTTGACCACCTGCAACTCGGTGTTCGATTTCTGAATATACAGCGGATAAACATTGCCTGACGCACGCACGGTGTTGTGGGCAAGGACTACATATTGCGTATTCTTGTTCAGATAGATACCATACGATGCGTCCTCAGCCGAGTTGGTGATGTCGATGACATTATTGTAGATATGCTCGGGTGCATCGGCTGTACCTACGATGTCGCGGATATACATACCGTGGCAAGGCTTAGCGGAGAGGTGGATATAGACATAGTTGTTGCTTATCTGTGCACTCTCCGACAAACTTAGGTCGATAGACCAAGTACTCTTGTTCGGTTCGAGTGTGCGGGTAACGGTGTTGCCGTCCACCACAGCATTCTTCTCGCCCAATCCGATAAGAATGGCTTGTGCACCTTGGTTCTCGAAGGTGTTACCCACGATGTGTGCGCCTACTTGTTTGTTGGTCCGGTTGCCGTTCACTGCCACACCGATATATCCGCCCTTGAGCGTAGAGTGGCTCAGGGTGAAGTAGTTGTTGTTGGTAGTGGCATCCTTCGAGTTGGCATATACCAATCGTACATTCGTCGAGGCAATGTTCTCCGCACGATAGATGTAGCAACTGTCAATCGTGATATGCTCGGCTTGGTTGCATACAAATACTACGGCATGATAACTGTTGTTGTTGGTGGTCAGTGTCAAGTTGCTGAGCGTTACATAGTCGGCACCGTTGAAGGTGAAAGTGCCTTGTGTGGCATCACCCAGCGGGCTCGACGACGGCGAATAGTTGTCGTAGCGAACAATCACATCCTCGCTATTGCCTGTCTGCGAACGGAAAGTAACACGGTTGTTCTCCGATGTACCGTCAATCTCAGGAATGACGATATACTCGGTGTAGGTACCCGGCTCAATCAGGAAAGTAACGGCACTCTCGATACCGTTCTTCATGGCATCTACCGCCGACTGAATAGTCTTGTATTGTGCCTTATCGCTTGCACCGATGATATAGGTGCCGTGCATACCGCCGATGATGTTCATGCTTGCGGTTACACTATTCTTCGGCTCGACGCTGAGGTTGTTCACCGATACACTCTGCAGGTTGGCTGTAACGACGGTGCCCTCCTCGGTGTCAGCGGGGATATCCAATGCAATCCAATAGTAGTAGGTTCCTTGGTTGGTGATAGTGTCGGCTGCGGTGAGCAGATTGGTAGCAGCAAAAGCGTTGAGCGTACCCGTGGCATACACCTTAGCGGAAGCACCGAGCGTACCACCGATGCTGAAATTCTCCACCGGCATCTTTCCTCTGTCGCCCGATACATGCAGTGCCGCTTGCAACATTACCACATCTTGGCTGCCGCGCGTGATAGTCTGCGGTGCCTTATCGGTCATCACAATCGAGTCTAAGCGCAGGGGCTGCAACTCGTGGCAGCGCCCCTCTATCTCCCAACCGTCGGTAGCCAGTGTACCTTTGCTCTCGTAGGTGATAGTCAGTGCACCCGTAGCATCGGTGGAGATGAGCCTCAGTTGATCGATGTCTTTGGTGTAGTACGACAAGTTCACATCGGCTTTGTCCTTGGTGTTCTCGCCGTAATACACATAGAAATTATCCGCACCATTAATAGCCCATTGCTTGAAGTTCAGTTCGATAGCCGTATTGGCAACGGTCGGCACGAAAGTAACCGTACCTTTCAGTCCGAGCGTCAGTTTGCCTTCGGGACCTCCGTTGTCGTAGAAAGAGAGCGGAGTGGCATCCACCTCCACGCGTTGTGTACCCGATTGCAGCAGATACATATTGCGCACGGTGCGACCGTTCTGCGGCACTGTCGGAGTAATTGTGGCTTCACCTATGGCAAGGCTCATCGCCTCCACCGATACCGTTGTGCCAAGTGTGGCGTCCGCAGCAATATCCGCAGCCAGTGTGTAGGTGTTCTCGCCTTCTGCAAGCGAAGTATTCGCATTCAGCACTACTGCCGTACCGCTAACCTCTGCACGCGCCAGCACCTCCGTGCCGCGGAGCAAGAAGAGCGAATCCACCGCCTGTGCGCAATCATTGAGGGTAAGCGATACGGTCTTCAGCCCGAGCGGCGTGAGGTTGCCCGAAGTAGCAATACTCAGCGACAGCAACTCGGCTTTCTTCTGACCGCGCACCAAAACATCGGCAGACAACGCGTTTACACGGGTGCTGTCGATAGTCATCGGGCGAGGTTGATACTCGCGCACGGCAGCGTGCCAACCCTTGCCGGCGCCTACATAAGTACGGAACTCCGTATTGGCGTTGAACACCACCGTCAGAGCCCCGTCGCTTGCACCCGAGCGCACCACGCCCGGACCCATAGCGCAGTTGTCTTTGTCTGCCTCCCAAAGCAATGCACCCGTAGTGCCTTGCCCCTCGTAGATACGGAAGGTGGCTTTGGAATAACTGTTGAACGATACGGCAAAGTCGCTGAAGTCCATCTCAATCACTCTGCCTTCGGTGGTCGGCACGAACACTGTCGTTTGGTTGCAATCTTCGGCTTTGTAACTCGTGGAATACTCGTCTTGCGGTGTGTGCGTAAACACCCACTCACCATATATATATAAGGTCTTCTCTCCGCACGACGAATACCAAGTATTGTTGACGCGCAGTGCACCCTCGGGGTTATCGAAGCCCTGATAGGTGATTCCGTTGCTGAAATCCACCTGCTCGATGTTAGCCGACAGTTGTTGCTCGTTGGCTACATTGCAAGCCACATCGTAGGTGAGGTAGAAATAGTTAGCCCCCTCGCTGAGCGACAGCGCAGTGGCAGGAATGCTGAATTGGTTGCTCTCCACACCCACTTTGCCTACGCGTTGCGGGGTGTTATCGGCGGAACTGCCTGTATAGTAGAGCGTTGCGCTGTCGGCTGCGGCAAAAGTGTTGCCGGTGTTGAAGCGGAACAGTGTCGGCATCAGTGCGGGTTCGGTGTTCTCGGTAGTCAGACTGAACGACATCACCTGTACATCGCTTGCGCAACCCGATACGGTGCTGTTTTTCTTGCTTACCGTCGAACCCGTCATCGTCATCGCCTGTGCGGCAAACTCGCTGACTACGGCCTCAAAGCCTGTGCCTTGATAGTAGTCCGGAGCCTCTTTGCTGCGCAGATAAACAGTCAGTGCACCGTTATCCGCCGTACTCTTGAGCGTGTAGTTGTCTAATTTGGCTGCCTCCACCGTATAGACCAGGCTATCGGCTGTAGCAGTCGTACCGTTGTAGAACGCGAGGATGTCTTGGCGGTCGAAACCTGCTGCCGACGAGGTGTAGAACAGGCTGATGTCGTGCATATCTATCTGCACTTTCTTGCCTGCCGTAGAGGGCAGGAAAGTGATATATCCGCTGAAGTTCTTGCTTATCTTGCCGTCCACTCCGCCATCGTCGTAGAAGGGCATCTCGCCGCTCACATACACATAGATATGCGCATTGTTCACCATTCTCACTTCGCTGACGGTCTGTGTCTTAGGCGTTGCGGGTGTGAGGGTAGTGAAACCGTTGGCGGTGGTCAGTCCCGTGATGGTGAGCGTAGAGGTAGCCCCTACAGGCGTCTTGGCTTGCATGTCAGCGGCCAACACGAACGAGTTAATGCCGCTCTCCAATGCCTCGTTGAGGGTCAGCGTGTGGGTCTCATCGTTTTTGGTCAGCGTGGTGGCAATGGGTGTCAGACCTGCCACTGTGGCTTCCTTGGTACGATACAGACGCACTTGGTTCGCATCGAACACCGTACCGCTCAGTGTGAAACTGAGGCTTGTCAAGTGGTCAGCACTCTCTGTGCCTTTCGCTTGGATTTGCACACCGCCCAACACCACATGCGGTTCACTCACAAACAACTCCGAGCGAGCATTGGTGTAGTCTGCCGTGGCAGATTTCACCTCCATCGGACTGCTGCTAACCGTTGTTACCACGGCTTTCCAACCTTGCTGTTTGTCGTAGTCGGTCTCGTAGGCGCACACGCAAACCGACAATGCACCGCTTGCATCGGTGGACATATAGGTCTTGCCTGTGAATGTTCCATTCGCCATCTCTTCGAGCATGTTGGTGTTTTGGAAGGGAGTGCTGCTATACTTGGTGTAACTTACTTTGGTGGTATCAAACACGCCGTTATATACTTTCAGACTTGCCGATGTCTCCCAATCGTCGCCCTCAATCAGTTTTACCGTCTCGAATACAATCTGCACTTTCTCGCCGGCATTGGCTGGCTTGAAGATAGTAGTGGCATACGATTCCATTTGCCAACCGGTATTGTCCGCACCGTTGTAGTGACCGGTGTAGTCGTAGTAGTTGAGCGCTTCGCCCGATGGCACTACCACCACCTGTTTGCCCCATTGAGGCATCTGCACATTGTCGGCTTTTGCCCCAAGCGGGAGGAGAGTCAGCAGACCCACCACTCCCAATAACAAGGATTTTTTGTTCATATTATTGTTTAGTTTAGTTATTTATTCTTGCTCACTCTGCACACCCCTCCTTTGGAGGGGCTTGGAGAGGTCTGTCCATAAAAACAAAAACCGCCGTCTGACACTTGTCAAACGGCGTTGTACTGCGCAACATTAGCCTCCCTTGTTTCTTCCGATTTCCTACCGATAAACTATATGGCACTATGCCCCATAGACTATACGGGAAACAGATAAGGGAATGTCTTTTGTCATGTGTGCTTTTCCTCGAAGCCGTTTGTATGACTACCAACGCAGGCAGGTCTTCTGACTTGGTTCATCTGTTGCGCCTTCCCATAAGAACAAATCTCTTACAGTGGTTCTTGCAACAAACACACATCTTTGCATACTATATTCCGCAAATATCTTCGCATACTCAGATACTTTGCAAATACCTTTGCATACTCAAATACCTCGCAAATACTTTTGCATACTTTCTGCAAATTGTGTAAACCTTACAGCAGCGGGACTGTCCGGGCTTTTCACCCGATTCCCTTTTAATCTCTATCCGTGCATTCTGATAAGTAACTATCCGCACATTCCGACAAGCAGAATCTGCATTCTACTCAATAGTCACCGACACGCATAGAGAACCCGAATTGTATTGTATGTATGCCCATTCACCAACGGACGCGCAAAGGTACAACTATTTTTTCATTCGCGCAAGAAACATAGTTAATTTAATAATAGCCCCCAAAAAATGATACGCTATGTTGGTTAATCTATTCCTTCTTATGCACTTACAACAAACGAGACACTTGCCTGCAAGTGCCTCGTTTAGATTTATCGGTATTGAAAGAACTTATTGAAGCAGGAACTTGTGTCCGTTTTGGATGATGATACCACGGTAGGCGGCATCTACTCGCTGCCCAAGGATGTTGTACATAGGTGCTGTCAGGTCGAGCATAAGAGGCGTGTCGGTTGTTTGGTCAAGAGCCGTATATTTGCAGTCGGGGAATAGTTTCTCCGCACCTGCTGACCAACCGTAGCATACATCCTCATCCGTCCAAAGGTCAGAGGTCTGCTCTTTGCCGCTACCGCCATTGAAGATAAAATTGACTTCTTTTACGGTTGCATCAAATTGGTAGAAATAGAACCCGTCAGCATTGGTCTGCGTCAGTTCTGTACCCGGCCATTTGCCGGTGTACATCGTTACCGCCGTACCTTCGCCCGTCCACGCATAGAGATATACTTTCTCCCACGAAGCAGGCTTGTAGAATGCCACTACGATAGGCGTAGTCTGCGGTTCTTTCTTGATATATTCGTAGGTCTGCACCTCGGTTTGCGCATTGGCAGTCTTGGCATACGCCATCAGGGTGGTGGTGTTGTTGATTGTGAAAGATACATCGTTGCCTGCCGCGATGCGTGTAGCAGATGTACGCGGGTCGGTAGCATCGGTGGTGTAATAGATCTCCGCCGTTTCCGTTCCGCCGATAGTCTTCATGTTGATTGTGAGGGTTTCCGACTTGAAAGTAGTGTTTCCCGGAGTAACGACCAATTTAGGTACTACGGCTTTGGTGGTCTTAACCCAGATAGTGTATCCCGTTCCCGATGCGGCTTTGGTATAGTCTGCTTGCGAAGAAGACACACGATTGCCAAGTTCGAGAATCAAGGTGCCGTTATGTCCGGTTACCATGGCACGGTAGCCGCTGTTGTCACCCTCGTCGGATACATTGCTCTCGGAGTGTACGCCTACGGCTTTACGCGCTAGTATCATAGGTGCGATGTCGGTTTTGTACTCTTTCCAATGGGGATAGAAGATGCAGGGCACACCGGGCATAGAGAGAATAAATGCATTGGCTTGCAGCACTTTGGCTTTCATACCGGCGGACATCGAGTTGCCTTTGCCACCGAACTCGTTGCCGTCGCGTTGGTAGGTATCGTGCGAATCGACGAAAGTAACGGCGTACTTCCCCTTGCCGAGTCCGAGCAAACCGGGCGATTTGCAGCCCGAATAGTTACCCGCTGCGAGCGAGTTGTTGAAAGCATCGTATTTCGTGCCAAAGTCGAAGGTTAGCGTATTGCAGCCTGCCTCTTGTATGCGGTTCCAAAGGGTGTTCTTGTTGCCGTCCCAGAACTCCATAACCGAGAAATAGCCGCCTGCGGCTTGGTTGTAGTCGTTGATATGGGAGGTGTGGAAACCTTTGCAATAATCGTATCGCCAACCGTCGTATTTCATCTCGGCTTTCATCCATTTGAGGTATGCTCGCATCATCTCTCGCACGGTAGCGTTGTTGTGGTCCCAGTCGCGTGCTGCGGCGTAGTTGGCTTCATCTCCGTATCCGTCGTCGGCAGCACCCGTGGCTTTGCCTTTGCATGCGCCTGCTTTAGGGTCGGAGTTCATCTCATCGGTGCTGCATATCCATGAGGCATCGGGAGCGAAGTAACCGAATTGTCCAAAGTCCTCCTCGTAGAAATCGCACCAAGAGGACTTGTTGTTGGTATGGTTGATAACGATGTCTGCAATCACTTTTGTGCCTCCTGCGTGCAGATTAGCAATCAGCGTTTCCAACTCGATGCGGCTTCCCCAGTCGGAGTTCTGATTACAGTACTGCGAGGGAAGGTAGCCCACTCCTCCGGATGATTTAGCCGAGGGCGGGAGCCAAACCAAGTCAAAATATGCACTTATCTCGCCGACCTCTGCATTGAGGTTTGTCCAGCGGGTAGTGCCGTGCAGAAGTCCGCTTTTCTTATACGAATCCCAGTAGAAGGCTTGCAGCATTATATCTTCGCACTGTGACGGAACAGACGAGGTATAAGTACTCGGCTCTGATGGCTCTGTCGGGTCGGTGGGATTGGTAGGGTCTGTCGGATCCGTGGGATCTGTAGGGGAGGTGCAACCTTGCGCCTTCTCGATATACCACATATCGTCGGCGCACTTCATCTTGATATAGATGTTGTAGTTGCCGTCGGCATTGCAGGTCAGTCCTGTAGTAGTGGCGTTGAACTGTGCATAAGCGCCGTAAGGGTCAATGGCATTGATTGCCCATGCAGTGTTGCTGCCTTGGTCGAAACAGGTGAGTACATCGCCCGACCGGAGGGCTACGCACGACGCCACATACTGTGTGCGTCCCTGGAAATCTGCCTCTCCTGTAGCGGTGGCAAGGTAGTCCTTTGTGCCGTTAACGCGCACATAGAACGGTTCGGCAAAGAGCGAAATGCACAGTGTAAGGGAAAGAAAAAAGAGGTAAAGTCTCTTCATAACAAAATAGAATGTGTGTTTGTGGTTAGAAATATAAAGGTTAATCACTAGCAAAGGTACTGCTTTTTCTTCAAACAGACAATATATCTTGCGAGTTTATGACGAAAAGAGTGCTTTTGCCAATGCCTACAGCAGGCAACCCATAAGCAAGTATGTCAGAATAAGGACATTTGTTGGTCATCGCTGCCGCCTCCTTTTTTGGTCTTAGCATCTTTTTTATGCGTAGGGTGTTTCGCAGGGGCCGGTGTAGCAGGTTTGACGGGAGTTTCCTTAGTAGCAGAAGAGATGGTCTGCTCTGCCGTAGCAACAGGTATCGTTGAGGCAGGAACAGGCATAGAAGGCTCTGTAGTGGCTGGGGGGGGCGGCGGGGGGGGGGGGGGGGTGTGCAAAAGCACGAGGCTCGGGTGGGGCCTGCCCCAGCAGCCGTGGCAGGCGTATGAGCCGGTTTTGCAGGGCGTGGCATCAATTCGCGTATGATGTATTGGCGTGTAGGTGTGGCGCAAGTCTTGCATACCCAATCCATATAAGAGGTGTCTTCTTTGGCTATCTCGGTTACAGTGCGTCCGCGATACTTACCCTGTGCCAATACAAAATGTCCCTCTTTGAGGGCTAAGAACCCATCTACGGAGACAAAATCGAACTCAGGGAAGTGTACATCCATGCCTTCGGCTTTGCACAACTCCACTTGCTTTTGGAATACGGCTATTGTGGCGCGCACATCGGCGAGCGAGTTGTGGGCGTCTTCAAAGTCATGCCCGTAGTAGCGACGATAGACATCGCCGAGTCTGCGTGAGGTGCGGGCGGTCTCGATGATGTACGCATCGTAGAAGATATGCTTATCAAAGTTGAACGACAGTCCTTCTCGCAAGAGGTTGTAGTAGAGAATGCGTGCGTCGAAACCGTTGCCGTTGTAGGAGAGAATATCGCACCCCTCTACAAATGCCACCAATTGCGGATAGACCTCCTTGAGGCTTACTCCCTGTTGCTCTAGTATCTCGCGCGAGATATGGTGCACTGCTTCTGCTGCGGGAGCAATGACGAAAGGCACCGAGGGCATAATGTACCAATCGAGAGCCTCTATCTCCACGAAGGTGGCGGAATCGAATTTTACCAACGACAACTGGATAATCGAATCGTTCTGTACATCTAAGCCGGTTGTCTCTGTATCAAAGCATACTATTTGCGGTGTCATTGTAGTAGCGATAATGTATTGTAGATCTGTGTATTAAGTTAGCAGGCATTACCTTATCGACATCGATTGTCCTTTGCGAAACGGTTGTAGCAAGCAGGCGATGCCATAGTGCGTCACGGGTGATAGCGAGGTGCGTTATTCTATCTGCAATACCAATCCTTTCAAGTACTCGCCTTCGGGGTGATATATATTGATGGGGTGGTCTTGCGGTTGGTGCAGTTGGTGCAAGATACGCACTTTGCGTCCCACTTGTGCCGCTGCTCTGAATACTGCCAGGCGGAACATTTCTTTGTCCACCGCTTGCGAGCAGGAGAAAGTAAATAGTATTCCGCCGGGGCGTATCTGCTCTATTGCTTTGGCGTTGAGGCGTTGATAGCCGCGCAAAGCATTCTTGATAGCATCTCGGTGCTTAGCAAAAGCGGGCGGGTCGAGAATAATCAGGTCGTATCGATCTTTGATATTCGCCATATACTCAAAGGCCTCAGTGGCATACGCCTCGTGGTTGGTACAGGCAGGAAAGTTGTGCGCCACATTCTTGCGCACCAATTCTATGGCTTTCTCTGATACATCCACCGAGTGCACCACCTTAGCACCGCCACGAAGGGCATACACCGAGAAACCGCCCGTGTAGCAGAACATATTGAGCACATCCTTACCCTTGGCATATCGCTCCAATAAGGCGCGGTTCTCGCGTTGGTCAACAAAGAACCCCGTCTTCTGCCCACGCAGCCAATCGATACGAAACTCCAGTCCGTTCTCTTTGCTCCAGAACTCGCTGTCTTCTGTGTCGGGTGTTGCCTGTATCAGATAGCCCACTTTGTCGCCTATAAGCGGTGCTTTGTAGGGGAGAGTATCGTCGGACTTGTAATAGACATTCTTCACCTCTTTTACCACCTCGGTAATCGCTTCTGCAATCGCTTGCCGACAGAGGTGCATACCGGCCGAATGGGCTTGTACTACTGCGGTATCGGCATAGACATCCACTATCAGTCCGGGTAGAAAATCCCCCTCTCCGTGTATGAGGCGGTAGGTATTATTATCGGTGCGGATAAGCCCGACCGATTGTCGCATAGCGTAGGCGGCGGCAATGCGATTGCGCCAAAAATGTTCGGGCAGTCGGTCTGCCCCGAACTCTAAGATACGCACGGCTATAGAGCCAATCTGATAATGCCCGACTCCGATAGTGTCGCCATTGTGGCTTTGTACTACCACGAGTTCGCCCTCTTGCGGGGTATCGAAGGGATAGTCTTTGTCTAACTGTATCTTAGCGATAGCACCCGAAAATATCCACGGGTGGAAACGCTTTGCCGATTCTTCTTTATGGGGTTTGAGAACGATAGTGGTCATTAGCATGGAAGGTTATGACGGGTTGTGTATTGCATTGTGTTGCTTTTGTCTATGTCGCGCAACGGGTGCTACTCCACTCCGTTGGATACCGTATGATAGGTATGCAACGACAGGTTGTCGCTTACCACTTTGATAGCCGAGACATGCTCGAAGCCAAGACTACAGATGTATGCCAACTCCATATCGAATACGCAATCGTGGTAGTCAGATTGTAGTACAAAGTCGGTATTAGAGTAGCAGACAGCGTGCGTCAATGCGGCTGCGGGTGCCCACTCTTGCAGGCGAAGTGTCGGTTCGGGATAGGTAACATTCGGGTGGTTGAGGCGTGCTTCGGTAACGGCTACGAGCGTACCTAAATCATAGTTAGCACTACCGGCATAGCCGATATTGAGTATCTCGGTATCTATGGGCAGATTGCGCAAGGCACGCACGATGTTGATTGCGCCTACACCCGTTACCAGTACTTCATATTCGTTGAAGAGGTCGCCACAAGCCAGGTGCTCCGCTACTTGGTTGATGAGTTTGTGCTCGCCTTCCTCGGCAAGCAAAATAAGTTTTTTCATATTCGCTGCAAAGTTACTACTTTTTTCCGAGAATAGCAATAATCTGCTTTATTTAGGCTGCACATAGCATACAACTCGGGCGAAAATCGCGTCTTTTGTACGATTTTCGCCCGAGCAGTGTATAAGTAGGATGTCGGCTACTGTCCGACGACTGACTTCTTGTCAGTAAGCGGAATTATTTTACTTCCTCGGCTTCTACATAGTCGAAGCGGTCATGCAGTTGTTTGAGTTTACGCTCAAAGCGGTTGATTCCCGCAATCTGCACCCAATAGCCTACGCCAGCCAGGATGATACCTACGCTAACCAACACAGTAAGTGTCTCTGCGCTGACGGCGGGGCAGTATAGTCCGTAGATACCGAATGCGGTCGCCAATACACCAAAGAGCAGCAGCATCCACCAGTAGCGGAAACCTACCTGCTTAAAATCGAACGACTCGATAGCGATACGGATACCCTCGAAAAGCACGAAGAAGGCAAATATAAAGGGCAAGGCTATCATCAGCGAGGCAGGATGAACAAGGAAGAATATGCCGACTATCACTTGCAGCAAAGCGGATAGAAACAACAGTCCGCTCTGTGGCATAAAACGGTGTAGGCGGCCCCATGCGGCAAACTCGGAGCAACCTGCAACGAGGAATATCAGTCCTGCGACCCAAGCCAGGCTAAAGAGTGTGGCTCCCGAATGAATCATACATACGACACCCAACGCAACGAGGGCCACCCCTGCGAGTGCCATCCAAATTTTGGTACTTGTTCTCATAATTAAGTAGTTTTTAGATTGTTACTACTATCCAATGTGCAAAATTTGTACCAATCTAATTCAATGCATAATGCATAATGATGAATGCATAATGCATAGTATTTTCGCCTTTTTGGGGTCTTTGCTTGTTCGAAGGTGGTTCGAAGGTGATTCGAAGGTGATTCGAAGGTGGTTCGAACAATGTATAATGGTGAATGCATAATGGAATGCCCGATATTTGCTCGCAATAGGTTCGGCGTAGTATGCTACTGATACAATACAGATACTAGAGAGATACTATAGAATAGAGATACAATGGCGGTTAATTGACGATTAATTGCTCTGATTGTGCGCCATTAAAGGTCATATAAAGGACCATAAAAACTATTTCTTTGTCCCAAATGGAGTGAATGGGAGAATGCTGCTACGAAGGTTGTAAATGCGTCTATGGGTTTATGCGTGGTTAGTCGCGGTCGTAGAAGCGGATTTTCTGGAACAGAACGGCATCGTCGTAGAGTTTGTCTCGTTCGCTTTTGAGGAAATCCACTTGTCGGCGACTAAGCACCACTTTCTCTATCTCGGGGCGAGCATAGTCGATAGGTGTCTGCTCTCCGACTAGATGTTTGTCGGTTACTTGCAAGATATAGAGCGAGGTAGAATCGCTGACTTCGATTTGCCTCTTCTGCTTTAGCATTGTGTTGAGGTCGTCTTTGACAAAGGGGATATAGAGCAGAATCTGCTGCTCGGTGAGCCATCGGTCGGTGAATAGTTCGTATCCCGTAGCATAGCGGTAGGCATATTTTTCGATGTCTTCGATATTGTCTTCGGGTTGCTCCAACCATTGTTTGACGCGCTTGAGGTGCGGTGCATTCTGCGGGACGACCAACAAAACGCCCTTGACGATACTCTCTTGGAGAATAAATTTCTCGGGCTGCAAATGGTATATCTGTGCCACTACGGAGTCTGCCACTTTGGTAGGCATCTTACGCTCGACCAAGAGATCCTCGTAGGCGTGGACATAGAGCGAGCGTCGATAGTCTTCCACCAATGCTTCTATCTGCGGGTCGGCCATGTCTTTGGCTTTGTCGTATTCGAGTATGTCGGTAGCCCATTGGCGGATATACGCATTGGCCGCGCGTGCACTATCCTCGGAGGACATCCCCATAGTGAGCGAATCGAGGGCACTCCAATAGAGCGAGTGCCCGTTCAGTTCGACGGCGGTGCCAAGCGAATGTTTACGATGAAAAGCATTGCAGCCACAGAGGAAGGCTGTGCAGAGAAAGAGAATAGAGATATTGTGGAGTTTCATTGTCGTGTTTTATTGGTGGCAGATAGTATAGAGAGTATGTCCGCAGATGTGCGAACTATCATACGGCAAGGCGATATGCGGTGCGGCTACACCTTGACCGATACGGAGGGGAGATACCTCGATATGCACCTCATCATAGATACCGGTGCTGAGGATATAATTGAGCAATGTAGGTCCGCCTTCTACCAAGATGGAGTGTATGTTTCGCTGCGCGAGGTCGCTGAGGATAAACGCCCAATCGGTGTTGTCGGCATAGACGATAGTAGGACTGTCGGCACTAAAGAGGCGGCTGTCGGCGGGCAAGAGATGATGCCTATCGAGCACTATACGGATGGGGTTGCGCCCGCTCCATCGGGTAGTCAGCAAGCGTGGGTTGTCGAGCAGGGCGGTGCGTGTACCGACCATGATTGCCATATTCTCCGCCCGCATCTGATGTACCAGTTGTTTAGTAAGGGGTGTAGAGATGACTATCGGGTTGCCGTCGGCTGCGGATTGACGGAGTGTATCCACATAGCCATCGGCTGTCTGCGCCCATTTGAGGATGATATAGGGACGATGTTTCTCCTGAAGGCAGAGGAAGCGTTTGTTGAGGCGTCGGCACTCTTCTTCCATTACGCCTACTACCACTTCTATCCCAGCATCGCGTAGCATGACTATCCCCTTGCCTGCTACTTTCGGGTTGGGGTCTTGCATACCTACCACCACTCGACCTACGCCCTTGTCGATAATCAGGTTGGCACACGGGGGGGTCTTACCATAGTGGCTGCAAGGCTCCAGGCTGACGAAGAGTGTACAGTCGCGATAACAGATAGAGGGGTGTTTCCGCTCGGCATCGGCAAAGCAGTTGACCTCGGCATGTGGTCCGCCGAACTGCCTGTGCCAGCCCTCACCGAGGATATGCTCATCACTGTTGCGCACTAAGACCGCACCCACCATCGGATTGGGGGCTACATAGTACTCTCCCAAGCGGGCTAAACTAAGGCAACGAGATATATAGTTTGTATAATCCATAATTTTTGTGTAACTTTGCGGCATGAACCCGACGATAGAATATATTGCGTCCCGCCTATCGGACTTATACCCCGCAGAGGAGTGCCGCGAGATGGCATGGTGGATAGCCGAGGAGGCAACCGGACAATCGCGCTCACAGTTGCTTTGTGGGTGCAAAGATACAACAATTATTCCAAATCTCGAAATTATTTTGGCGCGTCTGCGCAGAAAAGAGCCGATACAGTATCTTTTCGGGCATACCCTATGGAACGGATTGGACTTGGAGGTAAACCCTTCTACGCTTATCCCGCGCCCCGAGACAGCGGAACTGACCCACTATGTGTGCCACTACGATACGGCACTGACAGAGAAACCTTTGCGTATATTGGATATAGGTACGGGCAGCGGATGTATCGCTATTGCACTTAAGAAGCATTGCCCGCAATGGTGCGTTACGGGCATAGACATCAGCGAAGAGGCCTTATCCACAGCCCGACGCAACGCCGAGCGCAACGAGGCAGAAGTGCAATTCATACAAAAAAATATACTGACAGAGGATATTGGGGAATATGATGTGATAGTGAGCAATCCGCCATATATCTGCCAGCACGAGAGGGTCGATATGGACACCAATGTATTGGACTACGAACCCGCTACGGCATTGTTTGTCCCCGATGAGCAACCGCTGCTTTTCTACGAGCGTATTGCCCGCTTACACCGAGCGCCCTTGCTCTTCTTTGAAATCAACGAAGCCTACCCGCAGGAGATGATCGCCATGCTCCACCGAGAAGGCTATACCCATACCACACTAATCAACGACATCTATGGTAAAGCGAGGATCATTTCGGGGCAACTCGGATAAGGAAGAAGTAACCGAAGCGGAGTTGCTCAGCAAGGCGGAGAACTACTGCGCATGCGCCGAGCACTGCGCCGATGAGGTAAAGACCAAAGTGCTACAGTGGGGCGGTGATAGCAACCAAGCCGAGCATATCATCGATGTACTCTACGAGAACCGCTTTTTGGACGATGCGCGTTATTGCCACGCCTACACCCACGATAAACTACTCTACCAGCATTGGGGGAAAGTAAAAATACGGATGATGCTAAGCAGCAAGCACTTGCCGGAGGAGCAGATACGGGCAGCCATAGCCGAGATTGACGAAGCGGAGTATGTGCGTATTCTGAGGGACACGGCCGCGCAGAAGAAAAACGCAGAACGAGAAGCGCAGATACGCTTTCTGCTACAACGCGGCTTTGAGTACCAAGAGATATGCAAGGTACTCAAAGACAATGATTAATGCATAATGCATAATTACATGTCTTGGTAATTATGTATTGTCTAAAATAGCGTCAGACACGCTTTTGGTAATGATAGTCGGAGTAGTTCTTGTCCTTAGAACTATCGAGCGGCGTATATTTGCTGAATTTACGGCGCAGGTTGTACCACCAACGGCGGATGTCATCATCCTTGCCGTGTCGCCACCAGAGAAGCAACAACCAACCAAAGAACATTCCGCCAAGGTGCGCAAAATGGGCTACATTGTCTATACCGCCGACTCCGATGATATTGCCTAAGCCTGCCACCAACTCGATAGCGGCATAGATGATGACGAATATGCGTGCGCGGATAGGTATAGGCACAAACAGGATATACATCGGTACATTAGGGAATAACCACCCGAAGGCAAACAAGATACCGAACACAGCACCCGAAGCACCGATAGTAACGGGGCGATTAGCCAAATAGGCGGCTTGGTCGATAGGCATTGCACTGAGCGCAGGTTGATACATCATCGCCCAAACGCACTCTTGCACTATGGCGGCACCTATACCGCACACCAGATAGTAGATGAGATACTTACGACTTCCCCACTCGTTCTCCAATACGGGGCCAAACATCAGCACGGCGAACATATTGCAGAATATATGCCCGAAATTGGCATGCATAAACATATAAGTAATCGGTTGCCAAAAATGGAAACCGCTCGCCGTGATATAGTGCAAACCGAGATAGGCCGTGAGGTCGATGCCATAGCGTTGAAGCACGGCATCGAGCATCCACACGATGAAATTAGACAGCAGCAAGTAGCGCGTTACAGGAGGTAGATTTCTCATATTGTAGATAGTCTGTATGGGTAATTATTGTCCGCAAAAGTAGTAAAAATACAGATATAGCCGTACAAAAAGTGCGCCTTTTTGACAGAAAAAGCACTTTTTTCGTATAAAATGGCATTTTTCGGTGTGTTTTATTTGTAGTTTCGTATTTTTGTAGTATCTTTGCAAGCGTTATCCGTGGGTCTATAGCCCGTTGGTAAGCAAATAAATCAATTAACAACCAAAACATTTCAAACTTATGAATAAGGCTGAACTTATTGCTGCCGTTGCAGCAAAGGCTGAGGTTTCTAAAGCAGAAGCACAAAAGATTCTTGACGCTGCTATGGATGTAACCGCTGAGACACTGAAGAATGGTGAGAGCGTACAACTGATTGGTTTCGCTACTCTCTCTGTCGTAGAGAAGGCTGCTCGCAAGGGTATCAATCCTGCTACCAAACAGGTAATTGAGATCCCAGCAAAGAAGGCTGTGAAATTCAAAGCCGGCGCTAAACTCGCTCTCTAATTAGAAATAGGCGAATAGAACGAGTTGCTCATTATAGGGCAACTCGTTTTGTGTCGCTTTGCAGAAAGTCTGATTTTTAAGGAACAACGATATGTTGAATGTGATTTTGTGTGGTGCTCCCGGTAGCGGAAAGGGAACACAGTCGGATTTTATCGTAAAGAAATACGGTTTGCAGCACCTCTCTACGGGCGATGTACTGCGTGCCGAAATCAAGTCGGGCAGTGCGCTCGGCAAAGAGATTGAGGCTATCATCTCGAGGGGCGAATTGGTACCCGATGCAAAGATGATTGACCTGATTGACAACTTCATCGAGAACCTGCCTAAGGACTCGAAAGGCGTTATCTTCGATGGTTTTCCCCGCACCGTAGAGCAGGCCAAAGCACTGACTACGCTCTTGGAAAAGCATAATATGAACGCCGTAATGCTGGATATGTTTGTAGAGGAAGAGGAGATTATCCAACGCCTGCTCAACCGCGGTAAGACCAGCGGTCGCGCCGATGACAACTACGAGACTATCAAACAACGCTTGCAGGTATATAAGGATGTAACCAAACCCGTGGCAACCTATTACCTACACAACAATAACTATTTCGCAATCAACGGCAACAACACTATGGAGGACACCTTCGCACAGATCGACAACATCCTCCAACGCGTACAATAAGCCGATTTGCAGATTTGTAAACCAAAGAATGTGCAAGTTAGCAAATGGGCTTTCGCTGTTTGCTGATTGCACATTCTGTTTTTATCCCATCCTAACACTATGCCGTCTACTAATTTTATCGACTATGTAAAGATCTATTGCCGCTCGGGTAAGGGCGGTGCGGGAAGTATGCACTTTCATCGTGCCAAGTATCTGCCCAAGGGTGGTCCCGACGGCGGCGATGGCGGCCGAGGGGGAGATATTATCCTAAAGGGCAATCGCAACCTATGGACGCTACTCCACCTAAAGTATCAGAAGCATGTGATGGCTACCGATGGCGGTAAGGGTGGCGACAGTCGCTCATTCGGCAAGGATGGAGAGGATAAAATAATAGAAGTGCCTTGTGGGACGATGGTGTATGACGGCGATACGGGCGAGTATATCTGCGAGGTCAAAGAGCACGGCGAGCGTGTAGTATTGCTCAAAGGCGGTCGCGGCGGTTTAGGCAATTGGCATTTCCGCACGGCTACCAACCAAGCCCCCCGCTATGCGCAACCGGGCGAACCGGCGATAGAGCGCAATGTGATTCTGCAACTGAAGGTGTTGGCCGATGTAGGATTGGTAGGCTTCCCCAATGCCGGCAAATCGACACTGCTCAGTGTGGTCTCTGCCGCCAAACCGGAGATAGCCGACTATCCGTTCACGACGCTTACCCCCCAATTGGGTATCGTTTCCTATCGCGACGGTCAGTCGTTCTGTATGGCGGACATCCCCGGTATCATCGAGGGAGCCTCGGAGGGCAAAGGATTGGGACTGCGTTTCCTGCGCCATATAGAGCGCAATGCCGTGTTGCTCTTTATGGTACCGGCTACCACAGAGGATATCGTGGCGGAGTACAACATCTTGCTTCGTGAACTGGAGAAATATAACCCGCAGTTGCTCACCAAAGCGCGTATCTTGGCTATCAGCAAGTGCGATATAGGCGAAGCCATTGATACACAAGCGATTGCAAAGGAAACGGGGGTGCCCGTAGTGGCTATTTCCTCGGTCAGCGGACTAGGCATCAGCCAACTGAAGGATATGCTTTGGACGGAACTCAACAAAGAGCAGAACCAAGTAATCGAGATCTCGCACTCGCCAATCGACATCAAGGCGGTAGAACGCTCGGAAGAGACGAATACGCAAGCAGAGGAGGATGAACCGCAAACTATCTATCTCAACGAAGTGGAGGAAGAGTGGGATCTGAATAAATATAAAGGTATCGGCTGGGACGAATAACCCGCTGTGATTGGGCACAACAAGATGTCGGAGGTATATGATCGTATCATAGAATGGCGCGAACGCCACATCAGCGAGAAGCAATTGGTATTGTTGCTCAGTTTCTTTGTGGGCTGTTTCTCTGCTTTGGCGGCTATCATACTGAAGACTTTTATCCATTTCATACAGTGGTTTATCGAGGAGCAGTTGATAGCAGGCGAGCATACATGGTGGTATCTGATATGCCCGATGATAGGCATCACGCTATCGGCACTGTTTGTGCGCTATATCGTAAAAGACGACATCTCGCACGGTATCACCAAGATACTCTATGCTATCTCGCAGCGAAAATCGATTATCAAAGCCCACAATATGTGGACCTCTATTGTCGGTTCGGGACTGACTATCGGCTTCGGCGGTTCGGTGGGTGCTGAGGCGCCTATCGTATTGACGGGTGCGGCTATCGGCTCGAACCTCGCTAAGTTGTTCCGCCTTGAGCAGAAGACGATGATGCTAATGATCGGTTGCGGTGCCGCAGGAGCGATAGGCGGTATCTTCAAAGCCCCGATAGCCGGTTTGGTCTTTACACTGGAAGTGCTGATGATGGATCTGACGATGGCTTCGGTGGCTCCATTGCTTATCTCGTCGGTTACAGCCACCGCTATCTCGTATATCGCCACGGGGGCTAACCCGATGTTCCCGCTCAATACCTTCGAGGCCTTCCATATATCGAATATCCCATGGTACCTGATATTAGGCGTTGCCTGCGGATTGGTATCGCTCTATTTCACACGTGGTATGAACCGTATGGAGCAGTGGATGAAGCATAAAGTCAAGAATTTTTGGCTCAAGATTGTATTGGGTGGCGTGGTGTTGAGCCTGTTGGTATTCCTCTTTCCGCCGCTCTACGGAGAGGGATACGGGGTGATTACCCAACTGATCAACGGCGACTCCCTGTCGGCTTTGGAGAATAGTCCGTTTGCCCGCTTGGGGACGGCTACATGGGTGGTAGTTGGCTATTTTGTACTGGTGATTATCTTCAAGATCGTTGCCTCGGTAGCCACCAACGGCGGTGGCGGTGTGGGCGGTATCTTTGCACCTTCGCTTTTTATGGGGGCGTTGGTGGGCTTCGTTACTGCCCGATTGCTGAACCTTATCGGCTTAGATGTGCCAGAGACTAATTTCGCCCTTGTGGGTATGTCCGGACTGATGTCAGGCGTTATGCATGCGCCGCTGACGGGTATATTCCTTATTGCCGAACTGACAGGCGGATACCACTTGTTTATGCCGCTGATGATTGTGTCGGTGGTGTCGTATCTGACTATCAAACTCTTTGAGCCGCACAGTCTGTATGCCATGCGTTTGGCACAGAAAGGCGAGTTGCTGACCCACAACAAAGACCGTAATGTGCTGACACTCTTAAAGATGGAGAATGTGTTGGAAACCGACCTCACCACCGTCTTTCCCGAGATGACGCTCGGTGAATTGGTGAAAGTGATAGCCGACAGCCATCGTAATATATTCCCCGTGATTGACCACGAAGGGCATCTGCGAGGCGTGCTACTGCTGGACGAGGTGCGCAACATCATGTTCCAGCCGCGCTTGTACAAACGCTTTACTGTTGGGCAGTTGATGACCTCACCTGAGGCAGTGCTCAGTTACGATATGCCGATGGAGAAAGTGATGGAGATATTCGAGGACACAGGTGCATGGAATCTGCCCGTAGTGGACCAAGACAGACACTACTTGGGCTTTGTATCCAAATCAAAAATCTTCAATTCGTACCGCCATGTGCTTGTCCATTTCTCGGAAGAATAAAAGCCTCAGCGGCTTCCCCGGAGCAAGATTTGATTAGAGAGAGAACAGATAGTCGAGTGCTTCTGCGATGATGTCGGCAGGAACAGTCTGATTGATAAGGGGTTCGCCTATACGCTTGAGCAGCGTAAAATTAGGTTGAACCTCTTTTTTGTGTTTATCCTCGTTGAGCGCAACAGTGTTTTTCTTGTCCTGCATCATCCGTTGGAGCAGCAGTTGTCGGTCTTTGCAGTTGCAGGCGGGGCGATCGAAATAGTTGAGCATCAGTCGGGTGAGTTGCTGCAACGGCTCACGCGGGCAGCCCAATCGAACGACACTCAGATACAGTTCGGCAATCATTCCCCATAGAACGCAATAGCCGTGTGGCGGTTGAGGCGTAGTGTGTTGCTCTATCGACAGCGACTCGATAGCGTGTCCGATGGTATGCCCGAAATTGAGCGCATGACGCAGTCCTTTCTCGTGCGGATCAGCGGTTACGATACGGTCTTTTACTGCCAGACTTATTTGAATAAGTGGTGCAAAACTACGAATTGCCGCATCGGCAGCAGCGATTGCGCCTTCGCTTGGCGAGGATACCGAGCGTTGGAGTGTGCCTACGAACGCATCGATATCCCATGCAGCGAGCGTTTGGAAGTCCTCTACCGATGACAGTAGGGCATGTTTGAGCATTTCGGCATAACCGCTCAGAAACTCGGTAGGAGGCAGGGTACGCAGAAAAGCAGGGCAGATAATCGTTTCAATAGGGTCGGCGAAAGTACCGATACAGTTCTTGAGTGTATGGTAGTTGAAACCCGTTTTGCCGCCTGTTGAGGCATCTACCATAGCAAGGAGTGTGGTGGGGATATTGATAAAATCGATTCCCCGCTTGTAGGTAGAGGCTGCAAAACCGCCCATGTCGGTGGTCAGTCCGCCGCCAAGGTTGATGAGCAGACCTTGGCGAGTGATTTGGTGGTCGAGCAGAAAATCCCAAATCTGCTCTATCGTAGCAAGTGATTTATTCGCTTCGCCTTGCGGCACATTGAGCGTCGGATAAGGCCGGTGCAGAGCAGAGGGGCAAGAACCGTCGGAAAGAACCGATACGGGTACGCCCGAAAGGACACAGATCTGTGTTGCCGGGTAGTGCGCTAAGATAGGCGCAAGGGCTGACTGAACATCAAAAGTAAAGCACATAGGTTAATCTAAGTTCGCACGCATAGACGCACAATTCATTCGCAGGGCAAAGGTACAAATTATTTCGCAGACTACAAAAAAATACACCATATTTCTACAAAAACACTCCATAACCAAAGTGCTATGATTTTTGCCATTTGACTGTCGCATTCGGCTGTTTTTACCAAGACTGTATTGAGTCGTTATCGGGTGATTAAGCAAATCCGACCATAGTCGGATAGTACCCTAACCATACCCATAAAACAACAACCGGTTCAACCACGCACAAACTTATAAACCAAAATGTCAGTGTGGGGAATCCCGCTTGTGTGATTTGCATATATGAGAAAGTTGGTGTAATTTTGCAGTATGCAAGCAAGTAAAGACACTTCTATCGAGCAATCGAGTATGGATACTTCTATTGCGCAACCGAGTATGAACAACGCTATTGAACAAGCAAGTAAAGACAATGTTCTTGTAGTGCGGCCAATAGCGGTGGCGCACAACGGTTTCCGTGATAAGTTTGGCATTCCCCGTCAGCCGCGTGAGGACTCGTATATAGAGACGCGTATCGTGTTCGAGCCGCCATATCGTGTGCGTGAGGCACTGCGTGGCATAGAGGACTACTCGCACCTGTGGTTGATATGGGGGTTTTCTGCGTGCGAACGGCAGTCGGCAGACGGTGCTCCAAGCGATTGGTCGCCTACAGTGCGTCCGCCACGGCTTGGGGGCAATAAGCGTGTAGGGGTGTTTGCCACACGCTCGCCGTTTCGCCCTAACTCGCTCGGACTGAGCAGTGTGCGCCTGTTACGCATAGAGGAGAGCAAAGCCGATGGGCAGGTACTGGTAGTGAGCGGAGCCGACCTATTAGATGGTACGCCGATATACGACATCAAGCCCTACCTCTCCTATTCTGACAGCCATCCCGATGCCCGCAATGGCTTTGGCGATGCCACACGCGATTACCGCCTAAGCGTAACGATCGACCCCGAGTTGCAGCAAGAGGCGGTACGGAAGGGCTGCCCATGGCAAGCGATAGAGGAGATACTCGGTCAGGACCCCCGTCCCGCCTACCAGAACGACCCGCTGCGGGTGTACCACTTAGACTATGCCGACTGGGCAGTTTCGTTCTCTGTCCGAGAAAACTGCATAAGGGTGGAAGACATAACTCAATGCATAATGAAGAATGCATAATGTGCAGAATGGGGACAAAGAAACATATAATTATCATGTAATTAGGCATTAATTTCCTTCTCTCCTGTAAGTACTTTCCTCCTTTGCTAAAAAACGATAGAGGCTACAAAAAAGACTGCCCGACACCTTCCGTGGTCGAGCAGTCTTTTTTGTATTTAAGGAACATTATGTATTCCTTATTGTGATGCAGTACACATCCTCTCCTCTGAGGGGCTTGGGGAGGTTGTGGTTTGGGAGGTCTATTCTACGCGGTGTGCGCCGTCGCCTATCTGTGCGATGTAGAAATCGGCGGTGAGTCCGGTCTTGGCGGTATATTGTTTGCCTACTTGCTCGATGAAAGCGGGTATGGCGTCTTCTTTGACGAGCGAGACGGTGCAACCTCCGAAGCCACCGCCTGTCATACGGCTACCAATGACGCCTTCGGTCTGCCAAGCGGCTTCAGCCAGTGCGTCCAACTCGGGTCCGGTAACCTCGTAGTCATCACGCAGGGAGATATGGCTTTGGTTCATCAGTTGTCCGAAGGTGAGTATATCGCCTTTCTGCAGTGCCTCTACCGCATCTTTGGTGCGTTGAACCTCGCCCACTACATGGTGTGCGCGGCGTCGTGCTATAGGGTTGGTGATAGCATCTTGTATGCTGAGGAAATCCGCCATGGTGAGTTCGGCAAGGCAGTTGATGGGGCGTACCTTAGATATCTGCTCCACGGCGGTATGGCACTGCGCTACACGCGCGTTGTATGCGCCGGAGTCTAACTTATGGGGCGAGTGGGTATTGCTGATGACCACCTTGATACCATCTAATTGTACGGGTACGAGGGTGAAATCGAGTGTATCGCAGTTGAGGAAAATAGCATGGTCTTTCTTACCTTGTGCGGATGCGAACTGGTCCATGATACCGCAGTTGACGCCGGCGAACTCATGCTCGGAGAGTTGCCCTATCTGCGCAATCTCGGTGTGATTGTAGTCGGTGTGTAGCAGTTGGTTGAAAGCGAAGGCGGTAACGACCTCGATGGCGGCACTGCTACTCAGTCCTGCTCCGGCGGGTACATCGCCCCAGAAGAGGAGGTCGTACCCCTCGGTGAGGTGGTTGCCTCGTTTGGCGAACTGTGCGATACAGCCGAGGGGATAGTTGGCCCAATGGTTGCTAGCAAGCGGGGTAAACGATTCGGCAAGCGGCACCTCGGTGATGGGGTGGTTGCCTTGTGCGTCCTCGATGTTTAGCGAGCAGAAACGCAGTTTCTGTTGTGCGTTGGGTGCCATCAGAAGGAAGGTACCGAAACTCAAGGCACATGGGAAGACAAAACCGCCGTTGTAGTCGGTGTGTTCGCCGATGAGATTGACGCGTCCCGGGGCAAAGAAAATGTCGGTGGCAGCGTTCAGATAAGTCTGCTCAAAGGCTTGCTTTAATTCAGATAGTTGCATAAGATTTTGGGTTTAATGGGTTAATATATCTTGTGCGGCTTGTGGTGTAATCGTACCATGCCGTCAAGAGAGGTTTGTGTTGGTTTTTAGAGCGATTTGAGGTACTTATCCGCCTCGATAGCGGCTTTGCATCCGCTGCCTGCCGCTACGATGGCTTGGCGGTAGTGCGGGTCGGCACAGTCGCCTGCAGCAAAGACGCCCGGCAGGTTGGTGCGTGGCGAATCGCCTTCGGTGAGAATGTATCCCTCGTTGTCGCGGCGTAGATAGTCGGCAAAGAGGTCGGTATTGGGTCGATGCCCGATAGCGAGGAAGAATCCGTCGATGTCGATATGGTGTATCTGCTCGTCCTCTTGTCCCTTGCGGTAGATGAGGTCAGCCCCTTGTACTTTTGGTTCGCCCGTAAGACGAAGGGTGTTATGCTCGAAGAGGATTTCTATCTTCGGATTATTGAATACTCGTTGCTGCATAATCTCCGATGCACGCAGATATGGTTTGCGAACAATCATATACACTTTTTTGCATAGCCCGGCGAGATACGAAGCCTCTTCGCACGCCGTATCGCCGCCGCCTACCACTGCTACCGTCTTATTGCGATAGAAGAAGCCGTCGCAGGTGGCACACGCCGAGACGCCTCGTCCGCGGTATTTCTCCTCGGAGTCGATACCGAGGAACTTAGCACTTGCGCCTGTAGCGATGATGAGGCTGTCGGCGGTGTACTCCTCGTTGTTGTCGAGCCATAGGCGTTTGGGTGAACACGATAGATCGACGCGAACCACGATGCCGGAGACGATCTTCGTACCGAAACGCTCTGCCTGGCGACGCATATCGTCCATCATTTGGAACGGCTCTACGCCGTCGGGATAGCCGGGGAAGTTCTCCACCTCGGTGGTGATCATCAATTGTCCGCCGGCTTGCGGACCCTCGATGAGAATGGGCGATAGGTTGGCACGCGAAGCGTAGATGGCTGCGGTATAACCTGCAGGGCCGGAGCCGATGATAAGACAGGAAGTGTGCATAGACAATTATGAATTAAGAATGCATAATGCGTGTTGTTGTTTTATCTTAGGTCGTTGAGGTAAGCATCGGGGTAGTCCAACCGAAAGGCGGGTGGAGTAGCGATGTATTGGGGATTTTTGAGGGTGAGTGTGGTGAGTTGCTTACCCTCTTTGATCTCGACCGACATAGGCAGGTATTGCGTCTTACCGCCTTTGTCGGTGCGGCGGAGGCGCAGGGTGAACCGCTGAATACCCACCGATTGGTCTTTGGGTGTAAGCGTGATGATGGTCTGCGCGGGGTCCTTAGCAGGGCGTTCGCTGACGGTGCAGACCTCTACCAAGGCTTTGGCGTAGAGAAAAGGGTTGGCTTCGAGAAGTTCTGACTCGGTCGGTTTGGAGAGCGTCAGTTCGTCGGTGGAAGCACTATATATATATAAGGTGTTGCCGTCGTATGCGGCTTCGGTATCGAACATAGCGAGGCGAAAGCGATTGCCTTGCATGGTGATGCTACCAGGGTAGTTCATAGGTTGCGATACCTCCTCGGAGACGGTAATGGTGAAATCTGATTGGAGGGTCTGTTGCTCTAAGGCGGCAAGAAAATCGGTAAGCACAGAGGCTTGTATGCCCGCTATGCCCCACACTAGCGCACACCCCATAAGCAGAGTGCGGCGGAAAAGGGTATGAGAAGATTGCAACATATTTTTACTATTTGTAGGTGCGTCTGAGTCAGCCTTAGGTCTCGATTAGGTCTCGACAAGCATTCGACTAAAAGAAGGTTGCTCAGTGAAGAATAAATGGTTAAAATTTAAGAATGGATAGTCCTCGAATAGGTTGACCAAATCATCAGG
The DNA here is from genome assembly GCA_900542355.1 of uncultured Bacteroidales bacterium. Taxonomy (GTDB): domain Bacteria; phylum Bacteroidota; class Bacteroidia; order Bacteroidales; family Paludibacteraceae; genus Colicola. The sequence goes on along the minus strand of UQNE01000017.1, from coordinate 6,823 downwards.
TGCGTTGTCGTTGTTACGAAGCACCGAGTTCTTGCAGTTTTTGCTCGAGCATATCCATATCTTGTATCAGTACATCGCGACCTTTGGGTCCTTTGTTAGGTCCGACGATACCGGCTGCCTCGAGTTGGTCAGAGAGTTTGCCGGCACGGTTGTATCCTATCTCGAAGGCGCGTTGCAGGCGTGAGGTAGAGCCTTCTTGTTTGGCGACGACATAGCGTGCCACATCGGCGAACATCGGGTCGAGGCGTTTGAGGTCCACGCTGCCGGGTGCGAGAGCCTCTTCGGCTCCCTCGGGTATGTACTCGGGCAACTGGTAAGGCTCGAAATAGCGTTGCTGCTGACTGATATGATCGACGATAGCATCCACTTCGGGTGTATCGACAAAGGCGCATTGGATACGCGTGATATTACCGTTGGCGGCATAGAGCATATCGCCTCGACCGATGAGGTGCTCTGCTCCGGTGGCATCGAGTACGGTACGCGAGTCAATTTGCGACTGGGTACGCAAGGCGATACGGGTAGGGATATTGGCTTTGATGACGCCCGTAACGATGTTCACAGATGGGCGTTGGGTAGCCAAGATCATGTGCATACCTACGGCACGGGCTTTCTGGGTGATACGAGCGATAGGCGTCTCTACCTGTTTGCCCGCCTGCATAATGAAATCGCCATACTCATCGATGACGATGACGATATAGGGGAGATACTGATGGTGGAGCGAGTCTGCTACGATTTTCTCGGGGTTGAGGCGGCGGTTGATGAACTTATCGTTGTAGTCTTCGAGGTTGCGCACGCCGGCATCCATGAGGAGTTTGTATCGGTTCTCCATCTCGATGACGAGTGAGTTGAGGGTATTGATGACCTTGTCGCAGTCGGTGATGATGATGTCGTTTTCCTCCACCTCGGGCATGGCGGCGAGGTAGTGTCGGTAAAGACCCTTGTAGGGCGAGAACTCCACCATCTTAGGATCAACTAGCACGAGTTTGAGTTCGGCAGGGTGTTTTTTATAGAGCAACGAGGTAAGAATAGCATTGATAGCCACCGACTTACCTTGCCCCGTGGCACCGGCAACGAGCAGGTGTGGTGTCTTGGCGAGGTCGAACATAAAGACCTCGTTGGTGATAGTGCGTCCGATAGCGATAGGCAGTCGCATTTTCTTCTCCTCTTGGAAGCGTTTGGAGGCGATGACGGAGTGCATCGATACGGTTTGCGGGTGCTCGTTAGGCACCTCTACACCCACGGTTCCTTTGCCCGGGATGGGCGCAATCATACGGATACCGATAGCGGAAAGCGACATCATAATATCGTTCTCCAGTCCTTTGATCTTCGATATCTTGATACCCGCTTTGGGCGACAGTTCGTAGAGCGTAACGGTAGGACCTACGGTGGCGGTGATTTTCTCTATCTCTATGCCGAAGTTGCGCAGTGTTTCCACGATGCGTTTGGCATTGGCGTTCTGCTCATCGCGGTTGATGATTGTACCTGTCTCGTTATCATATACCTTGAGCAGGTCGAGTGCGGGGAACTTATAGTATTCGAGATCCTTGCGCGGGTCGTAAGGACCGAGTTTGGCAAGGATGTCTTCGGGATTGTCTGTTACCAGTTCGACGGGTTGTGTATTCTCTATGCTGATGTCTGCACCATTGTCGTCAGCAGGTGTATCCGCGGTGTCCCGCGGTGCAGGGTAGTGCATCTCCTCTTCGGAAGGGGTATCGATGACAAAGGGAACATCATCGGGGTCGTCCGATATGGCAACGGGTTGCGCTGCGGGGGTATCGTTGATTCCGTCGATATGGATCTCTATAGAGTCGTCTTGGGGGGTGTCTTGGGTTTGTTCCTCGGTATCCTCTTGGGGTTCATTATCGGTTGTATCGGCTGTGTCGGGGGCGTTGTCTGCGGTTGCTTCCAGGGTGTTGTCTTTCGGTTTCTGCTTAAACAGACCTACGAACCAAAGCCCCAAGCGTTTCATATTGGGGATAAAGTTCTTCTCAGCGATGATAAGGAATATAACCAGTGTAACGAGCAGGCTGATGATCATACCCGTAGGTTGGATATACGAGTTGAGCCATCCGGCGAACCATTGTCCGAATGCGCCTCCCCAACAGAAAGAGCCTTTCTCGATGAGCAGTTGTGCAAAGCCGAGTAGCACATCGCCCCATAGGATGACAAAAGTGCCGGTAAGCAGTGTGCGGAGGGGATGTACCTTACCGATATGGAGCAGGCGTAGCGCATAGATGATGAGCATAGCGATGAGCGCAAAAGCCAACCAACCGAAGGCACCATTAAGCAGAAACTCCGCCACTGCGGCACCGGGTAAGCCGAGCCAGTTCTGTATCTCTACGCGGTGTTCTTTGCGGTCGGCATACGACATCTGCAGAAGCGATTGGTCGCTTGTGCCGGTGAAGAAATAACTGACGCATGCGATCAAGAGGAATAGGGCAATGGTAATCAATAGAAGCCCCGCTACCATTCGGGTGCGAGGGTCGGCGAAGAAATCTTTTGTCTGCTGTAAGAAATTGGGTTTCTCTACTTTGATAGTGCGTTCTGTAGTTCTTCCTTCGGGCTTAGAGGTATGTGTGGTTCGTCTTGGCATAATAACTCAAATTAGCACGCAAAGGTACTGAAAATATCTTGTTTTTGCAAATCGTGCGGTCTTTTCAGTGGTGGCGAGTGCGCTATTTAGGCGCATTTTGTGTACTTTTCAGCGAAATAATCAAATAAATTTGTCGGTATGGAAAATTATTTATACTTTTGCGTGCTATTTTGGGTGGTCTATGCAAGGACTGCGCCTTGCTTTGTGTGGGGACTGTTGTGTAGGTTATGCCCGGATATCGCACCTTAAATATATGTCAGAGGAAATTCGTCATGAGGGGGTAGTGTTGTCTGTATCGGGGCAGACGGCGCATGTTCGTATTGTGCAGGCAAGTGCTTGCAGCAGTTGTGCTGCGCGGTCGATGTGTATGTCGTCGGAGAGCCAAGAGAAAGAGATGGATGCACTGATGTTGGAGCCGATGCAATCGGGCGACAGGGTGGAAGTGATGGTGGCGGAGAAACTGGGGTGGAAAGCCGTTCTGCTGGCATACATTATGCCATTTGTGGTGATGTTGGCAGTGATAGCAGGCTTGGAATGGGTGCTGGATAGCGAGGCGGTGATAGGTTCGATAGCGTTGGGTGCGGTGGCGGTTTACTACATTGTTCTTTCGTTTTTTAGGAAGCGATTGCAGAAGCAGTTCTCCTTCACGGTACGTAAGTTGTGAGAGGTTTGGGCGGAAGAAAGTGGTTGCCCGCTTGTAGTGAAGAAAGAGGCTGACATGAGGTAGTTCTGACTGCCATCGGATAGACATAGAGATAACACATAAACATTTTTCAAATAACAACAAAATGAATTTAGTTCTGATTTCTTTGGCCGTTTTGGGCGTTACGGGATTGGTAGCAGCGGTGCTGCTGTATTTCGTGGCTCAGAAGTTCAAGGTAGAGGAAGACCCACGCATTGATGAGGTGCAGGAAGCATTGCCCGGAGCCAACTGTGGCGGTTGCGGCTTTGCCGGTTGTCGTGCGTTGGCTGAAGCGTGCGTAAAAGCGGATACGCTGGATGGTCTGTTCTGCCCTGTCGGTGGTGCGCCTACGATGCAAAAAGTGGGTGAGATACTCGGTAAGGCGGCTGTCGCTGCCGAACCCAAAGTGGCGGTAGTGCGTTGTAACGGTACTTGCGAGGCACGCCCTCGCACGAGTGAGTACGACGGTGTACACAGTTGCCAAATCATGCACAACCTGTATGTAGGTGAGACGGCTTGCGCTTTCGGTTGCTTAGGTTGCGGCGATTGTGTGGCAGCCTGCCAGTTTGGTGCTATCCGTATCGATGAGAATACTGGGTTGCCGGTAGTGGACGATGAGAAATGTACGGCTTGCGGTAAGTGCGCCAAAGCCTGTCCTCGTAACATCATCGAACTGCGCAACAAAGGTCCGAAGAACCGCCGTATGGTGGTAGAGTGCGTCAATAAGGACAAAGGTGCTATTGCCCGCAAAGCGTGTCTGAATGCTTGTATCGGCTGTGGTAAGTGTCAGAAAGTATGTCCGTTTGAGGCTATCACCGTGGAGAACAACTTGGCTTATATTGATTTTACGAAGTGCCGTCTGTGTCGTAAATGCGAAGCAGAGTGCCCGACGGGTGCTATCCACGCAGTGAATTTCCCACCGCGTAAACCTGCAGAACCTGCGGCTGCTAAGCCCGCTACACCAGTTCAACCCGCTGTAGCACCCGTAGCAAAGACTGTAGCAGAACCGACACCGGTGGAACAACCTAAACAAGAGGAGGCTAAAGCATGAATACATTTAGAATAGGTGGAGTTCATCCACACGACAACAAGGTATATTCGGCACACCAATCGATTAGCGAGTGCCCGCTGCCGCAGAAGGCTATTATCCCGCTCGTACAGCACATCGGTGCGCCTGCGCAACCCGTGGTAGAGAAGGGTCAGAAGGTGAAAGTAGGTGAGTTGCTTGCCAAAGCCGGGGGATTTGTGAGTGCGAATGTACACGCTCCTTTCAGCGGTACAATCACTAAAATCGATGCCACTACCGACACATGGGGTATGCGTATGCCGGCTATCTTTATGGATGTAGAGGGCGATGAGTGGGTTGAGACGATCGACCGCTCTGACGCTATCAAACGCGATTGCCCGCTTGAGGCAAAAGAGATAGTGGATAAGATTGCCGTTGCCGGTATTGTAGGTTTGGGTGGTGCTTGCTTCCCGACCCATGTGAAACTCCTTCCTCCCCCGGGCAAGAAAGCAGAAGTGCTGATTGTCAATGGTGTAGAGTGTGAGCCGTATCTGACTTGCGACCATCAACTGATGCTCGAGCATGGTGAGGAAATTATCATCGGTATTCAAATCTTGATGAAGGCTTTGGGTATCAATCGTGCAATCATCGGTATCGAGAAGAACAAGCCCGATGCTATCGATTATATGAAGCAGTTGGCTGCGAAAGCGCTCGGAATAGAGGTGAAGCCGCTCAAACTGAAGTACCCGCAGGGTGGTGAGAAACAGTTGATCGACGCATGTATCGGTCGCCAAGTACCCTCCGGTGCACTGCCTATCGAGGTAGGTGCGGTAGTGGATAATGTGGCTACTATCTATGCCGTCTATGAGGCGGTACAGAAGAATAAACCGCTGATTTCGCGTGTGATGACGGTTACGGGTAAGAGTTTGTCGAAACCGGGTAACTACTCGGTTCGCTTTGGCACTCCGCTATCCGATGTGGTGGCATTGGCAGGTGGCGTTCCGGAAGATACGGGTAAGATTATCGGTGGCGGTCCGATGATGGGTCGTGCGATGAACAACATCGATATGCCTGCTAACAAGCGTGTGAGCGGTCTGCTTTTCTTGCCTGAGAACGAGAGTCGTCGTGCCGAGGTAGAGAACTGTATCCGTTGTGCTAAGTGCGTGAGTGCTTGCCCGATGGGATTGGAGCCTTATTTGCTCTCCAAACAAGCTGCCTTAGGAATGTGGGACGAGATGGAGAAACACTCTATCATGGACTGTATCGAATGCGGTTGCTGTATGTTTACCTGCCCGAGTCATCGTCCGTTGCTCGACTATGTGCGTATGGGTAAAGCCAAAGTAGGCGGCATCATTCGCGCACGCCAAGCAGCACAAAAGAAATAACTCTATAGGCGTGATAATCAACTAAATAAGTATATCTATGAAACAACTTATAGTATCTCCTGCACCTCATGCCCATAGCGGCGACAGTGTGCGGAAAAACATGCTCCTTGTGATAGCAGCCCTAATGCCGGCATATATCGTGTCTGTGATAGAGTTTGGTTGGGGAGCCCTAATCACTACCGCCATCAGCGTGGCGGCTTGCGTGGCTTTCGAGTGGCTGATTGCTAAGTTTATACTGAAACAGAAACCTACTATTTGCGATTGCTCCGCTATCCTGACCGGTCTGCTATTGGCATTCAACCTGCCGAGCAACCTGCCTTGGTGGATAGTAATCATCGGTGCTTTGGTGGCTATCGGTGTGGGTAAGATGACCTTCGGCGGCTTGGGGCAGAATCCCTTTAACCCCGCTTTGGTAGGTCGTGTATTTCTGCTTATCTCGTTCCCTGTACAGATGACTACTTGGCCTCGTCCGCTCAGTTTCGGCGGCAGTTATGTAGATGCAGCGACAGGTGCTACTCCGTTGGCATTGCTCAAACAGGCAATCAAAGGTGGTGATAGCAGTGTGGTCAGTCAGTTGCCCGACCTGTGGGACGCTTTTGTAGGCGCAATGGGCGGTTCGCTGGGTGAGGTGTGCGCTTTGGCATTGCTCGTAGGCGGTATCTTCCTTATCTGTACGCGTGTGATCACATGGCATATCCCCGTAAGCATCTTGGCTACGGTGGCTCTCTTTGCCACTATCACCGGTTGGTGTGGTGCGTTGCCCGAGGGGATGACCACGGGGCAGTATGTGGCTATGACGCTCTGCACGGGCGGTATGATGCTAGGTGCGTTCTTTATGGCTACCGACTATGTAACCTCGCCTATGACTGGTTGGGGTAAGATTATCTTTGGTATTGGTATCGGACTGATAGTGATGGTGATCCGTACTTGGGGTGCATATCCGGAAGGAATGTCGTTTGCCATACTGATTATGAACGCTTGCGTTCCGTTGTTGAACCATATCCGTCCGAAACGCTTCGGCGAAAAGAAAAAATAAGGAGGTAACACTATGGCAAAATTACAAAGCAATTTTACGAATATGGCGTTGTCGCTGACTTGCATCACGCTGGTAGCGGCAGGCGCCCTCCGCGGGGGGTTTTAACCTACCTTAGCACCTC
>UQNE01000016.1 GCA_900542355.1 uncultured Bacteroidales bacterium | reverse complement strand
CCGTAAGCGACTACACCTTTGTAGAGGGTGCCACCGACGAGATTCGAGTATATGATCTCACAGGCCGTTTGGTGCTGACCCAAACCGCTGCAGGCGAGAAGACTATGCTCAATATAACCTCCTTGCCCACAGGCGTTTACACCATCCACACCACCGGCGAAGTAACACCGCTAATGGTAAAATAGGCGCATTGGCTACTCTGTCGTTTGTAACATTCTAATGATACTTTTCTAACCGCACCTCGGCTGACTTTTTGGAGTCAGCCGAGGTGTTTTATTTCTGCATTAGGCAATAAACTTCTATGGAACAAGAACTTACATAAGGTAACCACACAATGCGTAGTGGCAAGAAAAGCAATGGCTAACGAATGAATATTTCTATTTGTTTCACTTTGTCCAAAGGTCAATTTATCGCAATTAACAGAGAACAGTATCCCCGCCGTTTTAACGAACTATCAGAGTTCCTACCACCCGATGTGTCGCAATTTCCCCGCATAAATAGTAAAATAATTTGATAAAAATGTGTAGTTTTCGTAAAACACTTGCGCAATCTGTGTTTTTTCAGTATCTTTGTCCCCAAATTACGATACGACTAATCTGATATACGGTGAAAAGCGTGAATAATCATTGTAAATACGGCATAGCAGCACTTCTGCTCATCATCACTTCTTTCGCTTACGGCGCAGGAAATACGGTCAAACATTTCATTGGTCTTTCTGCCGAAGCGGGCGAATGGTCGTTGCTTCCACGAGAAAGCAATCTCTCTGCGTCGATGGGCGGCGCAGGGGCTGTCGGTTTTGTTTACGACTTGCAAGCCGGGCATTTCTTGTTCGACCTCGGGTTGGGTGTTACCGCAGGGCAGACCGTCTTCAGTGTACCTGCTTGGTCGCACACTTTTGCTGACCAAACCGATGCCGAGGGGGATATGTTCGACTATGTATGCCAACTCAGCCACCGCCGTGATGCCTACACCAATGTCGCGCTCCAAATACCGCTTATGTTCGGAGGACAGTACAAGCGTTTCTACGCCATGGCAGGTGTAAAGTTCAGTTTCAATGCTTTTACCCAAGCCGATATGACCGCCGACCTCTCTACCTATGGCAAGTATTTCCAATACCTCAACGGCAAGAAAGAGTATATGTTTGATCGTTTCTTCGATCAGCCACCCTACAACGATTTATTCTTTGCTAATCGCCCCTTGCAGAGCAGCAATACCACCACGTTCAATGTCAACCTCGATGCTTCTATCGAGATTGGTGCCCGCCTTGGTTTTATGACCGACCATACCGGCTTCGATGTACCCAAATCGAAGGTGCAGTATCGCCTTGCCGTCTTTGCTGACTATGGTGTGCTGGATCTCCACCAAGCGCAAAACAACAATGCTGCCGATATTCTCTCGTCTGATCTGACCAACGCGCAGAGTGCTATCCAAATGCACGATATCCTCTCCACCTCCAATGCCGCTTCGGCGATCAACAACTTGCTCGTAGGTATCAAGTTCACCGTACTATTCCAAATGCCTACGCGTGGCAACTGCATTATCTGCCGCGACGCCTACACCAAGTTCCGCTCCCACAAATAATCCATACTCAGCCGGTGTGCAGTTCCCACAATGGTTTATAGCCGTTTATATGGGTTTATATAGAGAATAATGGTCTAGTTTAGCGAAGTCCGAAAACTATTATAGAATCAACCGCCCGATAACCGGGCGGTTTTTGATTATTTTGTACGAATTTCGCCCGGTTATACCACGATAGGTGGGCGATTTTCGTCAAAAAACTATGATTTTCGCCCGGCTATCACACAAACACAATGGTGTCCGATTATATGGTAACCGGGTGTGGTTACCCTGACAATAGCGTTTTATGCTTGCACAAATCAAAAATAAATAGTATCTTTGCGGCTGTTTTTTAGACTATTGTATCAAATGAAACATCAACAAAACACATCAGATACCATGAATCTAACTTTTCAAATTAACTACCGCGCAGAGTACGGACAGACTCTGTGTGTGATTGAGACCAAGCCTTCTATTCTTGGTTGGACGGAGCAACACCCGCTGTTGCTGACTTGCCAAGGCCAAGACTTTTGGACGGGTACACTGCCCGTTTCCGATTTCGCCGGCGAGGTCTGCTATAAGTACGCCATCCGTTTGCAAGAGGGAGGCTATATCTACGAGGTCGGCGACCCGCGGGTGCTAACGCTTCGCAGCGCAGACAAACGACTGGTGGTACGCGATGCCTGGCAAGTGGAAGACTACGAAAAATCGTTCTATACCACGGCGTTCGTCAAGTCGCTCTTCCGCCGCCACAAACCTATGCGTGCCAAAGCCCCCAAGGGTAATGTGCGTTTCTCGATCGACCTGCCACAGATAGAGCCTACGCAAGGCGTGGCAATCGTGGGAAACATACCCGAATTGGGCAACTGGAACACCGACAACAAACTGCCGATGAACGACGGTGAGTTCCCTCTTTGGCGTGCTGACATCGAGACCAAGAGCGAACAAGTAATCGAGTACAAGTATCTCATCTACGACCTTCATTCAGGCAATGTTGTAGATATGGAATGGGGAGAAAATCGCCATATCTGGGGTATGCAAAAAGGGCAGGTCATCGTGCAGAACGACCGCACTTTCCGCCGTACACAACCCCGCTTCAAAGGTGCAGGCGTAGCGATACCCGTATTCTCACTTCGCACCGAGGACGGCTTCGGTATAGGTGAGTTCCAAGACCTCAAGAAAATGGCGGATTGGGCGGCTAAGACAGGGCAGAAAATGATTCAAACCCTGCCTATCAACGACACCACGCTCACCCATACCAACCGCGACTCCTACCCCTACAATGCCGTCAGTGTCTTTGCATTGCACCCTATCTATATCAATATAGAGAAGATGGGACGCCTTACACCCGCGCAAAAAAAGAAATACTTGGCTACCAAGGCCGAGTTCAACCAAAAGCCGATTGCCGACTATCAGTGCGTGTACGATGAGAAGATGAAGTACTTCAAGTTGCTCTACAAGGCCGACAAAGAAGCATTATTCAGTAGCGAGGAGTACAAGGCTTTCTACCAAAAGAACCGTGAATGGCTCGAGCCTTATGCGGCCTTCCTCTCCAAGCGCGATAAGCAACCCAAGGATTTCTACTGCTACCTGCAGTTCCATGCCGATAAGCAGTTGAGCGACGCCGTGGCGTATGCCCACTCGATTGGCGTGGCAATGAAAGGCGATATCCCTATCGGTATCTCCCTCGACTCGGTAGATGCCTACACCGCCCCACAACTATTCAATCTCGATGCCTCGGCAGGCGCACCGCCCGATGATTTCTCTATCAGCGGACAGAACTGGGGGTTCCCTACCTATAACTGGGACGAGATGGCTAAGGACGGTTTCCTTTGGTGGCGCAAACGCTTCCAAAAGATGCAGGACTATTTCGATGCCTATCGTATCGACCATATACTCGGTTTCTTCCGTATATGGCAGATGCGCAAGACCGATATATGGGGACTGTGCGGACATTTCAGCCCCGCTATGCCCTATAGTGCGCAAGACCTTTGGAATATGGGCGTTTGCCTCGACATCGATCGAATGACCAAACCCTATATCCGTGCCAACTTCCTCGGCGATGTGTTTGGCTACGACACCGAGTATGCCAAACAGCACTGCCTTAACACCCACGACGGCTACATCTACTATTTCAAGGACGAGTTTGATACCCAGGTCAAAGTGCAAGACTACTTCGATGCGTTGCTGGCAGACGATACCAAACTGCAAGCGGCAGGGCTCACGCGCGAGCAGGCAAAGAACCTCTCCAACGGACTCATCTACTTGCATTGCGAAGTGCTCTTCGTGCGCGACCAACGCAGTCCCGACTTGCTCCACCCGCGTATCTCTATCTATCAGTCCCATTCATTCAACGAACTATACGACGATCAGAAACAGGTACTGATGCGCATATACAACGACTATTTCTTCCATCGCCACACCGATTTCTGGCGTGAGAGTGCAATGCGCAAACTGCCTACGCTCATCAACGCCACTCGTATGCTCTGCTGCGGTGAGGACTTAGGTATGGTTCCGGCGTGCGTACCCGATGTAATGCACCGTTTGCAGATACTCAGCCTCGAGATACAGCGCATGCCCAAAGACCCGAATGTAGCGTTTGCACACCCTGCTAATGCGCCCTACTTGAGCGTCTGCACCACGGGAACACACGATATGACCCCCCTACGCGCTTGGTGGGAAGAAGACCGCGTCGTTACACAACGCTTCTACAACGAGCAGATGGGGTGGCAGGGCGAAGCACCACGAGAGATGACGCCCGAGATAGCAGAGTTTATCATCAATCAGCACATGTATAGTCCCGCTATGTGGGTGATTCTCCCTCTGCAAGACTGGCTCGCTATCGATGGTAATATCCGTATCAAAGATCAGCACGCCGACCGAATCAATGTCCCGGCTAATCCGCGTCATTTCTGGAACTACCGTATGCATATCACGCTCGAAGAACTGCTCACCAAGGACGAATACAATGCGCATGTCCGCCGCCTGACCGCTGTCAGATAATGCGCAGCGCAATAGTGCGGCAATACGCATATCGAAAGTGATACAATTTTACAAGTAAGATAATCCGGCAGACTGCTCTACCAAAGCAGTCTGTCGCTGTTTATAGACATTTTAGGAACAGATCATGGCATTAGCAGAGCAATACTACCCGGTTTTTAATGGGTTTATATTGAGAATAAAAGCATTACACAGCGGAATGAATTAATGGCAAATTAACCTTTCGTTAGCGGAGAACTTACACCCTACACGGAAGCGGATAAAGAGGCCTCATTAGCGGAGCCAAAAGGCTATACGGAAAACGGAAATATGGATTTGCGGAAATAATTTTGCTTATTTGCTTTTTTATGCGTATCTTTGCAGGCGTTTTCTATGCGGGCTGCAAGTCCCGCAGAATAGTACAATCGGTTAAACTTAAAAACTATTATATCATGGCACTTCCATTTATGACAGCCGAAGAGGCTGCTTTGCTTATCCCTAACGGAGCCGTTGTCGGTATGGGCGGTTTTACGCCTGCCGGAGCCCCAAAAGATGTACCTACAGCCATCGCACACCGTGCAGAGGCGTTCCATGCCGAGGGCAAACCCTACAAGATTGGTGTATATACCGGCGCAAGCACCGGCGATAGTTGCGACGGGGCATTGGCTCGCGCACACGCTATCGATTTTCGCACCCCCTATCAGGGAAATAAAGACCTGCGTGCCGAACTCAACGCACAAGGAGCACACTATTTCGACATGCACCTTAGCGAGTTGGCACAAGACCTCCGCTATGGTTTCCTCCGTCGCCCCGACTTTGCCATCATCGAAGCATGCTACATAGATGAAGACGGCGTGATTGTACCTACCGCCGGAGTCGGTAATATGCTTACATTCTGCGAGTTAGCACCGCAAATCATCATCGAACTCAACGAGGCTATGCCGGCTACTATGCGCGGTCTGCACGACCTCTACGAACCCCTCGACCCGCCCGCTCGCCGCGAGATTCCTATCTATCACCCCTCTGACCGTATCGGCAAAGACCACATCAAAGTGGACCCGAAAAAGATTGTGGCAGTAGTCAAGACCAATCGCCCCAACGAGGTCGGCAAGTTCTCACCTCTCGATGAGACTACTGCACAAATTGGTGCCAATGTAGCCTCTTTCCTCGAAAACGAGATGAAAGCAGGGCGCATTCCTTCCACCTTCCTGCCCATCCAATCGGGTGTCGGTAACATCGCCAATGCCGTCTTAGGCGCACTCGGAGAGAACCAACACATCCCGCCTTTCGAGATGTACACCGAGGTTATCCAAGACTCGGTTGTCGGACTGATGAAAGAAGGTCGTGTTAAGTTCGCCAGCGGTTGTTCGCTCACTATCGGTGCGGACAAACTGCAAGACATCATCGACCATATCGATTTCTTCCGCAACAAGATTGTCCTCCGCCCGCAGGAGATTAGCAACAACCCCGAAGTGGCACGCCGTTTGGGTCTGATCACCATCAACACTGCCCTCGAAGCCGACATCTACGGCAACATCAACTCTACCCATGTATGTGGCACCAAGATGATGAATGGTATCGGCGGTAGCGGCGATTTCACCCGCAACGCCTACATCAGTATCTACACCACCCCATCTACAGCCAAAGGCGGATGTATCTCGGCTTTCGTACCTATGGTCAGCCACCTCGACCACAGCGAGCATAGCGTCAAAGTCATCATCACCGAGCATGGTATTGCCGATCTGCGTGGCAAGAGCCCTATTCAGCGTGCACACGAGATCATCGACCATTGTGTGGACCCGCAGTATCGCCCGATGCTCAACGAATACATCGCTATGGCAAAGACTGCCCATACCCCCCATGTACTCAGTTGCGCCTTGGCTATGCACGAGGAGTTTCTCAAGAGCGGCGATATGCGCAACACCAAGTGGGAGAACTACCTCAGATAAATTCCCATTCCTGCCCATAGAAAAGGCACATCCCCATTTCGGCGGATGTGCTTTTTCTATATATAGCCCCTTTTGCTATCTTTTTGTCAAACGGACTCTGAGCCGTTTTAGTCGAAACTCTGTCGAGACCTAATCGAAACCTAAGGCATACTTCTCGCAATGACACTTTGTCGGTTTTAAGTACGAATGCCTATCAGAATGTCAAATCCGACAAGGAGCAAATCGGTGTATTCCTATCGGTTGGCATACATCGACTCGTAGTATTTCTCATACTCGCCCGAGGTAATGTTGTCCATCCATTCTTGGTTATCCAGATACCAACGCACGGTTTTCTCAATACCCTCCTCAAACTGCAACGAGGGTTCCCAACCCAATTCGCGTTGCAGTTTGCGCGAGTCGATAGCATACCGCAAGTCGTGTCCGGCACGGTCGGTTACATAAGTGATGAGGTTCATATCCTCGCCCTCTTTTCGTCCCAACAGGCGGTCAACGGTATTGATCAGCACCTTGATGATATCAATGTTTTTCCACTCGTTGAACCCGCCTATGTTGTAGGTCTCGGCTATCGTACCTTTGTGAAAAATCAAATCGATGGCCCGTGCGTGGTCCTCTACATACAGCCAATCGCGCACATTCTCCCCCTTGCCATATACAGGCAACGGCTTACGATGGCGTATGTTGTTGATAAACAGCGGAATCAGTTTCTCCGGGAACTGATACGGACCGTAGTTGTTCGAGCAGTTGGTTACGATAGTCGGCATTCCGTAGGTATCGTGGAAAGCACGCACAAAGTGGTCAGACGAGGCCTTCGAGGCAGAGTACGGACTGTGCGGATTATACTTCGTGGTTTCCAAGAAAAAGTCCTCACCATAAGCAAAGTGGTTCTCGTGCGACGATGCCACCGTGCTGAAAGGCGAAGGTAACCCCTCGGGGTGGGTTAGTTCCAACGCACCATACACCTCATCGGTCGAGATATGGTAGAAACGCTTGCCCTCATACTTCTCCGGCAGCGACTCCCAATAGAGTTTAGCCGCTTGCAGCATAGAGAGTGTACCCAGCACATTCGTCTTCGCAAAAGTGAACGGATCCTTTATCGATCGGTCCACATGGCTCTCCGCAGCAAGGTGAATAACCCCCGTTACATGCTCCTCCTGCATCAACGCATAGATAGTATCAAAATCGCAGATGTCGGCTTTTACAAAGCGATAATTCGGCTTATCCTCGATGTCCTTTAGGTTAGCCAAATTGCCCGCATAAGTCAGTTTATCCACATTGATAATGCGATACTCGGGGTACTTGTTCACAAAAAGGCGTACAACATGGCTGCCGATAAAGCCTGCGCCACCCGTGATGATAATCGATTTCATATTGCTCTTTTGGTTAGTTGATTTCAGTTATTTTCTATTTTATTGATTACCTCTTTCCATACCGAGATTCCACGAGTGCATAAGCCCTCAAAACCTCATCTGTTTATTTCCAATAGATAGAGTTTATCTTGGTATCAAAGAAGTTCGTCTCGCCGTTCTGCCCGTCGCCAACTCCCCCGCTCAGCAAACGATACTTGGGATAGTTGCTCCACGAAGCAGGTCGGTCAAATATCTCAGTATCTTCTCCCGTGTCATTGTCGGTGTATGGGCGAATCATATTCTGCCACCGTCTGATACGCGCTTGGCTACCCGCCGTGGCAAACAGGTTCTCACTGCCCGCCAACTCACGAATATAGCCTTTGTATCGCTCCTTGAATGCCGAGATCGACATCACCTTCCGCATCAGCATTCGGCTGCCGTCTAACGGCCCCCAATTGAGCATATCCTGCGTACCGGGGTTATAAGCACTGCTCGTCCCGAGGGCGTTATCGTAGTCGAACGGAATAAAATAGAAGCGGTGATTGCTGTCGAAATAGAAGAAATAGTTGTTCTGATTGTTCCAATAGTCATCCCACATACCTACCATCACATTCACGGCATAAGCCCGCAAGAACAAATCTACATCCATATTCTTTTCGAGCCACGCTTGCAGTTCTGCGCTACCCGATTTGAGCGGTGTCATCCCGTTGATGAAATCCACCAACTCTTGCTGCGCCTGTGCCAACGCCGACTTGTTTGATTTTAAGTTGTACGCATAGTTGGTCGTCCCATAGTCGTCCGAGATACCCATACGCCCAATATCCGTATTAGAGAGGTCGGCTCCCCATGCCGCCTTCCATAGATTGCCCTGTTTATCAGGCAGATACCCCGCTTTCATACGATCGTCCAAATATCCCTTGCGCGGGTTCTCTATCATCGCATACACACCCATATACACCGGCTCTCGGTCGCCCTGTACATACACCGACAACCTACAATACGAGGCATAAGGCGCACTCCACACCCCAAAACGATGAAACAAATCGTAAGAATATATCTCTCGGCAGTAGGTCGGATCCTCGTGAAACCATTTGAGTATCAGTCGGTCGCAACCGAAGAATCGCTCGCCCGTAGTGTATTCCGTAAACTTAATGCCAAAGTGCGCGTGATGCCATGGTGCGCCATCGCGGTGTTTCTCGCCTTTCGTTCCCTCAGGACGCACACGCGAGGTATTGCCCCGAGGGCGCAGACCTACGCTGTCCCGTGCAAAGACCTTGCCGCCTTTCGCAAACGAGAACGCCGCCGGCACATACAGCCCGTTGTTCTCCCATTGGTCAAAATTGCCGAGGTAAGTATTCCAATCCGCTTCCGTCAGTGTAAGCCTGATCTCCGGCAACGCCTCTATATCAAACAAATAAGCCAAGTTGCGCTTCGAGGGGTTCAGCGTATCTTGCTCAGTAGGCGTGATTGTGTCTGTGGGCGAACCGGGTTGAGTCGGATCATCCGGCAAGCCGCCCGAGCGACAACCTGCCAACAACAGCACCGCTGTCAACCACACTATTTGTCGTATCTGTTTCATTCTATCACAAAGCGTATTTGTTTGAAATGATAAGTGCGTACCTCGTCCCCATCCGTGCGGAGAACCAACTGCCCAAGCGGCGTAACATCCTCTATCTCAGCCATAAACACCTGCTCTGCCTCAGCGGCACGAACGATCATCGTCGGTGCAATACTCACCTCCCGCTCTATGTACGGAAACGCTCCCTTGCGGCGATAGAGGTGCCTCATATAGGCGTCTTTTAGTTCCTCCGTAGGTATCTCGAAGCATACTTGCAGCGCATTCAGAAAACTGCTCAACAGTACCGCTACATCATACGCTTTCCCCGTAATCTGCTGCATAGAGATGGGGTTAGGCGCACCGCTATGAAACTCCAACTGATTGACATTCAGTCCTATCCCCGCTATCGAATACGCAATCCTATCCCCCGACAAGATGTTCTCCACCAGTATCCCCGCCAATTTCTTATCCCCGTAGTAGATGTCGTTCGGCCATTTGATAGTGAGCAAGTCGTTGGACAGATACTGCGACAGCATCTCCCACATCGCCACCGACACCATCATCGTCAGTCTAAACTGCTCCGCGGGACGAATATCGCTGCGAATCAGCGTCGAGAATAGCAGGTTCTTGCCGTCCTCACTCTCCCAACCGTTCCCCGCCTGCCCGCGCCCCGCCGTCTGATAGTCGGTGCGTATCGTGTACAAGTTGGGCAATGCCTCGCCGTATTGTGTCCGCAACAGCGTATTCGTACTATTTGTTTCTCTGATATACACTATTTGTTTACTTGTATCTGATAAGTTTTTCCCTATTTGTTTGCCCTATATAGATCTAGTAAGTATTTCTCAATCACCGTCTGTATGTTGCGTGCCTTTCCGGGTGCACTATTGATAAGGATAGCAAACACCCATCGGTCGCCGTTGGGCATATCGATATACCCCGCAAAGTTCTTTGTCCCCGAGATAGTACCGCTCTTAGCGTGGATACGCCCTTCCAACTCTGTCCCCCTGCACAGGCTCTTCAGCGTTCCGCTCTGACCGCTTATCGGCAGCGACCTAAACCATACATCCGCATTCTTGCTGTGCGCCATATAGGTGAGCAGTTGCACAAAAGTATCCGCACTCACCGCATCTTGTGGCGCTAATCCGCAACCGTCTTTGATAAGAGCCGTACTCACATCCACACCTCGTCTGCGCCAAAACTCACGCACAAAATCGCACGAGTTATGTATCGTCGCCGGAGTGGCATATTGCAGCCCGAGATACCGAAAGATAGCCTCCGCATAGAGGTTATTGCTGTTGATATTCGTCTCCGCTATCAGTGCCCCCAGCGTTTCCGAGTAGTGCGTGTAGATCACCGTGCGTTGCGGCAAAAGCGGATTGTAGTCTATTATATAATGTGCAGGTAGCGTAACCTCTATACCTGCTGTCATCAGTTGCTGTTGCAGGTGTTGCGCAAGCAGCAAGCCGGGGTTAGGAATATCGCCCTTTACGCCAAACACACCTAAGTTGCTCGGGATACTCCCCGTCAGATAGCGTTCGTTGCTCAGTGGCATACCGCTCACAAACGCCCCGTCGTAGGTGATGTTCGTGCAGCGGATATGGTTGCTAAACTGCAAGTTGGGGTATGCCGGCTCGGTGCGGGTTATCTCCGCTACCGTCCCTACAGGACCGCTCTTGAGCAGTATGTTCATCGTGTTAGCAAGGTAGTTGATACCAAATACTCCGGGGGCATAGTAGTTGCCCGCATCCTCACAAAGCCACGCAGGGTTGGTCGCCTCAGCGTCAAACATACTCATATCTGCCACCACACTCCCCTCTATACGCCGTATGCCTGCGTTGCGCACCGCCTGCACCCAACGGGGCAAAAACGACCTGCGCTTATCGCCCAACGACGGGTCGCCCTCGCCGCGGATATACAAGTCGCCGTATAGCACTCCATTGCTTATCGTACCCATATATTCAAGCGTGGTAGCGAACCTGAAATCAGCCCCAAGTGTCTCTATCGCAGCCCCCGTCGTCAGCAGTTTCATCACCGACGCAGGCGGCACCACATGATCCACACGGTGCGCCTCTATCACACGCCCCGTCGTCATATTCTCCACCCTTACACTGATGTTTGCCTTACCCGTAATCGGATTTTCGGTAAGCAAACTTATAGATAGTAATATCGAAATCAGTCCAAACATAGTTACCTAAAAACGCGCAAAGTTACACAAAATATATCAGATATGCAACTTTACCGCCTACTTAGACACCAACATCGGCAATTTTTGCGCACTATGCGCACACCCAAACCCGCTGCATATAAACCCGTTTATGCATAAAAAAAGCCGCTGACTATCGTCAACAGCCTCTTTTAGTTGTACCTTAACAACCTAACTGAATTACTCAGCAACGGTCTCAGCAGCAACTTCCTCAACAACCTCAGCAGCGGTGGTGTCCGCAGCAGCCTCTTCCTCCACTACAACTACCTCTTCAGTAGCAGCAGCGGTAGAATCGCAGCACGAACTTTCACACTTTGCGTTTTTGTTGCCACAGCTCATTGCGCACAGCGCAACAGCAGCGATAAGAAGAACTTTCTTCATGACTTTAATGCATTAAAAATGTTAGACCCCGAGTTATTTCGGAAATCGGGTGCAAAATTAGTATGTTTTTTGCACATATCCAAAAAAAATCGTAATTTTGCACGATAAATATCGATTTTTATGGGGTTTAAGGCATTTTTCAAGTCAAAATCCACCCAATTTGTGGTGTGGAACATACTATTAGCGATTTTGATAGTCGTCATTCTGCTGACGATTCTATTCTTTTGGTTGCGTCATTACACGCAGCATGGTGTCGAAGTAGAGGTACCTAATGTCGTAGGTCTCTATATGGAGGAGGCACAACCGCAAGTTACCGCCGTCGGAATGACTATCGAGGTGGTCGATTCCACCTATTCCAACGATGCTCCTCTCGGAACGATTGTTGAGCAGATACCACCCGCATTCAGCCACGCCAAACACAACCGCACGATGTATGTCGTGATGAACGCACACAATAGGCGGCAAGTAGCGTTGCCTGACTTGCGCGATATGAGTTATCGACAGGCAGAAACCACTCTCCGCTCCGTCGGAATACGCGTGAGCGATGAATACGAGTACGAGCCGTCGGAGTACAAAGACCTGGTGCTCGATGTCAAAAAAGATGGCCGTCCCCTCGCCCCGGGCGAACGCATAGACGAAGGTTCGCTCGTTACCCTCGTTGTCGGTTTCGGCAAAGGCACCGAGATGGTCGATGTACCTACCGTTATCGGTATGACGCTCACCAATGCCCGCTCCCTTCTCCTTAGCAAACGCCTCACCGTAGGCACTGTCGAATACGACGAACCCGAGCCGGAGAAACAAGCCGAAGCAGTCGTTTATTTCCAAAGCCCCAACCAAGGCGAGCAACTGCTCGAAGGCTCGATGGTCAATCTCAAACTCTCTGTAGATGTCGAGAAAGCACTTACTTCCCACAACCAAGAGGGCGAAGAGGAGTTCTTCTAATCATCTTTCTGCAAACAATACACCCCGGGCAGATACCAAGACTATGGCAGACGAGCAGTACCAATCATTCTCCGACGACGAGGAAGAAGTCTTCGAGCGTTGGCGGTGCCAAGTGGACAAAGGCCAAACCCCTCAGCGTATCGATAAGTACCTTAGCGAACACATGCCGGGTACTTCTCGCAATCGTATCCAAAACGCCGCTGAGGCAGGCAATGTGTGGGCGAATGGCAAACCCGTAGCAAGCAACTACAAGGTCAAGCCGCTCGATATTGTGCAAGTCCTGCTCGACCACAAACCGCACGACTACTCTATCCGGCCCGAGAATATCCCCCTCAATATCGTCTATGAGGATGCCGACTTGCTCGTTGTCAACAAACCCGCAGGTCTTGTTGTGCATCCCGGGCACGGCAACTACGAGCATACCCTGCTCAATGCCTTGGCATACTATTTCGCCGAGTCGGCAAAAGCCAACGGACAGACGCCTCTCGATATGAACGACCCGAGTATCGGACTCGTACATCGTATCGACAAAGATACCAGCGGACTGCTCCTCATCGCCAAGACCCCCGAAGCAAAAGCCAATCTAGCGCACCAGTTCTTCGAGCATACCACCGAGCGCACCTACAACGCATTGGTGTGGGGCACTTTTGCCGAAGATAGCGGCACCATCGAAGGCGCATTGGCACGCGATAACCGCGACCGTACTATATATAAGGTGTGGAATATCGAGGACAACCCCAACGCCAAAGAGGCAATTACCCACTGGCGTGTCTTAGAGCGTTACCCCTATGTTACTCTCGTCGAATGCCGCCTCGAGACGGGGCGCACCCACCAGATACGCGTCCACATGAAGCATATCGGCCATCCCCTCTTCGCCGATGAGAAATACGGCGGAATGGAGATTCTCAAAGGTCTGCGCACGCAGAAGTATCGCCAATACATACAAAACTGCTTCGACCTATGCCCGCGTCAGGTACTCCATGCCAAGACCCTGGGCTTCACCCATCCTCGTACGGGCGAACGGATGTTCTTCGATAGCCTCTGGTCCGACGATATGACCCGCCTCATCGACAAATGGCGCCACTACGAACCCAACACCCTCTGCTAATAATTCCGCTATCCATCGCCACTTAAACCCGATAACACAGCCAAACGCACTAAACCATATTCAAATCATATTCCAGTTGGCAAAGTGGATTGTCGGAACAAATGTATCCTATTATCTTTTCACCCAAATAGCAGGCATTGCGGGTTTATATTCCGGGTCAATCAGGTGCAGTTGCTCCCTGATAATGCCTCGACGGCGGATGGCCGGTTGTAGGCAATATTCGTCAAATTCGTCTCTATTTACCTCGTCCACAGTGGTCCAATGCGGAAATAGCAACTTCATATATGCAACAGCAATATGCTTTACTGCCGTAAAATCTCGCATATTAGCGGTGCGATCGTAGTCAATAAGTTCGTCAAACAATTCTGCGTATGAGTTTTGGACGCGCATACTATGCATGATCTCAGAGAAATACTCCATATTCATTGTCCAGCCTTTGTATATCATATTCTTTTGGATACTAGGCAGATACCACCCCTCGATGAAACAATGGAAACGATCAAGTAGAGCAGACTCTCTGAAATTATCCGGCAGTTCATCAAAATAGCGATTGGAGCGCGGACGACGATCGTCAGTAAGTCCGATATTGCCCATTAGCATCAAGCCACACTCAGAGGTGAAAGCCACATTGCCAACCGTACACTTACCTTGCTCCAAATATGATTTCAAAGCCCCTTGCAATTCAGCAGGTTCTTGGAATTCGATAGTCTGAATTTCATCGAAAGCACAAAAGTCATGATTTCCTAATATGCCTTTTTGCTTCTTATTCTTGTCATAGAAAAGAGAGGCACGAGTTATCTTACCTCCACCCACAAGCCATCCATACTTACTGATATTGTTGAATACATACGACTTACCCGTCCCCTTTGGTGCTAACTCAATCACATTCATACGAGGCTCTACAAAAAGAAGAAGTCGAGTAACGAACTCTAATTTTTGATGGAAGTTTGCAAATGCATCCGGTTCGTATTCCATAGCAGAGATCACGAGATCCAACCACTCGTCTATCGTAAAGTTGCGACGAACATTTTGAATGAAACTGATATCTACCGAAGCGTATGGCTTAAAAGGCTTGAAATCAACCATTTCTACATGGCTCTTCTTTCCATCCTCGTCCATAGTAAGACAAATCTTGATAATGCCCCACATTTCTCCATTATGAAGATCTTCGGGGTATTTGCTTGCCAGATAGTCCGGTATAATACCTTCATTATCCTTGATACCCAAATCGATTATGCCAAAGCGGCGTACACTATGGAGAAGGTCTATATTGACAGTAAAGCGTGTCAGCAAGGTTAATGCTTGTCCATCTATCAAACGGCTACGGATATCGCCAGTAGGCATAACAGTATTAAGGAAGTTTGTTATACCTGCACGATCTATTTTCTCTCCACGCGCAAAGCGCTTGAGCAGATAATCCTTGACAAAAGAAGGTAAGTTACGACCGGCAAAGATGTTACCCGTAGTGGAACTGTCTTTGTAAATAGCCTGCTGTCCCAGATAAGTCTGTACTTTTTCTGTTATCGCTG
Organism: uncultured Bacteroidales bacterium; assembly: GCA_900542355.1. Taxonomy (GTDB): domain Bacteria; phylum Bacteroidota; class Bacteroidia; order Bacteroidales; family Paludibacteraceae; genus Colicola. The sequence continues at coordinate 44,307 of UQNE01000016.1, read as the reverse complement.
TTCTCATAGCATTCCGCCGAATAGGTCTTCTTCCTGTACGGCCATTTTGATGTTAATTGTAAAATCTTTCGTCTGTTGCCCTATACGCAGAGTTACTTTCTCTACTTTTGCTGTCAACTCCATACGGTCGGAAAAGAAAGTAGTACCCTTATTTGTCATCTCATAGGATCTGCCATTATACTCCACTATGGGAACATCGTTCTCCGACAGGCCATAAATATCCACCACAAATACCGGATTGGCTTCTTCTATATCGAACGACTTTTGCACTGCCGTCCAAGTGGCTATCTGCTTTTCAGAAGATATGATAATGATTGGTACCAGTTCCTCTTCCGGAGTGGCTCCTCCGTGAGCCCCCATACCATCCGGAACTTTTCCCGCCAAAGACTCATGACGAAGTGAGCATACCGTCTTTTTGTCGTCCAGCACAATATACTTATCATCAGAAACCGGTATCCCCTTTCCAGAGTATTCCATAATGCGCCCCCAATGATCCGACTTAAAGCCCTTAAGATTGTATCCATCGCAAAGTTGTGAAAGATAGGTTATGCCATGATCTGATACAATAGCCACTTTCTCACCGGCATGCGCTTTAAGCATATTCTTCAACTCACGACGCATCATAACCAAATCATCAATAATAAAGTCGGGATAAGTGCGGTGTGAATGAGCGACCTCGTCTAAGTCTCCAATTTTATCAAACCCCAATCCATTAGATAGTTTTACTATGTCGTCACGGTTAATATCGGTTCGTGTCGGAAGCAAAGCAGAAGCAATATATGCTTTGTTTACATAATAGCCTTCCGGCTCCATCTCCTTCACAATCTGCTCGATGAATGGCAGCCAGTCGAGACCTAATCCATCTATCCAAAAATAGTGTTGGATATCAGTTCTATTGTTCAGAAGAGTACGCGTGTGATCAAACTTGTTCGACCATTTGAAGTGGGCTGCTGCATTTGCATTTTTCTCTGCGATATACCGTTTAATGATATCAGTGTAGGTATTGGCTACTTTTGCTTCTTTGTACGCATCTATATAGTCAAGAACCCATACTTCTTCCGTATTTGCGACCGTTTTACCCAAATAGTAGTATAGGTCAGGATAAAGTCTGCTCAGTTGCTCTTTGTCTATTTTACCGGATTTGTACCAATCAATTACCAATCGACGCTCTTCGTAGCTGTGCGTACCTAGGTAGATAATGGCAGACAGAATCCCCTTTTCATTCGCTACCTGTCGGATTTGCGCGACTACCTGCCGTTGCGTATCAATCGGCAATTCTACGCCATTCTCCGATGCAATGCGCAAACCTATCTCTCGTTGCTCCAAATACTGAGCCGGATTGTCAAGACTAAATATACTACGAGCCAAATTCTGAGCCAATGCAGTATCGGTATAGGATTCCATGTGTTGGAGCACACGGCAGATATATCCCTGATTGCAGAATTTATGCATGTAGTATTTAGCAAGCAACCACCGCATAAATGTCTCCTTATGCTCAAACCATTGTTTGAAGAAAACGGTGCAGTCCGCCAAGTTATGAATACCAAACTGTTCATTGAAGAACTGCTCAAACTTGAAGTGGGAGATGTTGATTTTCTTAGCAAGCATCTCCCAATATATGCTTTCCTCCTCTTGATAATCGATACAGTCCACATCGAGTTTTAGACCTTTTGTCAAGAACTCGTACGCATTAGCACATACGCAATAGGAGAATGCATTGTCCGGCTGAGCATAGTTGGCGTGAGAGAATACAGCGTGTGAAGTGCAAATGATGTTATCTCGCAACTCCGGATATTTCCAACAGCCAAGCCATTTGGTAACGGTATCGGCGATACTATATTTACCATCCAAGCCTTGAACTCCATAAGTAGTCTTGTCGGCAAGGATAAGGCGATAATCCATTGGGTGTTCCGGATTGTGATAATACCAGATGAACGATTGAGAATCTTCTCTGAAATGCTCCATCTTACCTTCTAATCCGACTATAGGGATGTATATACGCTGCCGAGAGGTATATCCTTCAGCCGAAGATTCAAACCCTTTGATAGTATTTATCAAAGTATTAAACTCAGCGGCTTCCAGTCTATTGTTATAGAATCGTGCTAATTCTGAAAACGGCATAACAACCCGGTATTCAGTGGGGCGGTTCTTAATCAGATCTTTGATTCGATCGGCCAAGCGTTTGTGAGTAAGCAGGCTGTCGGGATATTCGGGATCCATCCAATCCTTAATATGCTGAATTTGGATATCGCCCCATTGCATCAATTTTTCTACAAAGTCACAGCAATCCCTAAAGTTGTCGAACAAAACAAAGCGCACCGGAAAACGGTTTGCCGTTGCAGAGCCTGCGCCGGTAATTGTACGGTCGTGTGATACCGCCCGGTATAGTTGGTCGAAGTCGTCGAAAGATTCAAACATTTTACTCCAGAATTAGATCTAATACGAATTCGTAACCCTTTTCACACAGTTTATTCAATAATGCTTTTGCATCATCAATATCTGAGATAGAATCAATCTTTGCCTTGGCTTTATTTTGCTTCTCTGCAGATGCTTTCTGCTGTTGATCTTTTTCTTCTCGCTCCTTTTTAAGCCGTTCTTCCTCTTGCTTGCGAGCAAATTCCTCTTGTTTCAGGCGAGCACTCTCTGTTGCTTCTGCAAGTTTCCAGTTCTTCAACTGATCCCACACGGCTTTTTCTTCCCAAAGACCAACGGCAGACTCCATGTGCTGCCGAATATAGGCAAGAGCAGAATCATAATTTTCGGTTGTGAGTTTCACATTAGGTTCCTCCATTAGGTACTGCATGAAACCTACCCTAAAGTTATCTTTGCTCTTGCCGATAAGTTGCATCAATTCGTATTTGTTTTCTGTGAGAAGCGTATCGGTTTCCACCATCAAAGCCGGGTTCTTTATGCCTACTTCAGAGCAAATAGTAACGATATCGTCAATCAGTTTGCAAAGTCTCTCTTTGTTGCTACAATCAGTCATTTCCTGGCAATACTTTACAGCCCAAAGAGGATAGCCTATTTCCTTACAATAACCGTTGCGCAATGCCCAACGGGTGTCGGTTAGACTGCTGACATCTTGATAATCTTTCAGTGTATTGAGCGAGAATGCCCTAATCAGTGTCTTCGCGATTTGCCCTTCTTCCTTAGTCTCGAATTTTACATCTACCTTGCTACGGTTACCGTTCCCGGTATCCCAGAGTTTGAAGGTATCTGTGATAAGTTCGACCATTCGTTGTGCATTAATGGGTTTACCATTGGTATCGAATACCTTATCCACATAAGGCTTCAGCGCAAAGGCAAGCATACCATAACCAGAGTGCGAACAGAACAAACCATAGGGAGGTTTGGTCAAGTCCTCAAATTTGTCAGCAAGATTGAATACGCTCTGTTTCTCCGAGTGATCGATCTTTGACTTGACAAATTTCGATACCAGAAGCAGCGGATGATTCGGATCGCAATCGTCCTTAAATCTCAAGTTGTCATCAACACTATCTTGTAACAGCAGCACAATATGCTTTGCAGGACCGGTGCAGCGAATAGATATTTCATCTTTCGTATTGAACGACAAGACATTGTCGGCAGTACCCTTTGAATGTTGCTTTACCCAGCAGGTCTGAGGGGCTTTCAAACGAAGAATCTCCAAAGACTCCGGACCGTGAGAAAATATCTTTGGAGCAACACCAGTATTGATAGTAGATGCCAGTTGACGAGCATTTACAGAATAACTCTCGCCGAGTAGGTAAACGGAGCAGACACCGGCCTTTACGCTACGAATCCAATTCTCAATGATGACCTTTGCATTATCCGCATGCGATTTCGTTTGTTCCCCGAAACCGTGTCTATTTGCGCACAACGCATAGGTCTGATACTCAATAAACCTATCAAAGTCCGACCTTTCCATCACAGTATCGAAAACAAAGAAGGCAACATTCTTGAATCGGTCGTCATGAGATACTTTCTGTGCTACATCTTTCAAAAAATTCAACTCTGCGGATGTACGCGCCAACATCAGTGCTATAAAGATTCCGTAGGGAGCAGCGGCGGCTTTATATCCATTCTCTATCTTATTGAGCAGCGTATATTCATTGACATCTTCTGAATAAAATTCAAATCGATAAGGGCGATTGACACCTTTGAGCATCTTGTCAAATTCCTTCCGGGCGGTATCACCAAACTTAAGGATCTGAGAGGTGTATTTATAGTCGTCGGTGAGCAATTGTGTGCGAAGTTCCTCGATCTCTTTGGTATCAAGAGCAGAGAAACGAATCTCATAGATACCTTGCGGCGAACGCTGTACCACACGGTCTGTGTTAATCCAATTGAGAATTTCATCCATCTCGCGGTCTATAGGTGTCCCCACAAACATATTGCGGATATTTTCCTCACTCGGAGTTACCGTCTCATTGTTGGCTAAATTGTTTAGCGCATTCAAGAGAAGAATGGCTTTGAATACAGCAGCATACTGAGCACCTTTAGGCTCAACACGCGAGCGGTATGAATTGTATCGCTCGGTAACAACTCCGTATTTGGTCACCTTGCTATTAAACTCATCCAGTACAAAATCCCACAGATAATCAGCGGTAATCATATCGCCGTTTTGGAAGTGCTCCTCGCTATCAAGAAACTCACGAATAGCCGGATTGCTACCTAAAAACTCAAACACACTTCGGCTGCTGGATCCGGCCTCACGCGCATAGTAGGTCGCCATGTTGGCGGTAGCGGGATGCACAGGGAATAGATTTTTCAAATCGCAGAGCGTTTCTATCGGGTCATTGGAAGTGTTGGCATACTTTTCATAGACCGGCTGCATCATGGCAAAATACCGATCTGTCATTTTGTGGTAAATCGCGTATGCTGCGCTATTCGAATTCTCGTCATGGATAAACTTGCGCGACATAATCTTGAATGCACTAACAGGTTCCATGTTGTAGTGCATAAAACGATAACGCCCAGTTGTTTTTTTGCGTTCCTCTGCTTTTAAGTTATCGAGTGCGGAAGGGTGAGCAATATGGAAGAAGTAAGAGTTGTTCTTGGTATCCATAGTGGCCTCAGCCAACTCCTGAAGATTAACGAGGAGAGAAGGTCCCAAGTCGGAAAGCATCACATCCGTAAACTCGTCCCAAATAAGGAGTATGCCTTTATACTCAGTCTTTTTCGCCAGTTCATCCTGCACCTCAAAAAACCATTTGCAGAGGTTCTCTTGTTCCAAACGCACATGTAAACCTGACTTGCGGAGAGCATTATTCAAAAGTGTAAGCACAGAAGAATCAGCCTCCTTCAGATCTTTAATCAATTTATTTCGGTCGGGAGCATAGGAAGCCAATTCGGCATTTTTAGCAATGAGTTGATCATAGAGGACAGGATTCTCTTCAATGTTAGCAATATAGTTGTCGAAATCGGTATGAACAACTATATCCAAACCTGCTTTGTTAAGTGCCTGTACTACATGTATCTGGATCTGCAATGAGAGGTCATCTTTATGGGCAATAGAGCAATCTCCCACCATGGTAACAGGAAATAGGCGAGTTTTTGCGCGGAGATCCCATAATGATTGACGAAGGATATCGAACTTAGAGTCGGCAAACTCTTGATTTACATACTCTTCTATTTGCTCAACCGGATCACAAAGCAAGTGTTTGATGACTGCAGCCGCATGGCTCTTACCGGTGCCATAAGTGCCTTCCAACCAAAAAGAACGATGTTCGTCAACCACCTTATTGCTCACCGAGCCTATTACTTTGCTCAGTATATCATCAAACTGTTCGTTTGGAATAAAATTACGCCATTCACCAGATTCTTCCTGCTGAATATTGTATGCAGATTTTGTTTCGCGAATATGAATCGCATCGGAGTATTTGTTTGCCATGTGTTTGGTAGTTATTTTAGGTAGTAATCTTCTATAGCCTTGCGGAAATAATCGCGCGTTTCTTTATCTTGAAGGAGATCCCAAAGTGCATCATCCAGATATGCATATTCAATGTTTGATCTCAACATTGCAACAGAAGGAGTGTTTGTTTCTATTTTTTTCTCATTCCATTTCAAATGGTAAAACGGTTCGCTGTCGAGAAAGTAAAACGGATAGTTAAATGTAGTTTTCACAAGGTATTGTTTCTGTAGTATGCGATATTGCTTTTCAACTTCAGTAATAGAAATCCTATTGTTGCTAATCAAGCCACAATCTATGGCATTGCAGATACCAATGAGAAGAATAGGCTTTGCTGGAATTATGGCACCCTTACTCTTGTGACAGTGCAAAGAGAGTGCCATTTCTTTATAAATTTGCAACTGGAAATTTTCAGCCATTAGAGAACATTTTATTGATAACATCCATAGGAGTTACTCCCTCATAGAGCGTGATATGGTTGAGACCCATATTCAATTCAGCATTGAGTATACGACCTTTGGTAGAGTTTATCGTACGAAGTAGTTTCTCAAAGCGCTCTTTTGACAAACAGAACTCTTTCGCAATACCACCATTGGCATCTTCCTCGTAAAAATCCTTCACACGAAGAGTGGTAGTTTCAAGTTCTTGAGCATACTTGTATAATGAATATGCAACTGCTATTTCTGATAAATCCTCAAATTCATTTCGGACAAGCATTTTTTTATCAAATGACACACCTTGTCTTAGTGTTTCTCCGATAGGAGAATACTTGAATACCTGCATCAAAGCACTAAAGGCATACTCAATCGTTGTTCTTGTAAATGAAGAAGAAAAATAGTCATACCCCAGTTCTTTCAAAAGGGCTGTATCAAAAGTCTGATTGCAGCGGACATTATTGACAAACCATTTAACAAGTTGAGAATTATGGGAGAGGTTAATCCATATTATTGACCAAATCAGTTCTGAATCGTTAGTTAAATTATCGACACAGAACTGACCGAATTCGGTTAGGATATTCTTGTTATCAATAATTTCTGCGTCTTTTAACCACGCCTTGAAACTCGGAATCATTTTGTTGCCCAGGGAATTATTATTAGGCAACCAGAAATCCACTCCTGGATTTAATACGAATTCTTCAAGCCATTCTTCATGAATGCCAAAAGTTCCATACTTTGAGATATTACCTACACTGGTTTTATTTTCCATACTAGTTACTAATGAATCTGCCACAATGCAACCATGATCGTGAAAGTCAAGGCATTTATGGCAATGTATACATTTATTTTCGTTGATTTTTACTTCTGGATAGACAGAGAGAGCACCTGTCGGACACTCCACTTCACACGCCTCACAACTTATGCAGAATGTGGCTTTGTAAAGAACTCTTTTTAGTTCTTTTACGAGCATAATATCAGATGCATTATGGAGTGTGAATACATAATCTGCATCTGATGATTTATAGACTATATCGTATTCAAAGACCTTACCCTTATATTTTAGTTCTCCAACAGCCTTTTTCCCTGATCTTGAATATGTAAAATCACAAACGGTAAGGAACCACTTCTCTAAACCAACCTTGGCACCTTTTATGTGGGCAACAAAATCAGGTATCGACTTGACAAAGTCTATAGTCGAATTTTGATCTATCATATTACCACTTGCCCGAAGTTTCCATTTGCGTTCTTTCACATACTCGTCAAGGTTAGGTATTCTACGATTTTTTGCTATCTCTACAATTTTTGATAGGAATGGATCTAATTCTTTTTTGTAGCATTGATTAATAATCATATCATCCCAAGGAGAAGAGAAAGGGCACAAAATACAACCAACACGAGGCTTTCCCAAACGATAGGCTTCGTTTATATGTAAACCATAGCGAAATATATATAGAAAAACCTCTGTAGTATTCCACTTAAGGATAGGACGAGCGTTCGTAACAAAGTTGTGTTTAACCCCCTTTCCGATTCTCTCATACCCTGATCTTCGTGTACTTTCCTCTGCACGAACCCCTTCAAAGGCGAGCACTTTAGCCTGCTTGTTAGTATTAGGAACTTTTAGCATACGATATAAGGGGGCAGTTTTCATAACGGCACAGCACCAACGATGTTTATCGCTTGGCGTTCCTATCTTATCCCAATAGTTCAATACCGATTCATGATTTTTAGCCAACGAAAACTTGAGTGTAGGAAACTTCTCGTGATAGTAATCTTGAACTTGCTGATACAGGCTCAATGAACCGGGTAATTCATACCCTGTGTCGGAGTATATTACCTGAAATGCATCAGGTGGCAGGGCTCTGGTGCAAAGGTCGAGCACTACTTGACTATCCTTTCCACCGGAGAATGATGCCAAAAAGTAATCTACTTTGGTTGTTTGCAGAACTTTCTTTCCTTGCTTCTCAGCTTCGGACTCGGGCATAATATCAAAGCTATCACAATCTTCTTTAATAATAGTCATTTTTGTCTTTGTCTTTTTCTCTTGACGAGCTGCTAACATCTCAAAATCCATCTGATTAGCAGCATACTTATCCGTCAACTTAGATGCACGAGAATATGTGTCGTATGTATCGCGAATAAATTCAATCGCTTCGCTTTCGCACAAAAACATCTGTTCACGAGTGCGATCGAGCATTGTCTTCACATCAATCGGTTGTAGGTTTTGTTTTTCCTTACCCGTAACAAACTCTATAGTGGCCTTATCGTAAATATTTGCTCCTCTTGCCTCAAAAAACTTCTCCCCTCGATAATAGTATTCCTTATTGCACGCCCACATGAGTGGTTCAGAGCATTCGGGGTATTCCCATCCCAGTTCTTTGAGACCGAGTAAATTTAATTCTTCAAAGAAAACAGGACGCGGCGAGATATTCAGCGTATCTTTCGTTGCGAGTACCCCCAGCACCACTCCGCCCGTTTCTTTATCCCATTGTATCTTAAACATATTTCTTTTTCCTTTTTAGTAGAGCATGATTCGCGCAGGCAGACTATCGGTATTGCCATATACCTACACACCCTTCATACTCCATAGCAGCATAACTTGATACGCTTTATGATTGTAATTCTACGCACAAGCACGCTGCAAAGTTACTGCTTTTTTGTGAATTATACAAACAATATAAACAAAATATTGCGCACATCGACGCCAACCAAACATCTTTATGCATTCTACTGCTTTCACACAGTCTGTACTTGTTTATCTACCCAGGAATCGGATTGCTCAATCACCTACTAATTTCATACTACAGATATGATGTAGCAGGAAATGATTATTAACTTTTTTATTATACAAAGAATACTATGTGGATACTATCAGACTATGGTCGGATTCGCTTAATCACATGCTAATCACCTACTAATAACATACTAATAACATACTATGGATAGCAGGAAGACAGGATGCAGACAGTGTACCGGTCTTAGATAAAATAGGTTAATATATAGGAGCATTCGACGATAAGAACACAAGAGCGTTCGATGATAGAACCGTTCGACGATAAGAACAGAAAGAGAATATCCAACAAGGGAGGATGAGAAGGGACGATAGGAAAGAGCAGAGAAACAGATAGCGGTTGTGCGTTGGTGGACAAGCCACAGATACTCCCCTTTTTATGGGAAGTATATACCTGTAGGTAGCAAAATCCAGAGTTGCGAGGCTGTTATTCTCGACTCAGCATGCTAAAGAAAGTGCACAAATGAGAAACGAAGCAGAATACGCTGCACGGAACAGGGAGAGAATATTTGCGATAGACAGACGCATATAAGGAAGATCAGAAGTGGAAAAATGCATGCAAACACGACTTTTTTGCGGTTTTATTTGTGCATTTGAAAAAAAAGTAGTACTTTTGCAACCGCTTTCGAGAGATGGTCTTTGTTGCATCGGTGTAGCAAGGCAGTTTAGCGGAGGTTAGATGGTGGTCTTAGCTCAGTTGGCAGAGCATCGGATTGTGGTTCCGAGTGTCGTGGGTTCGAGCCCCACATTCCACCCAAAGAAAATAAAAAAGCGTTGTAACTCAGATGGTTGCAACGTCTTTCTGCTTGTATCAGTATGATAGTTTATACCAGACATCGCCTCTCTGACCTAACAAAAACAGTGCATAGGCAATTACATCGCATAATCAGTGTGATAGTTTATACCGGACATCACCTCTCTGACAGCCACAGATATAAATCGGCAATGCGCTTGTTTATCTTGTGAACTGAGGCAATCTACCAGACACGCTTGAGGTACTTGCTATTGATGAGGCCGGATGGCGATACCATAGGTTCATCGAGAGAGATACCTTTCTTCTTGACGATACGATTGATTGTTTTATCGGGCAATAGTTTGAAAGACAGGAAGGTGCTTGCTTTGCGCGGTGTAGAGAGGTCGATTCCGGCAGCATGATAGGCCTTCCAAACGAGTTCGGAGCAGTATTGCTTATCATCCGACCAGCGATAGGCATGATCGTACCTGCGGCCACTCAAACCGGCACAGCGTCGGCGTATTTGCTGTAGTTGGGCAGATGTAAGCGGTTGCTTGGGTCGCATAACCCGAAAGAAACAGGGTTTATCGTGGCGTTTCCACTCGCGCAACGGGGTTTTCTTGAAGGGACCAATCGCCTCATAGACCATCCATTTGCCATTTTCTTTAACCAAGATGCCACAGTGTGTCCACTTGGAAAGAGTAAGCCCTGCCACCGTAGGGTTTGTGCCACGGAAGACAATGTCTCCCTCACGCAAGTGGCTCTGCGGAGTAGGCCACCAAAGTTGTGCAATCGACAGTACAACAACGAGTCCGACAAGACTCCAAATCAATGTTTTCTTCTTTTTGTTCATAACAGTAGCATTTATGTTTATGCAAATATACTTTCAAAAATAATTCGATGCTCTCCAAATATCTTCTTATTGACTGCAGCCAAGACTGTGCTCAACACATTTTCATTGATAAAATAATCCTCGCTATATTCATACTCCCAATCGAGGTCAATTTGTACACAATCGCCACACATTGGGTAGAAAGACTGAACATGATCTCCCCAGCAGTAGTCATGTGGATCCCCTATAAGTTAGACATACGGCGCGACGCCTATACCACCATATCTGCTATTGGCTATTTTAATTACACTAATCATCCAATCATCGACTTTGGCAGCCTCCTCATTGCTTATCAACTTCCATAAATAGCGTTCGCCAATCTCTCTTTTTGCCTCGTTGATGACATAGTACAAATAATTGCCTCCATCTCTAACCGCCCACAAGACCACTTCTCCTTTGATTGTTACACTAAAAAATCCCTTCTTACTTGTTACTCGTTCGTAACTTACTTCTTTTGCCACTTTCTTTGCCGTCTTCTTCATTTCTGTTGCCATAAATTTCCTTTCTTTTAGATTAAACATCGGTAATATATGGCTACAAAAAGCAGAAAGGTAACTACAAAAATGAAGAAAATAGCATTTGGTAAACAAAAAATAAACCGATAGCACTATCCAATGGTTGTTTGGGTATGCGTATCGGTTCTATTGTACAGAACGAACAGATGAGGGGGGAGAGAAAGGGTATGTCGGGCGGTACTCAGAGGAGATAATTGCCCTCACAATACATCTTGACTAACTGAGCATGGGAGAGGGGTTTGCGGGGATTGTTGATATCACCATTGGTCTCATAATCGAGCAAGACGACCGTTTTTTCTGCCGATTGCTTGCGGCAACTCGACCAGGTCTTGGCACTTATTCTCCAGCACCCATTTGTAGGAAGGCAGATAGATCTCGTGGCTGGCAGTAAGATAATCCAGCAGTTGGTCTCCATACACGCCCTTGCGGTGTCCGCGCGGTACACCATACTTACGCACGGTGCGTTTTAGGTTTTTCATCGTGGTATTTTGCATTGTCTGCACATCGACATCGGCATACTCAAAGACCTTCAAACCTTGCCAGATACCATCGACAGACTCCGCAGTCATACCGGGTGTAAACGGCACCGGAATACCTGTATGAGGATAGAACGGACTGAGTTTGCGCAATGCCCCCGTGGCATGGGAGGTAACATCTAAAATCAGCGCATCGGGGTATGCCTTGCGCAAGGTTTCCAATTTCTTACGATTGTTCTCAACGATAATCATAACAGTTCAAATTAAGGATTAACACCTAATCGCTATGTCCTCGTTTGAGGAAAAAGTAACTATTTATCTACAATTACTACGCCGGCAGGGAAAACTACCTCGTCGTTCACCAATTTGAGTTGTAGGTGGGGGCACTCGCTGAAATTGGAGGTATAGCCCCAATAGTTCTCCTCTTTCAGTTTGTCAGCGAGGGTGCGATTGATACGGATAGTTTTGAGCGATGAACATCCGGAGAATACTCCGTCGGCCAGTTCGGTAACGCTCGTCATATCTAAGGACACCACACCGCACCCGCTAAAGGCTTGCGATTCGATAGTTGTTACACTCTTTGGCAGGGTGATAGAGGTTAGGCGTTTGCAACCGCTAAACATTTTCTGGGGTATTGTCTGCAGGTCTTCGGGCAAAGTAACACTTGTAAGCGAGACGCAGCCGCTGAACATATCGTAACTCATTCCTCCCTTCATAGATGCAGGGAACACCAATCGTTGCAGTTTGACGCAATTTTGGAAGCATCCGTGTACCTTTTCTATGCTTTTTCCTTGGAATGTTACCTTGGTCAGGTTCTTGCAGCCATAGAAAGCAGAGCCTTGTATCTCTTTGACGGAAGCAGGGATGGTGATTTCCGTAATCGGTGTATTGGCGAAGGCACGATTGCGAATCTCCTTTAGTGTTGCAGGCAGTGTGATTGAGCGGATAGCAGTACCCTCGAAGAGGTTGGCACGCATATCAGTTACTGCATACTTCTTGCCTTTGTACTCCACATAGTCGGGGATGACCACATCTTTGCCGGCGACGGCTGTGGTGGCTAACTCGGAAGCAAAAGCAGACAGTCCTTTATTGTGGAGGATATAGGTGATACCGGCGATGTCGATATGTGCACCCGAGGAGTTCTCGCTTAGGATAGTGCCTTTTTGCCCTGTAGTAGAGGTATTCACCTGTTCTTTATCGGGTCTCGGATTCCACTTTGTCCATTTGACAGATATGGCATTTTGATAACCTCCGTGTGCGGCAAAGTAAGCACGCGTCTTGCTATCGATGTAATTCTCACTGAGAGCAAACAAAGGGACAAGAGAGGAGCGAATAAGCGTCTTATAGGCTGTACTCTCCAGAATATTCCCCAACCTATCGTGCATGCCATTGATGACCCAGTTGTAGTTGTCGCCTTCGTCGTACATCTCGTATTCACCCAACAATTCATCGTGATAGCCCGCCAGTTCGGAAAGTGCGTTGCACCGTGCCAATAGTTCGTCGGTAATGCTATTACGGCGGTGGTAGGCAGGCGACAGATTCATATCGATACCTTTGGATTCCGCCTTAGACAACATCTGAAATTCGTCGATCAGACTCTGGTTGTCCAGGTCATAAGGCATAGGCAGTTTGTCCACCCAATCCACTTGAGCGGTTGCCTTGATAGGCGGCGTAATAGGTTTAACGGAAAGCGAACCATAATGGTCTTCGATAGGGTATCCGAGCGGCTCAAAAAGGGCGGTATGCTGCTTTGGAAGGCGAATGGTAGGTTGCTCATCTTCATTATTTTCGTTGGCCGCATCCTTACCTTGGCGCGTTTGCTTTGTGGTGGTCTGTTTGGATGACTGTGAGGCGGACTGCTGCCTATCTGACGACTTATCTTTCTGCTGTTCGGACACCTTGTCCACTGCTTTTTGCACTGCTTGCTTGGCTGCTTTGTGGGCAGCATCTTTTAGGAAACTACCAAAACTCTGCGCTTGCACAACGAGAGAAGAACATACAAGAATGCCCAATACAAGAGACATTTTGGTAAGAAAAGAGCGAAATGTTTTCATGATATTTTGATATAGATACGACTTCGTGATACTCCTTTTAGAAAGTAATCGCCTACAAAGGTACTCTATTTTAGCGAAATATGCAAATTTAGTAAGAAAAATAGATAGAAACAGTACTTCTATCCATTCTGTATTCACTACAGTATTAGGTATGAAGTTAGTCGGTATGTAGATGTTGTGTTGTCCTAAAAAGACGGACTAAATCGTCAGTTTCCCGTCAAAACAAACTGTGAGAATAGTGCAACAAAAAAACTAAGCCGCTGAGTTTCAGCGGCTTAGTTCGTATTACTTGTGATCCATGCAGGATTCAAACCTGCAACCCCCACATCCGTAGTGTGGTACTCTATTCAATTGAGCTAATGGACCCCTTTCAAAAAAAGCGAGATATAATCTCTACTTTCTTTGCGTCAGGATAGACTTTGCGGTGCGGACGAGACTCGAACTCGCGACCTACGGCGTGACAGGCCGGTATTCTAACCAACTGAACTACCGCACCATTAAATTGTGCTTCGTCCACCTGACGGGCTTCTTTCTCAAAAGCGGGTGCAAAGGTACTGCTTTTTTTTGACACCTGCAAATGTTATCGCATTTTTTTTGCATTTTTCTGCACAAAAGGGTGTTTTATAGCCCGATGTGCGGCTTTTTGGGTCTGTTTTTGCTGCTTGGCGGTCATATTGGGGTTGCGATACGGGTTGCGAAGGCTACTCTTACCGGTAAGTATCTCGTACCAAACACAGGAGGCCGTGTATCGCCCAAAGACATAATTGAGGTGGTATCCGTCTCGGCAAAGCACATCGCCCATAGTGTGGCGAGCATTTTGCACGGCTGTACCACAAGGGATGAGCAGAAATTGCGGATGCGCTTGCAGAACAAGGCGTGTAGCAGCCAAGATACTATCGTTCATTATCTGTTGGCTCTGCCGGTAACGCGGGAAAGCAGGATGGAGGGCATCTTGGGCATAGGACCAAGTCTGCATCCAACAGAATTGCGCGGAGGGTTGATAGGAGCGGACACTGTCTATCAGAGAGGAAAGAAACGGCTCATAGGACTGTGCGATACCGCTATCGTGGCTTGCCTGCTGAAAGGAGATATAGTCCCATTGACGCAGACGGAGGGCTTGGCGAAGCGAGAAAGGCTCGATGAGGCGGCGTTCGCCATTCTCGATAAGACGAAAACTGTATGCCGCCGTATCTTTATCCAGGAAACTCCAATGTTGCTCCAACGAACAGCCGCCATAGTACAGATTGCCAATGAGAACAGGTTGCTCGGCAGCCTCACACAAAGGTGCCAATTCCTGCTCAACGGCATCCCAAGAGAAACTATTGCCGATACAGAGAATATGAATCGTATCTGTGGGGGTAGCAGACACTACTCCACTCCACCCGAATAGGCAAACGACAAGCAAAATATGCAGACAGGTTTTGAGTTTCATTTTGTGCGCAGCGCTGCTTTTTTGAGAGCAATATCGTAAGCCTGTCGATAGTATTTGAAGAAGAAACGCCACTCGGCTTTGTGGGCAATAGCCGCAGCGTTTTTGCGTGCGACAGCCACTTGCTCCGATGACAGTTGGAGATAGCGAATGAGCGTATCGGCAATATGCTCTACCACCTCGTTGTAGTTGCCATCGGTACGATTGATGACCTCTACCCCACTCTCTAAGCCGCTAAAAGCCGCCAGAGCCGATGTTTTGACGATGAGTTGCTGCGCCCAAACGCCAAAGCCCGCTAAGGTAGTGGTGATAGTGGGAACATGGAAAGCGACACTCTCGAGCGGTGTGTAGCCCCACGGCTCATAGTAGGACGGAAAGACGGTGGCATCCATACCGATAAGCAAATCATAGTAGGAGAAGCCCTGCCCGCCGACAGCATTGGAGATGCTACCGAAAAGCGGGTCATGCCCATCGAGATAATATGGTACAAAGACGACACTCACTTTTCCGATACGCGCGACGGGGCGGTCGAGATAGGGAATCATAACGAACGCCACCACTTCACGACCGGCGGGAACGATGTGGTACATCTTTTCTCCAAGACGCTGCATAGCGCGAAGGAACACATCTATTCCTTTGTTTTTCCACTCTTGTCGCCCGGCGATACAAAGGAACAAGGCATTCTCGGGAACGACCCCTCCAAGTTGCGCAGACGCCACTTGCGTCAAGGCTTGGCGAGCAACAGTGCGTTTCTTATCAAACATCTTACCCGAAGGCACGAAACCGGGTTCAAAGCCATTGGGTGTAACTATATCTACCTGTTTATCAAGCAGTTGCTTACACTCACGGGCAGTGAGGTCGCTCACGGTAGTGAAGCAATCTGCCCATTTGGCTGCCATTTTCTCCACCGAGTGTTTGCTGACCATATTGAGTTCCTCTGCCATCTGATCGCCGTTGTAGCCCTCAAAATAGTCGTAGAGCGGTTTCCCGTTTCCGGCAATAGAGCGGCCAATGCCCGTAGCATGGGTGGTAAACAGAGTGCCGATAGCAGGGCGATGATAGTGGAGATAGAAAATAGCAAAAGCCGTCTGCCACTCGTTGGCATGCATGACGACACGAGGCGCTGAGGAGTTGGTATTCTTTTGCAGGATAGTATCGTAGAGGGACGCCATCACCATGCCGGCCGCATACCCGAAGAGACAAGACTCGTCGTAGTCGCCATAGGCAGCGTGGCTCTGCACTCCAAAATTCTGCCAAGCCCAGCCATAGATCTCGTTTTTCTTTGCCCACAGAGCATCAGCACGCAAGAGTACTGCCAACGGTTGCCCCGGCACATTCCAACGCCCGATACGCACGGGGATAGCGGTATCATCAACGATACCGGTTTGCGCCCATTGGTTGTACCAAGCGGACAACCAAGCGGGGACAAAACCCGACTTTTGGCGGGAAGCATCTTGGAAATAAAGGTCGCTATGTGCAGCAAAATCAGGGCCAAAGAAAACGACTTGGTCGGGGTGTTCTTTTTGCATAGAGGCCGCACGCGTAGAGAGAACGGCATAGATACCGCCCACACGATTGCAGACCTCCCAACTTGTTTCAAAAATAAAGTCAGGCTGTATCATCTCGGTGTAGAATCGATTGTGATTTTACGAACACCGCTGAGGGTGTTCAGAGTTGTAGGAATCGTGGTAAATTGATTGTTTTCAGAGCCGACGAGAGGCATATATCGCACACTATCGGCGAGCGCCCAATAGAGACGATTATCAACGATGTCCACGCAAAGAGCGGACACAGGATTAGGGTCGATGCAGACCCGATTGGAGCCATTGATATTGGCTACATACAGTCCTCCGCCCCGATAGTACAACTTGCGATTGGCAATACAGAACCCCTCGATGTTGGGGAAAGTAGTGCGGAGATTGCTCACCGTAAAAGTGCTGTCGTTGAAGCGTTGCAGCGTATCTTGTACGGCATCTAAGAGCGCAGTTCCCTCGGTATAGGAGAGCAACTGCGGCATTTCGGAACGAGCCCCGAAGATACGCTGACGATAGTCTTGCTTAGCACGCATGAGGACAGCGGTAGCAGGAGTATTAGCGATGGCATAGGTATGCTCAACGACAGTGGTATCCCCATTTAGAACCACCCGCAGACGAACAGTCTCTTCCCCACCCGCTTGCTCGAAATACAACTTGAAAGTGCTCTCGGTATTGGTCTTGCTGAGGGGCGTATAGAGGCGGTTGCTCAGCACCGACCACTCGTAGGAAAGCGGATAGTTGTAGGGATTGTACACCAAAGCGGTGAAGGTAAGATCACGGAAAATATCTAACGCCGCCGTATCGGAGCAAGAGAAATTGGGCACAGTATCGTACACAGTGATGTCTCGGGTGCGAGTAAGCGAAGACTTCTCATCGACTTGCAGAATCACCGTGTAGGTACCGGGTTGGCGATAGGTGTGGGAAGGCGATTTGGAGGTAGATGTAGAGCCATCTCCAAATGTCCAAGCCCATTTCTCGCCATCGGTAGAGAGGTTGCTGAACGAGACCGACTGCCCTGCTCGCGGTGAAGCGGGCGAGAAAGAGAAATCGACCGTGGTCCTATTGCACGCCATCAGCGCACATCCAATCAATAATAGTATGTAGTTGCGTTTCATAATCTAAATCGGCATTGAGCCAGTGGATAGTAGTGTCTCGGTTGAACCATGTGAGTTGCCGCTTGGCATAGTGGCGTGAGTTCTGCTGAATCATCTCGACCGCCTGCCGGAGGGTGTATTGGCCATCGAGATAGGCAAAGAGTTCACGATAGCCGACCGTTTGCAGGCTATTTTGGTGTCGAAGCGGATAGACTGCCTTTGCTTCCTCCAACAAACCCTGTGCCATCATTTGCTCCACACGCATATTGATGCGTTGATATAGTTGTTCTCGCGGGCGCGAGAGAGCCACTTTGAGGATATTGAACGGTCGCTCCGCGCGGGTGTTTCGGCGCAAAGAGGAGAAAGTCTGCCCCGTGGTGCGACAAATCTCCACGCAATGGAGCAGGCGTTGGGGGTTTTGCCGGTCGACCTCAGCCCAATAGACGGGGTCGATGCGTTGCACCTCTTGCTGCAACCACTCTAATCCACGGCTTTGATAGTCGCTTTTGAGTTGCGAGCGAATGTCGGCAGGAACGGATGGAATATCATCGAAGCCATTGCAGACAGCATCGATATACAGCATCGAGCCTCCTGTGAGCACCACGACCGAATGTTGCAGGAAAAGCGTTTGCAACAAAGCGATGGCGTCTCGCTCGTATTGCCCGGCGTTGTAGTCGTCGGCAACGGATTTAGTGCCGACAAAATAGTGTGGCACACGCTGTTGCTCCTCGGGTGTAGGTGCAGCCGTTCCGATAGGTATCTCGCGGTAGATTTGCCTGGAATCGGCACTGACGATCGGGCAAGCGAAATGCTCTGCAAGGCGCAGGCTCAACTCGGTCTTTCCGACCCCTGTCGGACCAGTAAGGACGAGCAGAGTAGGGCGATGATCAGAACATAGAGCCATCCTCGAAACTCAAGTCTTGGAAGCCTTCGCTATCGATGTCATCGGCATCGTATTGGCTATCGCCGTAGAAATCGTCATCATCGAGCAGCGAGTCTGATTTAGCCTCTTTGGAGAGCATTTGCAACGGGTCATCGCTCTTGAGTTGCTTGGGTGCTTTGCCGGTGCTCTCAACGCATTTGACGCCATCCATAGTACCCGGTTTAATCGACTTGAGGTTGCCGAAGAAATAGCGTTCAAACATTGGGTCGAAGACATAGATAAGACGCTGTCCCTGCTCGGTAAGCAAATCGCTCAAGCGTGTGGACTCCATAACCATATTGTCGTACTCAAAGTTGGAATCCATCGGCACGAGCGTAACCTCTTGCTCTTTTTCCCACTCGTCGTTGCACATGTAGAATGAGGTCATCTGGTCGTCGGTGTAGTGGACACTTTCGAGAATGGCCTTGTGGAGATCGAGGAAAGTAGCCTCGCTATCTGCCTCAAACACGCGACGAAAGTTCTGATCGCCTTCTTCGCACGAAAAAGTAATTCTGTATATCATACTAAAATATATAAAAAATCAGTTGGCATTCAGTCTGCTTTAGGTTTCGATTAGGTCTCGACAAGAGTTCGACAAATCGGGTACCGAAAAAGCAGGTTGATGTTTATACTATTTTAAGTTTGCTGCTTTCAGAATCAGAGGCACTAACTCTGTGTTGTCGTGCCATCCGGTAAATTGCTCGGCACCAACACCGACGGCAAATACGGGTACGGCATGCCCGGTATGATCCCAACTTGTCCAGCCGAGTTTTGCCTTACGATTGATGAGTGCGATAGCCGCACCACTCAGTTCGTTCATCGTCTTGTAGAGCGTCTTGACCTCGCCACTATGATGTGCAACCGCCTGATTGTAAAGGCTTTGCAGTTGCGCATCCTCTTCATCGGTAAGCGAGATATGTGTATAGAAACCGAGTTGCTCACTCAGAAAATCTTTGACCTGTTGCCAAGTGGGGGCTTGGTCTTTGAACATCGATGAGAGTTTATCGGAAAGCACCCAAGCAGAGCAATGCTGATACTGCAAGGCTTGGAGATTGAGTGTGTAGCCGCCATTGCCCAATGCCATACCACCCGTCTCGTGGTCTGCGGTAACGACGATGAGAGTCTCATCGGGGTGGGCGAGATAGAAACGATATGCCACTTGGAGTACGGAATCCATATCGATTGTTTCTCCGATGGCGGTAGCACCATCTTGCCCATGGCAAGCATAGTCGATCATCCCCCCCTCAACCATCATAAAAAAGCGGTCGTGTTTTCGCTCGAGATAGGGGATAGCGGTAGAGACTATCTGGGTGAGTGTGAGCGCATCGGGCTGCCGATCGATAGCATAGGGTAGGCACTCGGCTTTTTTCCTTCGGTCGATACCGTCGGTCGTTTGGGTAAGAATGAGTTTGGGCGCATCTAATTTGGTTTGCGCATCGGCAAATCCGTGAGCAAAAGTATAGCCTTGTTGCTCACATAAATCGTAGAGATTGGGTGCTTTTTTGTTGTGCTTATCCTTCGGTTTGTGGAAGCCGGCACCGCCGAAGAAATCGAAGTTGGTAAAAGCCAGTTGCGTGCCGATTTCGTAGTACTGATGACGGTCGGGCACTTTGGCGTAGAAAGCAGCGGGAGTAGCGTGGTCGATTGCCACAGTGGTCATAATTCCGATGCCGTAGCCTTGCTTTTGCAGGATTTCAGCGACTGTTTGCAGCGTATCTTTGTTGGGCGAGAGTCCGAGCGTTCCATTGTTGGTTTTGGTGCCGGTGGCGAGGCAAGTACCCGCAGCAGAAGAGTCGGTAATGCCATTGGAGGCGGAGAAAGTAGCCACTTGACCGGAATAGGGGAATTGGGTCATCAGCAACTGTTTTCGACCAATATGTCCCTCTAATTCGGCGAGGTACATCTCGGAGGACAACACTTGGTTGGTCCCCATTCCATCGCCAATGAAATAGAAAATATACTTTGCTTGCGCAAAGGTAATAACGGAAAGAAAAAGGCTGATAATCAGCAAGGTAGTGCGTTTCATATAGTTATTTAGGTTAATGGGTTGTTTCGATATGTTGCAATTCTGCCTCTCTCGCAGCCATCACTTCTTGCTGGTGGGCAATCTGCGCCTCGATGTCGGCACGGCGAAAGGCTTCCGCCACTTTGCGGGGGAGCGGAGTAGTATCTTGCAAATCCTTGTATATCAATAAGGTAGCCCATGCGTCGGTAGAAGCATACTGCGCTTGCTCGGGCGTGAGGATATCGTTTTCCCAGTTGGTGAGTTGCTGCGCCTTGGATATTTTCTTACCAAAGCAGATGGCAAACATCTTTTGCAGACCCAAATCTAAGATACCATACTTACCTACAATCGACTGTAAATCAATACAATTAGCCGGTTCAAAATCACGCCTGCGCCGCAATCCATTAATGTCGTCTCGGAACGCCAAACCCACCTTACATATATTAGGGTTAGCAAAGACATCTGCCAACTCTTGCGGCATACCGATATGGGTGAGGCGGAAGAGGTAGCATCGTTGCTCAGTGGCAATCTGCACGAGGGCGGTAGGGTAGTGGACACCGCGGGTGAAACTAGGTCGCGCCTCGGTATCTACTCCTAAGACTTGCTGACTATTGAGATAGGCGACCGCCTCGTGCACTTTCTGCGGCGTATCGACGATAATCACTTCGCCCTCGAACCTCGCCACAGGCATCCATTGTACCAAGTCTTTGGAAATATGGTGTATGTAACTATTGGGTTTCATCAGTCTTCGTTGGTAAGTAGAGAGAGGGCATGCAAGGCACGCATAGCGTTGAGAAGTTTCTGCCCCCAATGCTCTCGGAAAGCGGTCAGGCAAGCGAGAACCGCATCGTTCATCACTTCTTCTTGCCCTGTTTGGAAAGCCGCAGCCATATCTTTGAGTTCTTGATAGATATCTGCCAAATTCTCTGATATATAGGCAGTTATCGGTTCGTCGCTATACTGAATATCATTGAGGAACACCTCTAAATAGGCATCGTCGGTACCCAAAAGATTTTTCACACCGGCTTGGATATAATTATAGTCATCCTCTTGGACGAAATGTTGCGGTTCGCCTTCCAAGAGGGCTTCCGGCTCTTTGAGGAGGCGCGTTTTGAGGTAGAGCAGAGGCAAGAGGCAGAGTATTTTTTCGATAAAATCATGCCGCTCATATTCTGCACTATGCTCTAAGAAAAGACAAGTCTGTGCCGCCACCGTAACGAACTCGATTGTAGCGTCTTGATATACAAAATGTTTGGTTTCAGCCATAAGCGTACTTAAAAATCGTGCAAAGGTACGACAAAATTTGTGGATATGCAAATTTTTCTGTACCTTTGCGGGTCGAAAAAATAACTCAAAAGAAATGAAAAAGTTTAGTTTTTTTGTTGCCGCACTAGCACTTTGCGTAAGTATGCAGGCTCAGCATGTCAGCCCATTGAACATCAGTCTATTGGATTTCTCGTTGGATTCACTCCGTACACAATACGGCGATAATGCGCCGATGTATCGTGCTGAATTGGAGCGCATACAAGACATACAAGAAGCAAACGACAAGAGTCTGTCGCAAGCCAACAAGGAACTGAAGGACGAGAAAGCCCATGCAAAAGACTTGGCGGCTTATCTGAAGGAGAGAGAGTCGTCTCTGAAAAATTTGCAAAAAGCATTTGAAAGCGAGCAAAAAGCCCTGGCGGCAGTACAGTCGTCAGCAGAGAAGGTACTGAAGAAAGTACAGAAATCATCGTTGCTCAATCGTGAGTCGCAAGACTTGCGTACATCGGCATTGCAAGGGGACAAGAAAGAGATTATCCGCATGCAAGATGAGTTGATGGCTCGCCAGAAACGCTTAACCGCCATGCTCGACCGCCTACATGCCGACCAAGCCGACTTGGTAACTTTCAATACGGAGATTCAGAACAAAGAAGTGGATCTGAAACAACTGGAGGCAACGCAGAAAGTACACAAAGCGTCTATCAAGGCCGAGTTGAAAAATGTGAAAGCAAATATGAACTAACTGCTTATAAAACAACACATTAAGGCACTATGAAAGTAATTAACCTATCGGAGAAAGAGTCTCTGCTGAATCAATACTTAAAAGAGATCCGCGATGTAAACATCCAAAAGGACAGTCTGCGTTTCCGCCGCAACATAGAGCGTATCGGTGAACTGATGGCATACGAGGTGAGCAAGGCTCTCACCTATCAAAAAGAGGAAGTACAGACCCCATTGGGCGTAGCAGAAGTACAGACGATCAGCGACCAAGTGGTATTGGGTACTATCTTGCGTGCAGGACTACCTTTGCACCAAGGTTTTCTAAATATGTTTGACGGAGCAGAGAATGCCTTTCTGAGCGCATATCGCAGAATAGGGCGCAATGTAAAGGGGCAACAAGAGATAGAGATTGTGGCCGAGTATTTGGCTGCTCCTAAATTAGACGGGAAGACACTGATTTTGGTGGATCCGATGTTGGCAACGGGTATGTCGATGGAGGTGGCTTACCGCGCCTTGCTGGCACACGGCACGCCTGCAACGACGCATCTATGCTGCACGATAGGTACGACACAGGCGGTAAAATACCTAAAAAAGATGTTGCCAGAAGACCATATCACCCTTTGGTGTGCTGCCATAGACCCGGTGCTGAACGAGAAGAAATACATCGTCCCCGGTTTGGGCGATGCCGGCGACTTGTGCTTCGGGCAGAAACTATGAGGCGTATTTGGTACTACCTGCCTACGCTGCTTGTGGCGGTTGCGATTGCGATACTGTCGCTGATAGAGTATCCGCACATAGAGATTGTAGAAAAATTAGGCGACAAATTTTGGCATACGATGATGTATGTCGGTTTGGCGGGTGTGATGATGTGCGGCTTGCTCTTGGAGAAGGAGCATAGGAGGTGGTATCCGTTGATAGCGTGGGGCGTATCGTCGGCCTACGGAGGCTTGATGGAAGTGCTGCAGGCGTGGTGTACCGTCTCCCGAATAGGCGATTGGTATGACTTCTATGCCGATATGATCGGGGCGGCAGTAGGGGTAGGACTAGCATATTTATTCATTGGGGCATGCAAGAAGATCGGCTTTATCAAATAGCACTCAGCATACTTTTCCGCAATCGCATTCGGCGAGGATTGGAACTGCTGGAGCACTATGACTACTCGGCTTACAGCGCATGGCAACACGCTATGCACAACGATGAGGGCGAGGTACAGTCGGCTATGGAGCGTGCAGAACGCGAGATAGAGTTTGTAGAGCAACATCACATACAGATGTATTGGTGCGGGGACGATGATTATCCCTATCGTCTGCGCGAATGTCCAGACCGTCCCCTGCTGCTTTACTCGAAAGGCAATGTCCGATTTGACGATAAGAAAGTGGTGTCGATTGTAGGTACGAGGAATGCCACCGACCGTGGTAAAGAAGAGACACGGAAACTTGTACTCGATCTGGCAGCAAAGATTCCTAACATAGTGATTGTAAGCGGTTTAGCCTACGGCATAGACATTGCCGCTCACCGTGCTGCGATAGAAGCGGGTGTATCAACGGTGATTGTACCCGGGCACGGTTTAGACAGGATTTATCCATCGATTCATCGTCAGACAGCGGTGCAATCGTTAGAGAACGGAGGCATACTGACCGAGTATCCGAGCGGTACGAAGCCCGACTCGTTTAACTTTGTAGCCCGCAACCGAATCATAGCAGGGCTGGCAGATGCTGTAGTGGTAATGGAATCGAAACAGAAAGGCGGTTCACTGATAACGGCACAGATGGCTTGCGACTATAATCGCGATTTGTTTGCTTATCCCGGGCGAGTTAGCGATGAGAATGCATACGGTTGCAACATACTGATACGCAGCCAAAAAGCACAACTGATACAGTCGGCAGACGACCTAATAGAATCGATGCTTTGGGAGACAGCAGAAGCAAAGAAAGAACCGCTGCAGACCGAGATAACCGATCTATTCGGTACGCTAAGCGAAAGTCAACGCACGCTGATAGATAAACTGCATGAACAAGAAGACGGTATGCACATCAATGTAGTGGTGATGGAGACGCAAATACCCTACGCACAAGCCTCAGCGGACTTGATGTTGCTAGAGATGCAAGGCTTAGTGAAGGCTCTTCCCGGAGGGATATATCGCGCGCTGAAATAAGTTGATATACAAACTATTACGCAATATGATAGCACCTAAACAGGGTGCTATTTTTGTAGGCATATACTCTATTTGGTAGGTTTCGCCATAAAAAATATGCCCATCCGAAGATGAGCACCAACAAAATATTATGAAAACACATTATTACTTGGTTGCGGAGGATGGGATCGAACCACCGGCCTTCAGGTTATGAGCCTGACGAGCTACCACTGCTCTACTCCGCGATATATATATTTGGTTTCGCCACGGGGCTACTCCCGAAATCGAATGCAAAGGTACTGCTTTTTTCTGATATATGCAAATGTACACATAGGAATAGTGTATTTTTAACATGAATTATCATTATTGAATTACTATAGACCGAACCAAGGTCGCAAATTTTCTTGTAAATCCCTTGATAATACGGCTCTCGTTGTCGTGTCGTTGCCGTCTTTTTACCGTGAATCACCTATTAATCACCTATCAATCTCCTATTAAAGACTCGATATGGTCTCGACACAGTCTCGAAAACAAAGCATGATTACCGGCAAGTGTGGTGTTCTTGTGCCGTCCTGAAAAAAATAGGTTGGTCAAAAGGAGAGTGAGAAAATCGGGAGTTTATCGGCAGCGGAGAGTGAGGAGGATGGGGAGATGGTCGGAATAGCCGACTTGGTAGCGGAAGCCGATGTATGTGCGCTTGGGTTTGAAACCGAGATAACGCTCGTCCTCCTCTAAGAGATACGGCGCAGAATAGACAGACACATCAGAGATAGGCTGCAGATTATCAGAAAGATCGAACTGGTCGAGGAAAGTCCACACGCCATTGTACTTGTGTGTTCCACGCGGAATATCCGAAAGAAACGGTGCTTTGCGTGCGGCTTTTTCCAACGGAAGCATCGCATTGTGCATACGATGTAGGTTGTCTTGCGGGGCAGCATTCATATCGCCCATAACTACGATTTGGGTAGCAGGTGAACAGGTCAGCACTGAATCGATATGGTGTTGCAAGACCTGGTATGCGGCATCGCGTTTACGATTGGAAGACGCCGCACCGCCTAACTGCGATGGCAAATGGCAGAGAAAGAGGCAGAGAGTATCGGAAGTATTGTAAACACCTGATACACAGAGGATATCGCGCGTAGTAGCACTGTCGGGAAGCAAAATTGGAATAGGGTAGGCGGAGAGAATACGAAAGGTAGGGCGATAGAGCAGTGCCACATCGATACCTCGGCGGTCGGGACTATCAAAATGAATGTACCGGTAGTTGAAACGGCGCAAAAGGGAACATACATCGCTGACACATTGTTCGTTTTCCACCTCACACAATCCGACTATATCTATGCCATTAAATTGCCCGATGGTAGTAAGGACTTGAGCGATATTCTGCACCTTGCGGCGATACTTGGAGTATGTCCAATGATACTTGCCATCGGGAGTAAAAGAGGTGTCGGAATTGATAGAATCGACATCGGGATGGAAGAGATTCTCTACATTGTAAGCAACTATGCGGAACAATGTATCCCGCTCGACGGCATCGGGCGCAATGGCAGCATATCCTACTGATATACAAGCCAATAGCAATATAAAAGACGATAAACAACGCTTCATCAAAAGAGCATTGCAACGGCTTTGCGGAGAGCCGCAATGAATGCATCGATGTCTTCGCGGGTATTGTATAGCCCAAACGATGCCCGCACCGTACCCGGGACAGCGAGATAATCGATGAGCGGTTCGGCACAATGGTGTCCCGTGCGGACAGCCACGCCCTGACGATCGAGAAGGGTACCGACATCAAAGGGGTGGATGAGTTGGTCGCCACGGAAGACATTGAAAGACACCACGCCCGCCTTAGGCAGCCCGAGTGCATAGACTTTAACTCCTTGAATCTGTGCGAGTTGCTGCTCGGCATAGTTGCTCAAATCCGCCTCGTGTTGCGCAATGGCATCCATACCTATTTGCTCCATATACGAGAGTGCGGCAGAAAAGGCATAAGATCCGATAAAATCGGGTGTTCCTGCCTCGAACTTATAGGGCAGTTGATTGTAGGTGGTATGCTCGAAACGGACATGCTCGATCATCTCTCCGCCACCCTCGGCCGGCGGTAAGACATTGAGCCACTGCTCTTTACCATAGAGAACACCCAAGCCCGTAGGACCATACATCTTGTGGGCAGAGCAGACAAAGAAATCACAATCTAAGGCTTGCACATCGATAGGCAAATGGGGTGCAGACTGCGCACCATCGATACAAACAGGGATGTTTTGCGCATGCGCCAAGCGGATGATTTCCGAAACAGGATTGATGATACCGAGTACATTGCTCACTTGTGCAACAGAAATGAGGCGTGTGCGCGGCGTGAGAAGCGTCTTAAATGCCTCTAAATCAAGCGAAAGGTCATCGCACAGGGGAATAACTCGCAGAGTGGCTTTTTTGCGTTCACAGAGCATTTGCCAAGGCACGATATTGGAGTGGTGCTCCAGTTGGCTGACCAGGATTTCATCGCCCGCATGGACGAAAGCCTCACCAAAACTGAATGCGAGCATGTTGATAGAATCGGTCGTCCCCTTGGTGAAGACTATCTCTTTCGCCGAATGAGCGTGCAGAAAACCAGCGACATGGGCACGTGCATCCTCGTGGTGCTTAGTAGCCACTTGACTGAGATGGTGTACACCGCGATGGATATTGGCATTCCAATGGGTGTAGGCATCGAGCATAGCATCTAAGACCACCTGCGGTTTCTGCGATGTAGCGGCATTATCCAAATAGATGAGCGGGCGACCATAGACCTGCTCGCGGAGTATAGGGAAATCGGATCTATTCATAGATTGAAATTGTGAAATTGTATAGTTATGGTTTATAGAAACTCTCTTCGAGAATCTTTTGTGCATCGGGTTCAGCCATGAGTTGTTGCAGCGTAACTTGCTGATTATGTTCCATATAACTCTTGGCAATACGCCATCCGACCCAAGTACCGAGGCGTCCCGGGGAGTCTTGCGACACCTCGGAAGTGAACGGTCCGTCGTTGAGGTAGGAAGTGAGAACAAGGCTCTCCGTCTTGAAGATATCGCGCTTATCCATGATAAGATGCCAAATAGCCTGTTCGTTTTTCTCGCACCACTGCCATTGCTCTTTGGTATAGCCCATCACCTCATATTCGGGCAGGGTAGGGAAGAGTTGCGAGAGAAGGTACATCACCTTGCCACGGTAGATCATCTGGTCGAGTAAGCGACTTTTGGTGCTTGTATAGGGCAGATTGCGGAACAGGTAAGCACTAACGACATCTGCGGGAATACACTCTTTGCGCATAGTCTGTTTTTGATAATCGTAAACCACGCGATTGTAGTACTCATAATCGCTGCCAAGATACATATCCGCCCCAACGGCAATAGCATCGTCCAAGAAATAAACAGACGCATTGAAACCGGATATAAACAAGTATATATCAGGTACTTGCATATCGGGATAGAGATAGCAAAGGCGGGTAAAAGCATCGTCTAAAGCCGCCTGAATATCCGATATATCGGCAAATATCTGCTTCTCGCGCAAATTGGTGGCAGCGAAACCATAGGTGGTATCGGCTAAGAACTGCGGTAAAGCCACAGCCAAATAGGCAGTATCGGATGTAGGAATACCCAAGATATCCTCTACAAAAACCGGCATAAAATAGGGATACCGGGCATAAAGATGCCGAATATCTTGATCCGATTGCACACTGAGCAGCGCACTATCGAAGCGGATAATATCGACATGCTTTGGCTTCATCTCCTGCTTTGGAGGGAAGTACTGTCGCCCTGTATGGCAGCCCACCAAAGAGAGGGCTAGAAGAAAATAAATATAGGTATGTTTCATTATTTTTGAAGTATAAATTACTTATCAAAAAGCCATAGATAGTGCGTTTTTAACCGACTATTTGCCCATCTTTCATCTCGATAACCCGATCGGAGATATTTGCCAATTCTTTATCGTGGGTAACGATGATGATCGTCTGCCCATATTGCTCGCGCAGATGCAAAAGCAAGTTGTTGAGTTCGCGTTTATTTGCCTCGTCAAGGCTGCCGGTCGGCTCGTCAGCTAAGATAACCGAAGGGGACATCATCAAGGCTCGTGCAGCGGCCACACGCTGTTTTTCTCCGCCGGATAACTCGTTGGGTTTGTGGGACATACGCTCAGCAAGCCCCAAATCGGTAAGCAAGCGAGTGGCACGAGATTGGGCATCTTTGAAGTTATCCTTGGCTATCAAAGCCGGCATCATCACATTCTCGAGCGCCGTAAACTCGGGCAATAACTGATGAAACTGAAAGATAAAACCGATATGGCGATTGCGGAACTCCGCCAAGGCTTTCTCTTTGAGGCTAAAGACATCTACGCCATCGATGAAGACCTTGCCGGCAGTAGGTTTGTCTAATGTACCGATGATCTGCAACAGCGTTGTCTTTCCGGCACCGCTTTTGCCAACAATAGCCACTATCTCTCCACGATTAACCGACAGATTGACGCCTTTTAGGACTTCAAGTGTGCCAAAAGACTTGCAGATATTCTCCACTCGAATGATGTTATTTCCGTTCATAGGCTTGCAATATGATTTGTACGGCTCGTTCAATCAAATCGTCTTTGTTCGAACCGTGTAATGTTTCATATATATGAGGCGATATTCCCTCCTCAATCGACTGTTTATCAGCATCATACATCTTTACACTAGAGAAACGCACCACCCATCCGTTGGGCAATTCATAACTCATCGGCATTCCTCCACCACCGCCACTGACGCCACCGAGAAGCAAGGCATTGGGTGCATACCGCATGGCATTGACAAACGAGTTAGCAGCCGAGTAGGTATGACGATCTTGAAGCACTACCACCAGTCGCAGCCACTTATTGGGCATATCACTTTGGCGGACATAGATAGGTTCGAGCGCAGAATAGTCGGTATGCCCTTTGCCGGATTTGTGCTGCCAATAGCCCACGAGTGTATCTGAGGACATAAAAGTAGCCGCCAGTTTGTAGGCATTGGTCAAGTCGCCACCGCCATTGTGGCGTACATCTAAGACGATGCCTTTGCAATCGATGAAAGAGGACAAGACATAGTACATATTAGAAACGCCGAAAGAGGAAGAAAAGGAGCCATAATAGATATATCCTATACTATCGCCGGCTATTTTGGCATAGGTCAGTCCTCCGGCACGGCGTGCATTTTGGAGATATACATCGCTGATAATCTGACTATTATATATATTAGGATAGCCATCGTACCACTCGCTGCTACTCGATACATCAAAGGCTGTATAGAGGTTGACATGCCCATCGTGGAGGCGATTGAGCATGCGCTCCATCAAGTCGAAAAGGATGATATCTGCCTGTTTATCAGATGGGTCTATACATTTTGCACTATCTACATAGACGGTATGCAATGCATCCCAATCGATGCCTTTTTCCTCAACAAAGCAGTATTTCTCATCGATGATATGCCACAAAGCGTCCATATTGCCTGCCGGTGTATTCTCGTAAGGCGCATCACCCACGGTATGCGTACACCCACAGCAGAAAGACATTAGGAGAAAAGCTAACACACTATGTATCAGATACTTTACCATTCAGCCAACGATTTATTCGGTTTGAGACGATAGCGAAAACAAGTGCCTAAGACAGCAGATACTTGCTCACGGCTGAACCACATATTCTCCTTCCCATACTCGAGATACTCGTGGCGCAGGCCAATCCGCCAAGTAGAGTGGGGAAACTGCATATCGAGCGTGAGTTCGTGGTTGAGATAACGATGATTCCACATACCGGCACAACGGACGATACCCGAAACGCCTTCGGACAATTCGTAGTAGGACTGCCAATAATCGGGCATAAAATCGACTCCTATCAAGTTGGCACGCACTAAATAACGAAGTCGATAGGAAGTACGATGCGCTGAAAATGAGTAAGATACGCCTGCCATAGCCTCTACCCGAACAACCGCGTCCATAGAGTAGGGTTTGTTGACATTGCTCAAGATAGTGCGCGGCATAAAATCAACATCGAGGTATGGACCGAGCAATAAACGGACACCTGCGGCAGGAAACTGCCACTGATAGAAAGCCCCCCAACCTGTTTGCAGGCCAAGAGCATACACCGCATTGGTATGCGGCGAATTGTACATCCAAGCAAAAGCGAGGTCGATACGACCAACATGTGCCCATTGCACCAACAGACCCTTGCGCCCGAGGCGACTTTCCTGCCGAAAAGGCTGCCACCACTCATTGCCTAAACCTACCCGCATACCCGAATAGAGCAAGGGACTGAGATACTGATCTTGCAACCACATTCCGCCATAGTGGATATGGAGAATGTTCTCGTGTTCCACATTCTCAGCATAGGTCTGCAGTGGGCATAAACAGCACCACAACGACAGCAAAAATACTATCAAGTGCAGCAATCTCGTCATTCGACAGTAAGCCGGCGATCTCCGTTTTCTAATACATCGATATGAACAGATACAGTATCTTCGGGCAAGATAGCATCGATCATCTCCGGCCACTCGATGAAACAATAGTTGCCGGAATAGAGGTACTCCTCTGCACCAAAATCTAAGGCTTCACGAATATCCTTAAGTCGATAGCAATCGAAATGGTACACCTCGCCATGATGCGGTTGCTCCACATCATAGACATTGACGATAGCAAAAGTAGGGCTATTAACCACATCGTCGGTACCCATCTCTTGACAGAGTTGCTTAATGAATGTGGTCTTGCCCGCTCCCATCTTTCCATAGAAAGCATAGACACGGTGTGGCTCCGTGGTACGGAGTATGTCAAGTGTAGAAACTCTCTCACCTTGCTCATTGAGCAGAAAAAGCGAGCCACAAGAGTCTTGTTTTATTGTGTAGGTAGTCATAGTAATTAAAAATATGCGATTCTCAGCGCGATATTTTTGTCTGAAAATAGTTGTAAATCGTTGAACCTCTGTTAGTTCCAAGCAATTGTTGCCACTCGTCGAGTGTAGCCAAACTAGCGCGACGCACAGAACCAAAATGCTGTAGTATTTTTTGCTTTGTAGCAGGTCCAACTCCTTGAATATCATCGAGTTGGCTCGCTATTTGGTGTTTACTCCGTTTCTGTTTGTGGTAAGAAATGGCAAATCGGTGTACCTCGTCTTGGATCTGCGTCATCAAACGGAAGACTTCACTCGTGATAGGCATACTTACCTCGACTGGCGGAAACCCATAGAGGAGTGTTTGTGTACGGTGCTTATCGTTTTTCTTCAGTCCGGCAATAGGTATGGACAACCCCAATTGATCTTCGACAGCCTCACGAATAGCGTGCATCTGACCGATGCCACCATCGGCAATAATCAGATCGGGCAACTTAGATTCCTCATCTTTGAGGTGTTGATAACGCCTTCGCACTACTTCGCGCATACTGGCATAGTCGTCTGCACCTTGCACCGTCTTAATCTCAAAACGCTTGTAGTCTTTCTTGCTCGGCTTAGCCATCTTATAGACTACACACCCTGCCACGGCATCAGTACCCATAATATTGGAATTGTCGAAACTATCAATCCAAACAGGTAGAGCAGGGAGTGCCAGCATCCGTTGCAACTCAGATAGAATACGCACTGCACGCTGCTCTGGATTGAGTTTATCTGCCTGCTTGAGCCTATCTTGTTTGTATTGGCGTACATTCTGCATAGCAAGATCCAACAGTTTTTTACGGTCGCCACCATTAGCGATATAGATATGTAAATTTTCGTTGAATCCATCGGGTATAAATGGTACTATCACCTCACGAGTAGTGCTACCTAATCGGTCGCGCAATTCCATCATGCCGAGTGCTAAGATTTCCTCTTTTTCTTCCTCCAGTTTTTTCCGATACTCAATAGTTTGTCCCTGAACGATACTGCCACTATGCACATGCAGCATAGATATATAGACATTGTCATCCTGCTCGTCATAGCCAAACACATCGACATCACCTGCTGTAGTATTGGTAATAATAGTCTTACTACAAAACTGCTGCAAAAGATCTAATTTATGCTTCACTTGCGAGGCTTCTTCATACTTCATCTGCGCTGACAGATCGTACATCTCTGATTCGAGTTGCTTGGTTATTTCGTGTGCATCTCCTCGTATAATCTGTCGTGCTTGACGAATCCACTCAGCATACTGTCGGCTCTCGGGCTTCATCTCACATATACCGCAACAGTTATGAAGATGATACTTAAGGCATACCTTAAACTTACCTTGTTTGATACTATCATCCAGCATAGGAAAATTACAAGTACGAATTGGAAATAGATGATGTATGAGTTCTACCACCAAATCGACCGTATTACCAAAACTATAAGGTCCGTAATACTCACCTATGCGTTTGTTGATTGTTCTCGTTTTGAATATACGAGGATACTGCTCGCGAGTAATACAAATACTCGGATATGATTTTCCATCTTTGAGCAAGATATTATAGTGTGGTTGATACTTCTTGATAAGATTGTTTTCAAGAAGAAAAGCATCTTGTTCTGAATCAACCACCACATAGCGTATATCGGCTATATGGGCAACAAGTTGGCGTGTCTTAGAACTGGTATGGTCTTTCTGAAAATAACTATTTACCCGTCTATGTAGATCTTTTGCTTTGCCTACATAGATAATTTCTCCGTCAGTATTAAAGTACTGATATACACCCGGGCTATGCGGAATGCGTTGGAGTAGGGTAGATATATATTCCGTTTGTGCAGCCAACTATAGAGTATTCCTAATTATAATTTTCTTTATAGATATCCTCAAATAGATATTCTCAAAAAAATAGAAGAAATGAATTTATTGGTAATACAACAAATATACTACATGTGAATAAGCGTATCAACCTCTGTAGCACCAGTGAGTATTTTTCTACCCTCGAGCACATCGAGTTCGATAATAAAATTGACATATACTTTCTTTACGCCAAATTTCTTTACCAACTCTACAGCAGCAGCCATAGTACCACCGGTAGCCAATAAGTCGTCGTGTATTAATACTACATCATCAGCACAGATAGCATCTTTATGTATCTGAATAGTATCCACACCATATTCTTTTTGATAACTTATCTCGACTGTTTCAGCCGGCAATTTACCGGGTTTGCGGATAGGTACAAAGCCTACACCCAATTCCATAGCCACAGCCGGAGCAACAATAAAGCCCCTTGACTCAATGCCTACAACTTTGGTAATTCCCTTATCTCGGTAGAGTTTTACCATTTCATCTTTCATCCATCGCAAGCAATCCGACTGACGCAAAGCGGTAGTAATATCCTTAAATTGAATACCCTTTATCGGAAAATCAGGAATGTTACGAATCTGTTGTTTTACTTCTTCTGCTGTCATATTGTTTAGTATTATTGTTTCACGTGGAACAAAATATTTTGTTTACAAAGTAAACAAAGCAACTATTTATCTACCCATAAATACAAGCAATACACTTATATCGTTAGGACTTACACCCGGAATACGACTTGCTTCACCTATGGTAGCAGGTTGTATTTTCGTTAGTTTTTGCCTTGCTTCAGTAGAGAGCGATTGAAGGTTTTGATAATCAAAATTAGCAGGGATATGTATCTGATCGAGGCGTTGTAATTTATCGGCAGCCAACTGTTCACGGTGAATATATCCTTCGTACTTAAGATTGATTTCTGTACTTTCAACTATCTCGGAAAGTAAATCGGGTAGAGAGGTAATAGTAGATATAGTTGCTTTAAGCGACGGCAAGACATCGCTCAAAGCAGAAATGATAACTTGTGGGCGTAGGACTAATTCGCTTAGTTTACAACCTTGGGTAAGCGGACTTGCACCAATAGACTCTAAATAGGAATTTACTTCTATTGGTTTTACGCTTGTGGTTCGGAGATATTCGGTAAGGTTAGCCACTGATTGTTGCTTAGAAACAAATAGGCTATGGCGAAAATTATCTGCCAAACCAAGAGAATGACTACGCTCGGTGAGCCGGACATCAGCATTATCTTGACGAAGGAGAATGCGGTGTTCGGCACGGGAAGTAAACATACGGTATGGTTCGTCTACACCTTTAGTAACCAAATCATCTATCAAGACACCAATATAACTCTCATCACGGTGCATAACAAACGGAGATGCACCAATGCTATTGAGATGCGCATTGATACCTGCTACAATACCTTGTCCGGCTGCCTCCTCATATCCGGTAGTACCATTGATTTGTCCTGCAAAGAAAAGATTAGCAATTATCTTCGTTTCCAGCGAGTGTTTGAGTTGTGTAGGGTCGAAAAAATCGTACTCGATTGCATAGCCCGGTCGGTACATAACTACATCTTCCAGACCACTAATAGTCTTGAGTGCAGCCAACTGTACTTGCCAAGGGAGACTGGATGAAAAGCCGTTGACATAGTATTCATTGCTATCTACACCTTCCGGCTCGAGAAATATCTGGTGTGCATCTTTGTCAGCAAAGGTAACAATTTTAGTTTCAATACTTGGACAATAGCGCGGACCTATACTTTTGATTTGTCCGTTGAAAAGGGGAGAATCCGGCAGTCCTTTACGCAGTTGCTCATGGGTGAGCGGATTGGTATATGTAATCCAACAACTCATCTGCTTAAGAGGCCGAGAGATATCGGTAAGATAGGAGAACTTATGCCAATCGTTGTCGCCTGGTTGCTCTATAAGTTGGTCGAAATGTATGCTCCGTTTATCAATACGCGCAGGCGTACCTGTCTTCATTCGTCCGGCGTTGAAACCGAGAGAAATCAGTTGTTCAGTAAGACCATAAGACGCCGGTTCGGCAATACGCCCACCACGCAGTTGTGCTCTACCGAAATGGAGCAAGCCATTAAGAAAAGTGCCATTAGTAAGCACTACAGCACGCGCACCAAATGATATACCGAGCATTGTTTTGACGCCCAAAACAACATTATCTTTTACAATCAATTCAGCAACAACATCTTGCCAAATATATAGGTTATCAGTAGATGAAAGCGTGCGCACCCACTCATCGATAAAGCGTTTTCTATCGCTCTGGCTTCGCGGGCTCCACATTGCCGGTCCCTTGCTTCGATTGAGCATACGAAACTGAATGGCAGTGGTATCGGTAATACGCCCCATCTGTCCGCCGAGAGCATCTATCTCACGAACTATCTGACCTTTGGCAATTCCACCAACGGCAGGGTTGCAACTCATCTGCCCAATCTTATTCATATCCATGGTGATGAGCAGCGTTCTGCTACCCATACGCGCAGCGGCACTCGCGGCTTCACAGCCGGCATGTCCTGCTCCCACTACGATGACATCGTATTCAAAATCCATTGATTTCAACGCTGTTTTTATATAAAGTATGTTGCTGTTTTTGCACAAACAATATGAGCCGCATAAATCTGAGATACATCACTTAAGTAAGAATCAAATAAAACGCTCAATTACTCCGCATTCAACGGATTATTTTATTTCGGTGCAACCAACGCCAAATTCCGCTAAATGCCCCACTACCACCTATCGTTCTGCAACGAGGAGAGAACGCATTAGATAAATAGGTTTGTTCTTTTACTTCATGCGTATTGCGATCGAGCAAGATACCAACGATGTCAAACCGAGGTGATTTATCTATCTCGTGGTATCGAATATATGCGTTGGCCGCAGCAATAATTCGTCGTTTCTTATTGGCATCCACATACTCTTCTGCCCGCTTACCACCAAAAGTAGAAGTGCGTGTTTTAACCTCAACAAAGACTATTTCCTTACGGTTCTCGGCAATGATATCCACCTCAAGGTGTCCCATTTTCCAATTGCGCTCACGGATACGCAAACCTTGCTTGCGTACCAAACGAGCGGCAATATCTTCGCCGATTGTTCCTATAAGGTTATGTTCTGCCATAGCAAAAGTAGCACAATACACCAAAATTACCGCAAAGGTACAACAAAAGTCTGAAATTAGCAAATAGAAACGATAAATTACAGACCTAATTAGATTTACACAAATAATAGAAAAAGACCTGAAGCACTCATTTAGTAGTGTCTCGGGTCTTTTTTTGCTCTGTAAAAAAATCTCGTTGGCGAGAAATTACTCGGTATCTTATTTGTAAATAGTCCTATTTTTTCTCTACAGATGTAATAACAGAAAATATAGTAGGGTCTGCAACACTGACAGCGATAGGATTCTTGATGTGGCGATAGATGAGCACTATATCTTGCTCATTGGTTACAAGCGAATAATACCGCCCACATACCTCGCTATAGAACAGACCTACATTACCAAAGAAATGCCCCATACCCCATAATACGCATACTTGCCATACCCGACGGATAATGCTCTATTTTGCTTATCTCATCACGATGAATACGAATAGAATTGAGCAGCAACTTTATACGCACTTGCTCTGTACTCACCTCGACCGAACGCGGTGTTTGCAGAGCGGCAAACAACCACAAAAGACTCAAAATAACAACGGCTACAATAACGATGAACCGAGTAGTTTCATCGTTTTGGAAAAAGGAGTAAACACTATATGCTATGGTAGCAAAGATAATAAGCGAAGCCAAGATTGTGCTACTCAGCATGCGGCTGCTCCAAAGGCAAGGGGGATGATTGTTGATTATTCATAGTGATTATTTTTGTTGCAAAGATAGTGTAAATACAGCAAATTAGCAAATAGAAAGAAAAAATAAGAACAAGAGGAAGCATTTACTTGTAAGATTGAAGCAAAATGTGTAATTTTGTGGAGTGATAACAAACAATTTGGTCAACTATTTTTAGTACGGAATATAAAGCGATGCACGGGATAAATAAATAATGAAAAATGCCGATGATATCAACTAATAAACGATTTATAAACCACTAAATAAAAAGACTTATGGAAACAGGACTAAAACACACAAGTACTCTTGTGGTAGATGAAGCACATAGTGCTCAAGCAATGGGTTCAGGCGATATGCCTGTATTGGCGACACCGGCAATGCTCGCACTAATGGAGAACGCAGCAATGCTCGCCGTAAAAGACGAATTAGACGAGGGCAATACCACCGTTGGCGGGTATATAGAAAGCAGCCACCTACACCCGACTAAGATAGGGGAAACGGTGAATGCCACAGCCGAACTGACCAAAATAGAGGGCAGAAAACTCTATTTTCATATCTGTGCGCACCAAGGCGATGTACTGATTGGCGAGGGAGAACATCTGCGATTTGTAGTGAACAAAGAGAAATTTATGAAATAGACAAATTGCATCTATTGCCACCTGACAACAAGAATTAAGAATGGAGTATTTTGACAAGCGGGTAGGCACTCTCTTAAGATTATGCATGTATAAACAAAAATTCTCCCGTTTTCTTCGTTAAAATCGGGAGAATTTACTTATTTGATATAGGCAAGTTTCTACTTGCTCATCTCAAGCATCTTGCGTATTGGTAAAACCGCACGGGCAGCGGTATCAGCATCAACGAGTATCTCCGGTTGCTCATCACGCAGACAAGCATAGAGTTTATCTAAGGTATTGAAACGCATATACTCGCACTCGTTACATTGGCAACCAATGCTCTCGGACACCTCTGGCGGCACGGGGATAAAATCTTTATCGGGGCAAGCCTTCTGCATCTCGTGTAAAATACCGCTCTCTGTAACCACAATAAATCGTTTCTGCTGGCTTTTTGTAGTAAAGTCAAGCAATGCCTTGGTAGAACCGATTACATCCGCCTGAGACAAGATAACAGCCTTACATTCGGGGTGTGCCAATACAGGTGCATCGGGATATTGCTGTTTGAGCGCAAGCAGTGCTTCTAAGGAGAAACGACTATGCACATGACAAGCACCATCCCAGAGCAGCATCTCGCGACCGGTTACACTATTAATATAGTTGCCTAAGTTTTTATCAGGACCGAAGATAATCTTGGCATCAGCGGGCAACTGATCGACAATTTTCTTCGCATTAGACGATGTTACCACCACATCGGTCAGGGCTTTGACATCGGCACTTGTATTGACATAACTTACCACCATATAGCCCGGATGTTCTGCCTTGAACTTCGCCAAGTCCGCAGCCTTGCAACTATCCGCCAGGCTGCACCCTGCTGCCATATCGGGTATCAATACTTTCTTTTCTGGGCAGAGTATTTTCATCGTTTCACCCATAAAGTGCACTCCGCACATCACGATGATATCGGCATCCACTTGGGTTGCTTTTTGAGCCAAAGCCAACGAGTCGCCTATAAAGTCTGCCACCTCTTGTATCTCGGGGCGAGTATAATAGTGCGCCATAATAATGGCATTCTTTTCTTTGCAAATTCGGCGTATTTCGTTCGACAATTCGCAGTTATCGTTCTTACTCATATATATTATATTTGTTTTTTATTTTATTCCTTGATATTTATAGTGTGTTGAAAGTGTAGAAAACCGTTGTATCTTATTTCTATTCAGCGAGTTACAAGCAGTGCAATTCTGTAGATGAAAAGTTTACTCTTTTGAAAACTGCGATGGTGTCAATACTTTGAACACTCTATCAACACCCATTGTTGATAACTTGTTGAAAAACCGCTACAGCCACTTTTTTAGTTTAAAAATCAGCAAGATAAGCAGTGTAGATACAATCATCAGTCCGATAGAGAACAGATAACCGAGTTTCCAATGCAGTTCGGGCATAAAATCGAAGTTCATACCATACATACTGGCGATTAGGGTAGGGGGCAGGAATATCACATTGACCACCGTAAAAATCTTGATTATCTTGTTCTGCTCGATGTTTACCAAACCGAGGAAAGTATCTTGCAGGTAGTCCAAACGGTCGAATCCGAATCGCGTGTAATCGAAAAGCGAATTGATATCTTTGATAATCATGGTCAGTCGCGGGCGCAGTTCCTCGGGGAAAAAATCGCATTTGAGGAAATTGCTGATCACGCGCTGTTTATCCATGATGTTCTGACGAATGATAGTTACTTTTTCCTGCAAGTTCTTGATTTGGATAAGTATGTTTTCGTCCACTTTGCCGTTGTGTGCCGTTATCTCTTGCGACAGGCCCGTAATCAAATCGGTGGTATCCTCGATCATATCGGCGTCTTTCTCCACACGCGTTTCCATCAGTGCGACCAACACATGATAGCCGGTAGGGAAATTACGGGTATTGACAAACATCTTCTTGACCGTCTCGTTGAAACTCTCCAACTCAACATTGCGCGTTGTAACGAGAATACTATTTTTGAGGATGAAGTTGACAGGCTCCATCTCAAAATTGGTTGTCAGGAAGTTGCTGTTTGCTACAATCGAATCATCGGTTTGGATATATCGGCTCGACATCTCGATTTCTTCCATCTCCTCATCTTCCTGAATATCAATCTTCAAGAAACCTTCCAGCGTATCCTCTGTTTTGTCGCTTACATCGAGCAGGTCGATCCAAACAATATCTTTCTTATCGAGTTCTTTGAGCATACTGATGGTCTTTGCCACCTTTATTTTCTCACTGTCTTTATAGAATATCCTTAGTTCTGACATTTCTGAGCCATTTTTTGGGGGTTAAACACTCTGCAGAGGCATTCTGTTGCTCTCTATCAGTCGGGTTAGTTTCACAAATTCGTCCACACTCAACTGTTCGGGGCGTTTGGTGAAAATATTCTCTTCTAAAATAGGATTCCCTTTTCCTACTATCTGTTGAAGAGAATTGCGCATCTGCTTTCGCCGTTGGTTGAATGCGGTTTTCACCACTTTCTTAAACAGTTGCTCATCGCAGTCGAGTTGCTGCCGACTATTGCGCCGCAATCGCACGACCGCCGATTTGACCTTAGGCGGAGGGTTGAACACATTCTCATCGACAGTAAACAGATATTCTATATCGTAGTAGGCTTGGAGCAGTACACTCAATATGCCATAGGCTTTGTTGCACGGCTTGGAGGCGATACGCTCTGCCACTTCTTTCTGTATCATACCTGAGCACACGGGGATACGATCTCTGTACTCCAGCACCTTAAAAAATATCTGACTCGATATATTGTAAGGATAATTACCGATGACCGAAAACTCGCCATCGGGGTATAACTCATTCAGATTTAGTTTCAGAAAATCTCCTTCTATCAACTTTAGTTCGGGGTACCATTCCTTTAGGTACGCCACACTCTCGCGGTCGAGTTCAATTGCCATTAAGTCGATATTCGTATTTTTGAGGAGAAACTGGGTCAGAACACCCATTCCGGGGCCGATTTCTAACACTCGACCCGATTCTATAGTCTCAGCAATTCTTTGGGCGATACTCAAATCCTTTAAGAAATGCTGTCCCAAAAACTTCTTGGCGCGTACTTGTTGCATTCTCTTGATGATAATCGTCCATATTGTTATTGTTTAGTTCTTTTTCAGCCTTGCCGTACTTTTTTCGCACTTTCACTTGCAAATCTGCAAATTAAGCAGTACCTTTGCAAACTGAATTTCGACTGCAAAGGTACGACAATTATTTGACAAATGCAAACACTCGCACAATTTATAACTAAAATCATCGATTTTTTCTATCGACCTTTTCGTCGATTTGTGCCTGAGCAGATTTTTCGCTATGCTGTGTGTGGTGGCGGAAATATGGTGTTGGATTGGGTGTTGTATTTTGTTATCTACAATTTCTGTATCGGGCATTCGCTGATATATATTCCGTTGCCGTTTTCGGCGTTTCCATCGCTTTGTCTTTCGCCGCATATTGCTACGCTATGTATCACATTTCCAATCACTTTGCTTACAGGATTTTGGCTCAATAAGTATGTTACTTTTACCCAATCTTCTTTGCGCGGTTGGAACCAACTCGGCAGGTACATCCTTATTGTTTTGCTCAATCTGGCAATCAACTATTTTGGCTTGAAACTGTGTGTCGATGTATGGAACTGGTATCCTACGCCCAGCAAGATGTTTATCACCTGCATCACGGTGATTGTCAGTTATATAGGGCAAAAGTACTTCTCTTTTCGCAAATAGTCTAACCTATTCAAAATCATACCGTTATGAATAAAAGTATTTTCTTTTCTTGGGTTGTTATCCTGCTCGTGGGTGCTGCTTTTTGTATCGATGGCTTGTTCCGCGGATTGGATACATCGATGGTGGAAACACGCACTTATCGGCTCAGCAAAACGGTCTATCTTACTGCCGAAAAGCAAGATAGCCTCAGTTTGGATTTGCACTACGAATATCCGATTGCTCTCTCTGCGCACGACTCGGTGTTGCATAAGATACAATTGCAGATACTTACCGAGATGTTTGGTGAGGCATTCACCGATATGCAACCCGAGCACGCATTGGCGGCTTATGCTGCGCTCAATCACACGCAATATATCCAAAATAACCTTCCGTTGATTGCGGATTTTAACGACGATAATCGTGGGTCAGCACTGTGCGAAGTATTGGATGTCAATGCTGCGCCGGCAGGTATGGCACACGATATTTTGAGTTATGGCGAGTATATCTATACCTACACCGGCGGTGCACACGGTATGGAGGCATATATAATCCACAATTATTCTCTTACCACCGGCGATCCTGTTTCTGAGGACGATTTGTTTATCGATGACTACTTCGAGCCGATGTGTAAAATGCTGGTTGAGGCACTTATTCACCAAACTGAAAATGTTAATACGGAACGCGAACTGCGGAAACTCGGCTATTGGCTAGAGGATATTGTACCCAACGACAATTTCTTTGTTTCTGAGGAAGGAATCACTTATGTCTATACGCCTTATGAGATTGCACCTTATGCCCTTGGCAGTACCGCTATTTTCCTTCCTTGGTCGGTTCTTACGCCGGTTCTCCGATAAGAATGTTCTATTTTACCTACCCGGTCATTGTCGAGTTCTTGTCGAGACCTAATGCAGACCTAAGCCTATTCTTGCTCTGCAAAATCGAAGAAAAATAGAACATCGAAATACTATTGCGATTAGGCGCATTTTTTGCAGAAAATATCTCCCATTGCATTGCATAAAAAAGCGAGTGTACTCACAAAATACACTCGCTTTTGTTTTATCCGTTCACGCTTTTTTATCGGCGTGCTATACTGCTATGCCCTATACGACAGCAACCGATCGCCGTACTGTGAGCGCATTCTTCTCAGTGCACTTTCGCGTATCTGACGCACACGCTCTCGGCTCAGCCCGAGGTCGGCTGCTATCTGGTCGATACTCTCTTCCTCGCCGCCGATACCAAAACTTCTTCTTACTACGGTGGCATCGCGTTGGTCAAGGCTCTTAAGCACCGTATCGATAGCCGTACTCATCGATTCGTTGAGCAAACTCTCATCAGTTGCACCTGTTTCGCTTGACAGCATACTGCCTATT
This sequence comes from uncultured Bacteroidales bacterium, assembly GCA_900542355.1. Taxonomy (GTDB): domain Bacteria; phylum Bacteroidota; class Bacteroidia; order Bacteroidales; family Paludibacteraceae; genus Colicola. The sequence continues at coordinate 1,147 of UQNE01000016.1, read as the reverse complement.
GTGTCGTTTGATTCATCACCCAGCGGTGTATCCATCGACACTGCTCCGGGGGTATGGCAGCGCAGATTATGTACCTCTTCTGCGTCCATATCGACCATCTTTGCCAACTCTTCATCGGTAGGTATGCTGTTGTGCTCCATCTGATACTGCACCATCGCACGGCGGAGCAGACGAGTTTTCGTTACCACATTCTGTGGCAAGCGAATAGTCCGCGCGTCGCGGGTCAGCGTATCAGTGATTTCGCGGCGGATATGGTAGCAAGCATACGAGATAAACTTAACGCCCACAGTCGGGTCAAACTGCTCTGCTGCGGCTATCAATCCCATTTCGGCTGCCACTATCAAGTCTTCCAACTCTATGCCTTGATTTTGGTATAGTTTGGCTATCGTGATGGCCAATCGCATATTGTGTTCCACCAGTTGGTTGCGGGCTTCCAGGTCCCCATTGTGGCTGCGAGTAGCTAGTTCCACTTCCTCATCTATGCTTAGTACATCATACTTCTTGTTGCATATCTCGCTCAGGTGTTTCTGTATTGAGCGCGTCTCACGAGGGGTAATGATTGTAGAAGATACATTCGTTTTCATAACGGTTTCATTTTTAGGTTTTATGTTTAGCCTTAATTGGTAGTATTATTCCCAATTTATTATTGACGACTTTGATATATTGGGCTTTTCTTTCTTTGACCTCTCGGCTTCTCGGTATGCCGTTTCTTAGGGTGTCTTTCTTGTTTCCTGTATTGCTATCTTAGCCCATAACTGCCACAAAGTCAGCACTTAGCAGTGTACTTATCTCTATGCAAATATTATGCCAATTCCTCGATTTGCTGCCTTCATAATTTATAATTTTCCGTTTGGAGTGTGTTTTATTCCTGTCTATTAGTGTTCGTTTACATCCAAAAACAGGCTGCCAAATGTTCGGCAGCCTGTTTTCTATCAATCTCCCTACGGAGAAACGGGTTAAATCTATTTCACCATTAGCGGTGTTACTTCGCCGGTGGTGTGGATAGTGTAAACACCTGTGGGCAAGGAGGTTATATTGAGCATGGTCTTCTCGCCTGCAGCGGTTTGGGTCAGCACCAAACGGCCTGTGAGGTCATATACTCGAATCTCGTCGGTGGCACCCTCTACAAAGGTGTAGTCGCTTACGG
>UQNE01000015.1 GCA_900542355.1 uncultured Bacteroidales bacterium | reverse complement strand
ATAATACGAAAACATTGAAAAATCACTTTTTTCGATATAGTTCGTTAACGGAGAACCCCATGTTCCCGCGCTGTGCAACATCCCCTTCTTTGGAGGGGCTTGGGGAAGTCTATCGCACCACTACTTTGACCATCTCTTTCTCGCCGCGGACGATGTATATGCCTGCGGGGAGGGCGATGGTCGTCTCGTCGGTCATATAGTCGGAAACAACCAACTGCCCTGCCGAGCCATAGACACTCACTTGCTGCGCCTCTACGGGAATCACCTCCACACCGCCTGCCACGCTATTCACTATCAGACTATGTCCGCCTGCTATCGTCGGCACACTCGTTTCTGCATCTGTGCCATCCTCCGTGTCGTAGGTTACGATACCCGTATTGATAGCGATAGCACGAGCAGGCGATTTAGATGCAGGTATGTTTGCCAAGAGGAAGCCCTCACCCGGCTCCAAGTCCTTACTAATAGCAGCATTCTTGACATACTTATTATGGTTCTCGCCATCCGATTCCCATAAATAGTACGCATTCTCTTTCTGCACCGTTATATTAGCAAAGGTAGCATTGCCACGCAAAGCGGCAGAACCTGCTACCGTATAATCGGCAACTATCTCTGAGGCGTAGTCGGAACCATGCAATGTCTGCGGTCCGTATCCCTCCAATAGCAAGAATTTACCCGTCCAATAATCCCATTTTGTATGGTCGTTCTCGCCTACCATATACGGGAAATCGAATGCATAAACCTCACCTTGCTTCATCAGGACGGAATGCTCAGCATCGCCGTGCGTAACCTTCTCGGCTGCAGCAGGTTGCCAATCTGTAACGAAATTGGTGCCGTCATACTCCCAAGTACCCGACGAATGATACAGATAATAGTTCGCATCGAACCAATTATCATCCGTTGCGTGCTTCAGTTCCACGATCTTAGGGGTATAGCCGTATGTTTTCTTGGTGTAGTTAACCCATGAGCCTTTGAACGCATCGAAATCGAACTGCGACTTATTCATCACAATTCCCTCGCAACAATAGTACAACAAATCCATTGTACGCTGTGATTGAATCCTGCGTGCCTCTTCCACATTTTGATTATATTTAACCACAATATCTTCAGGGTAGTAGGATTCAATGATGGACACCTTGCTTATATCAAATGGGGCAACAAACATTCGCCATTGGTCGGCTACTATAGGCAGTAGCATATATACTTTATCCTCTATAGAATAATCCGCAGTATTGAGGATTTGCTTGTGTAAATCTTTGTCTTTCATTTCAATCGTTGCACCCACCTCTGGACTTTTATACCCATCAAGAGCATTATCCCTCAGATATGTATCTATTACTCCATATAGCAAACGAGATGTTTGTGTAGTTGCATTGCATTGCACTGAAATGTCTCCACCTAAAGGTTGGCTATAGCCAGAGGTTCCTGCTATTAATGCAGGAAGACACAAAGCCCAAGGTTGCATAGTTACATCTTGTACTACTTCATCACTCGGCAACATATAATACACAGAATCATTTGCATTTGCCGTAATACTATTTTGCCCATAAGCAGTATGATTCATATAGTATTGAGCCAAAGTCTGATTCTTATACTTATACTTATCGGGAAAAGATATGGGCGATACCAAATTATATGGCGAAGAACTTTTCTCCACTGCAAAACCAATCATATTCAGCGAATCTCCATACTGATTGGTGGGCGAAGCACCCAAAGAAGCAGCAGATTCACACGCCCAAATACGGCACGAATAGGTTCCTCCATTGATTCGCGTATTTTTCGGACATTTCATCGAAGTATAATCACGATAATAAGAACCATAGTTTCCTACTGTCTTTGCATCCAATGGTGTACAATGAATGGAGCCATCGTTAAAATTAACAGTTCCCCCGGCTTGATCATTTCCGAGGCCATACATTGTTGCTGTGGCTGTTATAGGCCCAATTTTTGCCTCTTGTTGATATGTTCGATATGAAATTGCCAATGCTGTTTTATATTGAGGAGAAACAGGAATCGCATTCTTAAAATATATCTGACCTCCACCTATATTCAAAGTACTCTTAGCATTACCTAAATCAATAGAAGGAGCATTGTTTGCCGCTTGAACAAGTCGGAAAGAACCATTCACATGCTCTGCATCATCCGAATGTGTCGAATACCAAATATCATCAATAGTTAGATTTGTGTATTGTTCTTCGTTTGTTACCAAAATATGTAATGGTGCAGAATACTGACCGGCGGTTAATTCCTTTATTATCGCATTTACATAAACCTCATTTCCTTGCGTACTTTTTAATGTATTATCACCGCGAACATGGATAGAAGGCAAAAATGGTGCAGCATTTGATTTTGAGGAACTTTGGAAAACAAAATCGGCACCACTCCCTAAAACATACATTGTGGTACCTAAATTAATTTGCACAGTCTCCGCATTGCCTGCATGCCCATCTGCTCTCTTCACACGAGCATACATTTGCAGACCATCCAAATAAAAATCTATCGTACTATTTTGTCCGCCTTCTACAAACACCACTCCATTTTCATCTTTAGTAGATCCGCATGATGCCACAGGACAATACCCGGTAAAGTAGACCTTTTGTCCATTTGCCTTAAAATTGAACTGAGATGGTTTGGATGCCACATTCATATTGTCAATAGTCTCCTTATAACGATAGTTATCGCCGTCCTTTTGGTAGATATAGCAAGGTGTCTTGGCATTGGATGGTGCGGTAGTCTTCGCTGTAGTTACCGTATGATAGGTTACGCCTCCGGCAACAGAGGTAGCACCATCCGTATTGGTAGTAACACCAAAGATATACAAGAGATCACACGCCGCCTTCCCATTTGAGAAAGCCCCCGTCAAGTCCACATCGCGTTTCACCTTATACGGGAAAGTGTTACTCGTCGGATGCTCCGTACCCGTTTGCAGACCGGTATTGGCTGCACTCGCCGCCGTGATAACGCCCGTTGATGCTGTAATGGTAGCCGAAGTGTTGTATTGCTCATCCGACTCATAAACAGCAGTAAGTGTGTAGGTATAAGATTGCCCTACAGTCAGCCCCGTATGCACATACTCCATAGCCTCAGCCGCCAATTCTGCCAACTGAGTATCTCCCACCTTTAAAACATACTTTGTTGCTCCTACCACAGGTTGCCATTGCAATGTATTCTGCGAATGCCCTGTAAGTACAACCAAATCGGGTGTACGCAGCCGAACTTTGGCAGACATAGCCATAGTAGCACTTGTTACCTCACTTTCGTGTCCTGCAAGTGCATTCTTTCCTTTCACTACCAATGTCGCCGAATAATCGCCTGGAGCAGAAGACAATACAGATACGGTTACTTGTCCGTTTTCGAGACGATATGCAAACACATTATGCGCATCTCCTTGAATTACACCACTTAAATCCGACACATTTTCTACACGAAGGGAGATTGTATTTTCTATGCGTTCACCACAATAGGTATCTGCAAAGGTATGCGCATATCCTTCTTGGTTATTGAATGTCAATTTTGATTGCTGACTTGCAACCGCGGTAGCCGACAATGTGATTATTTTTTCTTCCGATTCCGCAGATACACCATTCTTGTCGAAATAGGTGCAAACGATATGCAATTTAGCAGAATATGCATCCACATTTTGTGGAGAGAGTGTAACAGTAGCATTACCGCCTTCAGGGTGGTACTTTCCTTGTTCGTCTGCTACACCTGATATGGTAAATGCGTTCTGCGCATCATCAGTCAGCCAAACAGACCAAATGGTACCATTCTTACTATCTACAGCCGTTTGCGCCTCCGCTGCTTTATTATTCTTGGTCGGGTTTAGGGCATCCTTTCCATTCGTAATGGGCGAACCAACCAATACCTCATTATCGCTATTGTAATTGTAATCAGCAATCGTGAATTGGGGTGTAAAATCTGCCGTAGCGGTCAAATCTGCTGACTTAGTTGAATTAGTGCTGCCATCATCAAATCCTTTTGAGGTCAAAGTAATCTTGCCTTTGCACCCTCCTGCTACATTGTAGGCAGTGAACTTGTATGATATAGTGATTTGATTGTTAGCAAAAGTAGCACTATTCTCATAAGTTCCGTTAGCAAAAGCAAAGCCTTCTCCCGATATAGAGCAAGTAAAATCTGCTACTTCATCTGCATTGCTTACAGCAAAGACCACAGTTCCTACCTCACTAACGCCATAAGGATTACCCGATACGGACACATTATTAACCGATACTGCTCGATCAACTTTAGAAGCCACAAAGTTGGCATAGTATGTGCCCATACTAAAAGAGCCACTCGAATCCCGACTAGTTGTTGTAACCATATTAGACGCAGGATTATCTGTTGGTTTTTCTAATGTATGATCTTTATCACATGTCCAATTTTCAAATTTGTAACCATCTTTAGGTAAGGCACATAAATGGAATTGGATATCAGCATCTCTATTCCATAGAACATCTCCCCTATCCCTATCGATTATAACAACATCGGTAGTTTTTCCTTCTGTTACTACTTTCTGCTTTACTGTATTCGCATCTTCAACGGAGGTTGACCATTTTTTCCAATCTTGTGTAGGTCTAGATACATAAACAACTCCCGCTCTATCAGGCTGAGCAGTTGCAGTTACTTTCCCATAAAATGTTTTAGCGCCTACAGCAGTACTCCAACAAAATTCGGAAATACAGCACACCAAGATAAGTAATACTATTTTTTTATGCTTCCATTTCATATTTTCATCCTCCACTCAGCAAAACTTATTGATATATAATTCGAGCAGCATTGGCACCTTTGAGTACATATACTCCCGCAGCAGGCAGTACGATTTCATATTGCGAGTATGCCGGTTGCGTCCATTGTTGCAGTACATTGCCCAAAGTAGTGTATAAAACGAAAGACTGCTCCATAGCGGTAGTAACCACTATTGAATTGCCCATATATTGTACGCTCCATTGGCTATCTGCCACCTTATCTATAGCCGAAGGAATTACGGGTGTTGCGGCTTTTGGCATTACGAACAAATCGCCATATTGCGAATTGGCGAAACGCACATACAAGGCTCCCTCATCGTCTATGGCCTCTGCCCACTCTGCCATTTCTGTTTTGGAAATAGTAATCGTATCGCTTGTGCCATCCGTTGCAATAGGGATAGCCACATACTTGAGGACATGCTTATTGGTAGGGATCAGACTATACGAACAAGTATCGGAGATATACATTTTCAAGTCCGACCAACCGCGCCAATAGAGTTGTATGTCTTGTTGGCTCCATTGCGCATAATCGATTCGCCAGATAGTGAGCGAACTCTCCTTTTGCAAACGGCAACTGTCGGTGGTAAAAATCTCGGTACTCTTCTCCATACACGGACTAATACTCCACTGGGAGGGCGTAATCGACACATCCTTATCGGACAAGAACCGAACATAGATAAAGTCTTCGAGGTCATCTATTTGGTTATACATCGGCTTGAGTTGCGTTTTCGACAGCCCGAGAGTAGTTTCTGCATTCTCCGTATTGAAAGCATATCGCCCAATGGTATTCTCATCCGCCGTATTTGCTTCGAAGGTCGCACTCTTGCCGAAATACGCCGTTATAGAAGCATCGTCGGAGGCGATAAACAGCAAGTTGCGTTGGTTTGCCCATTTTTTAGGGAAGTAGTACAACTGCTCGCTATCGTTGGCAAGCACTTCCGTAGGTTGGTTGTACTGCAAAAGTCGGGCTTTTGCCATTGCTTCCGACATCGGCTTGCGATCGACAATCAGGCTTGCATTCTCTGCCGATACCACCCGAGCATAGAAAATACCCTCGTTGCTACCCGACGACTCGTGCAAGAACGACAGATACATCTGCAGCATTGCCTTATCCAACTCAATGATACTATCGTTATCCCCTTCATTAGGATATAAACTGAGATAATCTACAGCCGGATTATCGCCATCGCTTTGCGGCTCAAAATCGCACTTGTCCCCCAACCATATACGCACCGACGAGGTAGTACCCGTCCAACGGAAGCGGATAGAATCGTTCACCCAATCGGCAAACGGCATCGCATAGACACGATCCACAAAAGCCGCCCCGGCGGGCAAAGTGTCTGGCAGAATAACCCAATGCGAGTTGTTGATACACGATTGGAAAGTGGTATCAGGGCGCAGAGTAACATCGCCTGCACCCTCTACTACCAACTTGATGAATGCTTGCACATTGTAAGTAATACTGAAAGCCGCCATCTGCTCACGATAGAACTCGGTGATTGTCAGCGCATAGTAGGTTTTGCCATCGGCATCGGTGTTCTTCTCAAAAGTAAAGCGAATCGGCATCTGTATGCCCCACCCCGAAGTAGCATCCAGCAACTCTACGATATTCGGGTCGTCATACTGTCCGTTCACACATGAGAAATCTACATCCACATAGGGTGCGACCTTCAAATCTGCCGTAGGATAGAAACGACAAGTAAGCGGCAAGTCGTAAGTCCATGCCGAATAGTAGTAAGTTCCCGCAGCATCTATCGTACCCACATACGATTTATCCACCGGAATAGCGTCCTCACAAGTCAAACCCGATGGTTTATTGGCAGCCGATACGCCACCCAACAAACAAATCACACTCACAAACAGAGATAAAGTTCTTTTCATATCTATCGTATATTTTGTAATCTCACATTTTTGATTTTATATTCTTGCGTTTTCCTTGGTGCTTGCGTATTGCTTTACCGCCACAAACGCCACATAGACAAGAGCCAACATACACAGCACTGCTACCCCGTCGGGCAGGGGGGCACTATAGAACTGATACTTAGATGACTGTCCGTTGAACCACTGCAAGAACTTATCCCAAGTGGTACCCGCAGGCAAATCGCCATTGGCAATAGCCTGCTCATACACAGCCCGCAATTCGTCCTCATAGAAATACCATATTCCCCCCTCTTCACCATACCAATAACTACCGGACTTATCCAAACCCTGTATCCAGTTATCCAGTGTGGAGCCGATTCCCGGTACTCTGCGCACACCCGAGCGAGCGGGTGCGGCGGTGCGGGCTGCGAGGGTCTGGTCGGCGGACTGCATTAGGGCAGGCGATGTGGCGGTGCGGGTATTGAGCGCAAACGAGTATGCCGATACGCTCGATGTTCCTTGCGCCGAAGAGGCTGCAAAAGGCACACTGCTTACCGCCCCGGCAGAGGTCGAATAGCCCGAAGCCACACTGCCCGAGGCCGATGAGGACGCATAGCCCGTCATCACTCCGCCGTACGACTGCATCGTAGCACCCGAGGTGAGGTACACGCCGTGCGCCTCCGTTGCTCCGCCAAGCGAGAACCCGTCGGCAGACGACATAGCAAACGCTACCACAGAAGCAGCAGCCCCATGCGAGGGTGTGTATATATAATAAGGAGTAGCCCCACTCGCAGAGGTGTGCGATACGGGGGTATACGCCGGTACGGCAGCGGTATGATGAAAGAGCGAATGCTTGCTGTTGTGCATCGGCAACACAGGTACACTGCCTACCAATGACGCTCCGCCACCCGATGCACTACCGCTCCACGACGACGGCGAATACGCAACGGCATTCATACCATTGCGCACATCATCGAAAAAAATATCACCAACGAAAGATGAGAGCCCAAAAACAAACGCTCCCAGCAACAACACCATTACAAAACCGTATCTACCATTCATCTTATCCATCAATCTGCACTTTTCTACATAGTATGTTCAGCCACAACATAAGTTCCCAACTAAGCATAACAACTAGCGTAACAAATAAAACTTCTGCCTCCCTCTACCACCCCTTCTCGGGGTCGGCGGGATTGCTCATCTGCGAGAGGTCTTTCTTTTTAAGGTAGGTCAGTATCGCTCAAAAAAAACAGACTAAGTATTTTGCTTCTTCTCTTCGCAACCTCTCGGCGGATGTACATCTTGCCTCCGAAAACTTCACAACCTCCGTCGGCAAAAATGCATACACACTATGCACAATACAAATTCGGCGCAAAATTACTACTTTTTCTTTTAACTTCCAAATAAAGATACCTTAAAATCGATGAATAAATCTTTTTCTTTTCCTCCCCACCCTTCGGGGGGGTAAATACAATAATTGAATTAGAAATATACAACATTTGTTTCTTTACCTGCTAAGCCGCTAACATTGACACCCAAAAGACAACATATAATTGCCATGTAATTTGACATATAATTTTTTCTCGCCGTGTGGTATCTTGTTCTCCATTGTATATGCCTCCATTAATTGCCATTAATCAGCCATTAAAACTAACGATTATCTCGATCAAGTGCAAAAGGGCGCAATATACGACTTACAACTTATGTCAGATAGTTGAGGTAGTTATCTGGAGTGATGATGACTGTTTCTTTGATGGGGTACGCCTTAAGGAAGGTTGCCGGGATAGCCGTATGGGCTTTATTAGGATTCCACTTCATTTCAAAAGCAGTCATTGTACCGTCTGCTTCCTCCACATAATCAATCTCTTGTTGCTGCGTGGTACGCCAAAAATAAGCATTCACATAATGTCCATTATAATGGTTGTATTTGAAACGCTCACTGATAAAGAAATTCTCCCACAACGCCCCTACATCCTGCCGAATATCGAGAGGGTTCAAGTTGTGTATCAGCGCATTACGAATACCATTGTCGTAAAAATAAATCTTCCTGCTTTTTTTGAGTTCGGTGCGCACATTCCTGCTCAAAGCAGACAAACGAAACAGGATATAGCATTTCTCAAGTAAATCGATGTACTTCTCTACAGTCTTGCTGTCTGTTCCGATAGTTTGTGCCAACTCATTATAAGACACTTCGCTACCTATCTGCAATGCTAATGCTACCAAGAGTTTTTCGAGCAAAACGGGTTTGCGTATGCTCTCCATAGATAGCAAGTCTTGGTACATATAACTTCCCGACAGGTTCATCAATAGTTCTCGTGCATCCTCCACATTACAGACCACATCGGGGTAAGAACCGTAGATAAGGCGCGACTCTAAAGTGCTATTCACACGCAACACACCGCCGTCGTTATACAACTCTTGGGTAGAAATCGGGTATAGGTGATACTCGAACTTTCGCCCCGTCAGCGGTTCATTGAGTTGTCCTTGCAGGAGCAATGAGGACGACCCTGTAACCAATAGTTGCACATCGGGAAAATGGTCGGTGATTATCTTGAGTGTAATGCCTATTCCCGGAATGCGTTGTGCCTCATCAATCAACACAATGCGTTTGGTGTTGATAAGGCGCGTTATTTGCTCCAAATTGGGATTGTTCAATATCAGGCGTACTTCGGGGTCATCGCAATCAAGCAGCAAGGTTTGCTCTTTGGTATAAGGCAAATCCGGCGCATTGAGCACCTGCTTGAAGAGGGTTGATTTACCTACCTGTCTGGCTCCAATTAGCAAAATAGCCTTGCCACGAAAAAGATGGTCTTGAATTGTAGATTGCAATTGCCGATGTATCAGTTCCATATCTGTATAAATTTGCTGCAAAGGTACGGATTTTTTCTCGTAATCCAAAATATCAGTATGATTTTTCGGATTATAATCCAAAAAGTTAGTATGATTTTTCGGAATAGCATGTATGTGGCCGCTGTATGGAGGGGGCGTTTTTAACGAACCAAACATATAATTGCCATGTAATTTGACATATAATTTTTTCGCCGTGTAGGGTCTCCATTAATTGCCGTTGTATAGGTCTCCATTATGCATTGTGTAGGGTCTCCATTAAAGGCCATATAAATTACCATTAAAACTGCGCCTCGGCTCTCAACTTTCACCTGCCGACATATAGCACCTAAAGGACAACATGTAATTAACATGTAATTCGACATGTAATTATGCTATGCATTCTCCACTATGCATTGTATAGTTCTCCATTATTTGCCGTTAATCAGCCATTAAAACTGCAACTTGGCTCGCCACTTTTACTCCGCGGCATTGACACCTAAAAGGCAACATATAATTGGCTCGCAGATAATGTTTCCCGACATTGGCACACATTTGCGGTTGGTTTGGATGGCTGCTATTTCCATACACTCATATCTTCCCAATTATCCACAAAGCCCATCAAGAGTGGTATAAGAGAGGTATAAAGGTGGTGAGTGGTAGGGGAGTGGTAGGGCAATAGGCGGTACATAGACAGTACATAAATAGTACATAGACTGTACGGGGTTCCGCCGCTAATTACGGTTAATTGGTTGTTAATTGCTCTGATTGGTTCTCCACTATATTTCTTTTGTCCCGAATGAAAAGAATGTAGAGAAGGCTGCTATGCAGGATTGGTTTTTCGTTAACGGTTACCCTGATATAAAGATAGGGCAAGAACGCACTTTTTATAACGATTGCAGTCAATAAAATGCTGAGAATTTTACTGACTGCAATCAAAATTAGTCGCCAATCTATAGTCGAGCCAAAGTGCTTGTATCGTCTGGTTCACCACGCACTCCACAGCAATAGTCAATTAATCGCCATTGGCAGAGAGCCCATACAATGCATAATGATGAATGCATAATTCATAATTACATGTCAATTAACGGAGAGTGCCTCTGCCCGGAGGCGGATGGCAAAGCCACCACCGGAGGCGAGGCGGATAGCAAGAGGCTCTGACGTATTTGCCACCCGGATTGTCTCTATCACCGTTGCATAGGGATTGGTTTGCCAGTCGGCATCGGGGGCATCACGATAGATCTGCGCCGTATAGGTGCTATCGGGCAAGAACGACCAATCGATGGTTACATCGCGGGGGGTATCATCATTGACAGCACCGATATACCAATCGGCAGAATGTCTGTCTTGACGCGCCATGACAAGGTACTTTCCTATTTCGCCGGAGAGAAGACGGGACTGTTGCCAATCGCATGGGACATCGCGTATAAATTGGAACTCTGCCGGATGTTTCATGTAACTTTCAGGCAGGTCGCATGCCATCTGAAGCGGCGAATACATTGTTACGAACAACCCCAGTTGGTTGGCGATGGTGGCATGTACGCGGGTGTTCGGTTGTACCGGATTATCGAAACAGAACACACCCGGAGTATAGTCAGCCGGTCCGGCAAGCATACGCGTGAAAGGCAAGGTAGCAACATGGCTTGCCGGGCTCCCACCATCTGCACTCCATGCGTTCCACTCTTGTCCACGGATACCCTCCTGAGTGAAGAAATTAGGGTATGTGCGACACAGACCTGTAGGCATAACCGGTTCGTGGTTGTCGATACAAACATGGTGGCGGGCAGCAGTTTCAATGACCCTACGATAATGGCGCACGCCCGATTGCGAACGATTGTATTGTTTGCCGTCGACAGTGGTGATGATTGGGCAGACGTATCCCGTTTTGACGGAGTGCATACCATATTTTTCCATATAGTCGTATGCCTCGTCCAGTTCGTTTTCGTATTGGGCAGCATTGCCTTGGGTCTCGTGATGAAAAACGATTTCGACCCCACGCCTGTGGGCATAGTCAGCCAAATAGTCGATGTCGTAGTCGGAGTATGGCTTCACGAAAGAGAACTTGGCGTCCGGAACCGTTCCGTCCCACGCGCCCCAGCCTTCGTTCCAACCCTCGGCGAGTACACCTCCGAAGCCATTATCGGCAGCAAAATCTATGTAGCGTTTCATGTTTTCGGTAGTGGCACCGTGGATAGGTCCTTGGCTCCAGGTCATCGTCTTGAGGTGCATACCCCACCATATACCGATAAACTTCATCGGGCGTATCCACGAGGTGTCTTCTATACGGCAAGGCTCGTTGAGGTTGAGCATGACGCGTGATGCCATGAGTCGGCGTAGGTCGTCGGTAACCGTCATCATACGCCATGGAGTCTGCCAAGCACCTGATTCATAGGCTGCCACTCCATTCTGCCACGGAGTGAGAAAGGTGCGAATGGTGTTGCCCCTATAGTAGAAATTCTCTGCCGGATAATCGGTGAGATTTGCTTCGTGAAGGAAGGCATAGCCCCCTTCTGCCAATTCGAGTGTGATAGGGGAACAAGTGGTATCTTTTTGGCTGATTGGTTCGCGTGTCCATAGTGCTTCGTAGTACTCGGTACGCCAAGGAATAGACCATGCTTGCGGCTCGCTAACGAACTGATATTCAGTTTTCTCGTCCATTACTATCATGCTGTCGGCATTGGACGGAAAGACATATCTAAACGCAAATCCATCGTCGAAAACGCGGAAGACGACATCCATTTCTGTGCCTGATTGGTGCAGGAGGTGTGCCGTGAGTTCACAATAGTGGTTGCGGATATAACGTTCCTCGCCCCAGACAGTTTCCCATGTCTCATCGAAAGAGTCTGTGTCGGTTCCAAGGAGGGTAAAATCACGACTAAGGTCCTTATCGGCGAGGACCAATCCGAGAGCAGACCAATCAAGCATTGGTGCGCCTTTGCGTGCCACTTTGTATTCAGGAGCCCCATCTGCGCCCAAGCGGAATGATACTGCCAACACATTGTCGGGAGACGAGACAGTCATCTTTTGTTGGCAACCCGTCAGTGTGATTGCTGCCAAACATATATAGCCAAAAAGTTTCTTCATATTTCTATATTCGTTTTATTTCTACAGATTCATCGGGTATGATAAGTATATGCATATAGTAGGAATTGCTCTATCAACCGTGTATCTACCGTGTATCTACCGTATATCTACCGTATATCTACCGTAGTTGTCGGCGTAAGGTCGGCGAGAGGATGCCGAGTGGATAGCGGGAGGGGGTGTTCCCTTTAGGGTTGAGCAAACCGCGAGACAGCCTATATCAGATACCCGGGTAGCCAGTAGATTGTTTCATATTTTTGTTTCTTTCGAGTTCAAGTTGCGGAATGGGTTGTACATAACTCTCGTCGCCTTTCCATGTGATAGGTCCGTGAGAGGTTTTTTCATAGTAGGCTGCTTCGTCAGCCCCGATACGATAACGCCGGAGGTCGAACCACCATTGTCCCTCGGCAAACAGTTCCGCCCAACGCTCGTAGCGAAGAGGATTGTGCGCCAACGGGTCGGTATCGAAATAAGCGCGTGTGCGGTCGGTAAGCGAGGTATAGTCGTATGGGCAAGCCACATCGGGATCATAACCATAAGCACGGCGGTGTACCTTGTTGATATATTCGAGTGCTGTAGCAGGTGCCTCGTCCGCCATCAGTTCGGCGTAAAGCAGGTAGATGTCCGCAAGACGAATGATGTAGAAATTGCAGTTGGAGGATTGGTTCAAGCCATAGGGTGCACCTCCCATCTCTACACCCCGTATATTAGTATATTTGCGGTGTGCCCATGCCAGTCGGTCGGGACGACTATTTGCTTCCGAGGAGCGATCATAGACTGTGGTGCGCCCTTTGGCATCGATATATTCGTCCACATACGGTTGCCCCGCATTGAGCATCAAGCGGGGATCGACCTTCGTCGGGTCGTTCTTCAGTGCCAATGCCTCCGCACGGTAGTTGGGAGTAGCAATCATATACGGATAGTTATCGAGCGAGCGGGTCGCATTGTAGTCGAAAGTGGGGTTAAGGGTCAAGCGGGGAATCGTATCACCGTAGAAGTTCCAGAAACCGAAACGGGCGATATTCTTGTCGTGCACAAAATTGTTGCCCCATTGGGACGATTTAGCAGAGATGATGATATCATTTTGCAATGTGAGCGGGTCAGTTTTGTCCTCACGCCCCTTGCGGAACTTGATATCGAGGTCCACATACCATGGCGCATAGACCATAGGCATACCCGACCCCGTTGTATAATTTTCCCACGGACCGTTCTGCTTAGAATTGCTGGTCATAGTGAGTTCGTATAGCGACTCGGCATTGTGCTCATTGGCTTCATTACCAAAGAACATATCCTTGTATATCTCGTTGCTAACCAGATGTTTGCCACTATTTTGGATAATATCCTCCAGTAGGGCTTTTGTCTTGTCACGGTTCTCAGGGAAGATATAGAGCGACTGCATATAGACCTTGGCGAGCAGACCTTTTGCCGCCCACTCGGTAGCGCGAAACTCGTCCTCGGTATGCCCTTTGAGCAACTCTACCGCTTTGTTGCAATCGTCAATCATAAACTGCCATGTATCACGCACCGTCTCGCGACTGAGTTTCAAGCCCTCGACATCGGAGATAACCCGGTCAATCTTTGCGAAACCGAGTCCATCGGGATTGAGTTCGAAGAATATCTGCGCATGCCAATATGCCAAAGCGCGGTTGAAATAGCACTGCCCGAGGTCGTAGTCAAGGATGGCATTGTCGCTTGTTTTGCCATAATGCTCACGGTAGAACTCAATGCCCTCGATACCTGTGGACGCCAATTTCATCCATTTGCAAAGGTCGGTGTATGTAGTAGTCAGGTAGCGAGAATCTATATTCGAATAGTTGTCTTGCGAGTTGGCACGCTCATCGTAAGAGCCATAGATGTCGGTAGTATGGTCGTAGAGCCACACACCCATAGGAAACCAATAGAACGCATACAGCCCGATACTATGGTCTTGTGCATAGGCTGCAGTAACCAACTGGTCCACCTGCTCCATTGTGGCAGGGAAATTGTCAGTGGTTAGGGTCTGCGGGTTGGATATATCAAAGAAATCCTTACAACCGCTGAGTGTGGCGGCTATGAGAAAGATTGCTATGAGTTGCTTTTTCATATTGTTTGATTTTAGGGATTCCAGTTAATATAGGTTTTTAGAAGGTTACGTCCAATCCGAATGAGAATAAACGGGAAGGCAGATAGCGGTTGTGGGTATCTATGTTGTACATCAGGCTGTTGCCGCCAATCTCGGGATCGATACCCGAATACTTAGTGATAGTAAACAGGTTCTGTGCCGAGAAATAGATACGCAATTTCTCCATTTTTGCCTTACGACTATATTTCTGTGGGAGGGTATAACCGAAAGACAAGTTCTTGAGTTTGAGGTAGCTGCCTTTCTCCACAAGGTAGCCCGAGACAGTTGAGTAGTTGCGGTTGGCAGCACCATCACCGATGACCGAACCGCTCTCGTCGAGATAGCCTACACGGGGATCGGAGGTAATGGTAGTATTGTCCTTACCAAAGCACGAGGTATTGAATATAGCCGCCGTGGTATTGTCGGACATAAACATGTGGGTGTAGGGTTTGACAAGGTTCATGATGTCAAAACCGAATGCCCCCGAAAATACCAACGCGAGGTCGAACCCTTTGTAAGCAAACGACATATTGATACCCATCGTCATCTTCGGCCATGGATTTCCGATATACTTTCGGCTGGCGGCTGTAACGCGCCCTTGCCCGTTGTCGCTGTAGATAAGGTCGCCCACACCGGTATTCTCACGCTGGTAGTAGATACCTATCTCTTTGCCGTCAACGTTGAGCGGTTGCCCGTTCTCTGCAAACCCGTAGGGGTGGTCAGGGTTCTGCTCACGCCATTTATCAAGGGCGTATTGGTTGTACTCGTCCACTTGCTCTTGGTTTTGGAATATACCGAGTACCTCATAGCCATAGAAAAGCGACATCGGG
Organism: uncultured Bacteroidales bacterium; assembly: GCA_900542355.1. Taxonomy (GTDB): domain Bacteria; phylum Bacteroidota; class Bacteroidia; order Bacteroidales; family Paludibacteraceae; genus Colicola. Next base: position 47,733 of record UQNE01000015.1, on the reverse strand, counting down.
TTGCCGTCCTCAGTACGGGTAAGGAGCGGCCACGATGCGTCAGCACCTTTGTCGATAGTAGATGCACCCGGCTTATCGCCCACCTGTTTCACAAGGTTTTGGTTGAACGACATATTCACGCCAATAGAATACTGAAAATCTGCCTTTCGGTCCTGCCACTGAATACTGAGTTCATGTCCTTGATTTTCCACCAGACCTGCATTGAAATATACCGGCACCGTATTGGCAGGGTCGTCGGACGAGAAATAATAACTCATACCGCTTGTGAGACAGAGCGAACCGCGATAGAGCATGTCGCGCGTCTGGCGGTTATAGTAGTCGTAGGTAAGGGTCAGGCGATTGTTGAAGAAACCGAGGTCGATACCTGCATCCACCTGGTTCACTTCCTCCCATTTGAGGTCTTCGTTGCCAAGGATAGCAATCCATGCGCCCGTCTGCCCAATCTCGCCATTGTCGAAAGCATGCGACACACCCGACATCGAATAGGTGGATTGGTACATATACTGCGGGATATTATCATTACCGAGGATACCCCACGAAGCACGTATCTTCGCATTGGAGAGCCAGTCGGCAGCACTTGTCTCCTTGATAAAGTTCTCCTCGCTCATACGCCAACCGGCGTTTACCGAGGGGAAGAACCCCCAGCGGTTCTTCTTGACAAAACGGTCGGATGCGTCCGCACGGAAATTAACCGCTAAGAGATATTTGCTTTTGTAGTCGTAGTTCAAGCGGGCAAACGCCGAACCTCGACGCTCCTGCGGGATAGCATCAGAAGCATCTTTGGTTGCTCCCGCCGAGCCCAGCGCAATAGATGACGCCACGGGGATGGGGAAACTATAGGTGCTGACCGACAGGTCGTAGCCGTCATATTTCCACCACTCGGTACCAATCATCGCTTTGAAACCATGGTCGCCCCAACGCTCATCATAGGTCAGCACAGAGTTGAACATCAGTTTGAGGTTGGTACCCGATTTGGAATCCAACTGACCGCCGTCCACGCCCACCTGCACAGGACCGAAGTCCATATACTCGGTGAAATAGCGCTTGGAGTAGGCACCGAGAGCCGCCGAACCTGTGGTACGCCATGTGAGCCCTTTGACAAACTCAATGTTCAAGTACGCCTGTGCGTTTACATAATAGTTGTTGTCCTGAATATCGTGGTAAGCCGCTTCCAAGCCGGCGAAGTTAGGTCCCGACCCTACCGAGGTGGGCGTCTGGGCATAATCGCCGTTCTCGTCAAACACCTCAGCTACAGGCACCGTGCGGAACGGCACCGTGTGGTTGTATATCGACGAATTGGTCGAGGGGTTGGTTTGCGTCATCGCACCATATACCGACTCGCCTATCGAAACATGCTTGCCTAATTTGTGGTCGAGGTTGGTACGGAACGAATAGCGGCGTGCACGCGTATCCATATAGGTACCTTTCTCATCAAGGAAACCGACAGACATAAACATCTTGGTTTTCTCCGTGCCGCCGCTGACCGACACATTGTATTCCTGCTCAATTCCCGTACCGAACATCACTTTCATCCAATCGGTATTCGGCAACTCGTCCGCACTCTTTGCGCCGAGCAGGTCGAGCGTGTTCCCCGTTCCCCACGCATCTCGCGCACGGATCCAATCGGCTGTACCGAGCAACTCGATATTCGAGTCGATATTGCGCCAGCCTACGCGTGCGTTCACATCCACTTGTGTGCGCTCTGCACGACCTTTCTTCGTCGTGATGAGTATCACACCGCCGGCAGCCTGCGAACCGTAGATAGCCGCCGAACCCGCATCTTTCAGCACCTCGATCGACTCCACATCGCGCATATTGAAGTTGAAACCGGCGTCTTGTGCCACTCCGTCCACCACATACAGCGGTGCCATTCCATTGAGCGAACCGGCACCACGAATCATAATCTCGGCAGCCTCACCGGGCGAACCGCTACCCTTTGTAACCGTTACACCCGCAGCCATACCCTGCAACGATTCGGCAAGCGACTTGGAAGAGAAATCGGCTATCTCTTTGGACGACACCGACGAGATACTACCCGTTACATCACTGCGCTTCTGTGTGCCATAGCCAATCACAACCACATCTTCCAACACCTCCACATCCTCTTGTAATGTGATGTTGTAAACCGTCTGTCCGGCAGACACTTTCAAGGTCTGCGATTTATATCCCACATACGATACCACGATTTGTTTCCCGGCGGCTACATCGATCGTGTAGTGTCCGTCGAGGTCGGTTATCGTACCGTTGCTTGTGTTGGGTTCGGCTATACTTGCGCCGATGACGGGCTCGCCTTTTGAGTCCACCACCACGCCTTCTATCTGTATCGCCTGTACAGCCGCAGCAGCCGCCATACCTACCATACACAGAAATACTCTCTGAAAGATGTGTTTCATACTCGTATCCGATTGGGTTAGTTGCTTATTTTGTTGGTTAACCATTCCGTTTTGCCGCTCTTAGGCTGCCGGCCCGCCGAGGATCTGAAACCCCTCCTCAAGGGTAATACTCTTTCTCTGCCTATCCGTTATCCACCCCATACGTTTCCCCTGCCTACCCCCTGCCGACACGCCCTTTTTTCTCTCGACTCGCTCTCGAGACGGTATCGGGTCGTTATGGGGTGATTAAGGGGTGATTAAGGGGTGATTATGCGGTGATTAAGGGGTGATTAAGGTAGTCCGACCGTAGGCTGATAATAGGCTGACCATACTCTACACCCTATCCATTCGGAACAAAAATAGTTTTAATGGAGAACAACTAAAGCAATTAATGGTCCATTAACCGCCATTAACGGAGGATAATGAGGTCTTTAACAGAGAACAAAAGAAATGCCCAACAAATCGCTTTGCTGAGCATTTCTTCTATCCGTCAATTACTTTACTACTGCACCCAATGCGTTGTAAACCACGCCGTTGTGCAAGATATAGAGTTGTCCGTTCTCTACGAACTTACCGGCTTTTTGTGCGCCGTTAGCCTTTACATCCTCGATAGCCGTTGCCAGCACGCAAGGAGCAGCATAACCCTTCTCGTCGAAACCGAACATAGGCTCGTCGAAATCACTGCCGTAGAACTCCTCGCTGGTCTTGGTGCCTGTGTAAGGAGCAAAAGCGAACAAGCAGTCAGCACCGGGAGCCTGTGTAGGGGCAATCTCTTGACCTTCCCACATCCACCAACCGGCACCGGGTTCATCTGCAGTAAACTCAAAACCAAAGATTTGAGCATAGATATAGAGAATACTATCAGCCTTGGTTACATCTGCCTTCAAGATACTGTCATTTCCGAAGATCTGTGCGTAATTGACAGTCATACCATAGATAGTACCATCGATCTGTTTCAGACGGTTGGTGTTACCGTTTACATCACCTTTGCTGGTCCACTTGTTGATAGCGATACCACGAGTAGCCCCCTTTGCAGCAGGAGTACCCTTTACAAAATCTTCGAGCCAAGTTCCCTTGATATCCACAGCAAATGTAAAGGTCTCATCCGCCTCCATATCATTAGCAGCGGCAAATGCACCTTTCTCGCAATCGTACTTAACGATGTAACGACCATCTTCACCAACAGGGTTGTTGAGTTCGTGAGCGGCTGCGCCGAGACTAATCAAAGCGGCAGCAAGAACAAAAGTAAACTTTTTCATGTTGTAAAAAATTTTGTTGTTAAATAAAAAGTTATGTCGCCACCCCGAAACGCATCCTGCCGAGCAAGACTGCACTTCTTCGTTTTGACGGTGCAAAATTACTACACCCGTACCAAATACCGAAATGATATAGTGAAAATATAGACGAAATCGCACTTATATGAAATACTTATTATACATAGTATAATAAAATCTTTGCTCGTTCAAAACAAATATAGATTTTATATGACCGATTTCCGCCTATATTTTGGTCTAAATCAGCCCCACACAAACGCGGCATTTGGCAGTTTGAAAAAAAAGATGTAATTTTGCCTACAGTTTTATCAATCACCTTATTTCGTATGTATATGAGACACGGTTTTCTATCTCTTTTGAGCCTTCTCCTGCTCTCTTTGACAAGTTCGCTCTACGCTGCCCAAACGCTCAACAACCCTATCGGCGCCGACGGCTGCTATATCGTGCGTTGGGACTGTGAGCGCAACGCTTTCGCCGCTGCCAACGATTTTGAGGCCGACGAGACCTTCACCTTCGCCATCGACCTTACAAGTACCGAGTGGGTCGAGTGGTTGCAACAACAGGGCAGCACCGGCACACGCGGTATCGCCACCAATTTCTCTACCAACCACGGTGACATCGCACGAGGAGCCGACCGCCTCTTCCATATACAGGGTAACATCTACGGCAAGACCATCAACCTCGCCCAACTCGCCGAATCCCCGCTCAACCCGGCTCAAGGCGAGCAACTCCTTATATATAGCAATCTCTTCGGCTTCGAGTACACCGCCGACAACCCCGCTACCGCTTGGTGGCTCAACCCCTCCGAATACATCACGCCCGACGGCACTTGCTTCTTCCGCACTGCCCCCTACACGGGTACGCACACCTGCCTGGGCTTCACCGCCAATGCCTATGACGGCAATATCTACCCGCTCATCAACCAGACAGGCTACGCCGCACCGTGCGTGGAGACCTTTCCTTGCTACGGCGGCTCTACCCTACCCGACCAACCCGATACGCCCTCCACGCCCGACACCCTACCCGCTATCGTGCCGCCTATCGAGGGCAGCCATGTCTATCTCTTTGCTACCGACAGCCTCGCCCGTGGCTACTATAACCGCCCCTACGAGCGATACGAGGCAGAACCCGAACGCTGCCTAACCAACGGCACTTTCCTCGCGCCCTCCGACGACCAACGCACCCTCCAAGCCGAGGCATCGCACCAACAAGCCCTGCAACTCACCGCCAAGGGCGACTATGTGGCATGGGTGGTCAATCGTGCGGGCGACGGACTGACCATTCGTTTCTCCCTGCCCGATAGCGAGCAAGGCACGGGCACCAAGGGCAACCTCGCCGTCTATGCGGGAGAAGAGCAGGTGGGTACGCTTGCGCTCGATAGTTACTGGGCATGGCAGTACTGCACGGGCAACTACCCCGACAACACACCTAAGACCAACTGTATCATCCGTATGAAGTTCGACGAGACCCACCTCCGCCTCACACGCCCCGTAGAGAGCGGAGAGACACTGCGCCTCGTCAAGACCGACGACAACACCACACCCTACACCATCGATTTTGTGGAACTCGAACCGGTCCCCGCACCCGTGCGCTACGAGGACATCACGGGCGACAAAGTGCAGTACGACGGCTCTTCGTTGCTCGACTTCATCAACGCCAACGCCGGCAAGACAATCTATATCCCCGAAGGACGCTGGGAAACCGACAAACGCCTCTATATCAACCGCGACAACACCGCTATCATCGGCGCGGGCGAGTGGTACACCGAGATTTATTTCTCCGCCCCCTCCAACAACGCCTCCACCTATTCGCAGCGCGGTATCGAGACCAACCGAAACAATATCCGCCTCGAAGGCCTCTACCTCAACACCGCCAACAACTGCCGCTACTACAACAACGACGACTCCAAGCAGGTAGGCAAAGCCCTGATGGGCTCGTGGGGAAGCAACAGCGTCATCCGCCATTGTTGGGCAGAGCATTTCGAGTGCGGCGGCTGGATAGCCGACTACTCCTCTACAGGCTCCAACAACCTGCTCGTGGAGCATTGCCGCTTCCGCAACAACTACGCCGACGGTATCAACTGCTCACACGCCTCCAACGGACACACGATCCGCTACTGCTCCTTCCGCAACAACGGCGACGACGATATGGCATCGTGGACTACCTCCCGTATGTGTTCCCATATCACCTTCGAGTACTGCACGGCAGAGAACAACTGGCGTGCCTCCTCGCTCGGTTTCTTTGGCGGCACGGGACATACTGCCCACCACCTGGCTATCTTCGACCCGCTCGAGTCGGGCGCACGCGCCAATGCCGACTTCAGCGGCAGAGGTTTTAGCAGCACCGAGTATATATCGATGCACGACATCACTATCGTCCACGCCGGCTGCACCTCCGGCACCAAAGGTACGGCGGGCGACTTCTGGGGCAACACACAAGGGGCTTTCAACATCGGCGGCACCTCCAACTACGCCGTGCGCAATATCCGCATCGCCGATATCGACATCATCGACTCACGCCGTTTCGCTTTCTTCTTCGCAGGCGGGAGCAATGGCATTGAGAATATCAGCCTCAGCGACATCACCGTCCGCAACGCCGGCACAGGCTTCTACTTCGGCGGTATCCGAGGCAATGCCACCTACTGCAACCTGCAGTTCTTCGATGTGGATAAACCGATGAACACCTACTCCTCGGCTTGGCAATGGACAGAAGCGGACGACTGCGCCACGCCCCTCACACCTGCCGTCATCCGCCCTACCCAAACCGCACGCTGCTACGACCTCTTGGGGCGAACGGTAGAGCAACCCGCCTCGGGTATCTACATCGTGGCGGACGGCGACCGAACCTATAAGATTGCTTTGCCATGAGACGCCTCCTGCTATCCTTTCTGTTTCTTGCCGCCGTGGCTCTGTCCCCGCTCTACGCCTTCACCGCCGAGGACATCGCCCTGCTCGAAAGCGAACTGGCAAAGAAAGAGCAATACGACACACTCAAGCAACAGCGTATCGACTCGATACGCCATGCCGACATCGATACCTATTCGCAACTGCTTGCGCTCACGCTCGAGTATCAGTCCTACTCCTACGACACCGCCACGCTCTATGTGGAGAAACTGCTCGACGAGGCAACCCACCTCCACTCCCACGAGAAGATGGTGCAAGCCAAGGTGCGACACGCCTTTATCTTCCTCAGTTCGGGTCTGTTCAAAGAGAGTGCCGATGTGCTGGAGGATATGGCGGACGATGTATCCGCCTGCTCGCGCGACATACAAGCCGACTACTACATCACTTTCTCGCGTCTGCTCTACGATATGGCAGACTATACCCACGGCCAACTCGCCAACGACTACCGCACGCAGGGCTACCGCATGAGCGAACAGGCACTCCTGCTCATCGACCCGCGCGACACCGCCCGCTACTGGTCCACCGCCGCACAGTACGCTATGAAGCAAGACGACGGTGTACTCGCTATCGAGCGTTTTGAGCGGGCACTCACCTGCTCCACTATCTCCGAACACGAACGCGCCATCGCCTACTCGTCGATGGGTTCGCTCTACGATGCCCTCGGCGACAACGCACGCTCGGAGCATTACTGGATACTCGCCGCCGTGTCTGACCTGCGCAGTTGCACCAAGGAGACGATAGCCATGAGCGTCGTGGCGCAACTGCTCTACCACCAAGGCAACATCGACCACGCCGCACGCTACATCCAAGAGGCAATGGACGATGCCAACTTCTACAACGCACGCCACCGACAACTCAGTATCGGTAAGATACTCCCTATCATCGAGCAGCAGCAACTCGCCGCCATGCAAGAGCAGAGCCACCGTATCCGACGCCTGAATGTGTGCCTCTACCTGCTGCTCGTGGTGCTGTTCTTCGCTATCGTCTTGCTCTACAACCGCCACCGTGCCTTGCGCCGAACAGAAGAGGCGGTGCAGCAGACCAATAGGCAACTCACCGAAGCCAACCGTATCAAAGAGGAGTGTATCGCCACTTTCCTCTGCAACGAGAGCACTGTCTATAGCAAACTGGAGAAGTACCAACGCTATGTGAAGCGCAAGACGCAAGAGCGACGCTTCGACGAACTGCAATCGATACCCCAGTATGTGGACATCCGCACCCTGCGCAACGAGTTCTACAAACGCTTCGACACGATGTTCCTGCATATCTTCCCCGACTTTGTCGAGAAGTTCAACGCCCTACTCCGCCCCGAGAACCGTATCGAACTCAAGCAGGGCGAGTTGCTCAATGCCGAACTGCGTATCTTTGCCCTCATGCGCCTTGGTATCACCGACAACCAGCAGATAGCCAACCTGCTCGACTACTCGATCAACACTATCTACACCTACAAGACCCGCATCAAGAATGCCTCCCCCCTCACCCCCGACGACTTCCAATCCCTCCTCATGCAGATCTAACCTCCCACACCAACACACAACAATAACAAAAAGCAACAACAATACACTACACCAACACACTGCACCACTACACTACACAATAACAAAAAAACATTAATTACCATATAATTACTCATTAATTATTGGTAGGTAGGCATTTTCTACACCTTATTCTTTTAATCCCCGCCATACAGCGGGGATTTTTGTACCCGCTACGCACATTCCCTCCCTTGGAGGGGCGTGGGGAGGTCTGCATGGTCCTTTACATGGCATTTAATGGAGACTTATCCAATGGATAATGAATAATTATATGTCTCATTACATGGTAATTATATGTTTTAATGAACACACAGACACACGGAAATTATATGTCTAATTAACTTGCATAATTTCAAAATTAGTAGTAATTTTGCACCGTGAAGTTCACGCCGAGGTGAGAGAGGTGGGTATTATGGTCCGCCTGAGCGGGTGGTAACGCCTGCCACAGGCGGGTAGTGAAACCCAAACAATCCCTTTGTTCATCGAGGTTGCGGGCTTTGCGTTACATAATAAAAGGCGTTTATTGACGCTCTGTTCTGATTCATAGAAATCTCGCAAATTTCAGTTTTTTCCGGAACAAAGCAACGATGAATGTCCTCGGAATATAAGTTTTATTCCATTGCCTATCGGAAACTATGGGGGTGCGTTATGCCCTCCGTGGGCTGTATGGGTTAGCAGATACAGGTCTGCCGGCTTATCGGTTCGGATAGTTTCTGCGGCGATACTCTCTTTTGGGGAGTATGGCTTTGAGTAGGTGTATGGACGCTTATATTGGCGTGGGCTTCGCGTTGTCGGTTCCAAAAAGTCGGGCAAATGCGAGAGCCTCTATGAGTGGAACGACGACGATCGGACTCCACGCATTTTTTTATGTACCTATCTAATCCCATTTTTTAGCATAGTCGGGAGTTCCTATGCAAACCAAAAAAACTAAGTTCTATGGATACAAAAAATCCAAACGAGGAACTCCAATCACGCCGTGAGTTCTTCAAAAAGGCTGCAAAAGCCGCCCTCCCCGTCGTCGGCGCAGTAGTTCTCTCATCTCTGCCTATCGTTAAATCCGAAGCAGCAACACTCGATTGCAATGGTTCGTGTATGAATAGTTGTTTTTGGTCTTGTCAAGGAAGTTGCGAAACTTCATGTGATAGAACTTGTGATTGTACTTGTCAAGGAGATTGCAAAACAGGATGCTACAAAGAATGCTATGGTACCTGTTCTGCAGGTTGTGCAAAACAGGCTTATGCGTAAAATAGAAAAAAATCGCTATGAGTATAGAAGAATTTAGAGGTATGTCGGATGCCGATGCTGAAAGATGTATAGGTAAAACAATTACTTTCACTAGCCCTGATGGTATCCAGCAAACAGGGAAAATTACCAATGTCTTAGAAAGCGACGAACAAGAATTTAAGAGATTATATCTCGACAAGGCTACTAAATACTTGGGGTTCCGCGTAGATAAATGTGGTCGATTATATTTTAATGCCCCATTGAAAAGCGTAACGATTGAGTAGTTATGTTATATCGTCAGCAAGAGGGCTCTTGGAAACAAGGCACTTCCAAGAACATCACTTTCATTGTTACCAAGGACTGTCAGTTGGCGTGCAAGTACTGCTATTTAGTGGGGAAGAACGAGAAAGAGCGCATGCCGTGGAGTACTGCCAAGGCGGCGATTGACTATGTATTGGACAGGGAGACAGACCCGAACTTTGCATACGAGAGCGTGATATGGGACTTTATCGGCGGGGAACCGTTTCTCGAGATTGACCTTATCGACCGGATATGCGACTATATCAAAGCCGAGATGTACCGCCGTAACCATCACTGGTTCAACTCGTACCGGTTCTCGTTCTCGACCAACGGACTCAACTACGACAGCGAGAAAGTGCAGCGTTTCATCGAGAAGAACAAGCAGCACCTCAGCATCGGTATCACTATCGACGGCACCCGCCGCAAGCACGACCTCAACCGCGTCTATAAGCATACCGACAAGGGTTCGTACGACGATGTAGTGCGCAATATCCCGCTATGGCAGAGCCAGTTCCCCGGCGACGGCACCAAGGTAACGATCTCCTCCGCCGACATACCGTACATCAAAGAGAGCGTGCTACACCTCTACGACCTCGGCATCCACCAAGTGAACATCAACTGCGTGTTCGAGGACGTATGGCACGAGGGCGATGACGCGCTGTTTGAGCAGCAACTGACCGACCTTGCGGACGAGATTATCGACCGCGGACTATATGAGCAGTATGCTTGCTCGTTCTTCTCGGAGAATATGGGTAAGCCGCTTGACTGCACGCTGCAGAACCAGAACTGGTGCGGCGCGGGCAAGATGCTGGCGATAGATGCGGCGGGTAATTTCTATCCTTGCACCCGCTTTGCGCAGTACTCGCTGCGGGACAAAGAGGCGTGGATAATAGGCAACATACATGACGGCATAGACAACAACAAGTTGCGCCCGTTCTTGACACTCGACCGCTGTACGCAGTCGAAGCCCGAGTGTGTGGACTGCGAGGTGGCGGAGGGCTGCGCATGGTGCCAGGGTGAGAACTACGACGCCGCCAAGACGCATACCGTCTATCAGCGGGCTACCGCTATCTGCCTGATGCACAAAGCGCGCGTGCGTGCGAACAACTACTATTGGAACAAACTCTACCGTAAACTGGAACTCGAAGGCAAGCGCGAAGAGTTTGAGGCACAACAAAATGCAAAGAAGTCAAACGATATAATCTGCTAACGCGATGAAGAACTATATGCAATATCTTGTTATCCTGTTGGATGACACATCTGTGGCATACTGCCATGCCGATAATCCATTGAAAGAGAGACGGTTAATGCCATTGGACACCCTGCACAAGGCGATACGCTTCGGCATGAAGCAGAACCTGATGATTCAGTATATCTATCCCGACTACGACCTGCCCGAGGAATATAATACGCTGATAGAGAGTATTGACCATGTGAAAATCGGGCGCGATGTGCGGGTGTATAACGGTGTGCCTGCCTGTGTAGAGGGCAAGAATGTGGTGCTGCGTCTGACGATTGGCGAGTTTATCGCGGGGCAGTATGACATTGCCGCCCTGCTGCCACAAGTGGAGCGGCTGAATATCTGTTTGACGGATATAGCGACTTTCCGCGATGAGCAGGCAGAGGACTACAAAAAGGCATTGGAGACACTAAATGCCGTGTTGGCTAATCTCTACAAGAAAGAGAATCCGACACAGGTGAACATGCTGACCGATCGCCTTGTGCTGACTGAGATGCACAACTGCGAGGCGGGTACCGGCAATATCACGGTGGCACCCAACGGGAAGTTTTATCTCTGTCCGGCATTTTACTACGATGAGCAAATGGGGATTTCTAACCGTATGAACCACAGCACGAAAGACGCTTCGCGGTCGGAGGGCGACTTGGATGGCGGTTTGCAGATAGCCAACAAGCAACTGCTGGAACTTGACCATGCGCCACTTTGTCGCAAGTGCGATGCTTATCATTGCCACCGTTGTTTATGGCTCAACGACCGCCTGACAATGGACGCCAACACCCCCTCACACCAGCAGTGCGTGCTTGCCCACTTGGAACGCAACGCCTCGCGCGACTTACAGCAACGCCTCATCGCCGACGGCTTCCGCTTCGAGCACGACATACCCGCCATCACTTACCTCGACCCCTTCGATGTACGAGAGGAATGGTAAGGGAGGCACTTAAGAATTATGAATTAAGAATTAATAGTGGCAAAGCCACCTAGAAATATAGAACATCTAGATCCTCTAGATCTCCTAGATTATCTAGAATACCTAGATCCTCTATACCTTCTAGAATCCCTATACTATCTATACAAAAATCAACAAAAATATGAAGAAATTAGTAGGTCAGGTAACCCCTGAAGAGAAAAACGAGATTCAGATCCTCTTTGAGCGTCGCAATGGTCTCAACGAGTTGGCAAAGATCCTCACTGCCGACAACAGCGAACTATACGAGAAACTTGTCCGCGACATGGGCGAGACAGGCACCCGCTTCCAACAGTGGTGGGATACCATGGCGCAGAAATACCGGTGGGAGTCCTGCGATGGCGGCAACTGGGAAATCAACTTCGAGACCTGCGAGATATTCCTCAATACCCCCGAGCAAAAGTAACCAATAAACATCAACCCAACTCCCACATCCCCCCTCTCTGAAGGGGCTTGGTGGGAGTCAAAGTCTAATAACAATATGCAACTACTTATGATTGGAGCACCGGAGATTATCTTCATCGTGCTGATTGTGCTGCTGCTTTTCGGTGGCAAGAAAATACCCGAACTCATGCGCGGCTTGGGCAAAGGCGTGCGCTCGTTCAAAGAGGGTATGAGCGACATCGAGGGCGAAATCAAGCATCCGCTCGACACTCCCCGACAGTCGCAGCAGGCTCAACCATCCTCGTCGCAGCAACCCCAACAGCCCTCGGCAAATCAGCCGCAGCAACCTGCTGCCGACCAGCAACCGCAACAGCCTACCGCCCCGCACAATGAGCAAGCCAAACAATGAGCAGAAAATGACCTTTTGGGAGCATGTGGATGTGCTCCGAAAGGTCATCTTCCGTTGTCTTATCGTATGGGCGGTGTGTGCCGTGGGGGCTTTCTGCTTCAAGGATACGCTCTTTGATGTGCTGTTTGCCCCCTCGCGGTCGAACTTTGCGCTCTATCGAGGCTTGTGCCGATTGGCGGAACTGACGGGCTGGAGTTCGCTCTGCTTGGGCGACTTCCAAACGCAGTTCATCAACACTGAACTGGCATCGCAGTTTATGGTGCACCTTGAGGCGGCATTGGTGTTCGGCTGCGTAGTGGCGTGTCCGTATTTGATAATTCAACTCTATGGTTTTATTGCGCCTGCGTTGTACAAACAGGAACGGCGATATTCGGTGATGCTGATTGGTTTTGGCGTTGTGTTGTTTGCGCTCGGAGTGTTGCTCAACTATTTCGTCATCTTCCCCTTCGCTTTCCGCTTTCTGAGTACCTATCAGGTGCAAGAGGCGGTGGTCAATCAGATTGCGCTCAAGTCGTATATGTCCACGCTCTTAGTGCTGTCGCTGCTGATGGGCATACTATTCGAGATACCTATCGTGGCATATTTCTTGGCTAAGTTAGGGCTCATCGATACCCCCTTGCTCCGCCGGTACCGCAAGCATGCGTTTGTGGTTCTGTGTATCTTGGCGGCAATCATCACCCCCACGGCAGATGTGTTTACGCTACTACTGGTTACTGTGCCGCTGTACTTGTTGTACGAAGTGAGTATCCGTGTGGTGGCACATACCAAACCCAAGAACTAACCACGCAACCTACAATTTGTAAGGAATATGCACTTAAAACTAACAAAATGATATTTGGCATACTGCACCTTAGGTCTCGATGAGGTCTCGACAAGGTCTCGACAAAAACGGCTCACAGTCGGTTTAGCAAAAAGATAGAGAAAAGCCCTATACAATAGAAAAATGAAAAGAGAGTGCCTGCAACTTGCGGACACTCTCTTTTTGTTGATACGCCTTTTCTGCCCCTCCTCCGAATGGGACTTGAAAGGGTTTCTCTAAATTACATGTCTAATTACATGGCAATTATATGTTCATTAACGGCGCATAACCTACTTCTTAGAGATACGCGGGCGGCGTTTCCCGGATGATGTCTTTGGCTTGGGTGCCCTTGTTTTGGAGCCTTTTGTTCGGGAATCCCTAGTGTTGCGTCTCGGTTTTGTGGTCTTAGGCGTAGCAGGCTGCTGCTTGTCTGCCTCATCGGCAAGGATAAAATCGACTTGCCGTTTCTCGGCATCGGCACGCACCACACGCACACGCAGCGGATCACCTAAGGTAAAAGTCTCCCCCGACCGAGCCGCTATCAGGCGATAGTTCTTCTCGTCATACTGCATATACTCGCCACGGCGTATCGCATTCATACGAATAAGCCCCTCGCAGCGGTTCTCATCGATCTGCACAAACATACCAAAGTCCGTTACGCCGGATATATGTCCGTCAAACTCCTCCCCCACGAACTTATGCATCCAGCGGGCTTGATACTCCTTGATAGAATCGCGCTCCGCCGTCTGCGCCTGTATCTCCATATCGGTACAATGGCGAGCCATCTCTTCCAATTCCTCAAGCGACCAACTCTCGCCTTTGCCGCTCAAGATATACTTATCGAGCAGGCGATGCACCAGCATATCGGGATAGCGTCGGATAGGCGAAGTGAAATGGGTGTAGTGGGAGAACGCCAGACCATAATGCCCGATGTTGTGCGTCGAATAGACCGCCTTTGCCATAGCACGCACCGTAAGTATCTCTATCACTTGCGGTTGCACCTTATCGCCCATACGCTTCTTAAACTCGCCCAGTTCTTTTAGTTTGTCTTTATCGGGTTTATCGTGGATACGATAGACAAACGGTTTCTTGCCGACCATAGTGGCTACAGTGCGATTGGCAAGCAGCATAAACTCTTCTATCAAGTGGTGTGCATCGTTGGGTTTCTCGAAATAAATCTCTATCGGTTCGCCCTCCTCGTCTAATCGGAAATGCATCTCGTCCTGCTCCAAGTAGAGCGAGCCTTCTGCGAAACGCTTACGGCGCAAGCATTTGGCTACATCGTTGAGCGTCAGGATAGCCTCCACCAAAGCGGGGGCATACTCTTTCTCCGCCTTGCCCTCAATAATCTGCTCTGCCTCATCGTAGTTAAGACGCGCATTGGAGCAAATCACGGTGCGGCATAGTTTGGCTTTCTTCACCTCGCCCTCGGGCGTCATCGAAAAGATAACCGACATACAGAGTTTTTCCTCGTTCGGGCGAAGCGAGCATAGAAAATTGCACAACTCCTCCGGCAACATCGGCTCAACATGGTCCACCAGATAAACGCTCGTTCCACGGCGATACGCCTCGTCGTCAATATCCGAACCGGGCTTCACATAGTGGGTTACATCGGCTATGTGAACACCTATCTGCAACAAGCCGTCGTCGGTATGAGCGAACGACAGGGCATCATCAAAATCTTTGGCGTCAGCGGGGTCGATAGTGAAAGTAAACACATCCCGCATATCACGCCTACGCAATATCTCTTGTTCTTGTATCATCAGATGTGGTAGCAACAAAAATCGTGCTAAAATAGATTATAGAGCCGATAAAGATATACAAAAAAGGTTGACTCACAACGGAATCAACCTCTCTTGCATATCACTATTTATTAACCTTTGATAGGACTGTACTTCGGCACAAGGGCTTTCATAATCGACCAAGCAATCA
The DNA here is from genome assembly GCA_900542355.1 of uncultured Bacteroidales bacterium. Taxonomy (GTDB): domain Bacteria; phylum Bacteroidota; class Bacteroidia; order Bacteroidales; family Paludibacteraceae; genus Colicola. Next base: position 32,397 of record UQNE01000015.1, on the reverse strand, counting down.
GATAAGCCAAACCGCAGAAGCAGAACATAATAAAATAGCCTGCGGGTTTACCCGTGAAACCGAGGAATTGGAATGCATCGCCTGCGGTCTCTGCATAGGTAAAGAGTTTACCGGCGGTCTTTTGGATAATCATCGAACCGATACCGCCTGCCATAGCACCGATACCCGTGATGGTAGCGATGGTTGATTTTGGGAACATATCGCCTACGGTAGAGAACAGGTTGGCAGACCAAGCCTGGTGTCCTGCACCTGCCAAGCCAATCAAGATAGCGGGCCACCATGCGCTAAACGCACCGAGCGGCTGAGCCAACAAGGCTACCATCGGGAAGAAAGCAAAGAGCAACATCGACAACATTCGGCCGCTATACGGCTCCATACCGCGTTTCTCTACGAACAACTTAGGCAGATAACCGCCGAATATAGAGATAACGGTAACGATAGCATAGAGGGTAAAGATAAGGGCTTGTCCCATAGGACTCGAAGCCTTGTAGCCGAACTGGTTTTGGAAGTACGACGGTGCCCAGAAAAGGAAGAACCACCATACACCGTCGGTAAAGAACTTACCGGCGATAAACGCCCAAGTCTGCTTATAGCCGAAGCACTTATACATCGGGATGGCCTTCTCCTCGGTAGCGGACTGTGCCTTGTCGCCTGCCGCCTCAGCAGCATCGTCCTGGTGGATATATGCCAATTCGGCAGCATTCACATGCTTGCTTTTCTCCGGCTTGTCGTACATAAACTGCCAGAAGAACATCCAAATAAAACCGAGCGCACCAATGATGATAAACGCCATCTCCCAACCTAAGTGCTTAGCCAAAGGCGGGATGCAGAGCGGTGCAGCCAATGCGCCTACCGACGCACCTGCATTGAAGAGCGAGGTGGCAAAAGCACGGTCTTTCTTAGGAAAATACTCTGCCGTAACCTTGATAGCAGCGGGGAAGTTGCCCGCCTCACCAAGCGCCAAGATTCCTCGGCATAGCAGGAACAGATAGACCGAAGTGGTCGCCACGGCTAAGGCTACATTTGACCCTGCCTCTACGGCACGCATAGCCTCTACACTGCCTAAGCCTTCGATATGCGCGGTAGCCCAACCGCAAGCCGCATGCATACATGCGCCTGCCGACCAAACACCGATGGCAATCATATAGCCCTTCTTGGTGCCCATCCAATCGACGAACTTACCTGCGAACAAGCAAGCGATAGCATAGAATATAGAGAATAGACTGGTGATGGTACCATAGTGGTCATCAGTCCAGTGGAATTCCGGTTTGATAAACTCCTCGTAGGTGAGGGATAGAACCTGGCGATCAAGATAATTAATGGTAGTAGCCACAAAGAGCAGCGAGCATAACCACCAACGCCAGTTGGTCATAAGTTTTGTTTGTGTTGACATAGATGTGTTTTTAGAAACCTCCCCACCCTCTTAATATATAAGGAGAGGCGGGGACGGTTTGGTATTACTTATCGAGCGGCCTTGATTACCTCAAGACACTCTTTGCATTTGTTGGTGATATATGCCCAGTCGGCAGCGGCTATCACCTCTTTGGGGAACAACTTAGAGCCCATTCCCACGCAGTAAACACCTGCTTTGAACCATTTTTCGAGGTTCTCTTTCTCAGGTGCCACACCGCCGGTAACCATAATCTTCGACCACGGCATCGGGGCTTTGAGACCCTTCACCATATTCGGACCATAGACATCGCCGGGGAACAACTTGGTAAGGTCGCAACCGAGTTCTTGCGCTTTGCCGATCTCCGATACCGTACCGCAACCCGGGCAGTAAGGGATCAGACGACGGTTGCATACCGGTGCAATCTCGGGGTTGAACAACGGACCTACCACAAAGCAGGCACCCAGTTGGATATAGAGCGCAGCCGTAGGTGCATCTACTACAGAACCTACACCGAGAGCCAACTCGGGGCATTCCGTAGCAGCCCACTTAACCAACTCACCGAATATCTCGTGTGCAAAATCACCACGGTTGGTAAACTCGAAAGCACGAACACCGCCCTCGTAGCAAGCCTTTACTACATTCTTGCAGAGAGCCAAGTCCTTGTTGTAGAAGACAGGTACCATACCCGTCTCACCTATCTTGGCCATTACAGCCAACTTATCAAACTTTGCCATAATTATCTATTGCTTTATGATTATCGTTGTACACGGCCATTGGCGTTACCTCCGGCAAGAGCCTCTACTTCCTCTACCGAAACGAGGTTGAAATCACCGTTGATAGTATGTTTCAGTGCGCTGGCAGCCACAGCAAACTCCAATGCCTCGCCTTGTGTCTTCTTGGTGAGCAAACCATGGATCAAACCGCCCGAGAACGAGTCGCCACCGCCTACACGGTCGATGATAGGATTGATCTCGTAGCGTTTCGATTGGTAGAACTCTTTGCCGTTGTAGATGAGGGCTTTCCAACCATTGAAGGTAGCCGAATAACTCTCACGGAGCGTAGAAACGACATACTTGAAGCCGAACTCTTGCTGCATCTGACGGAAGATACCTTCGTAGCCCTCGGCGTTGGTCTGACCGCCCTCTACATCTGCATCGGGCTTGAAGCCGAGGCAGAGTTGTGCATCTTCCTCATTGCCGATACATACATCTACATATTTCATCAGCGGACGCATTACAGAGATGGCTTTCTCGCTCGTCCAGAGTTTCTTGCGGAAGTTGAGGTCCACCGAAACGGTTACGCCGTGGCGTTTAGCGGCTTCACAAGCCAAGCGAGTCAGTTCGGCAGCCTTATCGGAGATAGCGGGGGTGATACCGCTCCAGTGGAACCACTGCGCACCTTCCATAATTGCATCGAAATCAAAATCGGAGGGGTCTGCCTCTGCGATAGCGGAGTGAGCACGGTCGTAGATAACCTTAGAAGGACGCATAGAAGCGCCCGTCTCGGCATAGTAGAGACCTACACGGTCGCCACCACGAGCCACAAACTCGGTATTCACGCCATAGCGACGCAATGCATTGACGGCAATCTGACCAATCTCATGCTTCGGCAGTTTGCTTACGAAATACGCATCGTGCCCGAAATTGGCGCAAGAGATAGCCACATTGGCCTCACCGCCACCCGGGATGATACGAAAACTCTCTGTTTGAATGAAACGGTCGTTGCCATTCGGTGAAAGGCGAAGCATAATCTCGCCCAAAGTAACAATTTTTGCCATGATTTATTAGTAGTAATGTTGTTTAGTTTTGCTTGTTATTTCTTGCTTTTGGTGATTTCCTCTTTGGTAGAGGGATACCATTTGATAGGCAATCGCATTTGAAGGTTTTGCACCCGACCATCCAATGTGCCGGGTATCCAAGGCGGCATATTCCAAACGACACGAACGGCTTGTTTATCAAGATACTCGTACCCGCTTGATTTATACATCTTTACTTCCGTCGGATAACCTTCTTTATCTATTGAAAAAGACACTATGGTTACACATTGTTCAGTAACAGTAGGCGGACAATATATCTTAGATAATATGTACAAGCGCAGAGCCTCCTCTCCTCCCACAAACTGCGGGTCTATGCGAAACGGAGTAAAATCAACTTCTACGCCTAAAGAATCAAAGCATTGCCCGCCAAGACTTTGCCATTGTTTCTTGTAGTGTTCTATGCGTTTCAGTTGTCCGTTGCGGTAGTAGTTCTCTACCTTCTTAAGTGTTCCTTTTTTATAATAGAGCAAAGTATAAGGCTCTCCGCTATGGTAATACCAAGTAGTTCTGCCGTCCAACTTATCATTATGATAGGTCTTTCGGCAGGCTATGGTGCTGTCCGAACGATATGCAATCGACTCACCTTCCCTTTTGTTTTTGCTGCTTTTCCAGTCGGTGGTATCGAATACGGAATAGTGTATCACCTCAAAACCACCATCCGGACGATACCAAGTAACCGTGCAACCATTCTTGGCTATGGTATCTATGGTGCAACTCGGGGACACTCCCTGTGCTGCCACACACGATGCAACATTCAAAAGCAACAGAAAGAAAGAGAAACGACGCCTCATCAAAAGCAATAAGGAGAGGACAACACACGAGTGCCGCCCTCTCCATATTATTTAGAAATTGAAATAGTTTTTAGCGTTGTTGTAGCAAATATCCTCCACCATCTGTTGGAGGCGTGCTTTCTCGTAACCTGTGTAAGGAATCATACCATTCTCTACATCATTGCCGAGGATATTACACAGTGTACGACGGAAGTACTCGTGGCGCGGGTAACTGAGGAAGGAACGGCTATCGGTGAGCATTCCTACAAAACGGCTCAGCAAACCGAGGTTAGAGAGTGCCATCATCTGCTTCTCCATACCGTCCTTTTGGTCGAGGAACCACCAGCCCGAACCGAACTGAATCTTACCTGCTACAGAGCCGTCTTGGAAGTTGCCCAACATAGTGGCAATCACCTCATTAGCGCAAGGATTGAGGTTGTAGAGGATAGTCTTTGCCAATTTGCCCTCCATATTCATCTCATCGAGGAAGTGCGCCATGGCTTTTGCCGTAGTGAACTCACCAATCGAGTCGAAACCGGTGTCTGCACCGAGCAGTTGGAACATCTTGGTATTGTTGTTGCGGATAGCCCCGTAGTGGTACTGCTGCGTCCAACCGGCTGCATAGTCCATCTCCGCCTGCGTATGCAAGAAAGCGTGCTTGTACTGACGGATCTCACTGACGCTCAGCGTTTTGCCGGCAAGTGCCTTATCCATAATAGCGTCAATCTCAGCCTCGGTATAAGGCTCATCGTAGAACTCCTCGATACCGTGATCCGACAAGCGGCAGCCCATCGATTGGAAGAAATCGTGGCGTTTTTGGAGCGCGTCGGTAAGGTCGGCAAACGAACGGATTTCCACTCCGCTTACCTGCGAGAGACGCTCGATATAGGCTTTCCAAGTAGCCGCCTCGATGTTCATTGCTGCATCGGGACGCCAAGCGGGGAGCATACGCGTTTTGCAGGTGGGGTCAGCAGCCACTACCTTATGCCATTCGAGCGAATCAGCTGGGTCGTCGGTGGTGCAGACGATCTCTACATGGTAATGCTCCATCATACCGCGCGGACAGAACTTAGGGTCGGTGGCAATCTGATGGTTGCACTCGTCGTAAATCTCACGAGCCGTCTCCGGATTGAGGCGTTTCTCTATACCAAAAGCCGTCTTGAGTTCGAGGTGAGTCCAGTGGTAAAGCGGGTTGCGGAAAGTGTAAGGTACGGTCTCTGCCCATTTCTCAAATTTCTCCCAGTCGGTAGTATCCTTACCTGTGCAGTAACGCTCATCTATTCCGTTGGAGCGCATTGCACGCCATTTGTAGTGGTCGCCCATCAGCCAAATCTGTGCAATCGACTCAAAACGCTTGTTCTCTGCCACCATCTGCGGGATGAGATGGCAGTGGTAGTCGATAATAGGCATTTTAGCCGCATGCTCATGATAGAGTTCTTGTGCAGTCTCGGTCTGCAACAAGAAGTCCTTATCCATAAATGATTTCATTGTGTTGAGTTTTATATGGTTTTGTTGTTCTATTGTCAAGTTTGCAAACTCTACTTTGCATATTTCAACGCTGCAAAGGTACAGCATAATATCGAGAACTATGTGGAAAAACTGACGCAATTATGGCAAAATAGCCCTAAAACACGCTATCTGTACGATTTTAGTATCGATTGGATAGTATCCAAAGAGAAGCAACGGATAGAACCGACCAAACCCATAAAGCGCAAAAAAAGAAACAAAAAACGCCGATTAGTTCCCCAATCGGCGTTTCTGATACTCGTATATGTCACATAGATGTTATGCAGATTTATGCTATCCTAATGCGAATGTAAGATTTGCAGAACATATTGTGTAGGTCTGTGCAATAGAGTGTGCATTGGTATGCTATAGTTCACTCTCTTTCATACGCTCGGCGTTCTCTGCCACTTGCAGAGCATCGATGACGCCTTGGATGTCGCCGTCCATAAAGGCTTGCAGGTTGTACACCGTGTAGCCGATACGATGGTCGGTGATACGCCCTTGGGGGTAGTTGTAGGTGCGAATCTTAGCGGAACGGTCGCCCGTGGAGACCATCGTCTTGCGGCGGGCAGCAATGTCATCGATATACTTTTGGTGCTCCTTGTCGTAGATTTGAGTACGCAGGCGCGCGAGGGCGCGCTCCTTATTCTTAGGCTGGTCGCGCGTCTCGGTACACTCGATGAGTATCTCTTGCACCTCGCCGGTGTTGGGGTTCTTCCAGTTGTATCGCAAGCGCACACCCGACTCTACCTTGTTTACATTCTGTCCGCCGGCACCGCCGCTTCGGAATGTCTCCCATTTGATCTCGCCCTCGTTGATATGTACTTCAAACTCATCAGCCTCGGGTAGGACAGCCACCGTAGCCGCTGAAGTATGCACCCGTCCTTGAGTCTCGGTGGCAGGCACACGCTGCACGCGATGGACACCCGATTCATACTTGAGCGTACCATACACATTCTGCCCCGTAACATTGAATATAATCTCTTTGTATCCGCCCACAGCCCCTTCGGAGAACGAAGAAACCGTATATTTGAAGCCGTGCAACTCAAAATACTTGGTGTACATTCTAAATAGGTCGCCTGCAAACAATGCCGCCTCATCACCACCCGTACCGCCACGGATCTCCATAACCACATTCTTGCTATCCTCGGGGTCTTGGGGCAAGAGCATCAGTTTGACCTTCTCTTCCAACTTAGGTATCTGTGGCTCGAGTTCGTCGATCTCGGCACGCGCCATCTCCTTAAGTTCGGGGTCGGTCTCGTTGAAAAAGAGTTGCTTTGCCTCGTTGAGGTTGTTGAGTGCTTTTTTGTACTTCTCGGTTGCGCCCAAGACACGCTCCAAGTCGTGATACTCACGATTGAGGCGCACATATCGGGCTTGGTCGGCTATCACGGCGGGGTCGGTAATGAGCAGACTGACCTCGTGGAACTTGGCCTCCAGCCCTTCTATTTTATCCAGTATCTCCATCGGTTGCGGGGGATTGTTTAGCGTCGGCGCATCTGCTGCACTTTGCGCATCATCTTGCTTGTTTGGTCAAACTGTTTCAAGAAACGATTGACCTCAACGATACTCGTGCCGCTACCTTTGGCGATACGCTCTTTGCGAGAGCCGTTGAGCAACGCAGGGTTAGCACGCTCGGCGGGGGTCATCGAACCGATGATAGCCTCGATAGGTTTGAAAGCATCGTCGCTGATCTCCACGCCCTTGAGGGCTTTGTCCATACCCGGGATCATCCCCATGAGGTCCTTCATCGAACCCATCTTTTTGATTTGATTGAGTTGGGTAAGGAAGTCGTTGAAATCAAACTGGTTTTTGGCGATACGCTTGCTGATACGGCGTGCCTCTTCCTCGTTGTACTGCTCTTGCGCACGCTCAACAAGGCTGACCACATCACCCATACCCAAGATACGGTCTGCCATACGCGAGGGGTGGAACACATCAAGGGCATCCATTTTCTCGCCCGTACCGATGAACTTAATCGGCTTATTGACCACAGAGCGGATACTCAGTGCGGCACCGCCACGGGCATCACCATCCAACTTGGTCAGCACAACACCATCGAAATCGATACGATCGTTGAACTCCTTTGCCGTATTGACAGCATCTTGACCCGTCATGGCATCGACTACGAAGAGCGTTTCGGAGGGCTGAATAGCGGTCTTGATGGCAGCAATCTCTTGCATCATCTGCTCATCTACAGCCAAACGACCGGCGGTATCAACGATAACTACATCGTAGCCGTATTTGCGTGCCTCCGCAATGGCATTCTGCGCTTTTTTGACGGGGTTGGTCTCGGTTTCCTCTGTATATACCTTGGCATTGATCTGCTCACCTAACACGCGCAACTGCTCGATAGCCGCAGGACGATAGACATCGCACGCCACAAGCATTACTCGTTTGCCTTTCTTGGTCTGCAGATAATTGGCAAGTTTGGAAGCAAAAGTGGTCTTACCCGAACCTTGCAGACCCGACATCAAGATGACGGCAGGAGTGCCTTTGAGGTTGATGTCGGCTGCCTCACCGCCCATCAGTTGCGCCAACTCATCGTGGGTAATCTTAACCATCAACTGCCCCGGACGAACGGCTGTAATCACATTCTGCCCGAGTGCTTTCTCTTTGACTTGATCGGTGAATTGCTTTGCCGTCTTGTAGTTAACATCCGCTTCGAGCAACGCTTTGCGAATGTCCTTCACCGTTTCTGCGATATTGATTTCTGTGATACGCCCCTCACCTTTCAAGATTTTGAAAGAGCGTTCTAACCGTTCGCTTAAATTATCAAACATAACCTAATGTATTGTTATTCAGTTTATTTTCGTAACAGACCGCAAAGATACGAAAAAAAAAGCACATACACAAATTTATGTGCATCAGCGCAGCACACAAACTACTTTTTCTACCTCTCTATCAACCGCCAAACAAGCGAAATAGCACATCTCCACATACACAAAAAGACGGCAGGCTCCCCCGAGTCTGCCGTCGGTTGTATTGTTGCTGACCCTCAAACAATACAACTTATGCGTATAGATTTGGTGCACTTATCACAATAAGATTTGGTACATCGGTGAACATCGGATTTAGTTCGTCAGCATAAAACCATATTCATAGATAACAACATTGATTGGCACAAGGTCAGAAAGGCAAATCATCTGTTTTATTCACTTTGCTGCGTGCTTCTTCTATGAGGGGTTGCTCCTCTTCGGTAAACAAATGGAATGGTGGAATATGTTCAGGCGGCTCTGGCAAACGAGGCTCTTCAGTTTCTCCAACACGCACCCGATATGCACCTTTGACAGAAAATTTATCGTTTCTTCGACTCAGAAATACACCATTCTTGTAAATAGGACACACGGCGGTATCCTGCATTGGCTCGCCCGAGACGGTACAAAAAGTCGCTAAGGCTTGCTGATCATAGATAGTAACTCGCGGATAGAGTTTCTTACCACCAACATCCGCAATAAACCACATCTCGGGTTTCCACATCCATTGTACCGACAGCAGCAGCAATAGAGCATCCCAGATTGAATGTGCATCGAATGGCACAACTATGTCTTCGGGCTTGAGTCGACAAGCATAAACACAAAAGTCAGTCTGCCGGTAATCGAGTTCCTGGCGTAACTCTAACCCCAAGCCATCACATATACCATGTGTAAGATAGAGACCTCGGAAACCAAGTGTTGAAACAAACGATGCTAATTGGTCAGCAGGCGTTGTATAGAGAGCATGAATATAATCGTTTGCACGCGTCAAGAACCAATCGTCATCAGATGAATAGTCATCCTCTTGCGCCCACAGAGATTGTATCCTACGCATTGTCTTCGCTTTCTTGAGCAATTCCACCGCATCGTAATACAACCTATCATTCCGAGAATATCCCTCTTCCTCGAACAACTCAAAGGCTACTTTCTTTAGTAAGCCATAAATAGTAGCCGTGCGCTCGCATTCTGCCACCCACGCATCAAGGTCGGCTTGCGGAGCAGCAAGATTAGCATTAGGCAGGTTGTGCTGCAAATCGCGCGACAAAAAAAACTCATTGTCTAATCTATCGAATCTCATCAATAACAAACATTATCTACTTGTTTTACATTCATTATTGTCAGGTTGGGGACACTATATGTTACAAACTGCGCCTTATCTCCCTTACGCGTTACCACTACATACAAGTCCTCATATCTATTGTCGTGTTGCCAATGGCACACATAATGGATTAGTGCTTGGTTGTCTGTCATCCGCACCGAAGGATAAGGGATAGTATAGCCCTCTACCAAATCGGGGGATGGCAACAGAGGCTCTTGCACGCCCTGCCCGGGTGAGGAGATTTGTCTCCAATGGTCTTGGCAGACGATATCGTTTGCTCTACACAAATCGGCACCATTCAGTTGGATCCAATCATCGGCACCATACAAGAGATAGAGTGACCATATCGACATAGGCGACCATTGTTTGAGCGAAACTTGCTCCACTATATTAGGTCCTGTATCTACCAATTTGACTATTTCCTCCGCGGGTAATGAACGCATATAGAGCCGTTTATGGTAGCAACAACCAAAACCACAAGCATAATGGTCCACCTCCATATTGTGGAAATCAATATCATCACCAAAGAGTACCTTTAGCCGCTGCAAACCTTGATGATTGCTATGAATGATCTGCAGAAACTGCAAGTATCTATCGAAGTACTCTTTGCCGGTGTATTCCGGCATATCATCCTTAAATCGAAAGGCTATCACCTGCTGAATGCGTAAGCGTTCGGCAATCTCCTCCAATAGCGTAAGTTGGTAGTCCCGATTATCTCTGTGCTCGGGGGAGTTGCCAAACAAATCAGTCTCCATACCTGCCAAAATACAGTATTTATCTATTGCACCTCCGGTAAAACTCTCCCAAGACTCCTCTGAGTTCAGATATGTCTGTTTAAGTTTTTCTGGCAGCCCGGTTGTTTGCCACCTTTCCCTAACACACACAGTGTGATGAATATGTTTGTCTTTCATACAATACAAAATCATTAGTTGTTTTATTATTCTCCGCAAGCAACAAGTCGTTTTTAGATAATATGACATCGCACCACCCAAAAGTAACCACACCCGTCATTTTTTTGCAATTTTCCTTTCCTACTCCTTACATTACGCATTGGGCAAACATTGTCTTGGTACCGCCGATATATACAGAAGATAATACTGTTTTTTGTAAGACTTTTATAAAGGGTACAGAAATTACATAGCAATTATGTTAATTGTCAATCGATAGCGGAGAACCCAGCCATACATCGAACCACAAATAATTTTGTTGTTGGATATTAGTACGGTCGGACTATGGTCGGACTATGGTCGGACTTGCTTAATCACCGCATAATCACCCCTTAATCACCGCATAATCACCGCATAATCACCGCATAACAACCCGATACCGTCTCGAGAAGGATGCGGCAAAGGTTCGATGATATTTTAAATTATATAGGAATTTTGAATTATGAGATAGCGGGATGGCAGGCGGGCTTGGCAACCCCACGACGGGGACACTTGGCGGGGAATAGGAGGAACGAAAGCAAAGAGGGGGGGGTGAGGAGGGGGTGTGGTGGGGGAATATGGGCAGGTTGGGAGGAAATAGACATACAAATTGCATTTTTATTTGCATATCTCAAAAAATAGTCGTACCTTTGCAGTCTAATTTGAAGTCGGAGGATGGATTTGACTGCTTGCAACCTCAATAAAAAATGCTAAAACCTTGTGCCACAAGACCAAACAGTCTCTTGTGGTTGTTTTTTTATTACCCCAAAAGGGCTACCACCATTATGAACTATTTATTTACTTCCGAGAGCGTCGGTGAGGGACATCCCGACAAAGTCGCAGACCAGATTAGTGACGCTATCTTAGACAATTTCCTCGCCCAAGACCCGCGCAGCCATGTGGCGTGCGAGACACTCGTTACCACCGGGCAGGTGGTCGTCGCAGGCGAGATAACCAGCCGTGGATATGTTGATATTCAGCAGGTTGTGCGCAATACAATCAAGAATATCGGCTACACCAAGGCAGAGTACAAGTTCGAGGCCGAGAGTTGCGGTATCCTTACTGCCATCCACGCCCAGTCCTCCGATATCAATCAGGGTGTTACCCGTGCCACACGCCTTGCCCAAGGCGCAGGCGACCAAGGGATGATGTTCGGTTATGCTACCGATGAAACCGACAACTACATGCCCCTCACCCTCGATATGGCGCACACCATAGTTTATACGCTCGCGCGCATACGCAAAGAGGGACAACAGATGACCTACCTCCGCCCCGATTCCAAAAGCCAGGTTACCATCGAGTACAACGAGCATAACGAACCGCTCCGTATCGATACTATCGTTATCTCGACGCAGCACGACCCGGGCGTCAGCCAGGAGCAGATACGCCAAGACATCATCGACATCGTGCTGCCCCGAGTGGCTACCCGCGATGCACGCTATTTTCGGTTGCTCAAAGGCGAGTTCAAACTGTTGGTCAACCCCACGGGCAACTTCGAAATAGGCGGCCCTCACGGCGACACAGGCCTCACCGGTCGTAAGATCATCGTCGATACCTACGGCGGTCGTGGCGCACACGGAGGTGGTGCTTTCTCCGGCAAAGACCCCTCGAAAGTCGATCGTTCCGCTGCCTACGCCGCACGATGGATTGCCAAAAACATGGTCGCAGCAGGCGTAGCGAAGCAAATGCTCGTGCAGGTCAGTTACGCCATCGGCGTAGCTAAACCCGTCAGTCTCTTTGTCGATACCTACGGCACTGCGGCTAAAGGCCTCAAAGATGCCGACATCGTGCGCATCATCAATCGCCTTTTTGACCTCCGTCCGGCGGCTATCGCACGCGACCTCAAACTATGCGAACCTATCTACGAAGAAACTGCCCGCTATGGTCATGTAGGCCGTACGCCCGAGGTCGTAGAAAAGACTTTCATCGGAGAGAACGGACAGACCATCACCAAGCAGGTCGAACTCTTCACTTGGGAAAAACTCAACCGCGTAGAAGACATCCGCAAAGCCTTTAAGTTATGACCAAGTCGCTTCGTCAAAGCCTGATAGTCAGTGCAATAGTCATGGTGGCTGTTGCGCTCGATCAGGCACTCAAGATTTATATCCGCACCCATTTCTACTTGGGTGAGGCGCACGAAATCACCTCGTGGTTCTGGCTCTGCTTCGTCGAGAACGACGGCATGGCATTCGGTATCGAGTGGTTCTCCAAACTGGCACTCACCCTCTTCCGTATCATCGTGGTCGGTCTGCTCGGTTGGTACATCGGCTCGCTGATCCGCAAGCAGCAAGCCCGCACGGGTTACCTCGTCTCGCTCGCGCTCATCGTGGCAGGCGCACTCGGTAATATAGTCGATTGTGTGGCGTATGGCAAGATATTCGGTTACGCCGGTTGGCTCTACGGCAAAGTGGTCGATATGCTCTATTTCCCGCTCATTCACAATAGCGCGGGCGAAGTGCTATTCTTCCGCCCCGTCTTCAACCTCGCCGATTCGTGCATTACCTGCGCTGTCATCATCATCTTGCTCTTCTATCGGCACGACCTCAACGACTCGCTCTCTAAACAACCCAAGAAATAATACACCCGATAAGCAGTCCAAAGCGGATTCGCACGCTAAACAGTCCGGCGAGCAACCCAATGCTCCTACGGAGAATAAATCCGTTCAAACTACTCCGTCTAAGTAACTGATATGCAGAAAGATAGTACAAACAGAGCATTGCGGCGTACAATAGGTATTCTCTTGTGCGCCTTGTGCGTTGTGTTCACTTCCTGCCGACCGAAAGGGGTCTTGTCAGCACGAGAGATGCAATCCGTCTTGCACGATATGCACTACACCGAGGCGGTTCTTCAAGTGGCAGGATACAACTACGGCCACGATGAGGCTGTAGCCAAGTATTATCAACAAGTGCTTGATAAACACGGTATTACGCAGGCGCAGTTCGATAGTTCCATCGTCTGGTACACCGATCATCCCCAGCGTTTCGATAAGATCTATCCCCGCGTGGTCAAAGATCTCGAAGCCGAGCGCGACCAATGGATTGCGCTCCACGACCAAACGCAGACCTTGCAAAACAGCACTACGCCTGCCCCCGATGCCCTATCCGATACCGATTCCGGCTCCACCCGCATTCCCCGTAAGTCCTTGTACGACATCCGGTTTGAGTTGCAGCACGGTGCTTATGTCCGCTACTTGTTAGGTACCGCCCGTGATTTCCCCGCCGACACCCTCTCCGCCTTCTGTACCGACACCCTCCCCCCGCTTCTCCTCCCCATCGGCACCCTCGAAACAGACACCACCCTCCGTCTCGATACTGTCTTGGTCGCAGATAGCCCGAGAAACATCGAAAAAATAGGAGAAAAGAGATAATTGCGCAGAAAAATAGCAGCGATATTTGCGTATTCCAAAATTTAGTAGTAACTTTGCACGCTTTTTCGGGTGTATTGTGCCTTTGTGGCAACAAACTACATTCAAGCAATCATTTATTAACAGTTGAATTGGGCAGTGGCTCTGTGTCAAATGCAGCGAGCAAGTATCGCGGCGGAGTGAGCAAAAACAGGGCGTAAATGATGTCTGTCGGTTCAATCAAACAAATAACTAATGGATACTTTAAGTTACAAGACAGTGTCGGCTAACAAGGCTACCGTTCAAAAAGAATGGGTAGTGATCGACGCTACTGACCAAGTACTTGGTCGTATGTGCACGAAAGTGGCTAAATTGCTCCGTGGCAAGTACAAACCTTCGTACACTCCTAATGTAGATTGCGGCGATAATGTTATCATTATCAATGCAAACAAGGTGAAACTCACCGGCAACAAATGGAATGATCGCATCTATATCCGCTACACGGGTTTCCCCGGTGGTCAGCGTGAGATGACGCCTGCTCAGTTGCTCGAGAAAGGTGCAGATCGTCTGATCCTCAAAGTGGTTAAGGGTATGCTTCCTAAGAACCGTCTTGGTGCACGCCAATTGACCAATCTCCGCGTATTCGCTGGTGCTGAGCACAACATGCAAGCACAACAACCCAAACAAATTGACATCAACACTCTTAAATAATAGAAGATATGGAAGTTATTAATGCATTAGGTCGTCGTAAATCGGCAGTTGCTCGTGTTTATGTCAGTGAAGGTGCAGGTAAGATTACGATCAATGGTCGTGACATCGAAACCTATTTCCCTTCTTCTATTCTCCGCTACATCGTTCTCCAGCCGCTCAACAAATTGGAGGCTGCTGAGAAATACGATATCAAGGTAAACCTTGTCGGTGGCGGTTTCAAAGGACAGGCAGAGGCTCTTCGTTTGGCTATCGCTCGTGCTTTGGTTAAAATCAATCCTGAAGATAAAGTTGCTCTCAAGGCTGAAGGCTTTATGACTCGTGATGCTCGTGAGGTTGAGCGTAAGAAACCGGGTCAACCCAAAGCGCGCAAGCACTTCCAGTTCAGCAAGCGTTAATCGCAAATCATCCAAACCGTGTGGACTCCTTCGTGGATTACCACACGGTTCTTTTGGAACACCCAAGGCGGCTTAATGGCGAGTTCTTATGCTCGTTTAGTTTCCTGCCGGCAGCTTGATAATCTGTCGGTTGCGGTATATTTCCAAAGGTGATGGAATAAAATAACAAAACACAAACAATCAAATCTTTAATCAAAATGAGAACTAATTTTGATCAACTCCTCGAGGCCGGTTGCCACTTTGGTCACATGAAACGCAAATGGAATCCTGCTATGGCTCCTTATATCTATATGGAGCGCAACGGAATCCATATCATCGACCTCAACAAAACCACAGTTAAAATCGACGAGGCTGCAGAGATCTTGAAGAACTTTGCTAAGCAAGGTCGTAAGGTGCTTTTCGTAGGTACCAAGAAACAAGCACAAGAGGCTGTCGCTCAGCATGCTGCTGAGGTAGGTATGCCTTACATCACCGAGCGTTGGGCAGGTGGTATGCTTACCAACTTCCCTACTATCCGCAAGGCTGTGAAGAAGATGTCCACTATCGACAAGATGATGAATGATGGTACTTTCGACAACATCTCCAAGCGTGAGAAACTGCAAATTACCCGCCAACGCGAGAAATTGGAGAAGAACCTTGGTAGTATTGCCGACCTTACCCGTCTCCCGAGTGCAATATTCGTGGTAGATGTTCAAAAAGAGCACATCGCTGTATCTGAGGCTAACCGTTTGGGTATTCCTGTATTTGGTATCGTTGATACCAACTCCAACCCCAACAACATCGATTATGTAATTCCTGCTAACGACGATGCAAAGAATTCGATTGATGTTATCTTGGCTGCTGTCTGTGATGCTATCAAAGAGGGTATCGAGGAGCGCAAGGTAGAGAAAGCCGACGAAGAGGCTGCTCAAGCACAAGCCAACACAGAGGCTCCCGCTCCCAAAGAGCGCCGTCAGCGTGTCCGCAAAGCCGCTCCCGCTGCTGACAAAGCAGACGATGCAGAGGCTAAGGCAGAGTAATCCCGGCGGAGTACCTAATTTACAAACTTTCTAATTTAATTTTGAATTATGGCTGTTACATTAGCAGATATCAAAAAACTGCGCGACATCACCGGCGCAGGTATGATGGATGTGAAAAAGGCTCTCGAAGAGGCTAATGGCGACTTCGAGGTAGCCAAAGACTTGCTCCGTAAGCGTGGTCAGGCTATCGCCGCAAAGCGTAGCGACCGTGTGGCTTCCGAGGGTTGCGTCCTCGCTAAGGCTGTAGATGGCTTTGGTGCTATCGTGGCTGTTAAGTGCGAGACCGACTTCGTGGCAAAGAACGCTGACTTCGTAGCAATGGTTAAACTGATTCTTGATGTGGCTATCGACCAACGCCCTGCCGACTTGGCTGCGTTGAAGGCTACCAAGATCGATGACTTCACCGTTGAGCAAGTGGTTACCGAGCGCAGTGGTGTTACCGGCGAGAAGATGGAGTTGAGCGACTACGCTTTCCTCTCTGCTCCCAAGGTAGATGCCTACAACCACCTCGGCAATAAACTCTCCTCGTTGGTTGCTGTGGCTAACACCGATGCTGACCAAGAGACCGTTCACGGTATCTCTATGCAGGTTGCCGCTATGGCTCCTATCGCACTCGATGCTGACCATGTCGCACAAGAGGTAAAGGACAAAGAGTTGGCTGTTGCTATCGAGAAAACCAAACAAGATGAGGTCAACAAGGCTGTTGAGAACGCACTCCGCAAAGCAGGTATCAACCCCGCACATGCTGATAGCGAAGAGCATATCGAGTCCAACACCGCTAAGGGTTGGCTTACCGCTGAGCAGGCTGAGCAGGCACGCCAAATCCGTGCTACTGTTCCCGCTGAGGCTGAGGCTGCTATCAACATGAAAAAAGTGGAGATGATTGCGCAAGGTCGTCTTGGTAAGTTCCTCAAAGAGAACACTCTCGTAGAGCAGGCTTACATCATGAGCGACACCAAAGAGTTGGTAAAAGACATCCTCAAAAAGAACAATGTCCAAGTTACCGACTTCCGCCGCGTAACACTCAACGAGGAGTAAAATCAGCATACAACCTCACATCGGTTATACCATTACGCTTAGCGTCTTGTGTCATAGCCTTGTGTTGTGCTATGCCAAATAGAGAAAAAGGACTGCCCACAAAGCAGTCCTTTTTCTTAAATATCACTATCATAGAACATCTAAAATACCTAAATCATCTAGCCCCCTATATCATCTGGATTTTCTATAATATCTACCCCATAGATCATCTATTTCCTATATTCCCTACAATACTATATCCCAAATATCTACAATGAAAGTATCTGCAAAGCGTATTACAGCCATCATCTTTTTTGTGGCATTTTTCCTTTTCGTAGCCACTTGGTACTACCGTATGATTCTCCTCCTCTTGGCAGTTACCGTCTTTTGGCGCAAGAGTATCCGACAATGGATGACTTTCCACAACCACCCCCGCTTATACCCGATAGTGGTGGCAATACTCGTGGTGGAAGTGCTGCTTTTCATGCCCAAACCCGATAGTTTCGGCAGAGTGAAACTGTACTATCAAGACGAACAAGGCAAGCGCACCCACGCCCCCTTGCTGCAATGTGTATGCAACGCCATATTACCCGAAGAGGAGATAATGAATGTAGGAATGCATGCTACCGTGTTGGGCAAATACTTACCCCAAAACCATGTTGGAAAAATAACCACTTTTTTTGCGCCGCAAGTACTAAGCAGTCATATACCTAATTTCTACGCACCATATAGTGCGCTGGAGCGAAACCTCAACACCCCGATGTCCGGCACTTATGCACAGGTGTTCTACCAAGAGGGCATTCAGAAGAGTCATTCCGTATATGTCATTCGCCCGAAACACTATGACAGCAGCAAGACTTATCCACTGGTGGTGTTCTGCCATGGATATTTAGGCAATTGGCAGTTGTACAACGGTATCTGGCGCGACTTGGGGAACTGCATCGTACTCAGTATCGGTACCGATGACCTAAGCGGCATATTCCACAAAAAAGAGATTGACAGTATCTTCACTCGGCAGATTCCCTTCCTTCAGTCGCTCGGCTACAAGATAGATATGCACCAACTGCATCTCATCGGCATCAGCAACGGCGGTTCGGCGTGCAATGTAGCATACAACCAATATGGGGATAAGTTTAAGAGCATCTCTGCCATCTCTGCCATCTCATTCTACACAGGAAAAGGCAAGCGCAAATGTATGGTAAATCTGCTCGGAGGCAAAGACTGCGTCAACTATATTGAGAACGAAAAACAATACAAAGCGATGGGTATGGATGTGGCCTGCTACTATGAAAAAGAAGACAACCACTTCTTTGCCATAAATCACCGCAAAGAAATGATTGCCTTCCTCAACAAACGAATGAACAACACCGTCAAATAGCCGATACATACAATACAATACAATACAATACAATATCTGTTTGCTGCCTTACATTTTGCTATTCTATCTTTGAGCCGACTCTGTCGAGTTCTTGTCGAAACCTCATCGAGACCTAACGCAAAATCTGCCATTATCATTTTGTCGCCGTTCTTTGTTATTTGCCGACAAAGTGTCAATACGCTTGCTTATTTTGGTTTGGGCTTAAAATATACGCTTGCTTATTTTTTTGGGGGTAAAAATATACACTTGCTTATTTTGGGGTGGGGTAAATTTGGGGCGGGCTAAAAAAACGGACACCCGCGAAATGTCCCTGTTGCGGGCTTGCCAAGCCCGCATATAGACGATACTCGCCATTCTTGTTGCCATAATCCCCGCTAAAGATTTCTCTACACTCTCTCCATTCGGGACAAAAAAGCCCCTCCTTTGGAGGGGTTGGGGAGGTCTGCATGCCTCTTTAAGGGCTCTTTAATGGAGAACTATCAGAGCAATTAACGGAGAACCAACACAATGTATGATGGTAGAAATTAATGGCTAATTACATGGCAATTATATGTTTAATTGTCTGTCTATTAACCGCAACGGAGAACACGCTCTTATTGCGCCTTAGTGGTAATCTTAAGCACTTGGCGCTGGTTGTCGATTTCTATCTTACCCAATCGTTGTAGCACCGACTGCCCGAGCAACAACGGGGCTTTCTGATTGCCCACCACACTGGCACGCACCGCCTTGAGTTCCAATCCGCCGAAGTTAATCTTCTGCAAGATGATATTCGTACCGATAGAGATAGCCCCGTCGGCAGTCATATAGGCGGAGTTGCCCACTATGTCTTTCTTGCTCAGATAGCCGTTCTTGTACATAAAACTGGCCTCCGTCTGCGAGATGGTTACATCGCTCGCACCCGTATCGAAGATAAAGGTCAGCGGCAGCCCGTTGATAGAGCATTTCACGGTCGTAACCCCATTAGCCGGCGAGAAAGGCACCTCCACTACACGCTCAGTGGCGTTGGTCTCGGCGGCCATACCATTCACACGGCGGATAGTCTCCTGCACACGCCCTTCGTACACCGCTATCAGGCTATCGAATCGTTCGCCACGAATACTGCGGAAGTCGATATCGCGACGAGCATACGAGTATTGCGAATTACGCAACTCCAATGCTTGTGTCAGCAATCGGAACGCATCCTCCGTTTTGCCTTGCAAGGCACAGAGGCAAGCCGCATCGTAGGTTTCAGAATGGGCAAGGCTGTCGGCTACCAAGATACTATCCATACGCTGCGTAGCCAGAGAGTCGTTGCCTAAGAAATGGAGTGAAAAGTATGCCCCATTGTCCTTTGAGGCTTTCTCCAAGTCGGGACGAGCAGCGAGAGTATCGCCCAATTCGTAATAGCAACGCCCGCGCAAATAGCGATAAGAGAGTTTGTCGCTCAAAGCAATAGCCATATCTAAATCCTCAATAGCCTTCTGATACTGCTCCATAAAAAGATAGGCATACGCACGATGGCTATAGTATTCGGCATTATCCGGCACTTTTTCGATAAGGCTATCCAAATCGGCAAGTTGGAGATCCGTACGCCCCATATCATTATAGATATCCGCACGATTGTTCAATAGGCTATAGTCAGTAGAATCCAACTCCATTGCCAAGTTGACCTCACGCAAAGCCGACTCATAGTCTCCTAATCCATCGTATAGCATATAGCGAAGAGAAGCATAATGCTGCTGAGGTATCAGTGTTTCTAATTTCCCGGTAACCGCCAAGGCCTTTTCAAAGTCGTATGCACCTGCCAACATCCCCATTTCGTATAGAATCCAATTCGGGTCATTGGGGTTGAGGCGTTGCTTGATGTGGAACTCCGTGAGCAGATTGCGGCGCATTGCAGCAGGTAATGGTATAAGAAGCTCCCTTGCATCATCGTTGTGTGGATTCTTATCGAGGCTGGCTATGATATGTTTGGCTGCGTCTTCATACTTCCCTACTTGGATTTCCGCCCACGCTCTGGCTGCGAGAGTCTGATAATTGGAATCTAACAGGTCTGCCTTGGTGAAAGCGTCCAACGCCTCTTTATTGCGGTTAGCAAACTGATATGCCTTCCCGAGATAATAGAACCGTTCTGCGCTGTTAGGTTCGAGGTCAGAGGCTGTCTTATAATCGGCAATAGCCTCATCCTTACGGTCAATAGAGACATAGTATCGCCCACGGTCGTTGTACCATTGTGCATTCTTAGGTTCTGTTTTAATAGCCTGATTATAGTATTGGAGTGCCTGCACCGTATCATTCAGGTAGTAGCCATACGCCACACCCATACGCGAATAGATGTACGCACGCGCATACGCATCCTTCTTGGGCAGATACTTGAGGGCATCAGTGGCAGATTGCAGCAGATTACCTATCTCATCTTGGTTGAGATAGGCAAAAGTCAGCCACATATAGGCATAGCCGTTCTTGGGGTTGTCCGCCACCTCTTTTTGGAGCATTTCGATACCGTCAGAATACTCGCGGTTGTTAATCAACTCTTTGCCTCGCATGTAGTTGTAAGACGAGGGTTCTTGCGGCTGCTTAGCGAAAGCAGCACTGTAGCACGACAACACGGCTACCAGAATAAAAATAATTCGTTTCATATTGTTTGTTTATTGTTGTCAATTCTTCACTATGCATTATGCATTCTTCATTGATATCACCCCTCTTTTGCGCAGTTCAAAGTAGCACTCTTTGGTGGCGGTGATGTCGGCGAGCGCATCGTGTGCGCCAGAGAAAGCATGCCCGAAGAGTTTGGTATATAGTTCGGTCAATGTGGGGTACTTATAACCCGTGTGATAACTGCTTTTGCTTGGGATAGCGCAGAAGTTAGTGCTGCGTTGCATGGTGCAAACCGCAGGTTTAGTCATCAGCGTGCGCGGGTCGCCCTGCATACGCACTATCTCGCAGCCCACTATATGGCGGTCGAAATCGATGTTATGCCCTACGAGCAAAGAGGCGTTCTCTACATCAGCCATAAACTCCGGCAGCACCTCGCTAATGTCCGTACCATCTCTGCGGGCTTGCTCGGTAGTGATACCCGTCAGGCGGGTAACCGCCTCATTGATAACAAAATCGGGATAGATCAGTCGGCTCTCTTGCTTGAGAACCTTGCCCTCCTCATCGGTGATGATCCAACCTAATTGTATCATCCGTGGCCAGTTAGCAGTGCTAGTAATGCCCGCCTTGTAATCACGAGGCAACCCGTTCGTCTCCGTGTCAAAGAATAAAATTGTTTTCATCGGTGTATGTGAATAAATTGGTGTATGAGTGTTTAATTAGATTTCTACTATCTTATCTCGCCACGGCTCTAAGCCCATCTTGCAAAACCGCTCCTTCATTCCTTGTGGCACACGGATAGTTTGCAAGTTCTCACAGTTGGAAAACACCGCCTTTCCTATCTCGGTAATCGACTTGGGCAGTGTAATGGTGGTAAGGCGATAGCAACCTTCAAACGGCCGATTTCCTATACTCATTACACTCTTAGGAATAGTGATAGATGTCAGACCATCGCAACCTTTGAAAGCCTTATCGCCTATACTTATTACGCAATAAAAAGTGCCGTTGTCTGTTACAGTTGTAGGAATAACCATATCGCCTATATATTTTTCGTTTTCCTCGTCATCCAATGCGCAGACAGAAGCAGTATGGGTGATAGGCTCTAACTCGTAGTTAATACAATCGATTAGGACTTTCATAATTATAGAGATTTGTGGGATTAGTTGTATTGTTTCTATTATATTTCTACGATTAGTTTGCGCCAGGGGGCTAAACCCATCTTGCAGAATTGTTCCTTCATCCCCTGTGGCACACGGATAGTTTGCAAGTTTCGGGAGGCACTAAACACACCCTCACCTAACTTGGTAATCGACTTGGGCAGCGTAATGGTAGTAAGACTGCGGCAACCAAAGAAAGCATAATACCAAATACATGTTACCCCTTCCGGGATGGTGATTGAAGTCAGACTATTGCATCCTGCAAAAGCACGCAAACCGATTTCGGTTACGCTACCGGGGATAGTGATAGAAGTCAGACCGCTACAATCCGAAAAAGCATACCACCCAATAGTCTTTACAGTATTAGGCAGGGTGATAGAAGTAAGGCTGCTGCAACCAGCAAATGCACTCTCCTCTATCTCCGTTATGCCGTTAGGGATCGTAATAGAGGTTAAACTGCTGCAACCGCGAAAAGCCCCATTCCCTATGCTCGTTACGCTATCTAGAATAATGATAGAGGTCAAACTGCTGAAATTTTCAAAAGCAGACCACCCGATACTCGTTACACTATTGGGGATAGTGATAGATGTAAGACTACTGCAACCTTCGAAAGCACTATCTCCTATACTCGTTACACTATTAGGGATTGTAATAGCAGTCAAACCGCTGCAACCTTGGAAAGCACATTCCTCTATTTCCTCTATAGTATCGGGAATGGAGATAGAACTCAAACTACTGCAGCCGGAGAAAGCCTCCCACTCTATAGTTACTACACTATCGGGGATAACCACTGATTTTAAGTTTGTACACCCTTCAAACGCATTACCGCCAATTATTGCTACAGCGTATGCATAGTTATCATATACTATACCATCGGGAATGACAATATCGCCACAGTATTGTAAGTGGTCATTGGGCGCACAGACAACAGCAACGGGAGCACTGCATAAGACATACCATATATTATCGATTAGGAGTCCCATATTTACATAGTTATTTATTTTTTAAATAGGAAGTTTAATAGATTGTTTTTATATAGAAGTTGATTATACTTTTAGTAACACATTGCCAAGAAATTCCACGCCCCCAAAGTTCCAACTAAGAACACCAACTCGCAATGGATGCCATCGATTGAGGCTATTGTATTGATAGAATTTATGCGTTCTACTTATATGTATTCCGAAGGGTGAATTGTAATCATACAGAGCGTTTTTTAGGTGAGTGAGGTCATTTATCGTTTGCCTTATCTTCACTATCCGTATTATCGTTGTCGGTTGTATTGCTCGGGTTGTCCGTATGATTATCGTCTGCATTGTCTTCAGCCGAGTGCTGCGAGCGACGACGGAGTTGAGCAATATAGTTCAGTTCGTTTTGAGCATAGTCGTTATCAGGGTCTTGCTCGAGCATCTTCTGAAAGTGTTGTTCAGCCTCATCATACTGTTGGAATTCGATAAGCGCATAGCCTATACGCCGTTGCAAGAAAGCATAGTAATTGATGAGTGCATTGTAGTGGCCGATGTTCTCTTCCGAGTCTGAATCCTCTGCATTCTGTACCTCTTCTATGAGTTTGCTGATCTCATCTCGTTCACGACCTACCTCCTTAAACACACGAATATCAGAGCCATTCGCCAAACAGTTGATATACTCGGCGGAATAGTCAAAACGATTGAGCCGGCAGACCAACTCAAGGTAGTAGTACGCCAAGTCGTAGCGTTGCAACTCGGTATAGCAGAACCCGATGTAGTAGGCAATATCAAAAAACAACTTCTTCTGATCATCATTGAAACCGAAGTAATCCGGTTTAAGATGACGGAACAGAGGCAACAGCACACCGAGTGCATCCACAAAATGCTGCTCCGAATAGAGTTGGTATCCATATTGGAAAAATGTATATGGGTTGGCAGGTTCCTTAGCGAGTTCCTCGCGAAGACGGTATCGCTCGGTAGTGGCATCGGTATTGCGGTCGTAGGTAAGCAAGACCGAGATAGCCTGCGGATTATAAGTGCCTTCGGGCATCTCGTATTGCAGGTTATCGTAGGGCACACATACAGCAGTCAGGCGCAAGTAAATAGTGCCTTGCAGGTCGGATACGGGGTGCAAGACCAGAGTATAGTGGCGGTAGGTCGTTTCCAGGCTGAGCACCGCAGGCGAGGTACGCATCTGTGCCTGTTCGCCCTCGCCGTCAATCATTGTAGAGAGGACATTGAAGTGCGCAATTTTATCTCGCTGACGGATTTGCTCGGTGGTGTTATCGCGAACGATAGTCAGAGCAAGCAAGTCTTCCACTTGCTCTTCGTCGGAGAAGAAAGCAAGCAGAATAAAAGACAAGTCGCCCGCAGGCAAACGATGTGCAAGGCTGATACGCCGAGGTTGCCGCTGGTGGTACAACTCAGCCTCAAGGAGCAACTGCCGTTTATGATTTTCGTTGATTGTATCCTTCTCCGTGAATTGTCTTGGGGTCTTAAACGCCTCGCGAATATCGTTTGCCATGGCAAAGCAAAGCCCGATATAACGCCTGAGGATCGAAGCATCGGGGGAAACACAATCCACCTCTATATTGAGCGATAGTTGGCTGTCTTCCGCGTCGTAACTAAAAGTAGCCTTGCCAAACTTATATTGGCGGTTTTGCCGTTCGCACACCTCTTGTACCCATTGCAGATTGTCAAGGGAATACGGGAGCGAATAAGCACCAAAGAAAAACAACTGAATATCACCAATGTGCTTACTCGCTATACTGTAGAAATTTCCCCCTTGATAAACGAAAGAGTATTGAATATCATCGTCATCTTGATTCTCAGTAACGAGTTGGCAACCACTTATCTTAGCAAACCCTTCCAGGATTTCCATACCGGTATGCGTGCGCGGCTCATCCCGCTTATTCTGCTTATCCCGCTGCGCTCTATCTTCCAATCCGCCCAAATGACTGCGAAGCGTAGCATTCTCGCTACGAACATGGCGGAGTTGATCTGTCAGGACAATGACAGCGACAAATAAGGCAAGCAGTACGCAAGCAGCAATGATTATATAGAGTAACGAAGGAAATGTCATAATCAACTTATTTATTGGCAGTTAGTACTTTAATAAACGATTGCGGGAGATAGACATTAGCGAGTGGCAGAGCCTCAGCAAACATCGGTGCGATATCCTCCGGCTCGTAGCCTGCAATACCACAACCGATAGGCGTAACGAGGAAAATCTGCTCAGTATGCGCTTTAGCGAACTCGATAAAACGCTCCACAGCGGGACGAAGATTATCCAGCCCCTCCATAGTGGGGATAGCATAAGTCTGTCCCTGCATACCCTCGCCGTTTCCCATCACTGCACCGAAATGCGCCACTGCAAAGGCTGCCGCTCCGCCATAGTGCATACCTTGAGCATTGCTGCCAAAGACAAACACCTCATTCGGTTTGAGTTGTGCAATATGATGCGGGGTGATACGCGCCGGCAGAGTGCGTGCAGCCGACTTTTGAGGCACCGCATTTGCAGCGGAAGTATAGAGAGCGTTGATGACCAACCAAAACTCATCGGGGAGGCGGCGATGCATCTCATCGATGATAGGTGCAGGGATGTCATGGTAGAATGCCTCTGCGATACCGCCCGTGATACAAGCAATCGTGTCGCTGTCCCCGCCCAACGATACTGCCAAGCGAACGGCCGACTCAAAGTCGTGGCTATCAAAGAAAGCGGCTAACGCTGCAGGCATAGTGCCTTGGCAAGAGGAGTCGAAATAATACTCAGGGCGTATCCCATCGCAAGAATGGCTGAGGTCGTAGGCAAAAGTATCCTCGATGTATTGGCGGATTTGCTCTTTGGTAGCCCCTGTACGGGCAAGGTAGATAGCAGCGGCTACCGCCTGCGCACCTTTGACACCCTCGGGGTGGTTGTGGGTGATGATAGCCGAACGCTTACCGAGGTCGAGTGCCTCATCGAGCGAGTGCGCCAACCAGCCACACGCCGAAGCACGCATAGCCGAACCGTTGCCATACGAGTTGTAAGGGTGGCGACCTTCAGAGAACAGACTATCATCAGTTGACTGATCACGATAATTGTATAGGTATTGCGGTTGGAACAGCCAAGTGCGAAAACCGCCGCCGTAGCCTGCGTGGGGGTACTTATGCCCCCACTTGACCAATGACTGCTCCAACTCCTGCTGCGAACGAGCAGAGTCATGCAGCAGCCATTCGGCTACTGCAATGGTCATCACAGAATCGTCGGTAAAATGACTGCGTTCCACAAAGAAAGGGAACTCGGTTGTGTCGATATTGTGTCCCTCATAGATACTGCCTACAGTATCTCCAATAATGGCTCCTAACATAGTATATATATTGTATGGATTGACTATTCTAAATGATTCAGCGAAGGATTTTCCAGAAAGACCGAGGCAGACTTACATTCTGCAAGCGCGCAGCATCGGCGAACATAGGCGCGATGTCTGCGGGACGATAACCGGCAACACCACAGCCGATGGCAGTAACGAGGAAGTGTTTTTCCGGGTGCTGCCGCGCATAGTCGGTGAAACGCGCGACGGCATCGGATATACCCAAAAGACTGCAACCCGTAGTAGGAATAGCATAACTCTGCCCCTGCATACCTTCAGGCTGCCCCATAACGGCACCAAAGTGATTCAAGGCATACTGCGCTGCACCACCATTGTGCCATCCCTGTATATTGCTGCCAAAGACAAAGACCTCATCGGGACTAAGGCTCACAATACGCTCAGGCGTAGTGCGCGGTGAAACAGGTTCCTTAAAATAGGCTGCATTGTTATTCATCTTGCAATAGAGTCTCATGCGCTCCTCTATGCACATATCTTTCGTTTGTTCTTTGACCTCCCGCATACGCTCGTAGTAGCGTTCTTTGGCTTCCAAATCTTTTTCCCATGCCTCGTGCATACCTTGCTCATCGAATGAGAAAGCAATGGCATTTCCCACATTGATATTCAAGTCAAGACAAACCTTCGTAATATCTTGATTGGCACCCATAAAGGCGAAGTTCCAGCCTTGTTGTTTCAGGCTCTCTACCAACTCTTGGATTTTCCCGTAGGTAAACTCTTTCGAGGCATTCTCATAGCCATCGGTGATAATCGTTACCATACCTACAGCGTCTTCATACTTATTGACCTCATTACGCAGTGCCAAGAGCGATTTCCCCATAGCGTCGAGTAGTGGTGTGGCGGCGCAAGGTTTATAATCTTTCTCGCTTAGGTTGGTGGTTTCTGCGGCCGGAGTGCAACGATAGATGTAAGGCATCGACTCGGTGTCAAACAGCAGAAGCGATACAAACTGCTCTTGGTCATCCTTGTGTTTTTCTGCGGCTGCACGAATACCGCTCAGCACCTCATTACAGCCGTCATACGCCGCTTTGCGTATCGAATTCATACTGCCGCTCTTGTCCAATACAATCAGATTGTAGATGCGTGTTTTCTTTTCGTTCACGGCTTTCTCAGTGTTCTCTGTTTTTTCTATGTTTGTTTTCATAACAAAATTGAATTTATGTGTTATTATTAGTTGATTTGTATGGTCTGACATTGTTTTGCCTAATGGCTCCGAGAGAGGCTCTCTATTAGAACTCCAATTGAAAAGAGCGGTTTTGCTTGAAATGGTCGTACGCCTGCTTATCGAAGCGGTAGTATTTACCGCCGCGGTGTCCGGATACTTGCTCCGTTTCGCCCGTTTCTAAAAGAATACCCGTCTTAAGTATTTTTTTAGAGAAATTGGCTCTATCCATCGGTTCTGCCAAACCGAGAATGCACTCGTAGAGGCGTTGCAGGCGGGGCAAAGTAAACTTCTCGGGGAGCAACTCATAACCTATAGGGCGAAAGACGATGTCTTCGCGCAGGCGTTGTATGGCTGCCTGGACTATCCGATTGTGGTCAAAAGCCAATGTTCCCACCTCGCTGAGCGGTACCCATACGGCGCGTTTCGCATCAGTGCCGCCTACGACCTCGCAAGTAGGTACCAACGCATAGAAGGCTACACTTACCACTCGCTGCTCGGGGGCGCGATCTAAGGCGGAGAAAGTACCAAAGTTCTCCGAATAGGCATTCTCAATACCCGTTTCCTCTCTCAACTCGCGCGCAGCACATTCTTCAATGGTCTCTTCCATACGAAGAAATCCACCCGGAAGTGCCATCTTACCTATCTCCGTGCGGTCGGAGCGTTCAATAAGCAGTACTTTCAGTTCGGTGCCATCAAAACCAAACACTACATTATCTGCAGCAATAGCCGCCCGCTTGTAGGCGTATGCGAACTTGCCATCTGATGTTTCTATCCAATCTTTACGCATATTCTGTTTGTTTCCCCTGCTCTACCCTTTGTGTATCTCCACCGGGCAGCAGAAAAGAGTTTTTTAGTATTCAGTTGTGTGCCTCCAAAAGAGGCATTAGGTAATTTTGACGCAAAGATACGGCGCATTTTTGATATATGCAAATTTCTTTAGGTAAAAAGTACACATTGTGTGCATTTTTCTGTATTTTGATACACAAACAGGGCAAAATCAGCACATACATCTCAAAATCGGCTACTACTCAAACAATCGGGCTATCGCGGAAAAGACAGCACCTATAGCGGCTGTAATAACACCAAAGAAAGCAATAATACCCGTGAGGATTTCTTTCCAAAAAACAATAATAAGAATAATAGCAAGAATTGTCATAATCAATAGGTTTTGTAATGATACACTATTATATGTATCGAATGGTCGTAAAAGTAACCTTATCCACAAGAAAAATCATTATCGTTCTCTCATCTATAAATAAAAAGGCTGCCCGTGTCCTTTAAAGACCGAGCAGCCCAAATGATTTGTATCTTGTTAGTACTATCTGTCAGCGCACGAGTTTGCCTGTTGCATCATATACTTTCCCGTCGCGCACAATTCGCAGTTGCCCCTCTTCGTTGAGATACTTGGCCACTGCGTTGTCTGCTTTCTTGGTGACATCGATGGCTGTCGTTTTGCTTTTTTCGCTCACAGTGGCCTTCCAACCTCCGGCATTCGTCATGCCCATATACGACGGATTGGCATTGAAGAGCACCGTCAGCGCACCATCTTCAGCCGTCGAGGTGATCGCGTCGGGCAGTGCGGTGGCAGTTGCCAAAGAGTTCACCTCAAACAGCACATCTCCGTCCGTACTGCTTCCGTTGTAAACCACAAACATCGCAGTGCTGGTATCAAAGCCATACACATCGTTGGCATAGAATATGTCGAATAAAGAGAACTCGATGTGTATCTTTGCCCCCGTTGTAGCAGGTATAAAAGTAGTGATTTGGTCGCACATATCCATCGCGTATCCGCCCACTACCACCGGGAAGTCCGAGGCTTTGGCTGCTGTGTGCGTAAACTGCCACTTGCCCGAGATGCTATAGGAGTGTTCGTCGCAGACCGAGGTAATCAAGTTGAGCACCTTTACGCCCGATGTCGGGTTGTTGAAAGAGTTGTACACCGTGTTGTCCGCAAAAGCCACTTCCACAATGTTGATATCTACGGGGTCATCCGTAGCGGCTGCCCCCGCAATGTCTGCCACCACAAAGAAATGCTGCTCACCTTCACGGAAAGCCGCCATAGTAGCCGTAGCGAGCGTGAATTCATCGGCGTTGATGTCCGCCTCCGCTACCATATTGGTGGTGCTGAACTTGCTACTGTTACCAGTGTAGTAGAGTTTGGCATGGTCGATTGTAGTGTAGGTGTTGCCGGTGTTAAAACGGAAAGATACGGGCGTTAGCGCATTCTCCGTATTCTCTGCATTCAGTACGAAATGCAGCACCTGCACATTTTTTGCTCCACACACGGGAGTGGCCTTTTCTTTGCTTACCACCGATGAGGCAATCACCATCGGTGCGGGTACATACTCACTCGGTGTGGCTTCCCAACCGTTGTAACTAGATGTCGTGTTATCCGTGCTTTTGGTGGCAAAACGCACCGTCAGCGCACCATCTGCGCTCAGGCTCTTGATACGAATGTTCTTGTCGCCGTTCTTAGCGGTGTAAAGCAAGTTGGCTTCATCGATTGTACTGCCGTCATACACGCACAGTGTATCGCGCGAGTTGATGGCAATGCTTTGGAAATCAAGCATTACGCGGCTTCCTGCCGTTGTCGGGCGGAACAGCACCGTACCTGCCGACGCGGCATTGGTGTATTTATTTTCTGCCCCTCCGTTGTCGTAGAAGCGGATGTCCGAGCGGTTAACATCTACGGTCTTGTCTTGTCCGCCTTCGAGACAAATGGTAGGCAGCACTTTCTGCGCAACAGGCGTACTGCCTGCTACGGGCACTGTGCCATGTTTGGTGGTAATACCGGTGATAGTCAGCGTAGAGAGTCCGTCCCACGAAGCGTTCGTTAGTACATCGCCGCCAAAGCAGAACAGATTATCTGCCAACTCCAACGGTTGCTTCATCGTCAGCGTATAGACCCCATTTGCCTCCGAGAAAGTGGTCTCTACCTTGCTACGGATATTGGAGTACGGGTTCGATGCCGCAGGCAGGATAGTGCGCTCTGCATTGCCTACATAGAGGGCAATCTGTGCAGGGTTAAACACCGTCTTGTCGGTTAGGGTGAACTGCACACTCAGCAAGGTATCTACCGGTGCAGCACCATCGGTCTGCAAAGCAAACGCACCCAAACTGATGTTCTTCTCGCCGCCGTAAACCGATGTCGCTACTTGGCTGTAGTCCGGTACAGCCAAAGTGGTCTTCTGCGGGCGGTTAGGCAAGGCATACACCTTGGCATTCCAGCCGAAAGACACCACCTTTGCACACGACGAGAAACAGCACGACAGAGCCCCTGTCGCGTCGGTTGATAGATAAGTCTTGTGTCGAAACAAACCGCCATAAGTTTGGGTGCTGGTCAGCGAGTCCAACTGCGCTGCGGTATGAGGGAAGACCGTGGTTGTAACGCCCTTATAGTCTGCCGGATAGGTTACACTCAGCGTATCGAATACACCATTATACATCTTCAAGCATGTGGGAGCATTATTTGCTATCTGCGATACATGCACCGTATCAAAATCGATATAGATGGTGTAGCCTTCTTGTGCGGGACGGAAGATAGTCGTGGCATAACTACTATTGGCTGCCGCGGCGGTTATCTTTCCATACCCCTTAAAATCAAGGTAAGTGAGCGTATCGCCCGGTTCTACACTTACCACTTGTGTGCCTACTTGCGGCATTAGCACGGTCGTCTGCTTAGCAACCGCTGTGGTATGCAGCATCAAAAAGATGCCTATCATACCTAAAAAAGGAAATCTCTTCATTATTATTGTAATATATTTGTTTTCCAAAACACGAAGTTACTAACACAAAGTAACCAACACGAAGTTCATATATTCGTTACCTTACGGGTCCTTTCCGCATGGCAGCACAGAAAGCCCCATAAGATAACCAATATATACAAAAAAGCCGTTTGAGACAGTCTCAAACGGCTAATCCATACGCCAACAAACAAGGGCCATTTCGCCCACTGCTTATTGTTGAACTATCTGTCAATGCCTTTTTCCTCGAAAGCCGTTTTTTGACACGCATACTTGGCAGGTCTTCTGACTCGTTTCTTCTCTTGCGTCTTCCCACCGAACTTCTTGTTCGGCAGTGACTCTCGTGCAACAGAACGGCAATCGCTCTATTTCATTGACTTGCTTATCTGCAAATCAATCAGGTAGAATTGCCACAAAACTCACAGCAGCGGGACTGTCCGGGACTCTCACCCGATTCCCTTTTAACCCACAAGACAACCTTATCAACCTATCAAAGGATAAACTCATCAACTGTTGTCTTGTGCGACCAAAATGCTTTATTATCTCAATATGTTCCGACCCGAAGGCCGAGTCTTTCACCAAAGACCTTGCAAAATTACTGCTTTTTCTACAAACCTACAAATTTATTTGAATAAATCTCAGGGCAACCGCACCAAATCCGGAATGTTTCCCTATTATTGAGCATATTATTTAGTGCCAATTCTAAAACAAGCAGACAAGTATTCCCTTCCTTTTCTCGTTTCCACCTACAGTTTATTTTTGTCTTATTTTTATCTTTCTATTCCATAGTTTGCACCCTGTTTGGCTGCTATACACACCACAACCGTAGTATGTTTTTAGTATGTGATTAGTATGTGATTAGTATGTGATTAGTATGTGATTAAGCGAATCCGACCATAGTCTGATGCTACTCTCGCAATACCTATTGTAGTATTAAGAAATGTTGTGCATTTTTCTACCCACTTTCTTCCCGCATTGTCCTAATGGCTCTTTTATATGGCATGCATAGAGAACTTATACACCACCACAAACACTAATTTAGTTTTTGGAAATTAGCAGCCGTATAGTAGATGTTTT